>JAFAFU010000042.1 GCA_023423335.1 Bacillota bacterium | reverse complement strand
ATCGTATGCCGTAGTATATTGGCCAATCGCATCATAACCGTCCGGTGTTTTAAAAGAGGAATTAACAGCTCCCAGCTGCTCTGCCTTCTCATTCATCAGACGGACAAACTCTGAGACAGCATCCTCTCTCCTCGCTCCCTCTTGTTTTAAGGATTTTCTTCCGACATAAACGGCTGTCGCATAAGCGGCATCATTCCCGGAGGGAAGCAGCATCCCCTCAAGTAAATTTTCGATCGTCAGTATCTCTCCCGGAATTAAGCCTGCTCTGGTGGAATCCTTGGCAATCAGTCTGATCTCATCACTGATCGACACCTCCTCATCCAGGCTGCACCAATCAAGAGCTACCAGACTGGTGAGCAGCTTCGTGGTACTTGCCGGAAATACAGGCGTTACAGGATTCTTATAGAAAAGCACCTCCATCGTATCCGCATCAAAAAGAATGGCCGCTTCCGCCTGTATGCTGATGCCCGGATTGTCAATATCCAGTGCCGCTTCCAATCTGCTGTCGAAGACCATCTCCGGAATAAATTCCTCATAATCTACCTGGCTGCTGTCGACGATCAGCTTACAGTCTTCCCTCGCGATTATGGCTCCGCTTTCAATAAGGGAAGCCAGAGCTGCCTCGGTTTCATCTTCCTCGAATTTGTCTGCCTCTGAGATATCCTCTCCCGCTGTAACCACGGTATCATTATCATCATTGCTTTGATCCGCTGTCCCGGTATCGCCGGGATTCGTATATGGCCAGGGCTCTTCGCTCCCATAATCCTGTGCATTATCGGATTGAACCGTATCCTTCACATCTTCGACCAGGACGGAGGAAGCCTTCTCCGGAGTGATATTGTCAGTGCTTTCATTTTGGCTCTGTTTGGCATTTGCTCCTCCTAAGCTGCCTGTCATAAGGGTTGCACCATAGATTAATACAGACATAATCAGGCAGCTAAACAGTAGCAGTCCGGCAATACTCTTTTTGTTCATCGTTCTCTCCTTAAGCATTGTGTTTTCGTCTGGTCCAGTCAGTAAAATAGGGACGTTAATGTCTATCAATTCAACGTCCCCTGTTTTCTCTTATTTTATTCTAATATTATTAACCATAAAATGCAATAATTATCCGTAAAAATTACGATAGAATCCAAATAAACCGAAACCATCCGAGCTGCGCTCCGGATCAATCAAGGAAATCGATTCTCACCTTACCGATTCCGCCGTCCACCTTTATGGAATGCTCTGACTTCCGGCTATTGTCAGAATCGGAATGCTTCTTTCCATCCACCCGGATGGTTCCGACTCCGGCGTCCACATCCAGGTCATAGTCCTCTCTTCTTCCGGTTATGTCAATATCAATACCGCCTACGCCGCAGTCGATTTTACTGTCACCCAGTAATTTACCCTCAATTCTTACTTCACCGATGCCGCAATCGATATTTGCATTCTTAAGATTTACATTCGTCAGGGTCAGATTGCCGACTCCACCGTCCACCTTCGTCTTCTCTGCTGCAATGTTATACCCCTTTAAATCCCCAATGCCGCATTCAATCATCAGGTTTTCCGCCCTTAAGGCTTCAATCGTCACATTCCCGGCTCCGCTCCTAAGCTTCACTTCTTCAGCAACAAAGTCTGCCGGAATATATACGGTAATATTAGACTTTCGTGTGCTTAACCAATTGAAGTCAAACCACAGAAATCCATGTTTATCATATTCCGAAATCTTCAGGGTACCACCATCGGATACCTCGGCGGTAAAGGTTTCCAATACATTCTCTGCTTCAACGCGGAAGATGTCACCGATTTTAATATTCAGAGTTCCGGCAATATTCTCTATCTCCAGGCTTTCCACTCCGTAGAGATCGGCATTCATATCAATTCTTTCCCGGCTCCCAAAAATCGGAGTTCCGGTAACCGCGGATATGATGTTAAGAACCAGGCTTGCTATTCCTGTTACTATTCCGACTGCCAGAAAGATTGCAAAAGCCATCGCCGTAAACTTTATTATTCGCTGGAAGCTGTTCATTTAATATCAATCCCTCCAAACATACAGGTGGAGTTCAGATATATCACCGGAGCACCGGGATCTGCCTGATAACCTGTCTTGTTGCTTACACCTCCGAAGATAGGAACATTGTTCACCTTTACTATGACATTCCTTGGTACGTAAATATCTATTCCGCCAAACACCGCGGTAGCATTAATATTCACATCACCGGTGATAACTGCATCCCGCAGGTCAAGCACAAGCGCTCCGAAGATTGCACTGAGATTTGTTCCGGTGAAGGTCTCGGTGATTCTTACATGATTACTGGAAAACACGGCGGTATACTCACCCTTGGGTGCGGATGAGGTATGAGTACTTGTATGTCCCTCCATATGAACTCCTTGGTGGGAACGGAAACTTCTCCGGAAGGATCCCTGGAAGAGAATCCTGAGTCCGATCAAAACCAACACCACCGGTATAAGCATCTGCCAAAGATTGAAATCAATTGTAATGTAATAGGATGTCAATAGCATGACACCGATGATAAAACCTATGGCGGAGCTAATCCGAAGGCCTTCCCGAATTATGCTGATTCCGCAGGGGATGATGATGAACAGCGTCCACCAGCCTTCGAAGAACAGGGTAAACTCCCACATACCCAGAATATCCCCGGCGTATCCCAAACCTACCACAATAAATAATAAACCCCAAATTAAATTCGAAATCCTATTTCTCATATTGCCTCCCACAAATGCTATTTATTGGTTAAATTACGTCTTTATCATACTGTAAAATGCAGGCTTTTGCAACCAGTAACAATGCACTCTAATACATTTAATTAATTTCTAATCCGATTCCCATTTGATATACAGGTAGGAGTAATAATAACGGCTCGTATCCCGGTCAAAAACATTGTAGGTCCGGTTGACCCGGATAAATACCTCCCCGCAGCGAAGGAGGTTATTCTTAAGCATCAGGTCCATTTCCTCCGGTGTGAATTCATTATAGGCCGTCTCGTACTCCTCGCCTTCCTTCGTATTTCTCCAGGGCATAAGCTGAATCGGCCTCGGCACATCACAGAAGGTATTTTCCGTGATCATAGTAGCCTTCTGTCCTCCGGATTTCAGGCCGCTGATTAGAATAGCCCGGTCTGATCCTCTTCCCCCGGCCACCATGCGAATCTCATTCCCTTTAATCACCGGCGATGCCCAGTTCAGAACTCGGATTGCGTCCGAAGAGGTATTGGTTATCTTATTATTGATAATCTGAACATTCTCATGATATTTTCCCTGAGTATACTTATGGGTTCCGATTGCGCGCTCCAGATTCTCGAAGATATTCTCAGTGATCAGGATATCTTTGTCCGGGGTACCGTCATATTTCGTCCAGGGTGCATGAAAGCCTCCCGTTTTCCTGTCCGGTGTATCCAGATTGATTGCCTCCTTGATCCCTGAGGACGAGGGCTTATGATAAAGAAAGCGGTTCTGTCTGATCGTAATATCCGAGGATGCATCCAATTCGATAAAATGTCCGCTATACATGTTCCGGAAGGTAATCCCTGAGATTTCCACCTTTGTATTATGACAAAGTACGATGCCGATGGCATCCAGGGTAAAGTCCAGATCAATCACTGCCGTTCCCTCACCGCGGAAGGTAATATCCGTTTCACCTTCATATCCGCCGTATGCCCCCTCCGTTTTTGATTTGGAGGGCGCCGCCAGCTGGAAGATCGACTTGGAGCTTAATAATTCTCCGGCTCCGGTCTCCTCCGTCTTCATGATGGTCACCCCATCCTTTAACACTATGGTTACGTGGGAGGGTACGTACAGCGTATTGCATATCCGGTAGGTCCCCGGTTCCAGTGTCAGTATACCTCCCCCGGTCCGCTCCAGCTGCTCCAAATAGGACCTCAGGACATAGTACTGTTTTGTTGCACTGTTATAGGTGCTGTAATTTATGAAGGCTTTCTGGAAGGTTTCCGAATCCGGCTTCACCGAAAACCGGGTTATGGACGGGTCAAAAATCTCCCACCTCTCCGTATCCAACGTAAATTCGTTATATTTCTTATTATAACGGATGATATATTCCCCCATCTCCTTCAGGGTATTGTTTTTCATATCCGCAACATTGGCTTTGCTTAAGGTGTTATAGGTAACCTTATATTCCTTCCCGTTATTGGTGTTTTTCCAGGGCATGATCTGGATTGCCCGGTCCGTCCGGATAAATTCGTTATTCGTGACCGTAGGGTTGATTGCTCCGCTTATCAGAACCGCCTTTAAGTTTCCTTCCTCATTCCGCAGGTCGGTAAAGCAGTTATTCGTCACACTGCAATCCTTCCAGTTGAGAATTCTGACTGCTGATGAAGCGATTTCCGAAAAGGTATTATCCTGGACAGTGATATCGGTATGATACCGGTTTTCCGTATATTTCAAGCTGCCGACACCACGCTCCAGTTTGGAAAAAGTATTACCTTCAATATTGATTTTCCGGCATACCGTCTTATCTTCCTTGCTCCAGGGAAGGACCAAGCCCTTTGTTGCAGCATCCGGTATTTCTACGGCAATGGCAAAGGCCGATCCTGTGCCGGCAGCTTTATAATCCCGGAATACATTATCCTTAATTATGATGTTCTCGGAGGCTCCCAGCTTGATAAAGCTTCCTTCGCACATTTTCCGGAACGTGATCCCCTGGATTCGGATGTCACGGTTATGACCGATGAGGACTCCGACCGCCTCCCTGGTATAATCCAAGTCAATGCTTGCCGTACCCTCTCCCCGTATCGTGATGCCGCTTTCTCCTGCATATTTCCCGACAGCTCCTTTGACGGCGGACTTGGACGGTGCTATCAGTTGTATCATGGACTTCGCAGGCGCCAGCCCGGCAGTGCCTGTATCCATTCCCTTTTTGAGCTTTACTCCATCCCTGAGGACGATGGTAACTCCGGAGGGAATATAAAGTGTATTGGTTATGGTATAAGTCCCCTTCGATAGGATCAGCGTTCCACCCCCATCCTTCTCCAGCTGTTCCAGATAAGACCGGAGCATATAATATTGCCTGGTCTTCTCATTATAAGTGCTGCTTTTTATGTATTGCTCCTGATAAGGAACGCTTGAGGCCTTGACCGTATAAGTCTTCGCTGCAGCCGCGGCCCTTAAAGGGAAGGGAAGCAGCCAGATGAAAATTCCGGTCAAAAACATTATTCCTGCCAGCGTACCATATCGGTTTCTCGTTCTGATCATCGTTCATCCTCCTATGTGGCTATTTTATACTATTATGAGACCGGAATCCATGGCATATTTTGTTATACAATTGAATTGCTCCGGTAATATATTCTATTTCTTGCATAGTTTATAAATATTTAATGATATTAATATTGATATACTTGCAAAAAAACTTTATACTGTTAGATGGGTGGAAAACCGCCCTGGCAACACTCCGTTCCGGTCTCGAAAATAGAAAGCTACGAGGTGATTCATGAAAAAACATTTAAAAACCAAGCTTAAGGAAGCTGTAATGTCTGTGCTTCCGATCATTGTCATTGTTCTTCTTTTACATTTTACCATTATCCCTCTCCCAATTGACACCTTATATTTATTCATAGTGGGCGCCATTCTCCTGATAGCAGGTATGACGTTATTTTCTATTGGTGCGGATATTTCCATGATGCATATGGGAGAAAAGATCGGCTCCGTTCTTACGAAATCACGTAAATTGCCGCTTATCATAATAATTACCTTTATTATCGGCGTGTTTATTACGATTGCAGAGCCGGATCTTAAGGTATTGGCCAGACAGACGCCTGCTGTTCCGGATGCCACCCTGATTCTTGCTGTTGCTGTCGGTGTCGGTATCTTTCTTGTGGTATCGTTTTTGCGAATCTTTTTTCAAATTAAACTTTCCTATCTGCTAACAGGCCTATATATATTTGTGTTTATTCTGGCCGCCTTTACCCATCCTGATTTTCTTGCAGTCGCCTTTGATTCCGGCGGCGTTACGACAGGGCCGATTACTGTTCCGTTTATTATGGCTCTGGGCATCGGAATGGCTGCGATCCGCAGCGACCGGACTGCAGAGGAGGATAGCTTCGGACTTGTCGGACTCAGTTCTATCGGTCCCATCCTTACGGTTATCATTCTGGGAATTTTCTACCGTCCTTCCGATTATACCCATAGCGGCTTAATTGTGGCCGATGCATCCGGGCTCAGGGAAGTTATTATGTCCTTTCTTAATCATTTGCCGGAATATCTGAAAGAAGTTGCGATTGCCCTGTTTCCGATTCTTCTCTTCTTTCTTTTGTTCCAGATTATTAAGCTAAGACTGAAGAAGCGTTCCCTGCTAAAAATAATGGTCGGGTTAATCTATACCTTCCTGGGACTGGTTTTTTTCTTAACCGCCGCCAATGTCGGATTTATGCCGGCGGGAAATTATCTTGGAAATCAGATCATGAACAGTAGGTTTGAATGGTTAATTATTCCGCTTGGCATGCTTATCGGTTACTTTATCGTAGCAGCGGAACCGGCCGTCCATGTCTTAAAGCAGCAGGTTGAGGACATAACAGAGGGAAGCATCTCAGGAAGGGCCCTGGGTCTAAGTCTCTCCATCGGTGTGGCCGTCTCCGTGGGGCTGGCGATGCTGCGCGTTGTCACGGGCATGTCCATCTGGTATATGCTGATCCCCGGTTATGCCATTGCCCTGATTTTATCCTTTATGGTATCCCCCTTGTTTACTGCAATTGCATTTGACTCGGGCGGAGTGGCCTCCGGACCGATGACCGCAACCTTTCTTCTGCCCTTTGCAATGGGTGCGACAAAGGCACATGGCGGGAATATTGTTACGGATGCTTTCGGGATTGTTGCCATGGTTGCAATGACACCGCTGATCACGATACAATGCCTCGGTCTGCTCTTCCGTTTCAAGGAGTCCAGAAGGGTTAAAATAGAAGAACCGGTAATGGAAGACAACATCATAGATTATTGGGAAGATGAAGTCGAAAAATTTGAGTTGATAGATCCTGATCATATCGATTATAATATGGAGGACATGTCAGAGGACTACCTCATACAGGAACAGGAGGACGCAGATGGAAAACAGACAGACGAATAACTGCAGGATCTTTATGATGACGACGATCGTAGATTATGGCCTGCATACCAAAATTGAAGATCTCTATAGAAAAAATCATGTACCGATCAGCCTGATTACCCATGGGCACGGCGCGGCGAACTCTGAAATCTATGATATCCTGGGTTTCGGAGAGTCTAAGAAAGCGCTGGTCCTAAGTATTCTTCCTGAGACCACCGCAGAACAGGTCTTTACGATCCTGCAGCATGAGATGAATTTTAATAAGCCGGGTACCGGAATCACCTTTACCGTACCCATCAGTAGTATAAGCCAGATTCTTTCAAAGCTTTGTATCATGTCCACAGATATCACAAACAAGGAGAGTGAGGGTATTCCCATGACACAGAACCATCCTTATGATTTAATCATCACGATCGTTAACAACGGCTACTTCAGTGAGGTAATGGAGGTCGCCAAAGAGGCCGGAGCCACCGGAGGTACCTTAGTTCATGCCAGAGGTATGGAGTCGGAGGAGACATCAAAGTTCCTTGGCATTACCTTACAGGCGGAAAAGGATCTTGTATTGATTCTGGCTCCGAATGAAAAAAAGCATAAAATCATGGAGAGTATCACAAACAGCTTCGGATTGTCTACCGAGGGCAAGGGAATCTGTTTCTCCCTTCCCGTCAATGCTGCCCTGGGCCTGGGTACCCATGCCGTCTGACCTTAACCCCATTCAGCCATCTGATCTCAGCATATCGAAAACATTGTAAATATCGATCATTCCAAAGCCCCAGTCACGGTTCGGATATTGAACCCTGGGGCTTCTTCTTGCTCCCCGGATGAGAAATTTCTTCACCTCAACAGCGTCGATACCGGGATAATTCCCTCTGACGACCCCCCATTCCAGCATCATTGCCGTAATACCGGCCGTATGAGCTGCCGCTATACCTGTCCCGGTGAAATTGGCAAAGCCCTGTTCCAGGGTTGGGGCTGAAATATTTACTCCCGGAGCCGCAAGCTCCGGTTTGATTTCATTAATCCTGGAATATCCTTTGCTGGCATTCTGGTAAAGAGTGGAATTCACCGGATTATACGCCGTTACCGTGATCGGAGCCAAAGAATTGCCCGGTGAGGTGACGGTAGTATAGGGATTGGATTGTATAAAATAGGTATCCTCCGAGATAAAATCCCCCATCGGCAGCCATATATGAAAGCTTCCGGGCAGATCTCCCCTTCGATAGACCTGAAAGGTCCATACTCCGGCGGTTGCCTGGTTAAAACGGAACAAAATCAATTGATCTCCAACCTGTGATTCTATCATCATATAGTCAATAACTATCGTGGTTGCTTCAAATATAAAGGATATATTTCTGCTCACCCGCAGTCCTTCCGCAATCCGCGGAATATATTCCCCCGACGGGGAGGTAATATCGACGGAATAGGTACTGGGGGCTGCTCCCCACAGCTCCATGGTAAATGATCCGTCACCCTCGGCAACATTCAATTCTACGGTGTTATATTCCGCCTCCCGATCGATCACTCCGAAATAATGCCTCCGCATATTTCCTTCATTTCCCGCCGAAATTGAAATGGTAACCCCGGAAAAATCTGCTCCTACGGATAGAATGGCACTTAACGTTCCCCTGCCGTCATGGGCACCCTGGGAAGATCCCAGACCGACACAGATAGATATCGGACGATTAAGCCTTCGGGCAACAGAAATGAGATATTGCGCAGCCCAAATAATATCATTTTCCTGAAATGCGGGTACATCCAGGGGAATAGCGAATATATTGCGGATGACCGGTTTCGCCTCTTTCAGCTTCACAATAACCAGCTCAGCATCCGGTACCACACCGCTGAAATTATTTTCCGGCGATTCATTTCCGGCTGCAATCCCTGCCAATGCAGTCCCATGACCTAATTCATCCCTGCTGGGCACAATCGCATACGGGTCATCGCTGGCAAGAGCCTGATTGATCTCCTCTGCGGTGAATTCTGTTCCATAGAAGGTTCCTTCCGGATATCGGTCCTCACTGTCAATCGTCTGGTCCCAGATTGCCACTATTTTACTTGTGCCGTCACTTCTAAGGAAAATCGGATTGGTATAATCAATTCCGGTGTCAATAATTCCAATCAATACACCATTGCCGCGCAGTCCGAAGGCAGGTGCCTGACGGATTCTGATAACTCCGGACACCTCAAGGCTCCGCTCACTTTCCAGTCCGTAGCAGTTCGGGATGGATGCATAACCGATTTCCGAGAGGCTTCTGGAAGCAAACGTCGCCGCAGGAATATATTCTACCGCGTACCTGTCATTCATAACATGCACGGAGTTCTCCCGATTTCTTTCCAGCGCAGCTGCGGACCCATAATATTGGATAAACCGGTCCACATAATCATTACTGGTAATCTTAAATCTCTCTTCCGGTGTCATATCCTTCCCCTTCCATATTTTTAGGCTGGGTAAATGCTGCCTGCTCTTATGCTTCCTGGCCGCCCGGCCGATTTTTTATGCAATTGTTACGGCTGCCCGGTCCTGATTGCATCAAACACATTGAAGATATCCAATATTCCATATCCCCAGTCCCGATTGGGATATATGATGTCCTGCTCCCTTCTGGCTCCCCGGATCAGAAATACCTTTAAATCCACCGTGCTCATTCTGGGATAACCTCCCCGGACGATGCCCCACTCCATCATCATCGCGGCAATTCCTGCGGTATGGGCAGCACTTACACTGGTTCCTGTCACAGCTTCAAAGCCCTGGTCCAGGGTGGGACTAAGGACATCGACGCCCGGAGCCGCCAATTCCGGCTTAATCACGCCTATCCTGCTATAGCCCCTGCTGGCGTTCAGATACAAGCTGTCATCCAAAATGTTGTATGCTGTCACTGTAATCGGTAAACGGGCATTTCCAAGTGATAAAATCGTAGTGTACGGATCTGAGCGGATAAAATAGGTGTTTCCTGTGATAAAGTCACCCATAGGAAGCCAGATGTGGAAGCTTTGCGTAGTTTCCCCTCTGCCATAGACACGGAAACGCCATATTCCGGGAGCAGGATCCGTAAAACGGACCAGGATGAGCTGATCTCCGCTTTGGGACTCGACCATCTGATAATCCACTAAAATAACCGTACTTTCAAAGATAAAGGATACCTCTTTGCTTTCATCCAATCTGGCACCCAGTCTGGAGATATATTCACCGCTTGGTGACAGAATATCGATTGAAAATATATTCGGTGAGTCTGCCCAGATCTCCATCGAGAAGCCGGTCTCTTCCTCCCCTACATTCAACTCTACCGTATCATAGCCTGTATTCTGATCCACAACACCAAAGTAATGCCTTCTCGCATTCCCTTCGTTCCCTGCTGCCACAATCACGGCAATCCCCTCAATCTCTGCCACCAGTGAGATGTAGCTGCTCAAATTTCCTCTGCCGTCATGGGCTCCCTGGGAGGTGCCGAGCGCAATGCAGATTACCAAAGGACGATTCAGTTCCGCTGCAACATTCATCAGATATTCTATGCCGAACAGGATATCATTTTCCTCATAGCACAAAGCATCCGGCGGAATACGGAAAAAATCCTTAAGAAAGCCCTTCGCCGGTTTAAGCTTTACCACCACCAGCTCAGCATCCGGTGCCACACCGTAGAATCCGCTTTCCGGCATTTCACTTCCTGCCGCAATTCCGGCCACCATGGTTCCATGTCCGTTCTCATCCCTGGTCGGTACGGCTGCCAGCGGATCGTCACTCTGCAGCGCCGCATTAATCTGCTCTCTGGAATATTCCGAACCAAATTCCATACCCTCCGGAACTGTTCCTGTGGTAATGGTCTGATCCCAGATGGAGGCAATCTTTGTAGTCCCGTCCGCATACTGGAATACAGGATTCATATAATCAACTCCGGTATCTATGGTCCCGATCAAAACTCCCTGGCCTCGCAGACTGAAATTCGGAATGTTCCTGAGTCTTGTTACCCCCGAGGCCTCCAGGCTCGCCTGGCTGATCAGTCCGAACAGGGAAGGCAGGATTGCATAACCCCGTTCCAGAATAATGCCTTCCGTAATCTGTTCAACCGGGACATGGACAGACGCAAAAAAGAAATTTATGATATTAACCGTAGCATTCTGGAATGGCTCAAATGCGAAAGGGTCTCCGCTATAGCTGACGAGCAGATCCGCATAATCCTCGCTGTATATCCTTTCCCTCTCCTCGGGAGTCAATGCTTCCTGGTTCATCATGATTATTCCTGACCCTTAATATTCTTAATCTATTATATTGATGAAACGCAAAATATATAATTGTAACCTAATACTTTATAATCACTGGAAAAAATATGTCGGTTGTTTTATAATAAACTAAGCTGATATTTAAAAATTTGATACAAAACAGCACTGAGCACATGTTTCGTACAGGATTTATATGCCGCGGATGCGGCAGATGGAGGTTCCTATGAAAAATAGAATTTACCAATTATTTCAGAAATGCTTTCCCAATCTTCCGGTATGCCGGGATGTTTTCTTCCGGCTTTTTGATTATGAAACGTGTAAAATTATAACAAAAGATCACTCCGGCCAATTGATCGGTTTCTCAGCAGTCCAAGATAACAGCATCCTCCTTCTCTGCATAGATCCAAAATTCCAGGGTCTTGGGTTTGGAACGCAGCTGGTTAAAGAAAGCGAGGATCTGATCCGGTTGTCCGGTTATAGCTCCGCTATTCTCGGGGGTACCGATTCTAAGCTTTTTCTGGGCGCTCCTACCGCAGAGGCTCAGTGGCGGGAGCAGCGCAACCATTTTTTTGAAACCTGCGGCTACTCGGCTGACGACGGCTGCCTTGAAATGATTATGCCTTTGTCGGCTTATCGTCCGGAACAGCTTACGATACCTCTTGATCCTCCGGGGATCACCTTTGGTTACTGGGATAATAAGGACAAATCCGGGCTTCTCGCTGCGGTTGGAGAAGTAGAAGCGGACTGGGTAAAATACTTCCGGCAGGACGTTCCTATTTATGCAGCAATGGAGCAGAACCGCTGTGTCGGTTTTACGATTCTTAGTTTTAATGATGATACCCTTTATAGTAACGGCCGTGATAAAGTCGGAATGGTAGGCTGTGTGGGAGTAATTCCGGACAGGAGAAGCCATGGAATCGGCTTAGCGATGGTTGCCCATGCAACCCATGAACTGAAGAAGCGCGGAAGCGATCTATCCTATATCCATCATACCTACTTAGACAAATGGTACGGCCGGTTAGGCTACCAAAGCTTCCTTTTTTACTGGTTCGGCCATAAGGCCTTATAAAAACCTTAAAAGGGCTGCCGTGCAGGCAGCCCTCATAATCTATATTTCGTTAACCTTAAAACCTTTATGCCAGCTTGGACTTCGCTACATCAGCCAGCTTGGTGAAGCCTGCTGCGTCATTGATAGCCATATCAGACAGCATCTTTCTGTTGATATCTACCTGAGCCAGCTTAAGGCCGTACATCAGCTTGCTGTAGGATAAGCCATTAATTCTTGCAGCCGCATTGATTCTGGTAATCCATAAGGATCTCATGTCTCTCTTCTTCTGCTTTCTTCCTGCAAAAGAAGAAGTTAATGCTCTCATAACAGACTGCTTTGCAATTCTATATTGTTTCGATCTGGCACCTCTATAGCCCTTAGCCAGCTTCAATATACGGTTATGTTTTTTCTTAGCGTTTAGTCCGCCTTTTACTCTTGCCATTTTCTATTCCTCCTTATCTCCTATCTCTTACAGATATGGTAAGATCTTCTTCATGTTCTTTATATTAGTAGCATCTGTCATAGCTGCTTTTCTGAGATTTCTCTTTCTCTTTGCGGACTTCTTCGTTAAGATATGGCTCTTATAAGCCTTCATTCTCTTTAACTTTCCGGTTCCTGTTTTCTTAAAACGCTTCGCTGCTGCTCTGCTTGTTTTTAACTTAGGCATGATATTTCCTCCTTAATAAATTTATACAGTCTTTTGGCTACATTCATATCTGTAGCTTTCCAGATTGAGTTTGATAAGTATTTTAACGCTTTTCTGATAAGAACATAATCATACTTCTTCCTTCGAGCTTTGCCGGTTTATCAACTACGGCAACATCCTCCAGCAGGGCAAAGAAACTGTCCAGAATTACCTTGGAGGTAGATGTATGAGCCATCTCACGGCCGCGGAAACGTAAGGTAACCTTAACCTTATCACCCTTGGTAATAAACTTTCTGGCCATATTTGCCTTCGTGTTCAAATCGTTATCATCAATATTCGGTGATAAGCGAATTTCCTTCACCTCAGTGATTTTCTGCTTCTTCCTGGCTTCCTTTTCTTTTCTGGCCAGCTCATATCTGTATTTACCGTAATCGATAATCTTGCAAACCGGCGGTTTCGCCGTCGGAGCAATCTTAACAAGATCTAAGTTTGCTTCCTTCGCAAGCTTTAGGGCATCCTTTACCGACATGATACCAAGTTGCTCTCCGCTCTCACTGATCAGGCGAACTTCTTTGTCCCTGATCTGTTCATTAATCATTAAATCGCTAATAGTACTACACCTCCATAGGTTAATCAATCACTCTCAGTTCCTGTTGCGGCCCCCGGCCTCAATGCAGTCTTCCTGGCTGCATTGCAGTTGATACTGCAATTGTATCCACATATAAAAAAGGTGGATAATAAGATTATCCACCTGCAGGTTCAATAACACGATTATCTCACATTATGAAATAATAACGTAATTCATTTGCATTAACCCGTTCACAATAAGTATCTATGCTAGGGGTGAGAGATGGATACTCTTCTTTGACTCGTGAGATATTCAAGAATACTCACAGCGAACAAATTATATCATGTGCGGGCCGGTATGTCAAGCTTTATTTGCTTTTATATGCCATATCCAGAACCTTAGAAATTGCTGTTCCCATTACGAAGCAGGTTCCTGCTTCTACGATTGCATTAATTCCTACCGCGGCGATTATAAAAGCAATCGCATTTGTAGCTCCGGTGCCAACCACAAACTGTTCGCTGAACTCCGTATTATGGTAAAAAAATAATACCAAGGTACCCATGAAGAGTACTGTATTTAGTAAAGGACCCGCTAAATTAGTAACAGCATAGGCTATATTTTTAGTTCTGTCTATTTTCTTCATACCCTGGAAAATCAAACCTGTCAACCATCCCATCAATATGCGCGGTATCATGCATAGAATAAACGTAAGGACAGGATTAATTCCAAGAAGGACCGCTCCAAAAGGATCCAACCCAAAGCACCGGGCAAAACTTGTAATTCCAAAAACCGCTCCCAAGATGGCTCCGCTTACCGGTCCCAGGAAAATTGCTCCGACTGTTACAGGTATACCGAGTAAAGTGATAGCAATTCCGGTAAATTGGATGTATCCAATTGGTGTGAAGTTCATAACTGCAATAATTGCAGTAAATAGTGCCAGCTGCACCAGCCTAACAGTACGTTGATTTGTTGTAGTCATATCTTTCCTCCTATTCATCTAACTATTTACTAGTTAGTATTGGATTTAGATAGTCAATTCATAATTCCCTTCGATAAAAAAGCACCGATGCATATCCACCGTCAGAACGGTGAGAGCATAGCGGCGCTACAGTTTATCGAACTAATAAACTTAAATCGCTTAGTTCCTGCCGTTATGGTCAAGACTATCCATATCCTGGTTTCTATTGTTACCTATTGCCACCTCCGGCAAGCCGGTTCGCGGCTTATGGAGATTCAAAGCCTTGATCTGTTTCCGGCACCGGCTTTTCGTCTCCCTCCGGAGTACGCTAGCTCAGCCTGGATCATTTCAAACATATGCTATGATTTCATCCATATTATTATTCTATAATAAATTATTTGACCTGAAAATGCAAGAAAAAATTATATCTTATATAAGTTTGCCCATTATCATCTAAGTATTCTTTACTTCCGATTCAAATCTTCCCAGGATCCATAGTCCCCCCAGAATCGTTAGTCCCCCGGCAATCACTGCAATGACATATACCGCCTGTATATCAGGAAACAGGCCTACCAGGAAGGAAGATGCGTTAATCGCCATATGGAGCAGGATCGAGGCCGTAATGGAGCGGAACCGGCCGGAGACATATCCCAGCAGAAGACCGATGCCAAAAGCATAAACTCCCTGCACAACATTCCAGTGATAGATACCGAAGATGACCGCCTGCAGGAGATTGGCTGCAAAAAAGGGCAAAGCCTCTCTTAATCTTTTTAACATCACCCCACGGAAGATCAGCTCCTCCGTTATAGGTGCAATAATAATCACATAGATGATAACCACTGTAATATCACTATCCAAAATAGAATCTACAATCTTTCCATAATCCCGGAATAATTCATCAAAAAACGGCCGGATCAGACTCATTGTTCCGGAAATGGCAAGCTGGCAGGCTATTCCCATACCTGTCAGTAACAGGAGGCTTCTTCCCTTAAAAATCCGCTTTGGGAAAGCCCATTTCCGATGCCCAAGAATGCCATTGTACCAATAGAAAAATACAAGTCCGCAGATTATGACTGAAATAACCGAGATGTAGTAATCCCCCCGGGGAGGGAGCTTTTCTATGCCTGCAGTGATTTTATAGGCGGTATCTACTACAGTAATCAGGGCTGACTGCAAAAGCAGTGCAGCAAAAAACGGAAGAATTCCATTGATTAATGCAATCAGTCTTTTCATTCATTACCTCACAATCATATCCTCGAAAACTCCTTGAGCCAATTCCTGTATTTTCTTTATCCGCCTTTAGTTTACAAACACGGGTGCCGCAGCCCGGTCAGGACACCAAGTAGCAAGGTATCTATGGAGTCATGGTCTTTGTCTGCAGCACCCTCTGAATTTATCCTAAAATAACTTCGGCTTCATGAAGCTTCCCGTCTCCGAACAGGGGAAGGACATTCCCCTTTATCTCTTTGCCGTCTACCATCATCTGCCTGACTCCGGTTGATACATGGTCCGGGTTCTGAATCCTTATCTTAAAGATATCGCCGCGGAATTCTCTGGTGATGGTGTAGCCGTCCCATGCCTTCGGTATGGAAGGATCTACCCTTAAGCCCTCATATTCTGGTTTAATTCCCAGAATGTACTGGGAAATTGCAACGAAGTTCCAGGAAGCCGTACCGGTCAGCCAGGAATTCTTCGCTTCTCCGAAACGTTTTGCATCCTTGCCGGCAACCATCTGGGAATACACATAGGGCTCCAGGCGATGGATCTCGGAATACTCCTCCGTATATGCAGGCGCAATCCTTGAATAATAATCAAAGGCTTTGCCTCCTCGGCCTATGAGTGCTTCTGCCGCTATAATCCATGCATTGTTATGGCAGAAGATGCCGGCATTTTCTTTATAACCGGCCGGATAGGTAGAAATCTCACCATATTCCACATAGTATTTCGTAAAGGCAGGATTCTGGAGGACAAGGCCATATTTCGTAGCCAAACGCTCTTCTACCGCATCAAGAGCCTGCCGTGCTTTTCCGTCTTCTATACCGCAGTTACCCATAATGCAGATACCCTGGGACTCAATAAATATCTTGCCTTCTTCATTCTCGTCGCTGCCGACCTTCCTGCCATAGTCATCGTAGGCACGGATAAACCAGTTACCGTCCCAACCATGCTTCATGACAATTTCACGCATCTTTTTCACTTCCCTGTCAGCACGGGAAGCCTCTTCGGTCCTGCCAAGCTGCTTCAGAAGCTGAACATATTCGTCTCCGATATAGCAGAACATTCCGGCAATCATTACGGATTCAGCCACCTTACCGTCTTTACTGGTGGTGGTCTGGAAGGATTCTCCAGGCTCTGTGGAGAAGCAGTTTAAGTTCAGACAATCATTCCAGTCAGCCCGTCCAATAAGCGGAAGTCCATGAGGTCCGACATTATTGATTACATGGTCAAAGGAACGTTTCAGGTGGTCTAATAAAGGTGTACTGGTGGATTCGTCATTATCAAAAGGTGTCATGACATCCAGAATGGAAAAATCACCGGTTTCCTTAATATAAGCCACTACGGCGAGAATCAGCCACAGCGGATCATCATTGAAATTTCCGCCAATCTCATCATTGCCTTTCTTTGTCAGCGGCTGGTACTGATGGTAAGCTCCGCCGTCCTGCAGCTGTGTGGAAGCCAGATCGATAATTCTCTCCCTTGCACGGTCCGGAATCTGGTGGACAAAGCCAAGCAGATCCTGATTGGAATCACGAAAACCCATGCCCCTGCCGATGCCGGATTCAAAATAAGATGCACTTCGGGATAGATTGAAGGTAACCATGCATTGATATTGGTTCCAGATATTAACCATGCGGTTCAGTTTATCATCCTCAGAAGCTATTGTATATTTCGAAAGAAGCTTATCCCAATAATTTGCAAGCTCGTCAAAGGCACGGTCCACAGCCTCTGTCGTGGAGAAGGCTTCTATCATTGCTTCCGCTTTCTTCTTATTAATAATATTCTTGCTTTCCCACTTCTGTTCAAACTCATTCTGAACATAGCCCAGCAGAAATATGAATTCCTTGGACTCTCCCGGCTCCAGCTCCACATTAAGGCAGTGGGAGCCTATCGGATGCCAGCCGTCAGCCATTGAATTATTTGCTTTCCCGGCATACACCGCCCGGGGATTCTCAAATCCGTTATAGGTTCCCAGGAAGCTTTCGCGATCAGAATCAAAGCCTTCGATCGGGGCATTGACAGAGAAGAACGCATAATGGTCACGCCTCTCCTTGTACTCTGTCTTATGATAGATTACGGAACCGGTCACTTCCACTTCGCCGGTACTATAATTTCTCTGGAAATTTGTCATATCCTCCAGGGCATTCCACAGGCACCACTCCACGAAGGAGAAAAGCTTGACCTGCTTTTTCCCGCCGGAAGTATTCTTAACCGTAACCCTGTGTACCTCGGCATTCGTATTCATCGGTACAAAAAATGTGATATCGGTTGCTACTCCTCCCCGCTCCCCGGAGATCTTCGTATAACCCATACCGTGTCTGCATTCGTAGTGCTCCAATTCCTTCTTTGCCGGAGCCCAGCCGGGTGACCAGACATCCCCGTCATCATTGATATAATAATAACGTCCTCCGCCCAAATCGAGGGGAACATTATTATACCTAAATCGTGTGATTCTCCTGAGCTTCGCGTCCTTATAAAAACTATAGCCACCCGCAGTATTCGATATTAATGAAAAATACTCCTGGGAACCCAAATAGTTTATCCAAGGATAGGGTGTTTTAGGAGTCGTAATTACATACTCCTTCTTTGAGTCATCAAAATAGCCGAATTGCATTATATACCTCCTTATTCCTATTTATACTCTCCAACATTTTCATTATATTATATCCTTATTGCCATTTCAACGCAAACTAATTATTAAAGAATAGTAAAAAATATTAGAATTAAGACAGATATTTTTCTTCCGGTTGACATTTGTAAATATTTTAAATATACTATGGATAGAATTTTATAAAAGAAACGACTGACAAGCCTTTCATTCTTTCGATTATAGATCTGCGGCATTGTCAGTTTTTTACAACTTTATTTTATGATAGGGGGAAATTACATGGATAACACGACCAACAACCAAGGTTATCCGGGACAGAATCCGGGACAGAATCCAGACCAGCAGCCAGTACAGAATCCGAACCAATATCAGGGGCAGGACCCGAACCAGTTCCAGGGGCAAAATCCCGGACAGTATCAGGGGCAGCCAAATTATCAGAATACTAATCAGGGCGGTATTAATCCCGAAACCGGTAAGACCTATTGGGAGTCACAGAATGCAGGCCAGAATCCTTCCGGCCAGCAGGGAGTTTCTACTCCGGATACACCCGCACAATTCTATCAGAATTATCAGCAGCAGATGGGCGCTAATTCCTACAGTGCTCCGCAACCGCAGATGCAGTCCCAGCTGCCTCAGAGGAAATCCCGCAAGAAATTAGTTGTTTCTCTTGCCGCCGTTGTTTTTATTCTTGCCATCGTTGGAACCGCATTTGCTTTTAAGGATAAAATCTTTAATGCACTCTCTTTGGGAACCAAAAGTCCGCAGGAATATTATGCTTCCGTAGAGCAGGATGCCATTAATAATGCCCTGGATAAGCTGGTGAGCAGCTATGAAGGCTTTGACGTGGGCAAGGATATGGCATATCGTGTGACTGCCGATCTTTCTTATGATAAGGCTACACTGGATTCTATCCTTTCCGGCTATGCCGGCATAACGGTTGGGGATCTCGAAAGCTATATCGGCATTCCCCTTGATAATATCGGGGCTGATATGACAATCGCTATGAACAATTCCACCTTCTATGATGAAATCGTTCTGCGCTTGAATAATGTAGATGTGATAACCGCTGAAATTCTTATGGATACTGTAAACCAGGAATTATTAATGCGTTTTCCGGAACTCAGCTCCGCATACCTCCGCCAGTCTTTAGATATGGCCGAGTATGGTATGTATGGCTTTGATACCGGATCTTATATGAGCGAGCTTGAGGATTTCTCTCCGAAGAAAATCATTGATTTTCTGAAGCGTTATATGACTGTTATTACCAATAGCATGAAGAATGTCGAGCTTACCAAGGATGAGAAGCTTACGATCGGCGATACCACCGAAACATGTAATCTTCTTACCGTTACCATTGATGATGAGGCATTTCTGGATATCGCTTTAGCAGTCATTGAAGAGGCGAAAAAGGATGATTATCTTATTGATCTCGCTAAGGAAACAGGTATGACCAAAAAGGATTACCTGAATGCTTTAGACGAGGCTCAGAGGGAAATTCAGAGTGATTTCGATGAATTTAGCGATGATGCAATCATCATGGAAGTTTATGTGAATAAAGACGGTAAGATAATCGGACGTAATTTTGAGCTGATCATAGAGGGTGATTCGCAGGGCTCCTTTGGTTACGGCATTGCGACAAAGGGTAAGAACAGTGAATATGAATTCTTCTTTGAGGACAGCAATGGAACCAGATTAGTTAATATAACCGGCAGCCAGACGGTTGATAACGGTGCATATACCGGTGAGGCAGAGCTTGAAGTCAATATTGAAGATATGAATTCCATAAGCGTTGATATTGAATATGAGGATATCCGCAGTGAAGTGAAGGATAATAAGGTGTATAATTATGGTAAAGTTACCGTATCCTCTCTGGCTTTAATGGGTATGAATATAAGTCTTGAATATGATGTAGTGGATGATATCCAGCACACAATATTTGCTGTGGGTATGGGAAATACCGACCTGGTATCCTTAAATATAACAACCGAATATCTGAACGGCTTTGATTTTCCTGCTGTAGACAGTTCCGCGGAGATCTACGACGTCTATGATTCGTATGGTTATGAAGCTACCATAGACCTTGATAAGTTTATCTCCGGCTTATCCGACAAGCTGGGAGTAGATGTTCAGAGCATTATTGAAAATCTGTTTTCCTCCTACTATTATTACTAAAATTAACCTTAAAAAGGCCGGGTCTATGACCCGGTCTTTTTTAATTTATATATATTTAATAAGAATTTTCTTTTTTTATCGAATTCCTTGTGATAAACTATAAGGTAGCATCCGGATAATCCGGCTACTTTTCGATATGCATTAACGATGTATTCGAACGTTATTGGAGGACATTATGCCAAAGCAGACCAGACTTAGCGAGAATGCACAGATTTATCAGCAAAGGAAGGAACAAACCGAAAAAGAAAAGCTTAAAGAGATGCCCTTCAAGAAAAAAGCGGCTTATCTTTGGGAGTACTATAAATTGCATGCCCTTGCTGCAATTATTGTAATTGCTACGGTTACCTATATGGTGAAGGAAATTGTTACTCCGAATATAGAGCCCCAGCTTTATGCTGCGTTCATAAATAATACAATAGATGAAACCGTACTTGAGGAATATGAGCAAAAATTCTCGGAGCTCCTTATGATTAATCCGGAGCGTGAGGAAGTGGTCATCAATCCTCAGTTTTATCTTAGCGGAGATTCCAACTATGCCATGGATATGAGACAGGTTCTATCCACCTATGTGGCTGCCCAGGAGGTGGATATCATCATTGCTCCCAAATCAGAGTTTGAGACTTTTTCCTATTATGGTTATATGTATTCCCTCTCCGACCTGCTTCCAACGGATCTATACAGCTCCCTGTCGGATTACTTCTATATCGGTTTACAGGAGGATAATACTGAGGAAAAGGTATACGGCATTTATATGAATGAAACTGAATTATTTAAGAATTATTCGAAAGCGACGGAAGAGGATCCTTATATTCTGGGGGTAATAGGAAATACAACACACCTGGAAAACTCCATCGAATTTATTCAATTCTTATTCCGGTAAATAAAAGGTCAGAAAGGGCTGTTGCACAACAGCCCTTTCTGACCTTCTATTATCATATCCCGGTATTTCAAGCTTACTTTTTCGTGATATATCCCTTCGCCTTCAACAGCTCTGCGGTCAGGACACCGCCGCCTGCAGCACCCCTTACCGTATTATGGGACAGACCGATAAATCGATAGTCAAATACCTTATCCTCACGAAGTCTTCCTAAGGTTACACCCATTCCATTCTCATAATCACGGTCCAGCCTGGTCTGGGGACGGTTATCTTCCTCAAAATATTTAATAAACTGTTTTGGAGCACTGGGCAGATCAAGCTCCTGAGGGATTCCCCTGAATTCATCCCAGGCCTTAATCATCTGCTCCTTTGTGGGCTTCTTCTCAAAGCTTACAAATACTGCGGCGGTATGACCATCGGTAACCGGAACACGGATACACTGGGTTGTAATCATCGGTCCCTCCGCTTTCACAATCTGACCGTCCACTACCTTTCCCCAGATTCTTAAAGGCTCCTGCTCGCTCTTCTCTTCTTCGCCGCCGATATAAGGAATTACATTATCCACCATCTCCGGCCAATCAGCGAAATTTTTGCCGGCTCCGGATATCGCCTGATATGTGGTAGCCACTACAACCTTCGGTCCAAATTCCTTCAGCGCATGAAGCGCGGGAGTATAGCTTTGGATGGAGCAGTTCGGTTTAACTACAATAAAGCCGCGATCTGTGCCAAGACGCTTCTTCTGTGCCTCAATCACCTCTAAATGCTCGGGATTTAATTCCGGTATTACCATCGGAACATCCGGAGTCCATCTATGGGCACTGTTGTTGGATACAACCGGGGTTCCTGTCCTTGCATAAGCTTCTTCAATCGCCTTAATCTCATCCTTGGTCATATCCACTGCACTGAATACAAAATCTACACTGCCGGAAACTTCGGCAACATCATTAACATCCTTAACAATCAGCTTTTTAACCTTCTCCGGCATTGGGG
>JAFAFU010000004.1 GCA_023423335.1 Bacillota bacterium | reverse complement strand
CAAGTTCAGCGGGAGAAATAAAATTTAAAAACCAACAAAAAACCACCCGTAGGTGGTTAAAAATCGAAAGCGATTATATGTGTAAAAACAAGCATTCACAATAATTAATATATCTTTTGGTAAATTTTAACCATAAAAAAGCCACCCGAAGGCGGCTCTTTTCTATGATTTATCTATCTAAGATTAACCAATAAATTTACGTGCATTACGGAACATACGTAACCAAGCACCGTCTTGATCCCAATCTTCAGGTTTCCAAGAGTGCTGAATCGCACGGAAGTTACGTTCAGGGTGCGGCATCATAATCGTTGCACGGCCGTCTTTAGACGTTACACCTGAAATCGCTTCTGGTGAACCGTTCGGGTTCATTGGGTAATGCTGTGTTGGGTTGCCTTGGCTATCTACATAACGCAAGATCACTTGATCACCTGCATTCAATGCTGCAATGTTTTCCGCGCTAGCAACCACACGGCCTTCACCATGTGCAACAGCGATAGGAAGAATCGAACCTTCCATACCTTCTAACAATACAGAATTTGATTTTTCAACGCGTACGTTTACAGCACGCGCTTCAAACATCTCTGAAGTATTGCGGTGGAAACGAGGCCAAGCTTCTGCACCCGGAATGAGTGGTGCAAGCTGAGACAGCATTTGACAGCCGTTACAAATACCTAGAGAGAAAGTTTCATCACGGTTGAAGAATTTCTCAAATTGGTCACGAAGTTTAGGATTGAATAATACTGATTTAGCCCAACCGCCGCCTGCGCCCAATACGTCACCGTAAGAGAAACCGCCACATGCCACTAAACCTTCAAAGTCATCAAGACTGATACGGCCAGCAAGCAAGTCGCTCATGTGTACGTCTACAGTGTTGAAGCCGACTTTATCGAATGCAGCAGCCATTTCTACATGACCATTTACACCTTGTTCACGCAGAATCACCATGTTTGGACGGCGTTCATTGATGTACGGTGCTTCGATTGGCTCGTTCAAATCAAATGTTGGTTTTGCAATTAAACCTGCATGTGATTTGTCAGCAATCAACGCATATTCTTGATCCGCAGTTTCTACGTTGTCACGCAGACGTTGGATTTGATGCGACACTTCAGTCCAAGCTTGCTGTAATTCAGCACGGTCTAAGCTCAAACCATTTACAGTTAAAGTATCTGTATCGTTTACAGTACCCACAACCGCAATTGCATCGCGCAATGAAGACGCTACAACTTCAGCTTCTAATGCAGCCCAATCCGCTTTGCTGATTTGAAGCACTGCACCAATTTCTTCTGCAAACAAGCTTGCAGTCGATTGATCTTCAAGTGCTGCACCTAAGCGTGAAGCAAACATCATTTCTGCAACAGTTGCCAATAGACCACCATCACCGATGTCATGGTAAGCCTTGATTAGACCACGGTTGTTCCAGTCTTGAACCAATGCAAAGAATGCTTTGAAGTCATCGAAGCTGTCTACGTCAGGTGTTACAGAACCAATTGCTTTATAAACCTGAGCAAGGATCGAACCGCCTAGACGGAATTGACCTTTAGACAAATCAATACGTACCAGTACAGACTCGATATTTTTAAGTTCAGGTGTCAATGTTTTGCGAACATCCGTCACAGGTGCAAATGCTGTGATCACGCCTGACATTGGTGAAGTGACAGATTTGTCTTCGCCTTCGTCATTCCAAGTGGTACGCATAGACAATGAGTCTTTACCTACTGGAATTGCGATACCTAGTGCAGGACACATTTCCATACCGATGGCTTTAACACCTTCGAATAGCGCTTGATCTTCACCTTGTTGACCTGCAGCAGCCATCCAGTTTGCAGACAATTTAATGTCACTGATCTGGTCGATTTTTGCAGACATAATGTTTGAAATCGATTCTGCTACAGATAAACGTGCAGAAGCAGCAGGATTCAACAACGCAACTGGTGGACGCTCACCCATTGCCATTGCTTCACCTGTATAACCGACAAGGCTAGTTGTTGTTACCGCAGCATCCGCTACAGGCACTTGCCACTTACCGACGAACTGATCCCGTGCAACCATACCTGTAATCGAACGGTCACCAATGGTGATCAAGAACGATTTAGATGCAACTGTTGGATTTTTAAGAACGCGGTAAATCGCATCTTTCAAATCTGTGACAGTTTCAGCAGTGAAATCATCGCCTTTACGTTCAATGGTTTCATATGAACGGCTCATACGCGGTGTACCACCAAGCATCACTTGCATAGGCATATCCACAGCTTTGTTTTCAAACAATGGATCGTTTACTGTCAATTGACGTGCTTCAGTTGCTTCACCAAGTACGGCGAATGGGCAGCGTTCACGTGCACACAGTGATTCAAACAATTCTAAAGAGCTTGGACGAATTGCCAATACATAACGCTCTTGTGCTTCGTTCGACCAAATCTCCATCGGAGACATGCCTTTTTCCAGTGATGGAATTTTACGAAGATCAAGGATTGCACCTAACTCGTGATCGTTCACAAGTTCAGGCATTGCATTTGAGATACCGCCCGCACCCACGTCATGTACAGATACGATTGGGTTATGGTCTTCCATGCGCCAGCAAGCATCAATCACTTCTTGGCAACGGCGTTCCATTTCTGGGTTTTCACGCTGTACAGATGCGAAGTCTAGGTTTTCACCTAACTTACCGCTGTCTACAGAAGACGCAGCACCGCCGCCTAGACCGATCAGCATGGCAGGACCGCCAAGTACGATTAAAAGATCGCCCGGTTGGATTGCATCTTTTTCTACATGGTCAGGACGGATGTTACCGTAACCGCCGGCAATCATAATTGGCTTATGGAAGCCTTTTACGTCGCCATTTACATTTTGTTCAAACGTACGGAAGTAACCATTTAAAGCAGGACGACCGAATTCGTTATTAAACGCAGCGCCACCCAATGGGCCTTCAATCATAATTTGAAGCGGAGATGCCATACGAGACGGCTTGCCGTAGTTTTCTTCCCAAGGCTGTTCAAAGCCAGGAATGTTCAAGTTAGAAACAGTGAAACCTGTTAAACCTGCTTTTGGCTTACCGCCACGGCCAGTTGCGCCTTCATCACGGATTTCACCGCCTGAACCTGTCGCAGCACCCGCAAATGGCGCAATTGCTGTCGGATGGTTATGCGTTTCCACCTTCATTAAGATGTGAGCAGCTTGGCTCTTATATTTGTAAACGTGCTGACCTGTTTCTTCGTCTTTTTTCGGATAGAAACGTTGAGTGTCAAAGCCCACGATCACTGATGCGTTGTCTTTATATGCAGACAAAACGTCATCTGGAGATTCTTTATAAGTGTTTTTAATCATTTGGAACAATGACAATGGCTGAACTTCGCCATCAATTGTCCATTCTGAACCAAAGATTTTATGACGGCAGTGCTCAGAGTTTGCTTGAGCAAACATCATCAATTCGATGTCAT
>JAFAFU010000027.1 GCA_023423335.1 Bacillota bacterium | reverse complement strand
AATTCTGATATACTTTTGCGTGCGCCGCTTGGGATGATAGCTTCTTATCTTGGCATTTCTCAGGAAACTTTGAGTAGGATCAGAAGTGAGGTTTAGAAAAGTTATCAAAGTACAGACAGAGATGCTGTTTGAGCGGCGGTGCGAGAAAAAATTTAGCCTTTTGAATAAAGATTTTATTCTTCAGGCAGGATAAAAATATAACCATGCACAAAAAAAGAGACCTGTCTACAAGTCTCTTCATTATTTTTAAAAAATTATACGGTAATATCTATCATGCTAAATAACCTTCCGTTCAGCAACACTTCCATTATTAGACTACCAGCGATCAACCGAAGTTATTTATCCGTCAGCTATTGATAAAACCCTTATAATACTATTTTTTATAATAATCTCCGGCTAAACTTGCACCGCCGCCACAAAAGTAATTTAATGCGAATCTATCTTCAAATTTCGAAGTAAATACTTCAGCTGTTTTATCCTTAAATAAAATGGTCATCGTCCCTTTTAATTCTTTATTGATGGTTTTTAAATCAACATCAATCTGATTGTTCACTAACTTTCCTTTGCCTTCAAATGTACATCCTTTCACAGCACCGGTAAATGAAATTTTCACTGAATAAATACTGTCATTTTCAGATTTCAATTCCAGAATTTGGTTGTATCCTTTCCCACTGGTATCGGTGTTATAGGTACCGTTCAATTGAGCGGGCGTGAATGCTTTTATTTCTTTAAAAATATAATTTTTGGCTAATTCTCCGCTTACTTCTTTTTTATCAGCATCCAATCTTACCAAGGTTTTGTTGGGTTTTACCAGATAATATTCCTCGGGCGAATTTGGGATGGATACTTCAATAATATCATCATTCTTTGTCCAGGTACCATACTCGTTTTCAGAAGTACCGTCGCTGTCTAAATACGATGTACTTTTAACCGCTTTGTTGTCTTTTTGAAAGGTAATATAGGTTTCGATTCCCATACAATCTGCACAAGGCAATGTTGCCGTGTAGATTCCTGAAGAAAAATCATTATTCTGCTGTGTCTCTGTTTTTGTCTGCTCTTTATCTGCAGTTTCAACGGTTGATTTACTGTCGCTGCAAGAAACAAAAATGAAGGTTAGTGCTGCTACGGTTAAAAATTTAAATGTGTTCATTATTTTTTTTTGATTAATTTCAAATGTTTGATGACCTAATTAATGATTCTAAAAGACAGATTTAAGTCTTGAGAAGTATTAAAATTTGAAGTAATTATTTTTGAGATAAGAAAAAATTTCCATCGAAAAACAGCTGTTATCGTTGCAGGTGATATCCCATACTGCAAAAAATAACAAACTTAATTTTTGGTATCTTAACTCCTCGCACAGCTTTGTAAAAATCCATTAAATAAGGCTACAACTGACTTACAAAAAAGAGACCATTTTGTTGCAAATCGATCAACAAAGGACTCTACTATTCTTATTATTAAAAAATGTATCTTTACATTGCAGACGATGAAACACTTGCGGCTAAGCGGCTGTTTCCTGCAGTGCGTGCTTCGTAGTTAAGTGCTTTTCAATACAGGTTTGCCAACTTTATAGCCTTTAAACGGTTATGTTTATCTCGTAGTTTTAACCTCAGCACGTATCAATTATTTTAAGTGTAAAAGAATAAATGTAAGACTGGAGTATATGAGTAGAGGATTTGTGAAAGAAGGTGATCAGGAGGAAATTCCGCTGATTCCGCCCCGTGCCGATTTACCGCCCGGTACGGTAAACTTCGTTACCCAGTTCGGATACGGTCAGTTACTCGCCGAACGTGATCAATTGATTCACGAGCGCGACAATACCTCGATTTCGGACGAGAATGAAAATCGCATTGCCGTCAATTTAATCAATGCGAAACTGCAACTGTTACTCGATCGAATTTCGTCTGCGAAAATTGTTAACCTTGCCAAACAACCCAAAAATATAGTGAAGTTCGGTGCTGAAGTGTACTTTAAAGTTGACTCCGATCCCAAAATCCAGCACTATAAAATCGTCGGCGTCGATGAAGCAAATGTTGCAGAAGGAAAAATAGCGTTTACCTCTCCGATTGCGAAAATCTTTATGGACAGAAAGATTGGCGATCGCGTGACATTGAAATTGGGCAAAACGGAAAAGCAATTTGAAATTGTATCGATAAAATACTGACGGATTTGTAAAGTTTTGAAAAAACGGATGAAACCAAAAGCAAAAAAAAGAGACCGTTCTGGAAGTCTCTTCAATATTTTTAAAATTTTCCGTCAATAAACTCATAATGCTGAAAAAAGCTCCCGAAGCTTCCGTTCAACAGGGTTTTCATTGTTCGTGCTTCGCACGCAACGAAAACTTAGCTATTAGTGGCTGGTGTTCTTCGGTCTTATCGGTATCCAAATCTCTTCTTCTGATGTCGGGTCGTTGTTTTTGTATTTGTCGCCCAACACTTCAAAATGCGGTCGGTCGTCCAAAACGTAGTCTGAATTTGGCAACCAAGTTCCCAAAATGTATTGAAAAATTGAATTGTCTGTACTTAAACCTTTGTAATCAAAAACCGCATAAAGCCCCCTTGGCAAAACAAAAGTTTCCATTTCGTTTGGCACGTTGTCAAAGTCCGAAACTTCAACTGTCGCCCAACGTTCAAATTCGTTTGTCGGTTTGAAGTCCGCAAAATGTGTCGGCTTGTATATTGCTAATGAAATTAGGTCGTTTGTCAAGTTGTTAGAAATTTCTTTTCGTCTTGGCGAAAAACTACGCCAAAGTTCGCCAACTTTGTAGTTAGCAAAATTCATTGTAAGTCGCTTTCCGACTAATTTCTTTTCGTTTAATGTTTCAATTCTTGGTGTCATTTTTCTATGTCAATATCGTATTTGTCTAAAAGTCCTGAAATGCCCAAAATAGAAAATTTTGCTTTCTTAATTCGATTAATTTCTGGGTCAATGGAATAATTGTAAGAAGTCCGAAGGTCGGCTTTTTCAAGTGTCGTGTGGTCAAAAATGGCTTGTGTCAAATTGCAGTTGTCAAACACGGAACTTGTCAAGTCGGTTTCTGCAAAGTCAGTTTCTTGTAACTGCGAATTTTTGAAAACTGTCTTTTTGATTTTTGTCTTGTAAAACGAAGAATGGTTGAGTTGGCAACCATCAAACGAAAAAGAAAGTCCAAACTCGTTGCAAGTGTCAAAGCGAAGTCCCAACATTTTGCAGTCTTTGAATTTTACGTCCCGAAACGCTGTCTTGTTAAGTTTTGCCAAACTGAAATTGCAACCGTTAAATGTGCAGTCAATAAACTTAAATTCGGAAAGGTCGCTGTCGGCAAAGTTGCAACTGTTGAAAATGCAGTTTTCGTATTCGCCTTTTGTCAGCGTGTCGTTTCGGTCAAAAGTTTTGTCTTGTATGTATGTTTCTGTCATTTGGAACGTGTCTTGTTACACTTGCCACTAACGGAAAAAGTATTGCCGAAGGACGGGCTACTGCTGACAAATAGTGGAAAGAATAACCGCCGTGAGCAAAATATTTTTTCCACTGACTAAATTACAAAAAAACGGGAAGTGGAAAAATATTTTGCGGATACTGCTAACTTAATTTTCTAAGAATATTTTCAACCCCGCCTTTTGCAAATACGCTGTTGAACTAAACCTTCGGTAGCTTTACCATTCGCATAAATCAGTTACTTTGTAAAGTTAATTAAAAAATCACTAGAATGGCAACAAAAAAAAGAGTTTAGACGAGCTCAGAGAAAACAAAATC
>JAFAFU010000038.1 GCA_023423335.1 Bacillota bacterium | reverse complement strand
GTACGCAAACCACACGATTCTTAAATACATTTGAGTGGAAAACCCAAAAAATTGAAGTGTTGCAATCAGGCATTCAAACTTCTGTGCAAGATGTCACAGGTCGTTTGGGCTATTGGGATGTGGGTGTGCCACCATCAGGTGCGATTGATCCGCTGTCACTTAATGTTGCGAATCAATTGTTAGGCAATGCATATAACACAGCAGGGCTTGAATGCACTTTGCAAGGCCCAAGTTTAAAATTCCACTGTGATAGCCAAATTGTATTGGCGGGTGGTGATATGCCATCAACGCTTGATGGTATGTCTGTACCAATGTGGCAAACCGTGAATGTGCGTAAAGGTCAGATTTTAAAATGTGGAAAAATCGCCACAGGTTGCCGTACCTATATCGGCATTAAAGGCGGTTTGAATGTACCTGAATATTTAGGCTCACAAGCAACCTTTACCCTTGGTCAGTTTGGTGGTCATGCTGGTCGTAATTTATTGATTGGAGATATGTTGCCAATCATGGCATTTACATCTGAACAAGTGACAGCGCTTGCGCCTGAACAAGTGCCAACGTTTAGTCATGAATGGGAAATTGCGGTGATGTACGGCCCGCATGGTGCACCAGACTTCTTTACTAAAAAAGACATTGATACCTTCTTTGCCAATACTTTTGAGATTCACTTTAACTCAAGCCGTACAGGTATTCGTTTGATTGGTCCAAAACCTGAATGGGCACGTGAGGATGGTGGTGAAGCGGGTCTGCATCCATCGAATATTCATGACAATGCATACGCGATTGGTGCGATTGATTTCACAGGCGATATGCCGATTATCTTGGGTCCAGATGGTCCAAGTTTAGGAGGCTTTGTTTGTCCTGCCGTGGTGATTAATTCTGAGCTTTGGAAACTCGGTCAATTGAAAGCAGGAGACAAAGTCAAATTTATACCTGTGAGTTATCATCAAGCTAAGCTCTTAAATGAAAAATATCATGTGCAATTAGAAGCATCTAATAAGCAGGCTGTGGCATTTGATGAGTCATTTTATCCTGAACTTTCCACCTTAAAAAATGCAGTGCTTGATACTTTAAAAGGTCAGAATGGCTTGCCGGATGTGGTGTATCGTCCTGCGGGCAATAACTACATGTTGGTGGAATATGGTGAGTTGGTTTTAGATTTAAACCTACGTTTCCGTATTCATGCACTCATGCAATGGGTTCAAAAGCAAAATATCACAGGGATTATTGATCTCACACCGGGGATTCGTTCGCTACAAATCCATTTTGATTCGATCAAGCTTGATCAAATTGATTTACTGCGTTTATTACAAGTCGCTGAAGCTGAACTGCCTGATGTGACTGAAATGCAAGTCCCATCACGTACCGTGTATTTACCACTCGCTTGGGAAGATTCGCAAACGCAATTGGCAACGGAACGCTATATGCAAACCGTACGTCCAGATGCGCCATGGTGTCCTGACAATATTGAGTTTATCCGTCGTATTAATGGTTTAAAAGACAAACAAGCGGTCAAAGATGTGGTTTATGACGCGAGTTATTTGGTCATGGGTTTGGGCGATGTGTATTTGGGTGCACCTGTCGCAACACCACTTGATCCACGTCAGCGTTTAGTCACCACCAAATATAATCCTGCACGAACTTGGACACCTGAAAATGCTGTCGGTATTGGTGGTGCATATATGTGTGTCTATGGCATGGAAGGTCCGGGGGGCTATCAGTTCGTCGGTCGTACCACGCAAATGTGGTCACGCTACCGCAAAAATGCCGATTTTGAACAAGGCAAGCCATGGTTATTACGCTTCTTCGACCAAATTAAATTCTATGAAGTGTCTGAAACTGAACTCATGCAAATGCGTGAGGACTTTAAAGCAGGACGCTTAAAACTGCGTGTAGAAGAAGGTGTATTAAACCTAAAAGAATACAATGAATTCTTGACTGAAAATGCCGAATCTATCTCAGCATTTAAATCCATCCAACAAGCCAATTTTGATGAAGAACGTCGTCGCTGGCATGAGGCAGGACTTGCAGAATATGTCTCTGAAAGTTTAGATGCGGTCGATGATAGTGAAGGTGTTGAAGTGCCTGAAGGTGGCTGTGCAGTGGAGTCGCATATGCCGGGTTCAATTTGGAAAATTGAATGTCAGTCAGGTGATATTGTCGAAGAGGGGGCAACGTTAGCCGTCATTGAAGCGATGAAGATTGAGATTCCAATTATTGCGCCTGAGCGTATGAAGGTGGAAGAGATTGTCATTGAAAAAGGGCAAACGGTAAAAACAGGACAAGTGTTGTTTACCTTGGCGCCAGTGGCTTAAATAATCCTCCCTGACCCTCCTTTGAAAAAGGAGGGAATTTTAAGACTGTCCGTAAGGACGGTTTTTTATTTGCAGTGTTTACTCGATTAAATTATGATATAGCTTATAGTCTATATTTTGGTTGTGCTATGTGGACAGTATTGGCCACAGATGTATTTAATGAATGGCTTGCTCAGCAAGACGATTCGACACAAGAAAAGGTCTTGGCAGCTTTGGTTGTGTTGCAATCACAAGGACCAAGCTTAGGTCGACCTTTGGTGGACACTGTATATGATTCTAAATATACCAATATGAAAGAACTTCGTGTGCAACACCGTGGCAAACCGATTCGAGCTTTCTTTGCTTTTGATCCGTTAAGACAAGCGATTGTGTTATGCATTGGTGATAAAAGCGGTAAAAAGCGTTTTTATACAGAAATGCTGGCAATTGCAGATGAGCAATACACTTTGCATTTAAAGAGTTTAGGAGATTCCTAACATGGCAAAAAGTTTACAAGAGTTATTGGCAGCTCGCTCTGCTGAAAGCCAAGCTCGTATTCAGCAAATGGCAGAAGAACTGATGCTTGAACAGCATCTTCACATGATTCGTGAAGAGTTGGAAATTTCTCAAAAAGAATTAGCAGAAACTTTAGGGATTAAACAGCCTTCGCTTTCTGCAATCGAAAACCGTGGTAATGATTTAAAAATATCAACCATGAAAAAATATGTAGAAGCAATGGGTGGGAAACTTCGTATTGATGTCGAATTACCTACAGGTAAACATATTGGATTTAATGTTTAATTAAAAAAGACGGTAGTGTTCAAAAAACTGTGTCATTTCCTTAAACTGTTAAAAACAGGAATGATGCATTATGGCAACTACATTTGATTTTGAAACAGCCTTAAAACAACTCCAGTCAGGACAAGCACTGACTGGAGA
>JAFAFU010000013.1 GCA_023423335.1 Bacillota bacterium | reverse complement strand
CTCAGCTCCTTCGCATATTCATTCAGGTAAAATACCCGGTTGATATAACCTCGTTTCCTCTCCAGAGGATTTTCCTGAAGACGGACCTTATAGCGGAGCTTATTTACTAACCCCTTAAAGAAAAATCTTAGGAGAAAGGATGCAAGCACAAAGAACACCGAGATAAAATCCTTTGCCATAAAGAATATTCCATAGCAAAACAGCATCGTCAGACCCGAAAAAAACATGCGGATCAGTCCGATCATGCGGTCCAACGAGCGTTCCGCTTCCGACACGGCAAGGACGAATTCATTATAATATCCCGGTTCATCATAACAGCTTAAATCCAGCGCTCTTGCTTTCTCATAAAGCTTCAGCTTCAGCTCCTGCTGGATCTTAGGAAGTGACTTAACCTCGATATAATGCTGGAACACATTCGTATAAATTCCCGATAATGCAATTAAACCGGTAAGCAGAAGCAGAAAACGAAGTACCTCCGGAAAAGTCCTTCCGAATTCTACAGATTCCAGTATAAAGCTAATTCCGAAGGTATGCTCGAAGAATACCATACCCGGATGGCGGATCGATTCCAGTATTAAAGCTGTCGTGTAGGCGGGTGCAGCCTTAAAAATTACTTTAAATAAGTAGAGATTATTGGATAATACCTGCTTCGTGCTTATTTTCTTATCCTTTTTCACAGACCAGCCACCTCCCCCCGGTCCTCGGCGGCAAAGTAATTCTTCGCCTGCTTCGTATACATATCCGCATACCTGCCACCGAATGCCATCAGTTCTCTATGGGTGCCCTGTTCAATCAATTCCCCTTGCTCCAGCATGAATACCATATCCGTGTTCTTCACGGAGGAAAGCCTGTGCGAGATAAAGATCATCGTATTATCCTTACTCTCCTGCAGGATACTTTCAAAAAGCTCATACTCCGCAATCGGATCCAACGCACTGGAGGGCTCGTCGAATACCTTGACCGGTGCATGGTTGGCAAAGGCTCTGGCCACCACCAGCTTCTGATATTCTCCGCCGGAAAATACCGCCCCCTCCTTGTCAAATTCCTTCGTAAGGATCGTATCGATCCCCTTCGGCAGCTCTCTCACCTTGTCATACAATCCGGCACGTTTTAAGGCAGTGAACACCTCTTCCTCCGGCTGTTCCGTCTTTCTTCCCATCAGAACATTATAGCGGATGGATTGGGCCAATACACGGTAGTCCTGAAAGGCGGCCGAGAACAGTTTGCGGTAGGCCTGCAGATTGTATTCCTTAATATTTCTTCCGTTCACCAGTATCTCACCCTCGTTAGGATCGTATAGACGGAACAGCAGCTTTATAATAGTGGTCTTGCCCGCGCCATTGTGACCGACCAGGGCAACCGAACTTTCTCCCTTAATTCGGAAGGAGAGCTTTTTGATTACCGGGTCACCATCCTTATAGGAGAAGGTAACATTCCTGAATTCAATCGAGGTAATCTTCTGCTCCGGAATATCGCCGTTATAGTCCTCCGGTATCTTCTCTTTATAATCCAGAAAGGCTCTAAGGTTCTGTATGAACATACCATTCTGGTTACTCTTGACAATAGAATCCATGACCCCAAGCCAGATATAAGAGGCTGTTACCATGATGCTGGACAGGACAGCCAGATCTCCCAAGGAAATATTTCCTACGACTATCGTTTTATAAACGCCATAAATAAGTACCCCTTCAAAGATAACGGTATAGGAGAAGATAAATTGCAGAAATCCTAAGGGTACAAGTTTATTCTTATATTTTCCCGCCATCTTACTAAGTTCACGGATCGCTTCCTTATAGTCCTCCTTCATGAGCCGGAAAATATTCGATAACCTCATTTCCTTCGAATAATCTGCCAGATACATGACACGGTTCACATAATCAGCCTTTCTGCGAAAAGGGACCGATTCCCTGTAACGCCGGAAGGATAGCCTGTTAACGAAAGCTCCGAACACAAAATTACCGATGAGCGGTGCAATAACGAATAATACGGTTCCCTTATCGATCCGGTACATCGTGATAAAGGAGGTAACGCCGGCCAGAGTACCGAATACGATGCGGCTGAGATGATGGATAACCTCATTAATCTTATTACCGGCATCATCCAGGGCCATTGTATATTTATTATAAAATTCATGATCCTCAAAGCAGGCCAGTTCTACGTTGCCCGCTTTCCGGTAAAGCTTCCGGTAAAGCTTATTATAAATCAAAATACTTCCCGGAGGCATAATCACATTCTCTGCATAGTTGATATAGACATTCATAATAAGGGTGACGGCACCTATAATCAGAATGGCGGTAATAATTTCCCGAAAACTCTTCCTGCCTTCAATTGAATTGATGACAAACCGGACAAAATATCCGCTGTAGAAAACCCAAAGAAAATAGTTAATTCCAGTTATCACAGCCTTATTTGCCACGACGCTTTTACTTAGCTCCCAACCCAGCCGGTAGGCATACAGGTTGTTAAGAAAGGTCTGTTTTACCGTGATATCTTTCGTTTTTTTCATAATTCCCCCACCTTTATACAGAAGGAGCTTACCCCATATCAGGGAGTCCCGTGATTATCATGCCGATTGGTAAGCTTCTTCCGGATTCTATTACCTTAATATACCAATGAAAGCCAATTTTGTAAATACAATCATTTTCAGACATAGAAAGGGCTGCCATATCAGCAGCTAAAAATCCATAATATAAAAACCGGCAGGATTCCGTTATAAAGAAGTTATACTCCCATACGATCGGATTCCTGCCGGTAGTTATTATTCACAAGAATTGATTTAAATCAACCTGTTTCTGTAACTGCTCATGAAGCACATAAAAGCTTATTTCAATGTAACCTTAGCGCCTTCTGCTTCCAGCTTAGCCTTGATATCCTCAGCCTCAGCCTTGTTTGCGCCTTCCTTAACCATCTTCGGAGCTGCATCTACCAGATCCTTAGCTTCCTTTAAGCCTAAGCCGGTTGCTTCACGAACAACCTTGATAACCTTAACCTTGTTAGGACCAACCTCGGTTAACTCTACATTGAACTCAGTCTTCTCTTCCTCTTCCACTGCTGCTGCAGGGCCAGCTGCAACTACAACACCTGCTGCTGCGGATACGCCGAATTCCTCTTCACATGCTTTTACTAATTCGTTTAATTCTAATACGCTAAGGCCTTTAATTGCCTCGATAAACTCTTGAGTTGTCATTATAATTATACCTCCATATTAATATTAGTGGCAGACGGTTTTCTTTACCCAGCCTGCTTAGTTCATAACAAGCGGAAAAGTGATACATCGACACATCCGGCTTGTCTGTTAAAGGGTCATGGCCCTATGGTTCTGTTACTATGCTGCTTTCTCAGCGATCTGCTTAAGCACACGAGCAAGATTTGCAATCGGTGACTGTAAGCTTCCAAGCAGCTTGGAAATAAGAACTTCCCTGGAAGGAATGGTTGCGATAACCTGGATTCCCTTCTGATCGTAGTAAGTACCCTCAACTACGCCAGCCTTGAATTCCAGCTTAGGCATCTTCTTTGCAAGATCGTTAAGGACTCTTGCGGGGGCGGTTGCATCCTGAAGACCAAATGCAACTGCGGTAGGACCGTTCAGATCCTTTGCCAATGCTTCATACTCTGTTCCCTTGAAAGCAAAATTAAGCATTGTGTTCTTGTATACCTTGTATACTACGCCAGCCTGTCTTAATGCTTTACGAAGCTCTGTATCCTCGGCAACGGTCAATCCGCGGTAGTCTACCAGAACAGCAGCCTTCGCATCAGTCACATAACCTTTGATTTCTTCAACGATAGGTTGCTTTAATTCAACTTTAGCCATTACGTACACCTCCTTAGCTTATCATTAAAAAACCTCTTTCTGCCAAAGCAGAAAGAGGTTTATGATATCAATCAAATAAAACCAACTTCTCCTCGGTAGGCGGTAACACCTTACGCCTTACGGCGCCTACTGTCTTCGGCAGTTATTCACAAAACGCATTATAGCACGGGTATTCCGCCTATGTCAACTACATTTTGCAATTAGCTTAATTTACCTGTATTCAGCTTCACGCCAGGCCCCATGGTGGATGCCAGCGTAACACTTCTCAAATACTGACCCTTTGCCGCGGAGGGCTTAGCCTTAATGATAGCGCCGATCAAGGTCTGGAAGTTATCATTAAGCATCTCCTCAGTAAAGGAAGCCTTACCTACAGGAACATGGATAATATTGGTCTTGTCAAGCCGGTATTCAATCTTACCGGCCTTAATATCGTTAACAGCCTTGGTAACGTCCATTGTAACCGTACCGGCCTTCGGATTCGGCATTAATCCCTTAGGACCAAGCACGCGGCCGAGGCGGCCTACAACACCCATCATGTCCGGGGTTGCTACAACTACGTCAAACTCAAACCAGTTCTCATTCTGGATCTTGGGAACAAGCTCGTCTGCACCAACGAAGTCAGCGCCGGCTGCCTGAGCCTCCGCTGCCTTGTCACCCTTGGCAAAAACCAGCACGCGGACGGTTTTACCTGTTCCGTGAGGTAATACAACTGCACCACGAACCTGCTGGTCAGCGTGACGTCCATCAACACCAAGTCTGATATGAGCTTCGATTGTCTCATCAAATTTAGCAACCGCTGCTTTCTTAACCAGGCCGATTGCTTCTGCCGCATCATACTGAACGGATCTGTCGACCAGCTTCGCAGCATCAATATATTTCTTTCCTCTTTTCATTCTATAAACCTCCTAGTGGTTTTATCGGAAGATTTCCTCCCACATTAATAGATTCTCAATCACATAATCTCTTTCAATTATGCTGTTGTATTCTTAATTAGTCTACTACTGTGATACCCATGCTTCTTGCAGTACCTGCGATCATGCTCATAGCGGTCTCAACACTTGCCGCATTTAAATCGGGCATCTTAAGCTCGGCAATCTTACGAACCTCAGCCTTAGTGATGGTCGCCACCTTAGTTTTGTTCGGTACAGCGGAACCGGACTTTAAATTACAAGCCTTCTTAAGTAAAACTGCCGCCGGGGGTGTCTTTGTAATGAAGCTGAAGCTTCTGTCTGCATATACAGTGATTACAACCGGAATGATCATACCGTCCTGATCAGCTGTTCTTGCATTAAATTCCTTGGTGAACTGTACAATGTTCACACCGTGCTGTCCGAGTGCAGGACCTACCGGGGGAGCCGGTGTTGCCTTTCCAGCAGGGATCTGTAATTTGATATAACCTGATACTTTCTTTGCCATTATAGCATACCTCCTGATAAATGTGGTGTTCGCGGGGATATCCCTCCCACTGTAACAACGAAAAAACTGCTTATTTTTCCGTATATCCTGTATACGGGGCACTGATACAGCTCAAGCTGCCGTGCCAGCTTTGATGCCTCTTACAGGGCGACCAGCAGCCGGTCCTCCTGCCGCAGATTATCTGCTGACCCTTACATCACTGAAACTGATCTCAACCGGCGTTTCACGTCCGAACATATCAACACTGATCGTGACAATCTGCTTGTGGGTATTGATCTGCTTGATAACACCGGTGGTATTCTCCCATACACCGGAAACAACCGTTACGGTATCACCAATTTCAAAATCAACTAAAACATCATTGCTCTTAATTCCCATTCCGCGCATCTCTGCATCTGATAACGGAACCGGTTGCTTGGAGTCCGGGCCTACGAAGCCTGTTACGCCTCTGGTATTTCGAACCACATACCATACATCATCATTCATGACCATATGGAGCAGTACATAGCCGGGAAACATCTTCTTCTGCACACGTTTTTTGACGCCGTTCTTCACTTCGATGACGTCCTGCATAGGAACAGATACTTCCAGAATCTGATCCTGGAGCTTCATGCTTTCGATTGTTTTCTCAATGGTAGCCTTTACCTTGTTCTCATACCCAGAATAGGTGTGAACAACGTACCAATTCGCCTCTGACATATCCTCACCCTTATCCAAATATGATTCCCATACCGAGTTCAATTAAGTAATCCAGTACGTAAATAATTACACCTAGTACAGCGGTAACAGTAACGACAGCTATTGACTGCTTTGTAAGAGAATCCTTATCCGGCCAGATAATCTTCTTGAACTCGGATTTAACTCCCTTAAGCCAGCTTTTCTTCGGAGCCTTTTCGGCTGTATTATTTGCCATCTCTCCCATGTCTTCACTTTCCTTTCAGATATAATTATTTTGTTTCCTTGTGCAGTGTGTGGCTTCTGCAGAACTTACAGTACTTCTTTGTTTCCATTCTGTCCGGATGCAACTTCTTTTCCTTTGTCATGTTGTAATTGCGTTGCTTGCAATCAGTACATGCCAATGTGATCTTTACGCGCACAACTTCCACCTCCGATTTCTCTTGCAGCGCTGCAAATGATACGGCAAGCCGTTTCATTTGGTATGAATAGTGTTGCTTCGCCAAGGGGACTTTTAGGCATAAAAAAAAAGCCCTCTTTCTTCGCTTATCCAATATAACACAGCCGTGAAAATTCGTCAATACCTTTATGAAAAGATTCCTGCGGGATTGCTGATTCCTTTTCATTAATTATATTGTGATTTATGATTGGTTTATCGCTTTTTGGTTACTGTTATTTCACAGATTGCCGTAACACCACTGTAGGTCCTGGCCGTTATATAGACCGTACCTGCTCCCAAGGCCTTGATGCTTCCTTTGCTGCTTACCTGTGCAAGCCTCTCGTCACTGCTGGTAAAGGTGACTTTATCCGTGGTATTGGCGGGCTGGAGGAAGGTCTTCAGGGCATACTCCTCCCCTACGGTCAAGGTCTTGGCATCTAAGGATAGCCTCAGCCGGTTCGCTTTGATGGTCTTGACATTAATCTGCCTGACCACCTCATTACCGCGGTTATCCAGGGCATAGATACTGTAAATGCCGTCTTTTTTTACCTTGAAGGCTGCTTTTCCATCCTTCAGGGTAATCTCCGTCCCTGCACCCGCAGGACGAAAATCGGCGATCGACTTTATGCCGGGCATGTATTTCACCCGTTTTACATTACTCTGCGTATCGGAAACCTTTGCCGATACGGTCCTGGTTTTATAGGAGGCGGAAACCGTATAGGACAGAGTAATTTTAGGCGGTGTAATGTCTTCCCTTACCCGGTATATGGATATTGTCTCATTTCCCGCAAAATCAGCCGCATAAAAGGTGTAGATTCCGGCTCTGTCCATTTCAACCTGGTTACCGGTAACCGTTGTCCCTGCCGTTCCGCGGCCAAACGCTGTAATCGGTTTCTCACCGCTTAGCCACTTCACTACTCTGATTTCGGCTCCTCCATTGTCCCTTACCTTTACCGGAATACGTAATTTTTCTTTATCATATATTGTCTCTAATTCGATTACCGGCGGTTCAGTATCCTTTAAAAGCTCCATAGCTGCGGCGGATATACACTGAAATGCATCCGGCATTCCCGGATATGTCAGCTTTTCCGAAAGCTGCGGAAGAGGTTTGGTATGCGTCAGAAGGATGTCCTTTATATTAGACGGATAGCTATAATCATCAATTGAATATAGCAATGCCGCAACTGCCGTAACCTGAGGCGCTGCCATGGAGGAGCCGCTAAATGTACTATAGGTCCCTACTATCGTACTTAATATATCATTGCCGGGCGCAGCGATATCCACTACCCCTTTTCCATAATTGGAAACACTGGTCATCTCGCCGTACGCATCCACAAAGGTGACACTAATCAGATTTGGCAATCCAAGGTTGGCAGGATAGACGGGCTTATCGTTATTATTATCGCCGGAATTGCCTGCCGCCGCCACAAAAAGCATATCGGATTCTGACATGACTTCCTTCAGCGCTACTGTATACCGGCTGGTTCCCCAACTTAAATTGCAGATGTCCGCACCCATTCTGGTCGCGTATTTCACTGCCTCTATCGCGCTGGAGATACTGCCCGTACCATCCGTTCCCCCGTTAATCTTAAGAATCATCAGCTTTACATTAATATTGGAAGCCGCTCCGGCGACACCGATCCCGTTATCGGCCGCAGCACTGATAATTCCTGCCACATGAGTTCCGTGATCGTCATTGTCCTTCGGGTCCGCCACATAGAGCTTCTGCTTTTCATTATATTTATAATGGCATACCGTATCGTCATCATTATAAAAATCCCATCCGTAGATGTCATCCACATAGCCGTTATCATCATTATCGAGCCCGTCCCCCGGAATCTCACCCTCGTTCACCCAGATATGTCCCGCCAGATCAGGATGCTTATAATCGACTCCCGTATCGATAATCGCTATGACAACCTCCTGTCTGCCCAGTTCCATTGCCTTCATATACCCCCAGGCCTCCGGAATATTCATGTCAATATCCGCTGTTGATTTCAGTTCTTCTCTGACAGCATTATAATAGGTATAGTATTTTCCTGTGTTATTCAAGGCCCATTGAGAATCCGCATAGGTATCTTTACCTGTTGTTTTCAAAGTGGTAATTTTGTCATTGGCCTGCACCGCTTTTACCCGGGGATTGTCCCGCAATTCATTAAGTACCTGCAGGTAATGCTCCTCCTGCACTTTAATCAGTGCATAATCCTCCAGATGACGAATTACCGTGACCGGTTCACTTAAGGAGCCGGTCAGCTTTTTCAAGCCTTCCTCCTCTATCTGCCGGTCAAAAATCACAACAATTTCACCGCCGGATGCCCGAAAGGCCCTTACCTCCCTGGCGGCTTCCCGGTTATTATGCCACAGATAAACTGCCGCGGCCATGACCACAGTTAAGAACGCCAGAAATAATATATATCGTATGCTTATACTCTTTTTCATCCGCATCACATCATCTTTCCTGTTATGTCGTATTATACTATAAATTTTATGGATACAAGCGGATTATCACTCGAAAGCCGATGGGCTTTCTCGTTCACGCTGCGCTTATCCATGAAAGCCATGCCATTTATTAAAGCAAGCTTGTTAAATGCCCTGTCTTTCATGGATTAATCCGCTTACCGCGAATATTATACTATGTATATATTATTTATCGTACAATTCTATCTTGGCATTTATGTGGCAAAAAGATTAATTTTAGCATAATAATTCCAGATACTATAATTTATTAAAAATAGCCATATTTTAGTGGTGCAATGGATAACATATTATGGTATAATGCATACATAATCAATATGAATTACGTAGTTACCGCCCGGTGCGGCACAAGATCAGGTCTTCTGGTCCGGCACCTCGCATAATGATAAGGAGCATGCTTATGGATATACTTAAGACCAACCCGCATAATAATTCCAACCAGAAAGACTTCTGGGACAGTCTCCAAACCGAGCTCCTGACATCTAACCAGAATTTGACCCGAGATGATATCATCTATTTTATTGAGAAAAATTATATGTTTTCTTTATTTTTCAGAGGAAGCTCCTATAAAGAAATATCCTGTTTCAAAAGTTTGTTCCAGACAAAGGAGCATGGTTACCTGATCCTTCTTGAGCTTCTTTCTGAGGATAAGCCGAATTTTCTGGATTATGATGTGGACGAATATGAATTTTATCGGTTTTTAAAGGCTGCCATTGGTCCCGACATCTCAAACACCATCGGCCCTATCATATCCAACCGTATCAACGTTCTGGTATCCCTGGATTCAAAGCAGACCGGAAGCATCACCAGCGACAGCACCGATCTTGCACAGAAGCTTGTGGACAGCATCCGCAGAGATTATCAGGTACCGGCCTCCGCCGGTATCGGCAATGTACATACAATTCAATCTATTTATCCGTCCTTTTTAGAAGCGCTGTCCTGTATGCACCGCTGCCACCCGGGTCAGGTTATCCATGTCCAGAACCTCGAAGCTGTGGAGCAGGATTATCATTACGATTATATTGAAGCCGAGAGACACATGCTGGAGGCCGTCCGTCTCCATAAGGTGGAGGCTTACGATTATTTCGTCCTGATGATGAACCATCTGCAGCCTCTGAATGATGACATGAAGAGGAATAAAATCGCCGAAGCCCTGGTGCTGGCTTCCCACAATGTCCAGATGGACGGACAGGATAAGGTCGACTTCTTTAATTATACTGCTCAGATTTCAAAGCTGATGGAATTAACGGGAAACGAACTGATTGAATGGGCATACCAGAAATTCATATATATCACCGGCTTCGTAAAGCCGCAGATCTCAATCGACTATTCCAACAAGATTGTACAGGCGACCAAGGATTATCTGGAAACCCATTATTCCGAAGAGATCTCCCTGGAAAATGTCGCGGAACAGGTAAATATCAGTCCGCAATATTTCAGTAAGCTGATTAAGAAGAATACCGGGTTTAATTTTATCGACTGGCTGTCAATGCTGCGGGTAAAAAAAGCAAAGGAGTTGTTATCCAACTCCAATTATACCGTAAAGGAAGTATGCTTTATGGTAGGCTATAAGGATCCGAATTATTTCAGCCGGATATTTAAAAAACGGATTGGGATTACCCCCAGCGAATATGTAAAGAACCGGACCTATATCAGCAGTAATAACTGAAGAACAGGCCGCTGTAAATCGATGTCATATATGGATTTGCAGCGGCTTTTTTGCTGTCCGGATAGGTTACGATTGTTTTTTCCATATATTCCATCGGATTGATTGCGATTTCCTCTGTCTTCGTAAGCAATGCTGCAATAAAGCCCCCCTTATTCATGAACAGATTCTGTATGCTGCCATTTCCGGCTGCCTGGCGACTTAGCTTCCCGTCCCTTGTCAAAGTCCCGTCTTCTGCTGCAATCAGTCCGTTCGCAGCCAATTCTTCCCTGTGATTTGCTTCCAATCCCTTAATCACATTGATCAGTTTTCTGGCACTATAGCCGCCCCCGGTCGCATCGCTTCTTTCAATGGCGAGACGCAACAGGCTATTGATGGTATCAAGCATCGAATCCAACTCCTCAAGAATCTCTCCGGAATCATTCAAAATCCTTAAGGTTACAGGCTCCTTGCCGGTCTCGCGAAGAGTAACCTGAAGTGTATTATCAATCAGGAAGGTGTTTGTATTCGTCCGCTTCTCAAGTCCGTTCACTGTGAACTGTGCTTTCTCGACCGACCTAAAGCTATGGTTCAACCCAAAAAATTCAACAATCCCTTCCCGGAAAAGATCTGCATCTTCAAAATAAAATCCTTTGAAGCTGTTATCTCCTGCCAGTTTGGATTCTATCCTGATATGACTGTATTCCTCATTGCTGCCTCCCTCTGCAGTTATATTAAGTTCAGGCAAAGCTTCACTCAGGTAATCTGCCAGTCGTCTGACGGTATCCCTGTTATTGGATTTTTCCTTCTGGTAGAAGGTAAGATCATATACTTCATCCCCGATATGCGCTCTGAAATCATACAAACCGTGCTCCAGGCTCCGAGAGGGATTGAACAGGTCCCTTCCGACATTCTCCTGAGGTGCTGCCAGAGCATCCACGGAAAATAGAATGCTTTCCGGAAGACCGTCAAGCTTCTCACCGACCACCGTTACCTCCAGCTGCCGCTCATTACTGTTGGTGACATATTTCCGATGGTATGCGGGCTGTAAGGGATCTGTCATCTCAGCAATCTTTGCCTTGAGGACGGTAGCCGTATCCTTCACCGCCAGAGCATATTCCTGGCTTTCCTTCGTGAGGCTGATTTTGTAAAAACCGGATTTCATGCTGTGCTTAACGATATTCTCATAAATTTTCTTAAGCTCACTCTTTTTATGGACAGAATTTTTACCTGCCGTCTTAGGCAGGTAGCTCTCCATCATATAGTGACAGGCCTGTATCATACAAGACTCCCTTCCCGTATGAACCTTGAATTATGATTTATGTGTCAAAAGCCAATTCAAAAATATGGTTCGCCAATTTCCACAATTTGGTACATAATAATGTGATAAAAAACATAGTTCATTCGCAGCACGCTTTTGCTTGGATGAAATACGTAGTGGTACGTAAGGTCCTAAAATACAGGACCTAAGTACCAACGACTTCATAACAGCTGCTCATCGAACTATGTTCTGCATCATTTTAATATGGCGAATGAATGTGTAAATTGACGAAGCCATGATGCTCGAAGAGCTTTTGACACCTGAATTAATTATGTTACATTACGATTTTTCTGACCGAGTTACCGATTAATAATGTCTGTTTCATAAAAACAGTATCTGCCGGCTGTTCCTGCGGATGCTCGATCATATTAATCAGCTTGCCGGCTGCTTCCCGGCCGATATTCTCCCTCTCCTGCTTCACCGTGGTCAGTTTTACACCAACCATCTGCTGGGATTCAATGCCATCATAGCCCGCAACAGAGATATCCTTAAGCACCTGCAGTCCATTCCTGCGGATCGCATTAATGACTCCGACCGCGGATTGGTCATCCGGTGCGATGATACAGGTAGGCTTTATTTTAAGCTTCAGAAGATTTGAGGTTAACTCTTCCGTTATAATAGGATTCCGGTAATAGCCTTCTACAATATATTCCCTGGGAACTTTAATATTATTGTCCTTCATTGCGTCCAGAAAACCGTCAATGCGGTTTCTGGTAACCAATGTTTTTACACCATGGATATATGCAATCTTAGTATGGCCTTGACGTAATATGTAATTTGTAAGCTGCTTCATTCCGCCATAGTTATCCGATATGATGGAATAGGATTTCTGAAAGGCATAATCAATCGTCACAACAGGAAGTTCACTTTCAGCCAGCTTTATCACTTCCTCATTCTCGTAATCCGCACATACGATGCAAACTCCGTCAAAGTGGCGGTATTGACAGTGCTCCAGATAAGTCATCTTTCTTCGCCCCACATGATGCTCAATAAAGGTGATATCATAGCCTGCCTGGGCAGCTTCTTCCCTGAAAGCGGATAAGATATGGGCAAAATAATCATTCCTAAGTCCCAAGGTGGAAGCGGTTGCAAATAAAACACCGATATTATATGTCTTCTTCAGCTTCAATGCCCTGGCATTGGCATTGGGGAAATACCCCATCTCGTTGGCTGCCTTGATCACTAATTCCCTTGTTTTATCACTAATGTCAGAATACCCGTTCAATGCTTTACTGACAGTAGATACAGATACTCCGCATTTTTCGGACAGCTCCAATATCGTCGCCATAATTTTCTCCCTTTTTCTTGTAACTATCTGTACATTCGATACTATTTTATAATATTTTACAAATTTTTTCAAGCTAAAATTCCGGCTTTACCGGGATTACGAAACCGTCTTCATAAGAATACAAAAAAGTGCATACAAGGAGCTATGAGTAACGGTTACCCTTTTCCTTATATGCACTCATACCGATTCGAATTAATTCTAAAAGCCTCCGTTAATATTTATGCCGTAGCCTGTATTTTATTCGGCGGCTGTACGCGGATGACCTTCACCGGACATACTACCGCACATTTACCGCAGTCCGTACATTTACTGTAATCGATATAGGCCAGATTATCCTCCACATGGATAGCATCAAACTCACAGGCCTTGGTGCAAAGCTTACAGCCGATACAGCCGATGGAGCAGGCCGCCTTGACATCCTTACCCTTATCCTTCGAGCTGCAGGCTACTAAAGTCTGGGACTTATAGGGTACCAACTCAATCAGACTATTTGGACATTCTGCAATACAGGTACTGCAGCCGGTGCATTTCTCTTTATCCACTACTGCAATGCCGTTTACAATATGGATGGCATCAAATTTACATACCTTGACGCAGGAGCCGAAGCCCATACAGCCGTAAGCACATTTTTTATCCGCATTCCCCGGTGCCAGGGAAGCTTTCTTACAGTCCCGGATGCCGTAATACTCATAATTCACTTCCGTCCGATCACAGGTGCCGGCACATTTTACGAAAGCCACCTCATCTTCTTCGACTGCAGGTACTGTTCCCATAACATCCGCTATCTTATCATAGTCAGCTTGAACTGCCACAGGACAGGCATTTGCCGGTACTATGCCTTCTACAATTGCTTTCGCCAGGGCGTCGCAGCCCGCATAACCGCATCCGCCACAGTTCGCACCGGGCAGCAGCGCCCTTACCTTTGTTTCTCTCTCATCCACTTCAACTTCAAATTTCTTAGCTGCCACTCCAAGGAACAGGCCAATGAACAAACCCGTGCCTCCTACTACAGCTGTTGCGATACCTAAACCAGCAAGGTCCAGGGCTCCAAGAGCTCCAACCATATCAGGAAGGATACCTGCTGTTAAAAATTCCTGTAAAAACATATACTATCCCTCCTTCTATAAAATGCCTGCAAATCCAAAGAAGGCAATTGCCATCAGACCTGCTGCAATCAGCACGATCGGGGAGCCTTGGAAGGATTTTGAAACTTCATTAAACTCGATTCTTTCACGGATACCTGCCATAATGATAATCGCTATGGTAAAGCCGGCTGCGGTACCAAAGCCACTGACGACACTGGTCAGCAAATCATATTCACTTTGTACATTGAGCAGAGCCACACCCAATACTGCACAGTTGGTTGTGATTAACGGCAGATATACACCCAATGCATTATATAACGAACGGCTGTATTTCTTCAACACCAGTTCAACAAACTGTACCAGCGCCGCAATAAGCAGGATAAAAACAATGGTTCTGAGATAACTCAGCTCCAATGGTTCTAAAATATAATTATATACCAGACTTGCTAATGCGGAAGCTACCGTGATAACAAAAATTACCGCGGAGCCCATGCCCGCCGCGGTACCCGTCTTCTTGGAAACACCAACGAATGGGCACAAACCAAGGAATTGACTTAGTACAACGTTGTTAACAAGCGCAGCTCCAATTAAAATAACCAGTAACTCTTTCATCTAAATCATCCCTCCTTTAATTTAAGCTCTTCCCAGATTCCGATTTGTTTATTGCATCACTCTTCGCCTTAACAGCATCATCCTTCCGGTTCTTACCATGGTAAGCCGTATAAGTACTGCCGGAGCAGTGGGCGCAATCCCCGCCACAGGATAATTCTGACGTTGCGGCAGAACCATTTGTGGCGGAAGGTAATTTCAACCGGTTCTGTAACGCAGTAAGTGCAGCAAGAACAAAAAATGCACCGGGTGCCAGTATAAAGATGGATATGGGTTCAAAGGATGCAGGAGTAAGCTTATAGCCAAAAATCGTGCCGGCACCGAGAAGCTCTCTGACAGAACCGATGATGGTCAAAGCTATTGTAAAGCCCAAGCCCATACCGATACCGTCAAAGAGAGAAAGTCCGACGGAATTCTTAGCCGCATAAGCTTCCGCTCTTCCTAATATGATACAGTTAACGACGATCAATGGAATGTAGATACCTAACAGCTCATTTACAACAGGAACATATGCCTCCAGCAGAAGCTGAACAATCGTAACTAAGGATGCTACAACCACGATATATGCCGGGATTCTTACCTTATCCGGTATTAATTTACGAAGGGCCGATATCAAAAGGTTAGAGGCTGCCAGTACGGCTGTTGTAGTAAGTCCCATGTATAAGCCGTTATTTCCGGTAGCCGTTACCGCCAGGGTAGGACACATGCCAAGCATCATGATAAAGGTCGGATTTTCCTTGAAAATACCGTTATAAATACGTTCTATATACTTATTCATCAGCTCCACCTCCTAAATCCGCAGCATATTCTTTTAAAAAACCAATTCCGGCATTCACAGCATCATTAATCGCCCTGGAAGTAATCGTAGCACCGCTGATCGCATCAATCTGGTTATCAGCGGATGCACCATCCCCAGATAAAACAAACTGATCCACCTGCTTACCGGTGAACTGGTCCTTAAACTCCGGCTCAGCGGCCAGCATACCTAAATTTACCGTCTCTTTTATGGTTATAATATCAATACCTTTTACCGTACCATCTTTCGCATAAGCGATTGCTATCTCCATAGGAGTTGACTTGTTATATCCTTTTTTGGTGGATACCTTAATTAAATAACCAATTACATTTCCATTGCTGTCCAGCGCCTTATTTATCTCTTGAATGGTGGTTCCCTTATAAGCCGGATTCAGACTATTCAGTTCCGTTTCTTTTGCCTGAAGCATCAGCTGCTCATCTTTTTCAAATTGATCCGCTTCATGATAAGCCCGCTGATACGCTTCCTCAGTCTTCTGAGCTATCTGTGCGTCAATCGGATCTTTTGTAATAATATATACATAGCTAAGTGCCATTCCCGAAATCAAGGTAATGAGAAAAAGAGCAACTGCATCCTTAATTAAAGTAGACTTCTTCTTATTTTGCATTTTGGACACGCTCCTTTCCAAAGGACTTCGGCCTGGTAGCTTTCTCTATCAGCGGTACCAGAAGGTTGCAGAATATGATGGCATAGGATACGCCTTCTGCAGACGCGCCAAAAATACGGAATATCCCGGTAAATAAACCAAGTAAAACGGCAAAAGCATACTGTCCCTTCTTCGTGGCCGGACTAGTCACATAATCCGTTGCCATGAAGAAAGCACCAAGCATTAAGCCTCCGCCAAAAATCTGGGCAGCAATATAATTCAGATCCAGGCCTTTCCCGCCAAAAAGAACCGCAAATACAACAAAGGTCAGGATATAGGTCAATGGAATTCTTAATGATATGATCTTTCTGCCTGCCAGGTAGATACCTCCTATCAAGATGGCAAGAGCACTCGTCTCACCGATAGTTCCACCGATATTACCGATAAACATTTTAAACAGGTCAACGCTTTCATTATTCTTTAACATTGCCAGCGGGGTTGCACCGGAAACACCATCCAAAGCAATTCTTCCGTTCTTCAGATAATCTGAAATGGTCGGAGCTGCAATCCTGTCAATAGCAAAGTCTGTCATTCTTTTGGAGAAGCTGATTACCAGGAAGGCACGGGCAGCCAATGCCGGGTTCATGAAATTCTGCCCGAGACCGCCATATAGCATCTTAACAATAAGAACCGCAAAAACTCCTCCCAATGCGGCAATCCATAAAGGAAGGGTAGAAGGCAGATTCAATGCAAGTAACAGTCCGGTGACAGCAGCACTGCAGTCACCGGTACTAACCGGCCTCTTCATTCCTTTACAGTAGAAATATTCTGTTAATACACTTGTTGCCACCGTGGTTAAAATCAATAACAAAGCATTTAAGCCAAAATTATAAATACCGAATAAGGTTGCCGGAAGCAGTGCAATAATAACATCCAGCATAATTAGTTTAGTTGTAATCGAACTCCTGGTATGGGGAGATGACGATACATGGAACAAATCGCTCAAAGCTTACACCTCTTTCTGATTGATACAGATGCGGGCAATATACATCTGTCGATATTATCACCGGCTATATCATATATGCCGTAGTACGGTAGGATTAACCCTTTCTCCGCTTTGCCAGGATGCTGTTCTTCGACTGAACAATCGCCTGGGTGAGATTCCTCTTAGCGGGACATACATAAGAACAGCAGCCGCAGCCGCAGCATTCGAGTCCGTCAAGCTTAACAAATCCCTCTTCATCGGACCGGTTACCGAGAGCCGCCAGCGTAAACGGCATCAACTGCAGCGGGCAGGCATCCACACATCTTGCACAGCGAATACAGGGAGATTCTTCTGTTGCCGCCTCATCCTTACTGAAAGCAAGCAGAGCTGATGTAACCTTAGATACCGGTACGTCCAGATTAAAAAGCGCAGTTCCCATCATAGGACCTCCGGAGATAACCTTTTCCGGCTGGGTCTTAAAACCTCCCGCAGCTGCAATAACCTCTTGATAGTTGGTTCCAATCCTGACATTAAAATTCCTGGGATCCACAACCGCATCACCGGTTACCGTGATAATTTTACGGATTAATGGTGTATTCATAGCAATTGCCATATAGATAGAGATTACCGTATCTACGTTGTCAACTACACAGCCGACATCCGCGGGTAATTTCTTGGAATTTAATTTTCTACCTGTCACAACGGAGATCAGATGACGTTCTCCCCCCTGAGGATACTTTGTCTTCAGAGCTCTAACCTCAATCCGTTCTTCCTTTGCCGTTAATTCTGTGAATATCTTAATCGCTTCCGGTTTATTGTCTTCAATTGCGATAACACCTATCGCTTTATCGAAAAGCCGAAGGATTATTTTTAATCCTTCTACCAGTTTGTTTGACTCTTCAAGCATCAGGCGGTAATCCGAGGTCAGATAAGGTTCACACTCAGCTCCATTCACGATAACATAATCAATCTTGCTCTCGTCCTTCGGAGTAAGTTTCACATGGGTAGGGAAGCCCGCGCCGCCCAGGCCGACAATACCTGCCTCTTTGATTTTATTCCTGATCTCTGTCTTTGATAATTTGTTATAATCCTGTTTCGTACCATAGCCTTCTACTGTCTGGTATTCATTGTCGTTTTCTATAACAACGGCCTCAACCATCTTTCCTGATACGGTTAATCGCTTTTCAATCGCCTTTACAGTTCCTGAAACCGAGCTTATGACATCCGCGGAGATAAATCCGGACGACTCACCAAGCTTTTGACCAACCAGTACCTTGTCCCCCTTGGCAACTACCGGCTTTGCCGGCGCACCGATATGCTGGGACATTGGGAATACCAGATCCCCCTTTGGTAAAAGAACAGTAATGGGTTTATCCTTTGACAAATCCTTGCCGTCATATGTGTGGATTCCGCCCAAAAATGTTGACCTTGCCATACAACCTTTACCCTCTTTCCTTTATCGTTTTTCGATAGCTGTTAAATAAAAAACAAAGTTACGTGCCTTAAGCACACAATCTTTATTATAGCATATTTTCACTTGTTTTGACACTGTTTTTTTCTACAAATTATGAAATATATACAAAAGATACGGAAAAACGTATATAAAAAATGTCATTTTCGTCAAAATTCATATCTTTCGTAAAATAACTCTTTCCTATAGGCCAATTATAGGTCCCCTCCCCCCCACCGTCAATATGATTCCCGAGCAAATTCGCCCATATATTACCAGGGTATATGTGTTTTGTTTTTAACAAACCTAAGGACTTTTTATTGCAAAATAGGGCTTAATCCGTTCGCAGCCGGAAAAAAGGTATCCCTTCGCAGTTATGCCGCCAAGAGATACCTTTCATTGTAGCTTGTGATTTTCCTATTGATATATCTGGTTGTATCTCGTCTTATGGAGATACTTTTCCTTGGTCGCCATTCCACCTCTGATATGGCGTTCCGACTTGTTAAGGTCCAAGACTACCCTAGCCCTGTTGGCGAGGGAGGGGTTGATCTGCGCAAGACGTTCCGTGACGTCTTTATGTACGGTTGATTTTGATATGCCGAACTGTTTTGCTGTCTGCCTCACAGTAGCGTTATTATCGATGATATAATTAGCAATTTCAACCGCCCGTTCCTCTATATAGCCTTTCATAGTGTCTGCGTTCCAGCCATCAGGACGGAACGCATTCCCCCTTATTATCGTTGTTGTTACATTGTATGCAGGGGGAATCTTATGTAGTACATTGAATATATACACAAAAAAATAAAATGAAAGAGGACAAAAATAAAGAGATATTTAATACAACAGAAAGAAGGTGTCCTCAAAAGTTTACACCTTGGGGACACCCTTTATATAAGAGAAGCGCTGTCTGCGCCGAATGTTTTTATTTCTCTCCGGTACTGATTTTATGGTGCTCTACTGCTTCCAGTTCAATCAGACGTATCCAATGGGAGGTTCCGATTGCAACCCTAATGGATGTTGTTGTTATCGTGTCCCTCAGTGAAATTTTGTTGATGACCTTCCTCAAAGGCTCCGTCTCAGCTCCGTCCGGTGCCGTAATATAATCAGCCGTTTCCACCCACTTACCGCTGTTGTCAAGATAGGATATGGTATATTGACGCTGTACATACGGAGAGGTCATATTCATATCCGGAATTACACCCTCTTTTCCATCCTTTACAGTAGATTGAATTCCTACTACCGTAACCGTATCCATCGTCCTTGCTTCACTGAAGGTTAATGTAACCGTTTGATTACCGGTTGTAATCCATCCCGGATTTATCCGGTCTCCGTCGATAATGGTATATTTATCTATATCCGACTCTTTCGTAATCTCGACGGCAGTATTTCCATCCTCTATGGACCAATTAATATATGGGTTGAGTATCATATCTGACACGGCTATCTCATCCGTCAGCTCCGTAAAGACAATACGAAGCTTATCCCCGCTGATTGCATCTTCCCCCTGCAGATATATCTCCTGACCTGTTTCCGGTTCGGTTCCTTTATAGACAGTCCGCCACTGGCCTCCCCGGATACTGGTTTGTATCTCATAATTTCTGATGCCTTCCAGAGAACCCCTTAATACAAAATGGTCAAGATAATACACCCGCCCGAATGCAAATTCAACCCAGGGTTTCGTATCATCCTCCTCCGGTTTCCAGGTCGTTTCCCGTCTTTTATCATATACATTATTAACATCATATCCACCGGCCGTACTCGAAGCTGTTATCGTTACCGGATAAACCGTCTCCGGGTTATAGGCATGAAACTTAACTGTCCTGATATCAGCATCACCGGACAGGATTGCTATGGTCAGTTCATGTCTGCCTTGCTTTAGCGTAAACCAATCCGAACTTACTTCGGCCTCACCGGTATCCCATTGTAAAGTGCTTACCACCTGATCTCCGATCTTCACCTCAATCCCGGCTGCGTTCCTCACTTCACCTTGAAGGGTTATCTGATATTCTCCCGGAGCAGATACATTGACCGTATCTGCAATGTTTTTATCCTTCCTCTTCAGATCCTCCACAAGCATCGTACCGGGAAGGGTATATTCTGTGTTCACACTATACCGGCTGCCTTCCTGCTGTCTGATTTCTTTTCCTATATAATAGCTCTCCTCGGGTCCGAAATAGGAGGATGGAAGGGCTCCTTTTGATAATACAAGCTTTTGCAATACCAGACCTGCATCCATACCATAGAAACGAAGGGTATGCATTCCTTTTGTCAGGCTATGGGTTGTCGTCATGGTATGAATATTTGCCATCACCGCATTGCTCCAGGCCCGGTTGCTATTTTCACCGGCAATAAAATCCGGCAGCAATGCATCCGCTGCTACGATACTTCCGCCGTCAAAGGAAACTCCATAGCGTAATCTGCTATCCTCCGACAAGTTATTGGTTGGCGCTATGTACGCGGTCAGCGTATACTCCGTATCCTCCCTGACGTAAACCTTGTATTCCAGATAGGGTGCCTCTTCCGGCTTCGCAAAGGATATGGTCGTGGGAAACATCTTAACCGAAGATAAGGTGCGTCCATAATTTTCAATTACGTTCCATTGTACATTGGATTTTGCAACACGATTGGAGGTATGCTGCGCCTCCATTGATATCACATCATGAGTCTCTACAAAAGTCATATCGGATAAGTCTTTTACATCCATCACTTCTGCAATAACTCTTATCTTCACCTCATCCTCTCCGCCAGTGATTATAATTTCACCCTCAGATGTCTTTATTACTTTATCCCAATCCACAGAAACCTGTACCGTATCCCCGGTGTATATCCTTCCTTGGGTCTTATCCACCCTGATCCAGTCCGCGCTTGTCGATATGCTGTAGTCAAAACCAATCCCTCCGCCATTACTAATGGTAATATGATAGCACTCTCTCTGAAGATTCGTAAACGCAGGAAGCGCGCCCACGCCTGACAGGTAAGCCGTTTCTGTACCTTCCACATCTACAATCATTACATAATCCTCAGCCGGGGTGACATACCGCAGCTCCGGATATGTCCAATCATCGGAATTCCATTTGGTATATCCGATATGGGGAGAACTCATCATCCCGCTCCATTTTCCACCGGACATTTTGTTATTATAATAGCTTTGCATCTGTGTGTCTGCTGCAATTGTTTCCTGCGCCAGGGCTGCATATGTATTGGCAAGAACACTTTTCCTGCTATGATATAGCTGATTAAGGCCTGCAAATATCTGCATTTTTGTCACATTAGCAGACGCGGCCGCAGGATAATACACCAATTGATAATAGGAGTCCTTATAATCTTCCGGCATCATATCGTAATATTTCCTGGCACGATTCTCAAGGTCAATTGCTTCCGCCAAAACTCTTTGAGCTTCGTTATAGTTGGTGAAACTATAGGTTGAGGCATAAGTAATTTCCGGTTTGCGCTTGCCGTTCATTCTGGTATAATCGGATAACACTTCTGTAATACCCTCTACGGCTTCCTCATTAACCACATGCCCATACTGCTGTTCAACCCATTGCCTGGTATATTCCGCGGTCTTATTTATTCCATCCGTTCCCCATGCTTCAAAATCATAGGCTAAATCTAAAAAGTACGAGATTGGGAATTCCATCGGTTTTAAATCACCGACATTTACAACCCAGACCTCCTTAACCCCATAATCATAGGCCATTGACATCTGCTCCCAAACTTTTTCGATGGGTATCGTATTGACCCACTCATAGGATCTTGGACCACCATGATAGTCAAAATGATAATACATACCCCAGCCTGCTGCCCGATTCTTTTCGTCTGCCGCCGGCAGGGTACGGACATTTCCGAAGTTGTCTTCTGCCAGCATAATGGTTACATCATCAAGTGCTTCCCAATCTCTCAGTCCTTGTGTACCATTTGTTCCATACCAGAACTTTTCCACTTCTTTGTACAGAGTCAGGACCTGGGGTGCATCCTCAAGATTGTATTTCTTTAACAGCTCTTTTTGTGTGGTAATGATACTTTTTAAAAGTTCGATATTTTCCTGGTCGGTTCCCTGTAATGCAGAATCTGCTTCTCCCCTCATTCCGAGTGTAATCAGGCTCTCGAAATCCTTGTTCCGTTGTAAGCCATCCTCCCAGAACTTCGTGATAGCTTCCTCATTCCCGGCAAAATCCCACAAATTGCTTGTACCGTAATTACGGTAGATCTTCTGCCACTCTACCCCTGCACGGAACATCGGCTCATGATGGGAGGTCCCCATAACAATACCATAGATATCAGCCAGTTTTGCATTGGCAACAGAACTGCTGACACCGTCTCCGCTAAAGCTTGACGACCACATAGCGGGCCACAGATAATTCCCCTTTAGTCTCAATATCAGTTCAAATACTTCTTCATAAAATCTCTCGTTAAAGCCTCCGTATCGCTTGCTAACCCAATTTCCCAGGGAAGGCCATTCGTCATTTAAGAAGATTCCTCTGTATTTTACAGAGGGCTCCTTCGAGGTAATCTGCAACTCGTTTTCTGAGAATAAAAGCTGCGATTGTTTTTTCGGCAGGACATCTCCCCAGAATACCCACGGACTTACTCCGATTAACTCTGAGATTCGGTAAATCCCATAAAAGGTGCCTCTTTTATCGCTTCCCACGATTACAATTGCTTGGGCCACTCCCTCCACCGGCGCCTCGACCACCTGTATCTGATAAGTTTCCCATTTATTCTTAATTGCCGATATATTGATTACATCATTGGCAATCAAGGTATCTATGATTTCATTATTACCGATCGAACCGGCAATAATCACCGTCCCTTCCAACTGATCCATATCCGTAACGATATCCGGAGTTACGCCGGTCACCATATTGATATCCTCAGCAAAAGACTTTGCCACCAGATGCATGCCTTCATAGTCCTTTCCCTTGGCATCAATATAAACAGAAGCTGCTTTTCCTTCTGATACAATTCCTATTTTTGTTTCTTCCTGTGACAAGGAGGAGGTATCCTCCGATACTTTGTCTTTGCCTTTGTTTTTGCTGCATCCGATCAATCCCATCCCCAAGATAATAATTAATACCAGAAGGGGTAGTAATTTGCATATCCTTTCAATTTTATGATTCTGAAAGCTTTGTAGCATTTTTCTATTACCTCCGATCCCGATCCATATGATAGAAACATTTTATTAACAACCAATATATGAAATTATTATAAACGCTTCCTGTATGCAATCAAATTGCATTTCGTCAATGCTTTATTGCATTTTGTAATCATTAGGACAGACCTCCGGGCATTTTATCTCTCGGCTTAGTTTTCCTTGTGATAATACTGCAAATTGCTGAGGCGTTATCACTTCTGTTCTTTTAAACGCTCTGTAAAAGGTAGTATAGTCGTTAAATCCACACAGAAGATGGATCTTGGAAGGCGGGACCCCTTCATATATGAGTTTTTTCGCCCGGGTAATGCGTATAAGGGTAATATAGTTATGTATGGTAAGCGTGGTATACTCCTTAAAAAGCCTGGTCAATGTCTGGCGATTGGTATAAAAATATTCACACAGCATCTCCAAGGTAATATTTTTCATAAAATTTTCATTAATATATTCTATAATCTGTGATATTAAAGATGTGGTCTCGTCAGTTGACTTTTCCCGCGTTTCATTTGTAATATATTTGTTAATGGTAGCAAAAACCTGAAGGATATAGGATCGATTCATCAGCTCTTTCCCATAATAATCCTCCCTTTTACTGTTCCGAATGCTCTTAATCCCATGAGTAATCCGTTCATAATCCTTCGGATCGCTGATATGAAAATGAAATTTTCCTAATTTTTCTGCCGCCATAAGCGGTTTCAGCAAAGTATATTCGTTGAATTGAAAGGAAGAAAGACAAGTCTCGGTAATATACAAATACATCCGCTCGTAGGGTGTCCCTAATTTCAAAGGTAATAAACTATGTACATTATACGGAGGTATGACAACGATATCACCTTTTTTCACATTGAAAATATGGTTATTAAGAAGAACCTGCACTTCTCCCCTAATATACATGTATATTTCAAAATAGTTATGAGAATGGGAGGCAACATAAATCGCACTCTCATTGGTCGTATGATTCGCTTCATAATAATAATCGGTTGACAATGGATGCTCATACTCAGATAAGATATAACGATTCATCAAACTCTCCTGTTCCGATATCTAATAACAAATCATTTGGCGGCTGCAGATCCTCTAAAATTATTTTATCAAACCAAAATAGCAATGTAAAGTACTGACAAGGATATCTCATGGGGCAGTCCGTCTTTATCCCGTCTGCATGGTCATGATACGAAAAAAGCTTGCCAGGAATGACTCCTGGCAAGCCGAAAATATAATATCTGTTACATCTGACAAACCTTACGGGGATTTAAGATATTCTTCGGATCAAAGGCCTTTTTGATGCCCCTCATGATCTCTACGGTTGCAGGGTCCATCGACTCAAACATGTAAGGCTTCTTCGCATAGCCGATACCGTGCTCGCCGGATACCTGCCCGCGCAGCTGTCTCGCCTTGGAATAAATTTTATCCATGGCTTCTGTCATACGGATCTCCCATTCTTCATCGCTTAAGTCATCCTTTAAGACGTAAGCGTGGAGGTTACCGTCTCCGGCATGACCGAAGCTCTTGATGCGGATGTTAACTTCTTTATAGAGATTATGGATATACTCCACCATCTCATTAACGGAAGCTCTGGGAACGACTACGTCCACCTCATCCATATAGGTTGTGGAGCCCTTGATTGCTTCAAGGAAGGCTCCTCTTGCTTTCCAGATGGATTCCTCTCTCTCGTTCGTATCAGAAATCAGGATATCAAGTGCTCCCTGTTCCAGGCAGATCTGTGCCACATTTTCATAAGCCTTCTCAATTTCCTCCGTGGTATTGCCGTCAAACTTTAAGAGTAAATATGCGTCAGAGGTGTTATCGGGGAATTTCTTACCCAAATATTTCTCAGCATCCATGATAACCTCTCTCTGCATGAACTCAATTGCCGTCGGAATGGTTTTGGATTTAATAATCAGTGGTACGGTTCCGATGGCTTTCTCCAGGGTCGGGAAGGGAATTAAGAGGCTGATTGCCTTCTTCGGCAGCGGAAGCAGCTTGAGGGTTGCCTTGGTTATGATGCCAAGAGTTCCTTCAGAACCTACAATCAGATCTTTCATCGCATATCCGGTACTGTTCTTAACTACCTTGCCGCCAAATTCTACCACCTTGCCGTCCGGCAGAACCACTTCAAGGCCTCTTACATAGTCTCTGGTTACTCCATATTTCACAGCTCTCATGCCGCCGGCATTTGTGCTGATGTTACCGCCGATAGTGGCGGATTTCTCACCCGGATCCGGAGGATAGAACAGATCTCTCTCCTGTACATAGGCCGCAAGCTCCATTAAAAGTACTCCCGGCTCAACGGTTATGGTCAGGTTATCCTCATCCAGTTCAAGGAAATGGTTCATCAGGGTAGTATCCAGCATAATACCGTTCTCCATCGCTACGGAGGAGCCTACCAGACCGGTCCCGGAACCGCGGGGTGTTACAGGAATATTATGCTCATATGCATATTTCATGATTTCAGAAACCTCTTCCGTAGAAGTCACCTTAACAACTACATCCGGAAAGCTTACCGTATCACTTAATTCATCATGGCTGTATTCTTCATTGATATCTTCGCCATAGAGAACTCTCTCTTTATCTCCAACCAGGTTTAAGATATAATCGAGGTCCATCTGCTCTAATCTCTTATAATTCATATTAACCTCCATACTGCCGCTTCAGCGGCATACAAAACCTAAGCGAAAAGCACGTGAGTGCTTTTTGCCGGTTGAAAAGTGCACTTCTTTTCAACCTAACCTCCATACTGCCGATGCCCGCGAATCCCGGCGTCAGCACAAATTTGCAATTCAATCCTGTCATTGGGCAGTGTTACAAGGATAAAACTAGGCGATTTCTCTGCCCTGCCTGATCTGTTCAATCAGACCGGGAATAATCTCATACAGGTCTCCGACGATGCCGTAATGAGCTGTCTTAAAGATCGGTGCATTCTCATCCTTATTGATCGCGATAATCTGCTCGGAATTATTCATACCGGCTGTAAACTGCACGGAGCCGGATACTCCGCAGGTAATGATCAGCTTCGGTCTTACAGTTCTTCCGCTTAAGCCTACCTGACGCTTTGCTTCCAGCCAGCCTGCCTCCATAACCGGTCTTGTGCAGGCAAGCTGTCCGTCTAACAGGTCGGCCAGTTCCTTCAGCAGAGCAAGGTCTTCCTCTTTCTTAATACCGCGGCCGGCGACGACAAGAACCTCACTTGCCTCGATAAACTGCTGCTTCTCCTTGGTGATGATATCAAGTACCTCTACCTTGCTGGCAAGCTTCTCGTCAGCAATGCTGCATACTGCGATTTCACCGGCTTTTGCGGCATTTCTTGCAGGAGCATCCATAACCTTATAACGTACGGTTGCCATCTGTGGTCTGGTATTCGGAGTCAGAATCTGTGCCATAATGTTACCGCCGAAGGCCGGACGGATCTGGACCAGATCGGTATTCTCTTTCATATCAAGGATGGTACAGTCAGCGGTCAGGCCGGTCTTTAATCTGGCTGCCAGACGGGGCGCCAGCTGGCGTCCTACCGAGGTGGCTCCGACTAAGATTGCGGTCGGCTTAATGTTATTTACAAAATCCTCGAATACTGCCGTATAGGGCTCCATCTTAAAGCGGTCCAGCTTTTCATTGTCATATACAAAAACTTTATCTACATTATAGTGAAGCAGTTCATGGCACTGTTTCATGATATTGCTTCCCATCATGATGGCATAGACCGGGTGGTTGATCTTGTCCGCCAGTTCCCTTGCCTTGCCAATTAATTCATAGGTCACCGGATGAACTTCGCCGTCGACATGATCCACATATACGGCCACGCCCTTCCAAAGGCTTTTATCAATGGCCTCCTTCACCTGATCCTCGACGTATTCAACAGCACCCTTCGGACCTTTCTTTACGCAAATCTTACACATTTTACATGCTGAATTTATATTAAGCTTGCCATCCTTCTCTTCCATAGCATTAAACGGACAGATATTAATCATTTCCTGGATGCTGCCTACTAATTCCTGGTTAATTACCAACTTTGCCATTTTGAGTCCCCCTTATGCAAATTTCAATTCTTTCAATTTGTTTATAAGCCTGTCCGCCATCTCTTGTGCTGTACCGTTCCAGATTTCCTGATGGGTATTCGCTGTCGGCGGGAAGATCCGCTCCACCTGGGTAGGTGAACCATTCAAACCATAATTCATCTCGTCTTTATCCTCCATGTCATTCAGAGTGAGAACGACGATTTCCTTATCCTTCGTCTGCTGTTTTTTAATATAGGAAGGAAGTCTCGGCATGAAGATGTCCTTATCTACTGCCAGGAGGCAGGGATACTGTATCTTCGCCACCTCGATATCATCCGTCATGTCCATCTCTACTACCATGGAATCTTCGTTAATCTCAACAATCCTGGATACATTGGATACGCAGGGGATATCCAGCCATTCGGAAATCTCCGGTCCAACCTGGGCGGTATCACCGTCCGTGGTCTGTTTGCCGCAGAGGATCAGGTCAAACTCACCCAGCTTTCTGATGCCCTGAGAAAGTGCATAGCTGGTTGCCAGTACGTCTGCTCCGCCAAATTTACGGTCGGAGATCAGCGCGCCGTAGTCCACTCCCATAGCGAAGGCTTCACGGATAATTCCTGCTGCCTGCCCGGGTCCCATCGTTACCACATGGATGCTTCCGCCCTCCTTCTCTCTGATACGGAGAGCTGTCTCAATTGCGTATAAGTCATATGGATTCATCTTGGATTCCACACCATTTCTCTTTAACACTCCGGTAACCGGATCTACTTCAACCTTATTGGTATCCGGAACCTGCTTGATGCATACTAAAATATTCATATTAATCCTCCATTCTGCCGATACCCGAAAATCCCGGCGTCAACGATAATTTTATTTGTCGGCTGTCCTGCTGCCCGGCATTTTAACCAAGCAGCCTGGAACCGACGAAGGTAATGATACCAACGATAACAATAAACAGAATAAAATACTTGATGGTTCCCTTTAACAGATCGCTTTCCTTACCCTGAAGGCTTACTGATGCGACTGCAACTGCAATACTCTGAGGGGAAATCATCTTCGCACAGATCGCACCGGCCGTATTGGAGGCTGCAATCCATGCCTGGTTTAACTCAAGGGCGATTGAGGTTTCCTTCTGAAGTCCGCCGAATAAAACACTGGCAGAGGTTCCGCTTCCCGTTACAAAGGTTCCTATACCGCCCAGGATAGGGGCAAACAGCGGGTAGAAGGAGCCGGTTACGGTTACAAACATTAAAGCGATGGAGTTAATCATTCCGCTGTAGCCCATTAATTTTGCCATACCCATGATAGAGATAATCGTTATGATGGTCTTCAGCATTTGAATCACTGTCTTCTTAAATACGATAAGCATCTCAGAGAACTTCGCTCCCTGGATTGTTCCGCCGATCAAGGCAGCCAGGATGATCCACAGACCCGGTGTGGCCAGCCAGGAGAAGACATAAGGTGCTGCACCCTCCCCGGTATAGATATTTACCGAGGTCTTCACTGTTGCCAACAGTTCATTCAGCGGCGCAATCAGCTTAGAGGTTGCTAACAGGAAGATGAAGATCAGGATGAAGGGGCTCCAGGCCGACAATGCCTGCTTAGCCGTTATCTTATCCTTCTTCGTCTTTGTATCCTCCTTCCCCTCCAAAAGGTACTGAGGGTCAATATCCTTCTTGCCGAAGGCCCTGGAGGCTATGATTGTACAGAACATAGAGAACACGGAACCGATTACTGCGGGGAGCTCCGCTCCCAGGTATCTTGCTACCAGGTACTCCGGAATTAAGAAGGAAAGACCAGAAACCAGAGTGATAAGGCCTACACCCTTTAATGCTTTTCTTGATTTTCCTGTAAGGAATACCAGAACAAAAGGTGTCAGAAGAATCAGCGGAGCAAGGATCATAACTGTGTTTGTGGATAATCCGATAACATCCAGTCCGGTAATCTTCGCCAGAGTTGTGGTAGGAATTCCGATGGAGCCGAAAGCTGTCGGTGTAGCATTGGCAATCAGACATACAATAGCGGCGAATACCGGATTGAAGCCTAAACCCCAGAGCATACTGGCCGGAATTGCCACTGCCGTACCGAAGCCTGCCATACCTTCCATGAAACCGCCGAAGCCCCAGGCAATAATCAATACTAATACTCTTTTATCATTTGTCACGCTTGCCAGCATCTTCTTGATGGTCTCCATACTTTTTGTATGGACGCATACGTTATAGGTGAATATCGCTGCGATGATAACAATAATGATTGGCCAGAGGCCCAGAGCGGCACCCTCCATAATGGCCGTTACGCTGTCCAGCAGAGGCATCTTCCATACGAATACTGCCAGAACATAGGATATAACCAATGCAGCCACACAGGCCTTAAAGCCAGGTATTTTTAAGAAAGTCAGCGCAATGATCAGCCAGATAATCGGCAGTAATGCTAATACAAATGCCAAAGTCATGTTCATAATGTTTCCCCTTTCATTCTGTCCGTCCAAGCAAAAGCATTCCCGGTCCAAAGACTTATGATACTGCCGAAAGACACTCGGAATGTTCTTTTGAAGCTATGTGGTAATAAATTGGTACTACCAATAAATTAGGTAAAAAATATGTTGCACAACAGGAAGTTATGCAACACTCCCGGTCCCCTAAGCAGGCAGAGCTTTCATATGACAAATCTCTCATTCCCAAGCTATCATACTCTCCAAATTGGTAGGACCACTTTGTAATTCAATTATACTTTCGCCTGTCGCAAAAGTCAATGAACGTCATTTTTTTCACAAGACGTTTGTGCAATTTTACTTTTTTTCTTAAAGAACCGATAGATTTCCCTCATTTTGCTGCAGCTTTTCGTCAATTATACCAAAATGTTTGTTAATTGCTTCGTAAGCTAATTGTTTATCTTTTGTCACAATACTCATCACCATCTGATTATGAGCTTCCCGCAGACGCAGTCCGCTGGACTCCGTACTGATGATCTCTCTTCTCAGATCAGCAATAAACTGATCCACCAATTCCGACAATGCCTGAAGAATATCGATGATCAGGACATTCCGGGAAGCCAGGGCAATATTATAGTGGAGCTGCTTGTCCAGAATGACATTGCTCTCTTCCTTCACGTTCTCCAGCCGGGAAACGATCCGTTTTAACTGATCCGTTTCTTTCTCGGTGATATTATCAATGGCAAGCATCACTGCCTGCATTTCCAGCGCCCGCCTCAGCTGACTGATCTGACGGTAGTCAATCCGGTTCAGCAAAAACATCATGGACATGGACTCCACCAGATTACTCTCGAAATTACCTGTAAGATAATTTCCTGCTCCCTGCTGGCTCGTGATGACTCCCATGTTGTCCAGGGTGCGGATCGCTTCCCTGACGGAATTGCGGCTGATGCCAAGCATCTCGGATAGTTCCCTCTCTGCCGGAAGCTTTCCGCCGATCTCCAGACTTCCTTCCCTGATCTGCTTCTTAATATATTCAATTACCTTCGTATAAGATTTTGTATGTATATTCTTCTCTTCCACCTGTTCCACTCCCTGCGGTTATTGATCCAGTACGGTTGCTTTAGCTTTATATTATATCATGAACAGAGAGCTTGCAAGCGGATTATTTCCACACTGCGCTTATTCGGCTTTACTTCTTCCCAATTCGAGGTATAATGAAAGCAGGAGGTGCAAAGAGCCCGCAAAGCGGCTTCTTTCATCAGATTTTGTGATGGCGCAAAGCGTCATAATGGAGGTAAATATGGGAAAAAGGCTAAAAAATTATCTGGCCTGCATACAGCAGCAGGTCGGACGGGAATTGCAGCCTGAAGTGAAAGAAGACCTTCTGAAAGATCTGTTGATCCAGATTAGCTTCTTCCAGCATGAACGCTTGATTCACCTGATTGTAACGGCAGTCTTTGCCCTGCTGACCGTGGCAGCCATATTCACCAGCTTCTTCTATCAGACTCTCGGATTGTACCTGCTGATATTGCTTTTTCTGGCTCTGCTGGTTCCATACATCAGGCATTATTACCTCCTGGAAAACGGGGTACAAAAACTGTATGAATGTTATGATAAGTTGAAAAAATGATTATTTAATACTATATGCAAAGAAAGGTCCGACAAATTATGTTCTACCGGCTGCAAGAGGAGATAACCTCCGTTGAATGTAAGGATATCGATCCAAAGGTGTTAACCCTGGGTGTAATCTGCCTCGAAGAATTAGAGCTCTGTTATGAACAGCTGGGGTTTTCCTACTCTACCCTGTGGGAATGTAAGGATAATTCCCATAGTATTCATGGTAATCTGGACTCTTATCCGGATTACTTCTTCGGAATTATCATCGGAATCAATGAACGGCAGATTATTAAGGTACAGGATAGAATTGCAGTCTATATTAAAGAAAACCTTCTTCTCGTCGTTATCCTGGAGGATAAGGATGACAGTACCCATAGGAAAATAGCCGAGATGCTGGAGCACTTAAACCTTAAGCGGTTGAATCTGGAACGGCTGGTATACAGCTTCCTGGAACGGCTGATTAATGAGGGCTATGCCACCCTGGAGAGGATTGAGACCAAAATCAGTGAGCATGAGGACCGGATCAACGACCGGAATCTGGACAAGGCTTTTAATAGCCAGATCACGGAGATCCGGAAAGAATTAATGCTGATTGATAATTATTATCAGCAGCTGATTGCAGTCGGGGAAGAGCTGGAAGAAAACGGACCGGATCTGCTTGCAGAAGAGAATCTGCATTATTTCAGGATATATACCGACAAGGTATCCCGGCTGAGCAATAATACGCGGATGCTTCAGGAATACAGCGTCCGGGTCCGGGAGGCATATCATGCCCAGCTGGAATACGATTTAAATAAAATCATGAAGGTATTTACCGTGGTCACTACGATTTTTCTTCCGCTGACGCTGATCGTAGGCTGGTACGGTATGAATTTTACAACCATGCCGGAATTGACCTGGCAGTACGGTTATCTCTTCGTCATTATTTTATGTATCATTGTTGCTGTTATTTGTTTTGTGTTTTTCAAAAAGAAGAAATTCATGTAGAGGCGGACAGCTTCATATAGCCATAGCCGTTGACAATGGCCTCCAGCCGCTGCTTCTGCTTGCAGAGCGGGCAGTCGTTAATATTATAGCTCTGGTAATCAGGTAAATCCCTGGTCTTAAAGATGGAATTGACTTTCATGCCGTCAATTGAAGCCACGGCAGAGAATACGGCACTGATCCCATTGACTGTACCGCCATAATACCGGATGCCCTCCATACATCTCCGGATCGTATCACCCGTAGTGGCCGACCCGACCATAAGAAGGACCTGCTTTCCGAAGACAGCAGAGTGGAAGTTCTCCCGGAAAATCATCTGCCCGTTGGTATTAAATTCGGGAGAAATGATGTAGATGGTCTGATGGGCATTCATAGACCGGATACCGGCTTTCGTAAGTTCCTGTGCCAGGAATGCTCCAATCACCTCGCATCCCTCCAGACATACAACCGTATCAATCACCGTGGTATTCATGTAATTCATTGCCAGACGCCTGGCAGTTTCAGAGGCCTCGCTTAACCTGGTCTTGGCAGCCGTAAGATCGATATAAAGATTAATGTGGGAATGGCTGGTTGCGAAATGGCCGGAAATGACTTTAAGCGATATTTTCTTGTTTTTTGGTGCATAAATCTTGATTGCTCTACTCTCCATAATACCTCCTGTCTCAAAGTGAAATATGATTGGATGCTGCCAACATTAAATTGCTGGTAATTACATTATATTCCATGTTGCTATAAAAAATCAATATCCTTTGATAACAGGCACCAGATACAAGCTGCACCTTATGCTTCCCTCATAGACAATATAAATATTCAGGAGGCATAAGGTGCCTTTACTCCGTTGTTATATTTTTTATTCCCTGTTTCTGAATAATCTGACTACCGATAATAAGACAACGGAACCTAGGATTGAGATGATAAAGCTCCATAGATTCAGTCCCGTCGCCGGCCCCAATCCGAAGAACCCTGCCAGCCAGCCGCCGATAAATGCTCCGATAATACCAACAAGCAGATTAAGACCAATGCCCATCTTCTCATCATTACCAGTCAGTTTACTGGCTATCCAGCCCGATATTCCACCTAAGATTAACCACACAATCAAATTACTGATTTCTGGCATAAGAATGCCTCCTTCCGATGTTAAAACTCTACTTATTACCCTTCATCCTATCCATTAGTTTATTGGCTTTTTCATAAACTCCGTCCTTAATATCCTCCATTTTATCTCCGACCTCAGATTTTATCGTCTGAAGCTTTCCCTTAAACTCCAACTCATCGATATCCAGTGCTTTGCCTGCCGATTCCTTCATCTTGCCGACCAGTCTGTCCTTGCCGTTCTCCATCCTATTCATTATATCCACAACCTCTCATTCTGAACAAAAAATAACCCACAAAATGTCGCAATATTAATATGTCCGAATCGTCTTCACCCTATTCTTATCATTTCATACACTTTGTTTTTACACAAAAAGCTTTTAAGTAAATTGAACCCCAACTCTCTCAAATAATTTTTTTCGCTCTTTTTGCGGATTTATTCCCAAAATGGATACGGTTCTGCTATCCTTTATTTTCGTTCCCAAAATAAATTCCAATGCGGTGCTTTTACCCGCACCATTTGCGCCCAGTAAGCCAAATACTTCTCCGCGGCAAATTGAGATATTGATATTTTCCACCGCTTTGATATGGTCGTAAGACTTGCATAGTTTTTTCACTTCAATCGTTATTTCCATGTGATAAAACCCTCCTGTTTTTTCTTTGCATGAAAAGAATAACACCAGAATAAAGTCTGGTGTTATAATGGAGGATTTGTTAGTTTTCATACTGTCTATGGAGGCGGATCATGTCCTGTCATGCATGGGATAATAACGGGAATCTTCCCTTTCCAGGAAAATCTGCGGCGGCCTTACCCTTGACAAAGAAGGCAGAGTTATCCTCCACTAACGGATTGCAGTCATAGCCGGAAACATCCGGCGGTGTAAATCCAAGGGATACCTTCATGGAACCCTGCTCCATCAGGGAACAGATAATTTCCTCCAGCTTAAAGTCCTCCCGGGAGAACACATCGATCAAAAGCATATTCCCTTCATCAAATTCCGCAACCGCTGCCAGATCGAGCTCTTCGAAGTAATAGATATTCTCCATCAAAAACTGTGTCAGATAGAACATTGCGAGGCCGGGGTTATCTATCATGGTTATTCTGGATACCGGGCGGGTATTCGTAACCAATCTGTTCAGCAGCTCCACGTCCTCCTTCGAATTCATATCAAGCTTCCTATAGGGATGCAGGCTTCCGGTCTTCCTGAACTGTCCGGAATGTATGTACTCCTGTGACCTGGTGAAACCGTACTTCGGATAAAAATTCAATACGGAATCATTGGCATATAAGTAAATCAGCTCTTGCTGTCCTTCATATTCCTTTAATATTTCCTCCATCAGGGCCCGGCTTAACCCCTTGCCCCGGTATGCTTCATCCGTCATCACTGTGCCGATCTGAAGACAATGTTTCCTTTCACCGTCCAGAAGATAATCCATTCTACTTACCGAGACATTGGCAACCACCTGTTCCTTATGCAGCAGAGAATACGGGATATATCTCTCCTTCCAGTATCCGGCATGATACCACTTCTCAAAATCAAAGCCATAAGTCTTTCTTGTAAGCCGGTTAAGTCCATGACGATATTTTTCATTCTCTTTATAATTCCGGATCAGAAAATATTCTTCTCCCTGTATCGTTATTGCCGTTTCCATTATAATCCTCCAGACTGCCCTTTGAGTTAGTTTGTGCCAAGCGTGTTTACACGCTTTGACGACGCAGGCACAAACTTCTAAGTGTGAAAATTGCTTTTTATTTTCACATTATGCTCCTTTTTTATACGAGGGCGCTGCCCTCCGTCTTCATGAATTCCTCATACATCTGTTCCACCCGGTTCCGGTTAGCCAGAAAGACATCCGCTATCTTCGGGTCAAAGTGCTTCCCTCTGCCCTCCTCTATAATATTCATCGATAACTCAAAGGAGAACGCTTTCTTATATGGCCTTTTGCTGGTCAGTGCATCAAATACATCTGCCAGGGCTACAATTCTTGCGCTTAAAGGGATCTCGGAACCGCTTTTACCATATGGGTATCCGGAACCGTCCCATTTCTCATGGTGCCCCTCGGCAATCTCAATGCCCATGCCGAACAGGCTTCTTCCCCGTTTCACAATGTTTTCCTCGGCCGCCCGGAGCACCCTGGCCCCATACAGAGCATGCTGCTTCATTTCTTCAAATTCTTCCTCCGTCAGTTTCCCGGGCTTTAACAGAATACCATCCCTGACAGCAACCTTTCCGATATCATGCAGAGGACTGAAACGCTCAATCTTATCAAAATATTCCGGTGTAATCTCGCCCGGATAGATATGATTTTCATATAATAATTCTGCTATTAATCTGGAATACAGCTTCATCCGGTCCAGATGTTCCCCGGTTTCCTCATCCCTTGCCTCCGCTAACTTCGCCAGTGCCAAAATACTGCTGAAGACCAGATCGTTTATGAAGATATTCTGGTTGAAACTGACCGCAATACCGTTAACCAGTGTCTTCAAGAAATTCAGATGCTTCTCGCTGTATACATTCTTTTGCCTGCTTGAAAAGAATATAACTCCGACCGGTTCGCCGGCCACCTGCAGAGGAAGCGTAATGGAAGCCCGGATCCCTGCCTCCAGGATAATTTTGTTATAAAGCCTTACCGGCTTATCCGCAAGGTACTGTTCAAGATCGTTTATTATGCGGACACTCCCGGAAGCGATCAATTGTCCCAGGCTGGTTTCGCGTATCGGCCAATTGATTCCGACGATATTATCGGGCATTCCGGCAATGGAGCCGTCCGAGACGCCGTAAGATGCCCGCAGGTTGATTTTCGTGTCATCAAACAGGGCAATCCCTATATAATTATACGGAATAAACTGCGAGAAGGTCCGGTTAATGAAATCCAGACTTTCCGCAAAGGAGGAATAGCTGTTCATATTTTCTATCAGATCAATCAGGTTGTTGATCTTTATAAATATGGCGTTGATATCCTCCACCATCGGAATAACTCTTTTGCTCGTAGGCGTTTTATGATTAATCGGTTCGTGGTCCGAATCAAGACCGATTTCCGATATCCCTCTGTATAACCGATTGAATGGCAATATGATAAACTTCATTAAATTTAGAACTGCTATTACCATAAGAATACTCAGTATTCCGATTAAGGTATAAAATGCCATATCCGTCCGATGATCCGTCCTCAGGGAGTCGGTCAGGATAACCTGCTGGATCTGTTCACAAAGCTCCATCAGTTTTAGATTATTGAGGTTAATGAATGTCGCTGCAATAACAAATTCATTGGTTATTTCATCTGCACGTATCATCGTCATGACTGCCCGGGCAAATTTCTCCCACAGGGGCTTAATATCCTCCAGATAAGGGGCCACTTCATTTATGGAACTTCCGATGTTGATATCATAAGCCTCCACCTTCAAATAACCATGCTCCAAAGCCTCCAGAGTTTCGGTAAATCTATCTGCTGCTTCCCTCAGATTATCTTTATACTCCAGGTATTTATTCAAAACATCAACCGACGACAGGCTGATATTGCTATCCTCCAGGTCCTTCATAAGTGCATACAGGCTGCTGGAATCCTTTGCCATCATCTGGGTATACATCCTCTGCTTACCAAATATGTTGATAACCAGTTTATCCTCCCGCTCCCTTTCGGCAGATTGGTTTTGTAACATAATGAAGCTTACCAGCACCAAAATAAATGCCAGCAGGATTCCTGCCCCTATCTTCCATATAAATCCCAGAGAATATATACTTTTCTTATTCAAAATCATTTCCTCCGATGTATCAATTATGTGAAAAAGATTAGTCGATTTATGTCTCTTTCCAGTTTAAAAGGAAAATGGTTGCATGTCAATCCATTTTCTTCTTATCAAGAACCTGTTTAATTTTAGTTGATTGATGCTGCGTTAAGTGGTAAAATCTGTATGAATATAAATATTGATGGAGGTGCTATGATGACGGATCTGGAAGCGATTAACCTGCGATATTCCCGAAGAAATTACCTGGATACACCGATTTCCGCTGACAATATGACAGCTCTGAAAGCAGCAGTGGGAGATCAAAATAAGATAAGCGGACTTAATATTCAATTAATTGAAGAAGGAGGCAGTGCTTTTAAGGGAATCCTGAAAAGCTACGGGATGTTCCATGGGGTGCGAAGCTTCTTTGCACTGGTCGGAAAGACCGATGACCCCGATCTTAAGGAAAAAGCCGGATATTACGGAGAATTACTGACCCTGGAGGCAACAAAGCTGGGCCTCGGAACCTGCTGGGTTGGCGCTTCCTATGATAAGAAGCACTGTCCCTGCACGATCCAGGGGGATGAGACTTTAGTATGTGTGATCACCGTCGGGAATGCAGAGGAGAATCAGAGCTTTCGGGAAAAGCTGATTTATAAAATGACCCACCGTTCTGCCAAATCGCTAGAGGATCACTATACGGCAGATACTCCGGTTCCGGAATGGTTCCTGTCAGGTATGGAGGCTGTAAGGAGAGCCCCCTCTGCCGTAAATGCCCAGCCGGTCCATGCAGAGTACCGTTCCGGAAAAGTAACCCTTTTCGTCAAAGATCCCGGGCTTTACCGTATGACAGATCTGGGAATTGCCAAGGCGCATTTCGAAATTGGCGCCGCAGCCTGTCCGAAGGGCGCCGTGACAGGCAGCTTTCCTCCCGGTAATCATTCCGTATTTCAGGTTGAAGATATTGGAATAAGGTAACTTTAAAAATTCAAACAGCTATTTCGTTATATATTTTTGCCGGTCCGGTTGTTTCATGGAAGCTGTCGGTTGAGTGGCCGTAAGGAATGCTTTTCCATGTCGATACAGCCATTTTCCAGGAAGGTTACTCCCTCCTCCATCAGAATCCGGCGCTGATTTTCCTCTCCGCCGAAAATATTCCCGGGTGCCATGCTTCCTGTGCGGTTCACTACTCTATGACACGGAAGATTGCGTTCAAAGGGTACACTGTGCATTGCATAGCCCACGAGTCTGGCACCCCTCGGCCTGCCCAGCATTTGCGCAATCATTCCGTAGGTTATCACCGATCCCGGCGGCACCTTGGCAACGATGTCGTATACCTGCGAGAATAATCCTTTATTGTCCATAAAAACACTCCTTTTGAACCTGTCCCGAAGAAATTCACCCCTTCCGGGATGCGGCTCATCTATTAATTCTCATGCTCAGAGTCGTTATCCTCAGACAGATTCTCCCCCTGAGTCTCCTCTTTCTGCCCTGACTCCTGCCGTTCATCTTTCTCGCTATTATCCTTATTCCTGCTAATACGATACAGGTCTCTGGCAGAGAACAGACATATGGTAGCTCCAAATATTACGAATACTGCAATTGCTGCTCCTATTAAAATTTCCTGCCCCGGCTTCACCTCTTCCCAATCAGTATACAGGCCGAAAGCGGTATACAGCAGATAAGCCCCGGCCACAGCCCGTATCGTTAAGGTCATCTTCCCGGACTTTTCATTCAATTTTTTCAATGCAGGTCACCTCTCTTAAATATCTGCTTCCTATACTATTCTATATTTAACCTTATCGGTCCCATTTATCACAAAGCGAATTAATCTGATCAGCAAATTTGGCTATATCCTTATTCGCTCCGCCCTTGTTACGCTGGATAACGGCAACCAGGCGTTTCCCTGCGCTAACCAGACGTTCAAAGACAGAATCAACCTTCCCATACCGCTCTTCTTTCTTCTCCACAGGAATAGCTTTGCCCTCGTTCACACAGAGATTACTTGCAAGATCATAGACGGTCCCACTGTAAGGTGCTGTTGCATTGTAGCCCAGCTCATCCCTGAGATGAGCGGTAAACAGCTCGCAGACCTGATCATCTCCATGGACCACAAAAACCCGCTGGGGCTTTTTCTCAAAGGCCTGCAGCCATGCAAGCAGTCCATTCCGATCCGCATGGCCGCTGAATCCGGCTAATTTTTTGATCTCGGCACTGACATTGATGATTTCACCGAACAGCTTGACCTCTTTGGCGCCATCCTGGAGGATCCGCCCAAGCGTTCCGACGGACTGATATCCCACAAACAATATGGTACTTTCCGGTCTCCATAAATTATGCTTTAAGTGGTGGCGTATTCTTCCCGCATCACACATACCCGCCGCAGAGATGATCACCTTCGGTTCGTCATCAAAATTAATCGCCTTTGATTCGTCCGAGGTAATAGAGGTCCTAAGTCCCGGGAATTTAATGGGATTGATACCCTTGTTGATCAGTCCCATCGCTTCCTTGTCAAAGTACCCGTTCATATTTTTCTCATAAATCTGGGTCGCTTCAATTGCCAGAGGGCTGTCCACATAAACCTTGAAATCCCCATGGCCTTTTACCAGGCGGTCTTCCTTGATTTTCCGGATAAAATATAATAATACCTGAGTTCTGCCGATCGCAAAGGACGGAATGACGACGTTACCTCCACGGTCTAAGGTAGTCTGTATCACCTCACTGAGTTCACTGACATAATCGGGAACCTCCGCATGGTTACGGTCGCCGTAGGTGGATTCCATGACCACATAATCTGCCTCCTGTATATATTGAGGGTCATTAATCAAAGGCTGGTTCAGATTACCGATATCTCCCGAGAACACCAGCTTCTTTGTAATTCCCTCCTCCGTAATCCAGAGTTCGATACTGGCTGAACCAAGCAGATGGCCTACATCTGTAAAACGGACATCAATTCCCTCAAACAGGGTAAAACGCTTCCCATAATCATGGGGTGTGAACAGCCGGATCGTAGCCAACGCATCCTCCATATTATAAATTGGCGTAAACTCCTTATCTCCGGAACGTTTCCCTTTACGATTTCTCCATTCCGCTTCCGCCATCTGGATGTGAGCACTGTCACGGAGCATGATATCACAGAGTGCCGCGGTTGCGCCGGTAGAATGTATGGCTCCCCGAAAGCCTTCGTTGTATAGCATCGGAAGCTTGCCTGAATGATCCATATGGGCATGGGTCAATAATACGGCATCCATCTGCGCGGAAGGTATGGGGATTTCCTGGTTTTCAAAGGCATCCCTTCCCTGTTCCATGCCGCAGTCAATCAAGATATGCTTGCCGCAAGCTTCCAGATAGAAACAGCTTCCTGTCACCTCGTGTGTTGCACCCAAAAATGTCAATCTCATCAAAACCTGCCTCCTCTTGGCCTGCAGACTTTTCGGCCGCAGGCATTAATTTACCTTGTGTAAATCGATTTTCATCATCATACCTTGTTCCTTCGTAACCGGGTCACACTTCCGTAAATAGGCTGACAGAAAGCTCCGGTATACGGATTCTTATGATCCTTCCTGGATATGTACCCCCATTATAACATAGAAACCTTGTTTTGTTCCAATTTATCTTATATTTCTTCCTTCTGGTCACGTTCAATCCTGCCGTCCTTCAAGTGGATTATCCTGCGTCCGTAATCCGCAGCCTCTCCGGAGTGGGTTACCTGTAATATGGTTATCTTCTTCTCTTCGTTAATCCGTTTAAATAAATCCATAATCTCCGTTCCGGACTTGCTGTCCAGGTTCCCGGTAGGCTCGTCCGCCAATATAATATCCGGTGAGGCAATTACGGATCTGGCGATGGCCACTCTCTGCTGCTGCCCGCCGGAGAGCTTACTGGGAATTACCTTACGTTTATCGGTAAGCCCGACAATCTCCAGAATATCCTTTAACTCCTTCTCATAGGAAGAGGGCTTTTTTCCGTCCATAATCAGCGGAAGAAGGATATTCTCCTCCACCGTCAGATTCTGGACCAGATTATAGAACTGGAATACGAATCCGATTTCGGAGCGTCGGATCCGGCTCTTCTCCTTGTCCTTCAGCTTATTCACATCTTTGTCATGGATATGGACTGTTCCCTTATCCGGTGCATCCAGAGCCCCCAGCAAATACAGCAGGGTGCTTTTACCGCAGCCGGAGGCCCCCATGATGGAGATGAATTCTCCTTTCTCAACGCCAAAGCTGATCCCCTTCAGAACTTCAACGAGACTGTCCCCTTCCCCGAAAGATTTATATAAGTTATCAACACGTATGATCTGTTCCATATATACCTCCATTCCGCCGCCTATGCGGCGATAAAATACGAAACCCGGAAGAAACACGCTTTGCGGGTTTCTCTATGCCATTTTATGGGCATTATTCATATTTGATCTCTTCGATGACTCTCAGCTTACTGATTTTACGCATCGGCGAAACCGATGTGGTTAATAGTAAAACGAATACAACACCCAGCAGCTGCAGAAGCTTTTCTGCCCCGAGCTCCAATGGATATCCCATGCCAATACCCATCAATACAACGTAAAGCAGCTTAATCAGCCACCAGCTTAGACCCGCTGCAAAGATACCCCCTGTCAGAAAGGTGCCAAGTGTCTCAAAGAAAATCATCTTTCTTAATTGGGCTCGGCTCATGGATATGGAATACAGCACTGCATATTCTCTTTTCCTCTGAATGAAACCAATCATCTGGTTATTTAACAGGCCACATACCGCAAGGATGATCGATAATCCAAGAATGCCGGTGGCCATATTGATGACGGACTGGTTGCTGCTCTTTTGCTGAGCCATATCCTCTTCCAAAGTCTCTATGTATACCCCGGATCCGGCCATTTCCCTCATCAGAAGGTTTTTTATTTCATCCGCATCCCGGTCCGTATATACTTCAATAGAGGAAGGTATATTTCCGAATACCTTCTTATACTCGGCTTCCTTCATGATTATAACGTTCCGTTGGGTTGAATAATAGGTTGCATCCATGAACCCTGCCACCTTATAGGTGCCTGATCCGTTCTCGAAAACATCAATCTCCAGATTAAGCTTATCCCCGATCTTATAATCATGTACCCTGGCATAATACTCATCCACCAGTATCTCATCCTCTGACAGCTTTGATAGCTGCTCCTGATTCCCTTTAATGCCGGAATCGAATTCATCCGTTCCCAGGATATGGTAGAAGGCATCCTTCCCGTTGATGGGCCCCCCGATATAGCTGTTGTAGTTGAACCCGATCTGTTCAACCCCGTCAAGCTCTTCAATAAACCGGTATTCCCCCTCCTCCTTGCTCAGCCAGGAGATACTGATATCATACTCCGAATATTTGGCAAAGCTGCGGAAAATCTCATTAAAGGAGTTTGTTGCCGCATATACCGTGATGACCAGGGATAGGCCCACGGTGATTAAGGTGATGCTGGACCGGATCGTCTTACTGGCGGAGACTGCTTTCATCCCCAGCCCGGCAGGTCCTCCGAATAATCTTCCCGAGAGGGCAGCCAAAGGTCCGGTTATGAGCTTTGTCAGTAACGGAGTCATAAACACGGTTCCCGCAAGTGCCAGCAGCAGGGACGGCAACGCAAGATAGAAGACATACTTTGTATTAATAAAATACAATACCACGGAAGCCGCAAACAAAACCACTCCCAGGATGGTTTTTCTTAAGGACAGTCCGGGCATGGTACTCAGGGTATTAAAGATATTGTCCTTAATTGATCTCCTGCTTGCTTTTAAAATTGAGGACAGGGAAATGATAACCTGCAGCCCGATGGAGAACAGAATCGAATACACAAAATAGGACGGCTTATATTCCAGCTTTACCTCCAGGAATTGAAAAGCATCCCCTGCGTTGAGAAAGATGCCGGACATCGGTTTCCGAAGCAAAATCCCAAACACAATTCCCAGACCGGAACCGATCAGACCGAATACGGCATTTTCCAGAATCAGGATGAAATTCATCTTTCCCTTCGTTGCCCCGACACTGCGGAAGGTTCCGACGACCGGCATCCTGGTCGCCATCATTAACTTTATCAAGGAGGCTATGATATACAAATTAAGTCCGATCACCATGGCCAGTATGATATTCAGCAGCTGATTGATCGTGGTTAATCCGCTGCTGATTGCTTCCTTATTTACTAATATCCTGACCTCGAAGTGCTCATTGGAATCTAGGATGCTTTGTTGTACCGCCTCTGGGTCCGCCTTCTCCGGAAGGTCAAGATATACGGACTGGAGCTTGCCCTCCCGGTCGGACAGCCGCTGTGCATAATCCACCGTAGTAAACATATTGATATCGTCATATTCTATCAGAAACAAACCGGAGGTTTTTGCCACACCGGCAATGCTTAAGACGGTCTCCCCCTCATTGGTGAATATCCGGATTAAATCCCCCAGCTTCCAGTCAAACTTATCTGCTGTTCTCCGGCTGATGATAATTTGGGTGGGATTATTCAGATCAAAATCGGGACTTTTCTCTTCCAGCTCACATAGCTGTGTCTCCTGTAGCTGTTTACGGTCGCAGCCCCTCAGGACAACAGTAAGGCTTTGGCCGTCATTATCATATATCCCGTACGCGTTGACGTTGTACATGATATTCTCCGCCTCTGTCATGGACAAATTGAGATCCTTTAAATCAAAATACCCGTCGGTATCATAATGATTGCTGAAAACAGACAGATCATAATGCTGGTATGCCCCCAAAAGTACCGAGGTATATTTCGTCGTGATATCATCCTTAATCGTCAGATTTAAGAACATTACCATGGTGGAAACCGCCAGGGAAAATATGATCAGGGTACTGCGGAACTTATACTGCCGGATATTCCGCAGGATATGCTTTAGTAATATCTTCATATAATAACCATGCCTTTCATTAAAGCCTGCAAACTTTGGGCCGCAGGCATAAATTTACTGCTCTCCCTATATGCTTGGAATCAAATTCCATACCAGTTTAGCATAATCACCTCAGGAATTCAACTGTTCCAGCTTCTTATGGTTACTGATTATAATGCCTCCTCTTTTTAAAGTGACCATTCCCTCATTCTGAAAATAATGTAACATCCGGGTCACAACCTCCCTGGCAGTACCCAGGTGATTCGCTATCTTTTCATGGGTAATCCAAAGACTGTCCGATTCCTCGATATTAGACTGTTCCAGAAGAAAATTCGCCAGACGCTTATCAAAGCTCATAAATAACGCCTGTTCCATAATCCACATGACCTCCGTGAAGCGGGAGGCCATCAGCTGGTTCGTAAATGCCATTACCGCCAGGGATTCCTCCGAAAGCTTCTTAAAAATTCCGATAGGAATTAAGAAGGCCGTCGTCTCCTTCTCCACTTCAATATAAATATCAAAGGCAATATTCTTCATGATACAGGAAGCCGAGAAGATACAGACATCCCTGTCAAACAACCGGTACAGGGTTATTTCTTTCCCACCCTCCGATATGATATAAGCTCTCACCTGTCCGCTTTGGATCAGGAAAAGACCGGAACAGTTATCCGAGCTGCTCCGCATCGATTCCCCGCAGGTAAACTGTTTTTTCACAATGGATTGTAGCAGTGTGTTCTTCTGGGTCTCCGTCAGATCCTTCCAGAAGCCCAGCGTTTCAGCAAAGTAGCCCTTATTGTCCTTATATTCCATTTTGCTCACTCCGATCTTGCAAAGCATGACATTTTTCATTATATACAAAATAGCATGCAGGTACCGTAGCTCCATCAGGCTTATCTGTGGCGATATACCTGTAAGGATTATTTACGGTACTGCATGCATGTTATGTTATATCTGTTACACTAGACTTCTGTCTTCCAGAGCCCATGGATATTGCAATATTCATATACGGCAACCAGGCTGTCTTCCTCAAGAGCGAATACTGCTTTCGGCTCTTCACCCGGAGTCAGGTATTTGATCTGTCCACCCTGTTTGGTCAGCAGATATATCCACATGATATAGTGCTTCTCTTCCATCGGATGAGCTATGCTGCCAACCTCTACCTTTACGATATTCCCTGCTACGGAAACAGCGGGTACGTGCTTTTCTTTGGAAGCATCCACTGTGTTGGCAACCAAATCCTCCATCTCCTCACCGCAGCAAACAACTTTGACTCCTGAATCATTAAACTTTGTTATTATATTGCCGCAATGCTTACATCTGTAAAACTTAACATCCTTCTGCACAGACATCTCTCCTTTCAATTCTGTTGTTATAACAAGCCCGGGACCTGTTATCATCAATAGGTATAATATATGCTTACCGGTATATTTCATTCTCAAAGAATATACCCGCCTCTTCCATTATAACCTAAATTTCCAACATTCTCAAGATGTCTTTTTTCGGTTTGACCCCAACCGCTGTTGCAGATACCTTCCCTTCCTTCATAACCATCAAAGTCGGGATGCTCATTACCCGGAACATCTCCGCCAGCTCCGACTCCTCATCCACATTGACTTTGCCAACCTTGGCTGTGCCGATTACCTCGTCGGCAATTTCCTCCACGGTCGGTGCCACCATACGGCAGGGACCGCACCAGCTCGCCCAGAAATCAAGCAATACCGGTTCCTTCGACTCCAATACCTCTTTTTTGAAATTATTCTTGGTAATTTTGATTGCCGCCATACAAATTCCTCCTCATACATGATAAATTTATAATCACCGTGATCTGCTCCGGTCCTTCGTGCTGGTCATTAACCTCTTATCTGATTGCTTTGTTATATCCTTACTATATCACGATACGTAGGAGGCTTCTGTGATGTTATCACAAAAAACCATATTTATGCAATTATATATTTTTTTGCTTTACCGGCTTTTCCCCAATTGTATAAAAATGCACTCCACCGCACAAATCGTCCGCAAATGGAGTGCACAAATATTAACTTTTATCGTTCCTCCCGGAAATAATTAACTCCGCAGCCTGCCGGCTGGGAACCCTTCCCGGATTTTTTCATCGAGGTGATTACCAGAACAATAATCGTAATCACAAAGGGGAGCATGACATAGAAAGCGTTTGGAATCTGAATGATATCCTTCGGCATATAAAACTGGAGTACGCTGAAGGCACCGAAGACCAGGGAGCCGAAAATCGCCTTGACAGGACTCCAGCTTGCAAAGATAACTAAAGCTACCGCAATCCAGCCCTGTCCATTGACTGCGGAGCTGTTATTCCATACTCCGCCTCCGTTAATCAGTGATAAATAGGCTCCCCCCAGCCCGCAGATACCGCCTCCGAGCAGGATATGGGTATATTTCACCAAAGTTACCCGGATACCTGCGGCGTCCGCAGCCGCGGGATTCTCACCGACGGCCCTCATATTTAAGCCTGCCCTTGTCCTCATGATATAGACGCTGCAGATCACAGCGATCACGATCGACAGATATACCAGCGGATTATGGGAGAAGAGCAGCTTTCCTGCTACGGGGATATTCCCCAGGACGGGGATCGGCTTCTCTGCTACGGAGGCCATGAACTCTGTGGAAAGCTTCGGAGAGCCTCCGGCGTTTTTGATCATAATCTCGCCGAAGAATTTGGCTACTCCGGTACCGAAGATCGTCAGAGTAAGACCGGCTACATTCTGGTTCGCCATCAAGGTAACCGTAACAAATGCATAAATCAGGGCGCCGAATACTCCGATTACAAAGGCGGCCAGGAGCGCCAGGGGCAGACTGCCGGTATGGTAGCCTGTATAAAAACCCATGAAGGCTCCCATGAACATCATACCTTCGACACCCAGATTCAGGTTGCCGGACCGCTGCGTCATAATCTCTCCGGTTGTTCCGAAGAGCAAAGGAGTCCCCGCCTTAATCGCTGCAAATAAGAAATTGAGGATCATTTCTTAATCCCTCCCTTCCGAAAGGCAAAACGGTAATGGTTGAAGAAATCAAAGCCCAAAATGAAGAAAAGGATAATTCCCTGAAGGATTCCGGATACCGCAGAAGACAATCCGAAGGTACTCTGCATAACGGAACAGCCCTTTTCCAGCATACTGAAGCCAACCGTTACTACCAGGATTACCACAGGGTTTAATTTTGAGAGCCACGCAACCGTGATGGCCGTAAAGCCGACACCGCCGGCAACGCCTTCCCCCAGGGTATAGGCTGCCCCGGTAACCTGGGTCATACCTGCGATGCCGCAGATTGCTCCGCTTAAAAACATGGTACGGAGAATAATCTTCTTCACATTCATTCCTGCGTAGCGGGCGGTGTTAATGCTCTCACCAACCACATTAATTTCATAGCCCTGCTTTGTAAACTTCAGATAGACAAACAGCAGGATTACAAGAATCAAACCAATCAGCCAGCCTGCATGGACACCAAAAATCTGGTCCAATCTCGCATTCTCCTTGAAGGTTGCTATCTTGGGAAAGCCGGAAGAGGTGGGATCACGCCAGGGACCCTCAACAAAAAACTTAATCATATATAATGCGATGTAATTCAGCATCAGCGTAAACAGGGTCTCATTTGTTCCAAACCTGGTTTTAAAATAAGCCGGAATCAGTCCCCAGAGTCCGCCGCCGATCATTCCTGCGGCAAACATCAGCACCAACAAAAGTCCATGGGGAAGATGATCAAAATGCAGGGCAAAATAGGTGGCAAAAATTCCGCCCATAATGATCTGTCCCTCTGCTCCGATGTTCCAGAACTTCATCTGGAAGGCCGGGGTAATGCCAAGGGCGGCGATAAGGAGTGGAATCGCTATCTTTATCGTACCCTTCGCTGCCAGCTCCGATCTCCAGGCACCTTTGACAATCGAGGCATAGATCGCGAAGGGATTCTGCCCGATAGCCAGGATAAAGATCCCTCCTGCCAGAATCGCGGCAAATACGGCAAAGATGGACAGCGCAATGGTTTTCCCTACGGAGGGCTCCGTTTTTTTGACAATTCGGATCAAAGGCTCCTGTTTCATTCTTATTCTCTGTTCTGTCATCTGGCACCTCCGATTCGATCCGACGCATCGGTCATAAGCAGTCCCAGCTGTTCCTTCGTGGCCTCGCCGGTTTTTACGATCCCTGTAACTCTTCCATGGCAGAGCACCAGGATACGGTCACAAAGCTCCAGCATTACATCCAGATCCTCTCCGATAAAGAGAACCCCAACACCCTTTAGCTTCTGTTCATTCAAGGCGTCATAAATCGTATAGGAGGAATTGATGTCCAGACCGCGGACGGCATAGGCTGTAATCAATACATTGGGCTGCGATTCAATTTCCCGGCCAAGCAGTACCTTCTGTACATTCCCGCCGGAGAGTCTTCTGACCGGTGTATCAATACCCGGCGTAACGATATCCAGCTGCTTCACGATACGCTTTGCCAGTTCCCTTGCCCCTTTTTTACTGACAAAGGGACCCTCCCCTTCATGATAGGATTTCAGCAGCATATTATCGACAATACCCATAGAGGCCGCCAGGCCCATGCCAAGACGATCCTCCGGGATAAAGCTCATGCTGATGCCCATCTTTATGATTTCATTCGGTGTCTTCCCGATGATATTTTCGTTCTTATAAAGTACAGCGCCCTTTTTTACAGGCAGAAGTCCTGCCAGCGCTTCACAGAGCTCCTTCTGGCCGCTGCCGGCTACGCCGGCCACACCAAGGATCTCACCGCGGTTCAGATCAAAGCTGATATCCTTGACCATATCCACACCATCCTCGTTGCCGACCGTAAGATGATGGATCTCTAAGAGGTTCTCCTCGAAAAAGGTATCCGGATGGTCGATGGAAAGCTCCACCGGCCTGCCCACCATAAGCTCTGTCAGCTCCTGGGCATTCGTCTTAGCAGTCGTTACCGTAGCAACACTTTCCCCTTTTCTGAGAATTGTGACACGGTCGCTGATCTCCAGTACCTCGTTCAGTTTATGGGTGATGATAATGACGGCACAGCCCTCCTGCTTCATACGCCGCAGGATTTCAAACAGCTTTCTGGTTTCCTGGGGTGTCAGAACTGCGGTAGGCTCGTCCAAAATTAAAATATCAGCCTTGCGGTACAGCACTTTGATAATTTCAACGGTCTGCTTCTCACTGACTGACATCTGGTAAACGAACTTCTCCGGGTCAATTTCCAGGCCAAAACGGCTGCTGATTTCCTTAATTTTACCGGACCTGGATTTCTGGAGGAAGATACCTCTGTTCCTTGAGCCAAGAATGATATTATCCGTCGCCGAAAGAGCTTCTACCAGCTTAAAATGCTGATGAATCATACCGACACCCAGCCGGATGGCATCCTCAGGGGAATTAATCGTTACCGGCTGTCCGTCAATAAAAATAGAACCGCTGTCCGGCTTATAAATACCCGATAGCATGTTCATCAATGTAGTTTTCCCCGATCCGTTTTCCCCAAGCAGGGCGAGAATCTCGCCCTGCTTTACGGAAAGGTCTATTCTGTTGTTCGCCACAACCGACCCAAATGTCTTTGTAATCTGTTTCAGTTCGATTGCCATAGTTTCATTCATTTTATTTTCCACAATGCCACCAGCCTAATTTTATAATTGAAAGCATGCAATCTGATTAATATTCATTTGTTGCTATTTCACCTTATTACTTTACTTCAACGTTCTTATAATACCAGTTCATAGCCCCTGTGATATCCCCGTCAGAAAGGAATTCGCCTTCCTTGCATACCTCATTACCGGCATTGTCAAATAAGGAGCCTTCAAAAATCTTATAGCCGTCAACAATCTTCTTTCTGGCCGCCTCAATGGCTTCCTCGGTACCCTCCGCACAATTTTCGGACAGCGGAGAAACATCCACAAGGCCGTCATCCATACCGCCAAAATAATTCTCGTTGGTCCAGGTGCCTTCCAGAACAGCCTTTGCAGCCTTGGTGTAATATACACCCCAGTTCCAGATCGGAGCAGTCAGATGTCCCTGGGGAGCATCCTTCGTCATATCGGAGTTATAACCACAACCGAAAGCGCCTCTGGCCTGTGCCGCCATCTGAGGAGCTGTGGTATCCGCATGCTGTGCGATAACATCACAGCCCAGATCCAGTAATGCTTCTGCAGCCTGTCCCTCTAAGGTAGGATCCAGCCAGGTATTGGTCACCTTAACATAAACCTTTGCATCGGGATTCACTGATTCAACACCCATAGCAAATGCATTGATGCCGCCGGTAACCTCGGAATTATCAATTCCCATGGCTGCGACATAACCGATCATATCGGACTCCGTCTTTAATCCGGCTGCGATACCTGCCAGGTAACGGGCCTGATAGATACGGCCAAAATAATTATTAAAGTTCGTAGCATTGCTCTTATATCCGGAACCATGGGAGAAGATAACCCCAGGATGCTCTGCCGACAGTTGCTCCATGGTATCCATGTAGCCCCAGCTGGTACCAAATATAATATCAGCGCCTTCTTCGATACACTCTTCCATAGCGGTTCTGATTGCAACAGCATCGGTATCATTCACGTTATTCTTACGGATTACCTGAGCATCTGTAAGGCCAAGTGCTTCCTGCATGGCAACAATGCCCTGATCGTGAGCATAAGTATAGCCAGCGCCTTCTGCAGGGTTACCGATATGAATCACGCCAACCTTAAAGTCCTCTTTTGCAATCGCTGTTTTGCCGGGACCTGCCTCAGTATCTTCTTTTACTTCACCATTTACCTCTGTGCTCTTTTTTTCCTCATCCTTTGCCTCGTCCTTTTTGCCGCATGCACTGAGTGCAAGTACCATCACTGCCAATAAAGCGAGTGACCATAACTTTCTTGCCTTAAACATGATTTCTCCTCCTCGATTTTGAATGGAGCCGACTCCTTTAGATCCGGAGAGCTTTTCCCCAACAATATTTATTTACAAGGCTGCCTAGGAAGCCCTATGTAAATCTAATCCCGGAATGTAATTCCGTCTTCCTCACTCATAGCGTCGATAATGGCCAGGGATTCCACCCGGACTCCTTTGCTCCTTACCAGACTGCCCCCTTCCTGGAAGCCCTTCTCAATCACGATTCCGGCCCCTGCCAGGGTAGCTCCCGCAGCTTTCACAAGCTCGGCCAATCCCAGCAACGCACTGCCGTTAGCCAGAAAATCGTCAATGATCAATATCTTATCCTCTGCTCTTAAAAACTGCTTCGAAACAATGATATCGTATACTCTGCCATGGGTAAAGGATTCCACCTTGCAGGTGTAAACATCTCCGGCGATATTCTTGGTCTGTGTTTTCTTGGCGAACAGAACCGGAACCTTAAAATACCTGGCCGCTATGCAGGCAATCCCTATTCCGGAGGCTTCGATGGTCAGTATCTTTGTGACCTCACAATCCGCAAAGCGTCTTTTAAATTCCTTCCCGATCTCACCGAATAACTCAATATCCATCTGATGATTTAAAAAGCTGTCCACCTTTAATACATTGCCCGGCCGGATTTTCCCGTCCTTCACGATTCTGTCTTTCAAAAGCTGCATCACGATACCCACTTTTCTCATGGTTATAATTATAACGAATTGTTACACAACGTAATCTTACCCAATAATTCGACAATAGACAATTTATTAATTTTAATAAATATTATTACTATTATTAATATACGAACATAAAACGATGGGCTATTGATTTTTAAGTTTCGTATAGATACAAAAGGCTCCATATACTTTCCCACACACAGATGAGGGACATATCTTGATCTGTTCCTCGAACAGTGTATTATGGAAAGTATATGGAGCCTCTTGTATCTTTTGCATTACTTGCTCCATTATCTTCATTCCTTAAATATCTTTAGGGTTGTCATATTATGTACAATCTGTATCTGTTATGTAGATTTATAACGATGGCTTGGTCCTTTTTGTTATATTCTGGCGCATTCCGCAATATATATCTACTGTAACAAATATCAGAGGTAGATTCATGCAAATTCCCTTGAACCAAGTAATGAGTCCTACAGATGAACAGCGGCATGAGATGCTGAGGATGGCTTTGGAGGGTGCCGGAAGACCGGAGGATTATGACTATATCCTTCAATCTCTTAGTCCGCCTCCGGATATCACAGCTTACGGTGAGCCGGGAGAGCTTAAGGGAACAAAGATCGGGATTATCGGCGGTGGTCTGGCCGGTATGACAGCAGCCTTTGAACTCCGCAAGCTGGGTGCGGATATCACGATTCTCGATGCAAATGTCAGCCGGATCGGCGGAAGGGTGTTTACCTGCTATTTTGATCCGGACGGAAATTATTACGGTGAGTTCGGAGCCATGAGAATTCCGGTATCCCACGAGACGGCCTGGCACTATATCAATCTGTTTGGTCTGGATACCCTTTCTATGACTTCACCACAACGTAATAACTTTCTCTATGTACATAACACCCGTCTGAGGACCACAGATTCTGTGGAGAAATTCCTTTACCCTAAATATGACCTGACACCACAGGAACGGGCTACTCCCTGGTCAGAGCTGAGCTCCTATGCTCTGGAGCATGCCTTCGTTACCCTTCCTCCCAGTATCCGTTCCGAGCTGCTCCAGATTCTGCCCGAATACTCTCCCGAGATACTGCCCCTGATGAATATGAGCCTGAGAGATAATTATGAGGCTCTGGGTTTAAGCCAAGGTGCAATCAATTTGATTTCCGGGGTCGACCCCGCAAGCGGTCTCCTGTTGCAGAGCAGCTACGAGGAGTTTGCCCAGGAGGAGTATAGCTTTGATTACCGGAATACCTACCGGATAGAGGGCGGTAATGTTAATCTGCCCTACGCCTTCTATCAGAGTTTCTTTTTAGACGATCCCCCTCAATACGGTAAAACACCTGCAAAACTGGGAACTGTGGCCTTTAAACCGGGTCACTATGTAACCGGGATTTATCAATCGGATTACCGGAATAAGGTAGTACTCAGATATAAAGTAGAAAATGAAACGAAGATCAATGCAGATATTTTTGATTATGTGATATGTGCCATTCCCTATTCCTGTTTAAGATTGGTCGAAATTAAGCCGTATTTCAGCAATATGAGGATGCAGGCTATACTGGAACAGAACTATGCCGATGCCTTAAAAGCCTTATTCTTCTGTAACCGCCGTTTCTGGGAGAGGGATGCGGATTATGGGAATATCATCGGAGGAATCTCCTTTACCGACCTGCCGATACAATCCATTATCTATCCTTCGGATCATAATCTATGCCTGATGCAGGGAACCTGCTCCCCGAAGGAACCCGGCGTTCTGGTGGCATCCTACAATATGGCGCAGAATGCCGTAAGACTCGGAGGCCTGGACATTGCCCGACAATATGAGGTAATTCGCCAAAACGTCGAGGAGGTCCATGGTTTACCGAGAGGATTTTTAAATTCCATTGTGGAGCGCTATCAAGCGGTTCACTGGAACACGGAACCGGATTCCCTGGGTGCCTTCGCCCTGAACCTTCCCCGCCAGAAGCCGTTGTTCGCCTATGAGAATCTGAAACCGGAGTATAATAACCGCGTCTTCTTCGCCGGGGAGCATATCTCCAATAAGCATGGCTGGATACAGGGTGCCCTCTATACCGGTAAGGCCGCCGCGAACCAATTGGCTTACCAGAACCATACCACGGCAAAATTCCGGCGATAAATTGATACCCCCCAGGTTAATCAAATCTCTGACCCTGGGGGGTATCTCATTCCTCTGCGGTACATCTGCACGCAAAGACCGTATCAGAACTCCTTATACATCTCCTTCTTTGCTCCGCAGACCGGGCACTTGTCCGGGGCCTCATCAAGGATTGTGTGTCCGCAGATCGGACAGATATATACGGACTTAAGTTCAAAATCCTTGCCTTCCCTGGCTGCTGCCTGGGCCCTGGCGAACAGGTCGGCATGCAGCTTCTCAGCTTCCAGAGCAAAATGGAAGGATCTCTGGGCACCGGTCTCCTTCTGGAATTCAGCTGCGTTCAGATAAACCGGATACATCTGCTCCACCTCATGTAATTCACCGTTGATACCGCCCTGAAGGTTATCCACAGTCTTTCCATTGCCAAAGACTGCTCCTGCTGTTACCGAAGCATCCGCGGTCTCCCCTCCGATTTCACGGAAATGGTTTCCCGCATGGATACTTTCGGCATAGGCAATTGCTTCAAAGAGTTTCGCAATATTCGGGAATCCCTCCTTTTCTGCGATTTGTGCCCAATGAAGATACCTCATGTGGGCCATGCTTTCTCCGCCGTAAGCGGAATGTAAGAATTCCGATGTCATTGCATTTTTAACAGCCATTTCGTTCATTCCTCCTTTATTGTAATTCCATAATCAGTTTTTTGTAAATATCCGGCTGTTCCTCCCTGTCGATGAGCGGAATACCGGCACTCAATACGGGATGCTTCTGCTGAAAGGACTGCTTCTCCTCTCGGTAGATTACACCGATTGGTATCCGATCCCCGAATTCCATGGCTTTCTGCAATGCCGAAGCCTTGTCGGTAAAATCATAATCCTCCGTAAGCTCATAAACCCGCTGATTATAATAAGCAAAGGTGTTCAGTTTATTGAAGCTGATACAGGGCTGCAGAATATCTACCAGGGCATAGCCCCTATATTCGATTGCCTGCTTCATAATCGATACCAGATGCTCTTTATGACCGCTGAAAGCCCTGGCCACAAAGCCTGCCCCGGCCGCAACCGCCACCAGGACCGGATTTAGCGGAGTGTTCATACTGCCGTATACCTGGACCTCGGTAACCATCCCTTCTAAAGAGGTCGGGGATGCCTGCCCCTTCGTCAACCCATAGATCTGGTTATCATGGACGAAGTGGGAGATGTCCACATTCCTTCGGATGTTATGGAGAAAATGATTCCCGCCCTCACCATAGGAGTCTCCGTCACCGGAATCAACAATAACCGTCAGCTTCTCATTGGCAATCTTAGCGGCAATCGCTGCAGGCAGAGCCCTTCCATGCAAACCGCAGAAGGCATTGGCGCTGATATATTGCGGAAGCTTCGCAGCCTGGCCAATTCCAGCCACCATCAGAACCTCGTAGGGGTCCTTTCCCAGCTCCTCCAGGGCGGTTTTTAAGCTCTCCAGAATACTGAAGTTGCCGCAGCCCGGGCACCATGCAGTCTCATAGGTACAGAATGCCGAATTACTCATGCGAATTCCCCCTTCCTGATTCTGTCCGCAATCTCCTCTCCGGAGATTTGACGCCCGTCATATTTCAGAATACTAAAATCACAGGTAATACCCGTCTGTTCCCGTATCAGCTGGGCCAGCTGTCCGGTTGCATTTTGTTCCACATTGATAATCCTGTCTGCGGCAGGAGCTTTCTCTTCCAGAAGCTTCTTAGGCAGCGGATAAAGGTCACCGAATACCAGGGCCGCATATCTGCCTTTGTTCTCCTGATTCAGTATCCCGACGGCTTCCTTAATCGGGCCATCGGTGGAGCCCCACCCGAGAAGCAGAGTATCATATCCCTCGGCACCATAAAATTCCGGTTCCTGCAGCTCCTGCTCCAGATATTTCAGTTTGCCTAACCTCTTATCCATCATAAGGGTCCGTATTTCGGCGGATTCCGTAATCCGTCCATACTCATCATGCTCATCGCTGTCCGCGGTAACAAAATGATTCGTCCTGCCGGGAATACGTCTTGGTGATATTCCATTCTCCGTAAGGCGGTATCTGAGGTACTCTCCCTCCTCCGAAATGACTTCCGGTATTTTGGATACTTCTAGCTGATCTGCGGCTTCCTTCGCTGCTTTCAGTGAGTTAACGCTATGTACCCGGTTCCGATCATAGGGCTTTACCGTAGCGGAGGAATCACCCAGATACTGATCACTTAACAAAATTACCGGAAGCTGATATTTCTCTGCCAGACAGAGGGCACGGGCAGTCTGATAGAAGGCGTCCGTATGGTTTCTTAAGGCAATCACCATTCTCGGAAATTCTCCCTGGGAGGCCGATACCACGAACTTAAGGTCGCTCTGTTCCGTTCTCGTAGGAAGTCCGGTTGCCGGCCCCGGTCTCTGAACATCTACTACTACCAGAGGGATCTCCGCCATTCCGGAGAGACCCAGCGCCTCCACCTTCAGGGAGAAGCCCCCGCCGGAGGTGCCTGTCATAGCTGCCGCACCGGCAAAGGAAGCCCCGATTGCCATATTGATAGCTGCAATTTCATCCTCTGCCTGTTCCACGACAATTCCGGCTTTCAGGCTCTTATCGGCCAAATACTCCATCAAAGCGGTGGAGGGGGACATAGGGTATGCACTGTAAAACCGTAAGCCCGCTGCGATTGCTCCCAAACCCATGGCCTGACTGCCGGTTAATATGATATCCTCCTGACTGCTTCCCTGCAGATGGGGATAACGGTTGTCAACCATTTCATATCCGCGCTCCAGGGCTTTCTTATTAATTTCCAGATATTGCTCCTTAATAAATTTCTTCAGAACATCCTCGGCACCGGTCAAACGGAGGCTGAATAGCTTTAATAAAGCTCCGACCGCTATGCTTCCGGCCACCCTGGGGTTCCCCAATTCCTTCCCAATGGCGGCCATATCCATTCTTATTATTCCGGTGCCCTCTGCCGCCAGTTTGCTGTCGCATAGGATAAAGCCCTCCGGTTTTAAATTTCCCCTGTGAAGCTCTATGGTTTCCTCCGTTAATGCTATAATGCCATCCAGACAATTGCTATGTGACAGCACAGGCTCGGTACCAAACCGGATCAAAGAAAAATTATGTCCCCCGCGGACGCGGGACATGAAATCACGGACGGTAAAAACCGAATAGCCTGAATTTTTCAAAATCTTCTGAAGTATGGATACCATTGTTTCAATTCCCTGACCGGCAGCTCCGCCAAACAATAAATTGTACATTTACACATCCCTCCTGCTTTCTTCCATTCCTGCAACATTATAAAATTATATGTAAGAAATAGTAAATCCATGAGACTAAAACATAGAATAATAGTAATTATTACTATTATATTAAATATACTCTAAAATATCAAGCAGTAATTTTGCATTTGTATAAAATTTACATTTATGTAAAATTAAGCCTTGAATAAGTGTACCATCCATGATATAATTTTTCAATTGCAGATATACAAATTAATTCATGACAGGAGAATACTTTGATCGAATTACGAAATATAACCTCGGATAATTTTGAAGAATGTATCCATATGGAACCAAGAGAAGATCAGAAAAGCTTTGTGGCCAGTAATGTCTGCAGCCTGGCCGAATGCTATTTGGCATTGGCAGAAAATGATGGAATCCCTATGCCCTATGCCTTATATGAACAGGATACCATGGTCGGCTTTCTCCTGCTTGTGTATAACCTACCCGACGAGTATTATGACGAAGCCGTTTACTGGATATGCCGATTAATGATTGACAAGAAACATCAGGGAAAGGGTTATGGGAAGGCAGCTATGAGAAAAGCAATTGAGCTGGTCCGTACCTTCCCCCATGGAAAAGCACCATTAATATCCCTGTCCTATGAACCGGAAAATACTGTAGCGAAAGCCTTATATGCTTCTCTGGGCTTCGTAGAAACGGGTAAGGTAATCGGCGGCGAGGATATTGCCGTTCTAAAGCTATAATGATTAAGGCCCTTGCCAATACAAGCAAGAGCCTTTTTAATCTATATCATTTTCGGTATTATATTTAACCCGGATATTCTTCCGCTCGTTCCGCTTATTCTACAATTCCGCCTTCCACAACCAAGCTGTCCGGATCAGCGGCATCACCATATACCGGAGCCAGGGTTTCCTCGTAATTGGCATGGAAGAAGCTTTCCTCACCCAATTTTTTGATCTCATCATTCAGCCAGTTTAATAATTCCGTATTCCCCTTTTGTACTGCGGGAGCAATCGTATCAAGGCTGCCTAAGGATTCAACGCCGACAGTAAAGCCCTTATTCTCAATTGCCCATGCAAGAACCTCGGTATTATCCGTTGAGAATGCATCACCCCGTCCATCCAATAAAGCGTTGTATGCTTCGCTGTACTGGTCAAACTTTAATAATTTAACCTCCGGATAGTTCTCGGTGAAATAAGTCTCCGCCGTCGTACCCTTGCTTACAATTAAGGTTTTACCGTTCAACTGGGAAGCCTCGGTAATAATTGCATTATCCGGAGATACCACGCCAAGTGCGACCTTCATATAAGGAAGAGCGAAATCAACCTTCTCTGCCCGTTCCTTTGTCACGGTAAAATTAGCAAGAATAATATCAACTTTTGCGGTAACCAGGTATTCCACACGGCTTGCCGCTTCCACTGCTACATACTCGACATCGACACCCAAATCCTTGGCTATCCTGTTACCGAAATAAACATCATAGCCCTGATATTCGCCGTTTTCATCAACATAACCAAAGGGCTTCTTATCACTGAATACGCCGATCACAATTTTGCCGCTCTTTTTGATTTCCTCCAATGTTCTTGCACTCTGATTTGAATTCGTACCGGTTTTTTCGGCATCCGTCCCTTTATCGGATTTGCATGCTGCAAAAGCAGATACAACAAATGTAAGAATTAGTAATAGTGTAATGAGTTTTTTTGTGTTCTTCATAATTTCTCCTCTTCCTTTTCTTTATTATTTTACATAGAATGCTTCGTGACTTTTTACCGTCACATTTTATCTTCAACACGTTTCACCGCGTCAAATTCAAACACATTTAGAAATTGTCTGGCACGGTCCGTCTTCGGATTCGTAAAAAATTCCTCCGGATCGCTTTCCTCTACGATTTCACCTTTGTCAATAAATATAATCCGGTCGGCTATCGCCCGGGCGAACTGCATCTCATGTGTAACAATTACCATAGTACTTCCTTCCCTGGCCAGCTCAAGCATAACATCGAGGACTTCTCTTACCATCTCCGGATCCAGTGCCGCAGTGACTTCATCAAAAAGCATAATATCCGGGTGCATACATAATGCCCGTACAATAGCTGCCCTCTGCTTCTGGCCCCCCGAAAGCTGTCTTGGATATGCATCCCTCTTATCAATAAGGCCGACTCTGGTCAGCAGCTCTTCTGCTTCTTTTACTGCCTCGGCTTTATTTCTGTGCTGCGCTTTTAACGGGCCTAACAAAATATTATCCAATATCGTCATATGCGGAAATAAATCATAGCTTTGAAATACCATTCCAATTCTCTGCCGTACCAGGTGCATATTTTTCTTCAGGTTACTAATCTTTTCTCCCTGCAGGAGAATATCTCCCGACTGGATCTGCTCCAGTCCGTTAATACATCGAAGGAGGGAGCTTTTCCCACAGCCGGAGGGTCCGACGATTACGACCACTTCGCCCTTATGGATATCCAGGGATATCTTCTTTAGTACCTCTAAGTTATCATACTTCTTTGTCAGGTCCTTTATTTCCAATATGGTTTCTGTCTTTTTCTTCATTCTGCTGATCCCCTCAATTCCTCCATGCTTTTTCTAATTTGGCTGCCAGTAATGAAATCGGATAACATACGATAAAATACAGGAAGAATATAACTCCATAGATCCAAAGTGCGGCCGACGGTACCGACAGCCGGGAGGCTTCTATGATCTGCTGCCCTACTTTCACCACCTCAACGACTCCGATTAGTACAATCAGGGAGGTTGTTTTAATCATTCTTGTCACCAGGTTAATTGCCAGCGGAAGCAGTCTTCGGATTGTCTGAGGAATAATGATGTATAAATAAATCTGGCGGCCGGTCAGCCCGATCGCTTTTCCGCTTTCATACTGATGCTTCGGTATTGATGTGAGCGCACCTCTGACCAAATCCCCCATTTCTGCTGTTCCCCATAGGGTAAATACAATAACTGCCGACAATTCACCGGAAAGATGAATTCCGAAGGCCTTTGTAACACCGAAATAAACAAGAAATAACAGTACCAGCTGCGGCATTATTCTGACAAATTCCAGATAAGCTCTGGTCACCGCTTTTATCATGGGGTTTTTCGAAGTCATGATCATTCCCAGAACGATCCCAAGCAGAATGGATAGGATTACCGCAATTAAGGATATCCGGACTGTCACCCATAAGCCCTCTAAAATTCTTATAAAATTCCTGCCCTGAAACAGAACTTTAATTCCCAAATCCTGCATATCTTAGTTTCCTCTCTACTAATGTAAAAACAATCGACACCGGCAATAAGATAATGAGATATGCCGCCACCAGCATTAAGAGTGCTTCGTCTGTTTTGTAGTACATCCCGATCAGATCCTTTGCAACATACATTAGATCTGCCAAAGCAACTGCAGAAAAAACCGAGGTTTCCTTAATCAGAAATACCGAATTGGCGGCAAACGCCGGGACGGAAACCGATATGGCCTGAGGCAGTAATACATAACGGAATACCTGGAGCTTTGTCAGCCCTATACTTAAGCCGGCTTCAATCTGGATATCCTGAATTGCTTCCAGACCGCTGCGGAAGGCCTCTGACATATAACTGCCGCCCAGGAAAACCAAGCCTACAATGGCACAGGTCTCAGAACTTAACATAATTCCCAGCTTTGGCAAACCAAAATACAGGAAGAACAATTGTATCAGCAGCGGAGTGTTTCTGGAAATCTCAACATAGATCCCTGCAACGATACGCAGCACCGGTATACGAAAATACCGGATCAAACTGCAGGCCAAACCAACGATAAGAGAGGCTGCGATACCGATAAAAGCGATTCTGACCGTTAATACTCCGGCCTCCAAATAGAAGGGTATATTTTCCTTTATAAATCCAAAATCCAAGTTCCTTCCCCCTTTTCCAAATAACCTCTCCCTTTGCTTTCGCACAAAAAAAGCAGATCTTCCGGTGCATCTGCCGACTTATTCTACTCTACCCTTCCAATTCAGACAAGAATAAAAAATCCTAAGCTTCGCATACGCATATTAGTTCCGGATTTAAGGAACGGCATCTGCAGCAACACATAGTAATATTTATTTTCGGGGTATTATATTTATTCTTCATCTCTATTATCCTTCTTTTCTATTCCTACTATTTATATATGATTTATATGGTATACACATCATATACGATAATAACCGATATGTCAATCACCATTTTATATTTATTTTGAATTCAATTACGCAAACCACAGGCATTACAAAATCAATAAAAAGCAGAAATCCCCCGGATTAATTAACATCACTAATCCGGGAGAATTTTTGGTCACACATCCATTTCATATTTTGATTATTGCTTGTTTACAACCGGTACCCATATCTCAACATGGCAGATATCAAGGGCTTCATCCCAGGCAACATACTTTTCTATCGTAGGAAGTCCGCTTTTTATAAATTTACTTTGAGGCAGGAATTCATTATTAATCCGGTGCCATACTCCTGCTAATACCTGATCCGATAATGCTCCCTTCGCCTCAAATTTGATCCAGTCTGCCTCCGGATATTCATATGTATCCAGCCCCGGAACAGTTTCTTGATTCCATTCGAGCCCGCACATATAATCATTGCTTCCATCCTTGCCAAAACCAAAACACAGACCCAGATCAAAAAACCGGCCGCATAATTCACTGTATTTATCATATCCGCCTTTTACAATTGCCCAGGTACCGCCTCCGTAAGGGGTAGTACGTCTGATCCCTATTACCTTAAATGGTTCTCTTCTCATAATCGTATAATTCATCTTATCAACCCCCTTAATATTAACCTCAAACTCCAGGCGACAATAAAATGTCAGTGTGACAAGAGTGTTTCTTACGGTTATTGGGTTGACACCATGCAGGCGTTTGAATGCAACCCGGAACGCATCCGCTGATTGATAACCATATTTCACAGCAATATCAATGATCTTCTCATCCGTATTCTGCAGGTCATATGCCGCACAAGTCAGCCTGCGCCGGCGGATATAATCCCGAAAGGACAAACCGGTGATCTGTGTAAATGAGCTTTGAAATACGGCAAAAGGACAGGCCATAATTTTGCTTATCTCGTTCTCACAGATCTCACTTCCCAAGTGTTCTTCCACATAATCAATAACCTTATTCATTCGATTGGTCCAGTCCATAAGATAACCTCCATGCGTATATGATATCCTTAAGTGAATTTATTTTCCCGACATTTATTCAGGAAAATATATCGGATTGCTTTGATATCAGTATTTTCTATGAAATATAATCACCAATGTGAAATAGATAACCGGCAGGAAGCATAGGGTTATAATTAGAAATGTCAAAGACGGTATCTCAATAATATGATGCAGAATCACGGCAATAAAAATATACCAATAAGTGATCCAAAATGCATGATAGCCGGCTTTTGTATTAATATATTGATTTCTTTCCTCTTTTTCAAGTTCAATGTTCTTCATCAGCTCCGGTTTTTTCATGGCATATCGGTACATGATAAGCATTCCTGTTCCGGTTGGCAGAAATCCTATCGTTAATCCCGCCATCATCCCTTGCTGATATTCAAATATAAACCCGGTTATTCCCGCTGCTGCTCCTATTATAATAAATATAACGGCAAATAGGATATCCTTTTTTATCATCCTTTTATTATTCATCATCATCCTCCTCAAAAATAAATACCTCTTCTATCGTCTTATGAAATACCCCGGCAATTTTGTGGGCTAAAAAAATGGACGGATTGTACTTTCCGCTCTCCAGTGAAATTATCGTCTGTCTTGATACCTTAACCTTTTCCGCCAGGTATTGCTGTGTAAAATTAAACTCTTCTCTAAGTATTTTAATTTGATTTTTCAATCATAAACGCTCCTCTCTATTCGCGTAAAGTTTACTTTACATTCATTTTAGCAGTATTGGCCTCAATTGTCAAGCTAACTTTACATTAAGTATGAAAGAATTTCCGACAAAAAACAGCCGCTCATTCTATAAGAATAGGCGACTGATTGATTATGATAACCCTGTTAACTGGTATCTCTGGGAGCAGGAAGCCTTTCTAAAGGCGAAGGAAGAGAACAAGCCTGTCTTCCTCTCCATTGGCTACTCTACCTGTCATTGGTGTCATATTGGGTTATGGAACCAATAGGGATATCTTGGTAGTACATAATAAACGGTAATTGCTTTAAGCCTATAATTAATATATATTTTGTATTGACACTATCAACACAATTTATTACAATATAATTATGATAATATAGTGATAATATTATGATAAGGAGTGATTATTGTGATAAATATACGACCTGTATCAGATCTAAGAAATAAATTTCCAGAAATAGAAAACTTAGTTCATGAGGGAGAACCCGTTTACTTGACTAAAAACGGATATGGCTCTATGGTAGTAATGAGTCTTGAAAAGTATGCTGAATTAACTGACGATATTGAACTTAAATTAGACGAAGCAGATAGAGCCGCAGCTATGGATAAGACCCGATATACTCATGATGAAGTTTTTTCAAGGTTAAGGGAGAGAATTAATGGCGGAGAAGATTTATAAATTAAGATATTTGTCTTTATTTGAAGATGATTTAACTGAAATAATTGATTACATCATCTATCATTTAAAAAATAAGCCAGCTGCTAATAATCTTCTTCTTAGCATAGAAACAGCAATCATGACCCGATTAAAAAATCCAGAGAGCTTTGAAGCATATTCTTCCGTTAAAGAAAGTAAACAACCTTATTATCGCATATATGTGAAAAACTTTATAATTTACTATGTTATAATTGAAGACGAAAATGATGAGTTCAAAATAATGGAAGTCAGGCGTATCCTGTATAACAAAAGAGACAAAAGGAAATTGTTATAACTGCAATATAGCAGTAGGCGAAATACCTGCTCCCTATTTTAATGCAGGATAGACAATATGGGGAACATACTGTATTGTTTTAAATGTACACAATAGTACCCGATTGTGAACTGAAGATTATTTATATTGGGAGGTAAAAACTTTGTTATGTTCAAATTGTAATTTAGATTTATTATATAACCACGAACTCGAAAATAATGACATACCCCCGATGGCTAACAAGTCAAGAATAATTCATGCAAAGTGTTCTGTTTGCGGTACTTTCATATGTTTACAAGACGTTCGTGAAAGTATAAAAGACGATAAAAAGGTTTTATTAATTACTGGGACAGCAGGAGCAGGGAAAACAGCACTTGGACAATTGATCGAATGCTGTCATAACTATATTTTTATTGATGGCGATGCAATACAAAAGAGAGAAAATTATTTTGCAAAACGTAACCCATCACATATTGTGGACTATCAAACAGAAACCCTACATACAATGCTTATTTTATTGGCATTGGGATACAATGTTGTTGTTGGTTATATCATTAATCGAGAAACATTATCAAGATATATTGAAGAACTGAATAAGCACAATATCACACCAGTTTTTCGTGTTCTGGTTCCTGAACGAGCCGTTTGCTTAAAACGGGATATCGACAGAGAATGCTGGACGGCTGGAGAAAATTGGGTTGATATGTGGTACGAAGATATGCGTTCTTATTTGACAACACATAATTCACTTTGTATTGATAGCTCAAACGAAACATTAGAAGAAACTTATAAAAATCATTTTAAAAAATTTTTATAGTAAGCGTTCAAAATAAGCATAATACGAAATAAATTGGTTCACCATCTTTTAATGTTGTATAAGTTCTTTGTCTTAAAAATATTTAACTAAATAATCTCCTCTCCTTATTGGCATAATATTAAATAAGTCTATTTATTTAATCAAATATGTCAACAAGGAGTGTTTCTATGAATACAACCGAGCATGTCACAAATAAAGGCCAAGGCACTACCCGAATTCCAAACAGATTAGCAGATGAAAAATCGCCCTATCTCCTGCAGCATATGTATAACCCCGTTAACTGGTATCCGTGGGGGCAGGAAGCCTTTCTAAAGGCAAAGGAAGAGAACAAGCCTATCTTCCTCTCCATAGGCTACTCTACCTGTCACTGGTGCCATGTGATGGCCCATGAATGCTTTGAGGATGAAGAGGTAGCCAGGCTTCTGAATGATCATTTTATCAGCATTAAGGTAGATAAGGAAGAGCGCCCCGATATTGATACGGTATATATGACCGTCTGCCAGGCAACAACCGGCCACGGAGGCTGGCCGCTTACAATCCTGATGTCTCCGGAGCAGAAGCCCTTCTTTGCCGCCACCTATATTCCGAAGGAGACCAGATACGGAATGCTGGGTCTTATGGATCTTCTGGGGCAGGTATGCCATGACTGGGAGAATCGGCAGGAGGAGCTGCTCCAAACCGGCGACCAGATTGCAAATATTATGAAACGTCAATTTGAAGGAAGATCCGATTTCGGAAGTGTATCCAAGGATCTTGTCAACCTGGCGGTATCCCAGCTGAAGCAAAGCTATGACCATAATTACGGCGGCTTTGGAAATGAACCGAAGTTCCCGCTTCCTCATAACTTGATGTTCCTTCTATCCTATGCCAGTCTGGAAGCGGATGAGCAGGCCCTGTATATGGCGGAAAATACATTAAAATGTATGTATCGGGGCGGTATCTATGACCATATCGGTTATGGCTTCTCCAGATATTCCACGGATGCCAAATGGCTGGTTCCTCATTTCGAGAAGATGCTGTATGATAATGCCCTGTTAGCAATGGCATATCTGGATGCGTACCAATATACGAAAAGGCCCCTATACCGAGCCATCGCCGAACAGACCCTGGATTATGTCCGCAGGGAAATGACAGATAAGGAGGGCGGCTTCTATTGTGCCCAAGATGCAGACAGCGAGGGTGTGGAGGGAAAATATTATGTGTTCACTCCCGAGGAGATAAACTCCGTGCTCCAAAATGATGATGCAGGCTTCTTCTGTAATTATTATAACATCACCAGGGAGGGTAATTTTGAAGGCGCTTCCATACCAAACCGTCTTCATGCTGCCGAATTAGAGACACCGAATGAAAAGGTGGACCGGGTATGCCATTATATGTATAACTACAGACAAAAACGAATGGACCTCCATAAGGATGATAAAATACTGACTTCCTGGAATGCCCTGATGATCTCGGCTTATGCCAGGGCAGCAACCGTATTGCAAAGTCAGGAATATGCCGATACCGCCCGAAAAGGAATTGATTTCATCAATCGCCGACTTATGGATGAATACGGCAACCTGTTTGTCCGATACCGTGAAGAGGATTCTGCTTTTGACGGGCATCTGGATGACTATTCCTTCTTCTGCATGGCCTTGCTGGAGGTCTATTCCGCAACCTTCGAGGTCTCCTATCTGAAGCAGGCGGTTGATATTGCCGATAAGATGATCACTTATTTCTGGGATAATGAAAACAATGGCTTTTTCTTAACCTCCGGCAAATCCGAGCAGCTGCTTTATCGTCCGAAAGAGATACATGACGGTGCCATCCCCTCCGGTAATTCGGTTGCCGGTTATGTGCTGCAGAAATTAGCCAATATCACAGGCAATTCCAGGTATCTGGAATATGCCCATAAGCAGTTAAGCTTTCTGGCCGGGCAGGTGAAAGATTATCCGGCAGGCTTCTGCTTCGCTCAATTAGCTTTCCTGAATGCCCTCTATCCTTCCAAGGAGATCGTCTGCGTCGTCAGTGAGAGGGAATTGAATATAAATCAGGCAAAGGAGCGAAATAAGGAGCCCGGTTATAAGGAGGATTACCGGGACTTATCCCTGTATCTTGCCGAAAATTTTAATCCGAATACGGTTGTAATTGTTAAAACCGAGGAGAATGAAGAAGAATTGCAGAAAATAGTATCCTATATCAAGGATTATCATATGTTAAATGACCGGACCACCTATTACCTCTGTGAGAATCATAGCTGCCAGGCTCCGATGAATAAGCTTCCGATTCATACCATCGGCCAGGCTGCCATTTGATATGTTTTCTGTTTCTCTGTGAGATGTAATATAAACTAATTAATATAAACAGGATATGCTTCCCATATATACTTACGGACAATATGGGAGCATATCCTATTTACATTAGATTCATAAGGTAAAATCGTTCAATTTTTTAGCTTTGCTTTAAATACATTCATTAATAATTCATTCGGTTGTGTCGGAAGCTTTTTTGCGGAATTTTGGTATAACCCGAAGGCTTCCTCATGGTATGCATGGTAGTTGAAGCCGATACCCTTATCCTTGCAGATATCTATAACATCGGCAACAAAGCGTTCTCCTCCCCGGTCCTCCTGAAAGGCATATTGAATGCAACCGAATTCTCCAAGATAGATCGAGACATTATTTGTCTTACTGAACTCTATATACTGGGTAATTACTGCTTCCAGATAAGCTTTATTCCTCGTATGCACGGCATCGCAGGAATAGAAGTCCAGTCTGATTTGAACCTCCGCCGAAGGCCCAAGGTTCTCGGTGAGAACATATCCGCTGATTTCGTAGGAGTAACCCGGACGAAGCTTAATTCTATCCACATAGCTGCTGAGATTGGCGTCATCCGTAGTATCTGTTATCCTTAAGGCCCCTGCTTCCTTTTTCCCTACTTTCGGATCATAGCTGCCGCTTCCTTCACTTATGCCTGCCTGCCATAAGCTCCAGCCCTGAAGATCATCAAAGGAATAGTTATATATTTCCCGTACCAGCTTATCCTGCTCATCATATTCTTTGATCGTAATATCATCAAACCATACCGAACCGCCCACACCGGTATTTCGTGCCTGTAACGTCGGCTGTGCAAACAGATAGTCCGGGTCATCTATCTTAAACCGTTTACCCTTAAGATATTTCCATCCGGCCGTACCCTGGGGAAGCCTCGGATTCGTATTCGTGAAGCCCTCCCATCGTACATCTCCGATTGTCTTGACTGCATCCTCATCCGGATATTTTGTGTATTTTCCCTTATACACCTCAATCCAGCCTGCATTCTGATGGGTGAATTCCATAGGCTCATAGATATGGAACTCATATGCAATATTATTATCTTTAATCAGAAAGAAGTTCATATCTCCATTCCGATCGGGATTCCAGTCTGCCTTTCCTGTGACCGTATTTTTTGAAGCGTTCAGACGCTCTACAATAATCATATGGTTCCTGTCTACGGTTCGTATATTGGAAACAATTCGTTTTGCAAGGCTTTCCCACTGGTTAAAGGTTCTTGCTTCTGTTGATAATTCTGCAACATAAGGCTCATTTAACAGATCATAGGCCATAATGACGGGCTCATTCTTATAGCGGCGGGCGATTTCCTTCCATAAGGCAACCAGCCTGTTTTGATTCTCGTTATTCGTCCATAAGGCCATACCATCACCGTTCGATTGGAAGCCGCCTTGCGGGTAATGCATATTCAGGACCAGTTTTATCTTATATTTCTTAGCCCAGGCGATGTTTTTGTCCAACCAGTCCCAACCGGTCTGTTTATATTGGTATGGGGCTTTGTCATCCTCGAACAGTCCATAGTTTAAGTAAAAGCGGATGCTGTTGAACCCCATGCTGCTTAATAACTTATAGCTTTTTTCCGTATGATGGTTGACCGGGGGCGTGGAAGGGTTGCTCCATACATCATTGCCGAAGGCAATCCCCTTCGCTATAAATTCCTTGTTATTGCCATCCAGTATTTTACTTCCGGAAGTATGGATAAATCCGCCGGAAGTCTTGGTTCCTGCATCTGCGACGGCAATGTTCCGGCTGGTATCGCCGATAAGAAGAAACAGATTAATGAATACATATCCTAATACTATTAATCTTTTGTTCATCGGAATACATCCCCCTCTCATCATATGATATATATATATGATACCATATTATGGATTGTATTTATACTAATATTATAATATCCATACTAAAAAAGCTGTTAATTCTCCTGTCCCATACGTTTACATTCCTCGTATAGGAAGCCCGAAGCAATCAACAGCTTTGTGTTTTATATCCTAATAATTGCATAATCTAAGTTTATGCCAAATATTTCTGCAGGGTGGCCCTCACCGCTCCAGGTCCTGCAATCAGCTCCAGGAACATTCCCTCTATCTTCTCTCCCAGCCCGACTTCATACAGGTTGACAGCAAAAATCTTATTATTCGAGAGAATTGGCTTCAAAGCATCCTTCGGAAGTGAGGTGTCCCCCAGCTTAATATCCTTGACATAGCCCTGCAGCTCGGCAAGCAGCGGATCCGGACTCGGAGTAAATGCATTGCCACTATCATCGATCCCCATCAGATATCTGCACCAGCCTGCCAGGGTAAGCGGAATCAAAGTAAGATCCGTAACCTTTAAGGTGCTGCTCTCATAATAGGCCTTGATGGTCTCACCAAAGCGGATTGGGATCTTCTGCGAGGTATCGGTGGCAATTCTCTGCGGTGCATCCGGCATAAACGGATTCGGAAGACGCAGCTCCAGTACTGCCTTAATGAAGTCCTGCGGATTCAGTACCCCGGGATTAACGACAACCGGCATCCCCTCCACATATCCGATGCGGTTGACTAATTCCTTCAGCTTTGTATCCTTCATCTCTTCCCAGATGGTCGTATAGGATAGCAGACAGCCGAAGATAGCCAATGAGGTATGAAGAGGATTTAAGCAGGTACACACCTTCATCTTCTCAACCTTATCCACAGTCTCCCGGTCCGTAAATAAGAAGCCGGCCTTCTCAAAGGGAGGCCTTCCATTGGGGAAGGTATCCTCGATAACCAGATACTCTGTCTCTTCCGCATTGACAAAGGGTGCGGTATAGGTGTTCTTGCCGGTGATGATTAATTCCGTATCCTCAAAGCCATCCTCGGAAAGCATCTTTTTCACATTATCATCCGGTCTCGGCGTGATCTTGTCAATCATGCTCCAAGGAAAGGCTACCTTCTTCTTATCCTTAATATAGCTTAAGAAACCTTCTTCTGCAAAGCCCTTCTTCACCCAGTTTTCAGCATAGGCAACCACCGCGGCATACAGCTTGTCGCCGTTATGGGAGCAGTTATCCATACTGACCAGGGCAATCGGTGCCGCACCCTTTTGATACCGCATAAGCATCAACGCTGTGATCTTACCCATGATATGGGCAGGCTTCTCTGTACCGGTATTAAAATCATTAACAACAAAGCCAAGATATTCACCCTTTGAATCTACCAGGCTGTACCCCTTCTCCGTAATGGTAAAGCTGGCCAGCTGAAGGGAAGACGCCATGAAGATTTCCTTCAGCCGGTCCCATTCGGCAGCAGCAGTCGCATCCGCAACAATGGATTCCACCACACTTCCGATTACCTTCTTCTCAATGCTGCCGTTTGATTTCAGCACCACCAGCAGGCTGAGATCATCAAAGGGCTTATAGGCCTTCTCAATAATCTCATAGTCAAAGCCTTCGCTGACAATCACACCCTTATCATAGCTTCCGTCATTCAGCATCTTTTGGAGTCCCGCTGCCGGGAACCCACGAAAGATATTGCCCGCTCCGAAATGGATCCAGGTCGGGGCTGTCATCGTATCCCTTCTGACCTTCTCTCTATCATATTCCGGAAGCTCATAACCCTTTTGCTTCCATGAGGAATCATAACTTATTAATTTCATTTTTATCGTACCTTTCTGGGCATTCATGTATTTTATCAGTCTTATTATCCCAATCCTGTATCGGAATATGAATATCTGACTGCCAATCGCTGATATTATTTATTTCCCGCTCTTTCTGACCGCTTCCCATAATCCGTTCAGGTATGCAACGCCCAGAGCACGGTCATATAAACCATAGCCGGGTCTTGCCTGCTCACCCCAGATCATTCTGCCATGGTCAGGACGTACGACTCCGTCAAAGCCTGTATCATAAAGCGCTTTCACGATTTCATACATATCAAAGTTACCATCAGAGGACAGATGGGAGCTCTCATGGAATACACCATCATTTTCAAACTTCATATTACGTAAATGTGCGAAATGGATTCTCGGACTGATCTTCGGATTCCGGATAATCTCCGGAAGATTATTCTTCAGATTGCTGCCCAAAGAGCCCGAACAAAGGGTAAAGCCATTATAAATACTATCATTCAGGGATGCGATCTCTTCCAGGGCCTTTTCACTGGTTACAATTCTCGGCAAGCCGAATACGCTCCAGGCCGGATCATCCGGGTGAATTGCCATCTTAATCTGATATTTCTCGCAAACGGGCATAATGGAATCCAGGAAGTATTTCAGATTCTGCATCAGCTTCTCAGCCGTCACTCCCTTATACTTCTCGAACAGGCCCATGATCTCATCCCTGCGGTTCGGTTCCCAGCCGGGGAGGATAAAACCGCCGCTTTCCTTCTCCATCCGTTCAAACATCATCTCAGGCTTGATATCCTTTATGATATTCTCATCATATGCAAGGACATAGGAGCCATCCGGGAGCTGCTTTGCCAGATCGGTTCTGGTCCAGTCGAAGATCGGCATGAAGTTATAGCAGACCATATGCACATCTGCTTTCCCCAGATTCTCCAGGGAGATCTTATAATTTTCAATGTATTGTTCTCTGGAGGGCAGACCGATCTTAATATCCTCATGGATATTCACGCTCTCGATACCGATAAGCTTCAGGCCGCCATCCTCCACCTCTTTCTTTAATTTCAGGATATCCTCCAGCTTCCAGGTCTCTCCTACAGGGATATCATGCAGGGAGGATACCACACCGGTAACTCCCGGGATCTGTCTGATCTTGTCCAGCGACACACTGTCATGCTTGTGACCGAACCAACGTAAAGTCATGTCCATACTTTCTATTTTCCTTTCCTTTGTTCTAAGTAAACAATAGTTTATCAACCTAATTATATAGCACTAGTATATTCGGTCAAGGGGGTATTTTGCAAGGAATATTTTTATCCTCCGTATAGATTTAAGTCAAAGAACCGCTGAAAGCATATCACTTTCAGCGGTTCTTATATTATTGCTTATTTTTTAGCTTTGGAATCACCGATTTTATCTTGATAATACCTTAATCGACCAGGTACCTGTTACCGGAGTTCCGTCTGCGTTTTTAAACTGTAATGATATTTTGCCAGATACAGTATCCGTTGCATCCCATGCCACATCATCAATAAGAATCTGTTTTGTAACAGTAACCGGGCTACTCACAGAAGAAACTCCCATATCCTGCTCAAATTGTTTATAAGATCCATTCCAGCCGCCTTCTGTCTTCTGATTTTGTATTAACACGTTAGCTATCAGATTGCCGCTGGCTGCCGTACCTCCGTTAATGGTTATGGTGATTTCAAAACCTTTCACGACTTCCTTTATCCCTTCCCATGTCAGGAACTTATCTAAAAGAGCCGTATCAATAATACCTGAAGCTGATGCTTTTGTCCTGAAGTTTGTGTTGTTAAGATAAACATCATTCCAGTTTGTTCCTGATAATGAAAATGACTGGTTGGAAGCAGCATTAAAATCAGCAAACAAAGCCTCTTCCTTGTAAGAATTTACCTTAATGGTAATTGTACCGGCTACATTCGCACCGGTCTCAATATTGGTAAAGCGTACCGCAATCTTTCCGGCTGAGGTATCAACTGAATTCCAAGCCACCTCTGATAAATTAATCACCTCTGTCACGGTAATCGAAGAGCCGCTAACGGAAGTAACTCCCGTGTTCCCATTAAATGACTTATAAGAACCTCCGCTCCAGGAGCCATCCACCAGGTTCTGGACTAAGATACTATATCCAATATTATTCATATCCTTTGATGTCGCTTCTGTTAATGTCATGGTAATCTCAAATGACTTTACTGCTTCCTTTACCCCGTTCCATGTCAGGAATTTATTAAGGATGCTGGTATCCGTAATGCCTCCGGCGGATGCTTTGTTTTTCAGATTATCATTATTCGTATAGAAATCAACCCAACCTGTATTATTGCTTCCATCTCCTGTACCTGTGAAAGCACTGTTGGTTGCAATATCAAAAGGATCAAATTCTATTACCGGAGTCTCGCCGGAAGGCTCAGGAGTAACATCCGTGATCATGATATCATCAATGTAGAACGGATCTCCTGTGGCTGATCTGAATCTGACCTGGAAGGTTGCACCGTGTGCCACTTCAATCGGACCGGAATTAGTTGCGCTGTCAAGAAGCACCCAGTTGTCAGGTCCAACCGCCGAATCGTCGTCATAGGTATTGTATGAAGGACCATTCTTCCAGCACATCACTGTAATATCGCCTGGAACAGCACCTCTTACAAATGCGCTCATCTGGTACTTCTTTGTGGATCCGCTGTTATTGGTAAATTCGTACTGTATGCCATGGTACTGCCTGTTTGCATCGTCCTGCGGCTGTACCAGCAGGCTCTTGTCGCCGTCATGGGCGGCAACCCGGTCATCGGCATAGCTCTTCACAGTTAATGTCCCTACATCAATACTTAAAGCGGAATCTATAATGCCATCTTCAAAATCCTCAATAAATACTGCCTTGGAATTCACAACAATCGTACAGGTCTTGGACATACTGCCTGAGGTACCGGTAATAACTGCCTTTCCGTCCTCTCCTGCCGTTACCGTACCATCTGCCGCTACTGCAGCAACTGCCGTATTGTCAGAAGACCAGCTCATATCCGGCTTATTGGAAGTTAATTGAACCGTTTCACCCAATGTGGTAAAGATAACGTATGTCCGGTTCAGCTTCATGCCCTCTACCGAAGTAACCGTTACAATGCACGTAGCTGTATGCTCTACGTCCGATACTCCGTCAACCTTAGTTCTTACGGTAATGGTTGCGGTTCCGGGACCTTTTGCCGTAACCTTACCGTTTGCATCAACAGATGCCACAGAAAGATTGCTGGATTCCCATGTCAGATCCTTGGAGGTCGTAGCCGCAGCCGGCAGTATCTTAGCTGTTAAGGTTTGCTCTTCTTCCAAATTCAGGGTAATTGCCTTATTGTTTAAGGCTACACGTGTAATCGGGGTCGGTTCTTTCTTAACAAGTGCTATATTGTCAACGTAATATATCGTAGGATTGCCGCCGGCACTTGCACCGCAATGGATACCGATTGCCAGTTCAAAGGTCCCTGACAAAGTACTCAGCCGGTCACCCGACAACGGAATAGTATGTTTTGTAAACTGGGTCTGCGCTCCGCCGATGCCGTTAGATACTGTACCTATTAAATTGTTTGTCTGGTTAAAATTACCGGTTAACGTAGTTCCAGCTTCTGCTCTCAGCTGCTTACTTCCAATATCTCCTGATGCCCATAAAACATCAACTACGATACCGGAATAATCCGCCAAGGTTTTACCCTCCGGCAGGGTGATGCTATATTTTGCAGAAGCACCATAGTTCTTTGGCATGACTTTGACTACATGATTATTATTCACTTCGGATTGCTCAACTACTACCGCTGTGATATCTCCTGAAGTGTATTGCATGGTCCCAAAGCCGGTACCTACAGGAAGATTTTCAAAATCATTCAATAATACAAGGCTTGTATCTACGATTAACTTAAATTCCGCAGAATATGTTACTTCATCCAATTCAACGGAAGCTGTAATTATAGCCTCTCCGTTATTGACAGCCGTAACCAATCCATTTGCATTAACTGTCGCAACTTCGGTTTCAGAGGATTCCCAGGTGACGTTTGCATTGATCGGAACCAGATTCATGGTCGCGATTGCTGATAACTGGACAGTGCCTCCGATTTCCGTGATCATTCTGCTGTTCTTATCCAGCTTAATATTATAGATGCGGATGTTAGGATCTACTGTAATGACACTGGATGCTTTATAGGTGCCATTTGCAGCAGTAGCGATAATTGTTGCCGTGCCTCCGCCGACTGCTGTAACTAAACCTGAACTGTTAACCCAGGCCACTGAAGGATTACTGGTGCTCCAGGTTACTGCCGTGTTTTCTGCCCCCACAGGCGATACCGTAGCCGTAAGCTGTTGCTGCTGGCCAATTCCTATAGTTGCTGCGGCGGGTGCAACAGATATTCCGTTTGTAAATATCCTGTCCTCAACAGCAAAAATCTCAACCTTAACATTATCAATATAGAAATCATCCTTGGTATTCGTACTTCCGCTTACCGTTTCAAAATAAATTAAGGTATTTGCGTCCGTTACTTTATAAGTTCCTGTCAGCGTACTCCATTGTCCTTTGTTGGCCGTTGTAACCGCCACCTGTGAATATGTGCCGTTGACGGTGCACTTAAACTGCTGGGAATCCAGATTTCCGCTGTCATACATAAGATCGGCAGTAACTCTTACCGTAATATGTTTTCCTGCAACACTGGGTGCATACGCAGCCAGAGAGATAGCGGGAGTAAAGTATGGCTGTGTTCTACCCACCGTTAACAGGGATTTGCTGCTGTCTTTACCTATGTTAGCAAGAACGAACACCGGTGAATTATTCTTGACAATGGAAATTCTACCATCCTCAAAGGTGTTGTATAGAATAACATCCCCTACATTATAGGATAAAGATGTAGACGGTGCAGGTGTACTGCCGCTGGGTATCAGCACAACCGTCCCCGAGGTATTAATATTTACAGTTGGTGTATTCGTAGTGTTTTCATTAATAGTGCCGCCTTCAAGTAACTGCACGGCTGCGCCGCTTCCGGTTGAATTTAAGGTTCCAATCTCTGAGCCAACCGTTAGTCTTGTATTAGCACCACTATTATTCAGGCTTGCAACTGCTGCTCCGATGCTTACGGTAGCACCACTGGCATCTTTGCCTATATTTAAAGTAGCGGCAGGAACTTTAAGATTTACATTGGCACTTCCGCCTACTGTCATGTTACCGATCTGGGAAGCAGCGGTATTACTCAGCTGAACAGAACCTGCTCCGGCTGACCCAATAACCGTAACATTCTGTATGTTACAACCCAGAGCGCCCAGATTAATGTTGCCGCCTCCTGTCATGTTAATAACCAGATTACCGGTAAAGCCTTCCAGGCTGAGATCATAATCTTCATCACCGGAAAAGTTAAATGTTATGGTATTAACTTCAGAGGTTTCATCCTGGCTTATATTTAAGCCCAGGCCGCTGTTAACTGCATTAACTGAAGAATTATTATATACAAATAATCCCGGAACGCCTTCTACTGCTGCCGTTGAAAAGGAAGTAATATCATCCAAAGTGGACTTTACTTCTACAGAAGCCGCCGTAGTCTCATACAGATAAACCTTATAGTCGCCCTTTTCAAGAACAAGATTATTCTTAATGTTTACCTCAGACAAATAAATGCCTGCATCGCCAACGGAATTGTCTATATAAACATTGCCGTAGGTTTCATCCATTAAAATAATTTCATTATCGGCATCTACCATGCTCTTATCAATTGTCAGATTGTCAAGTACGGTTATGGTAACCTTCTCAGTCGCCTTACTGTTATCCTTGGAAGTAACAGTAATCACTGCCGTACCGGGCGCAATTGCTTTCACTAAACCAGAAGTACTTACGGTTGCCACACTCTTGTCAGAGGTTGCAAATCTCATTCCCTGGTTAGCTGCATTTTCCGGCTCCGTGTATGTAGTAATCTGCCTTGTGGTTCCTGTTGCCATCGTTGCTTTCTGTATATTGGTATATACATTCTTAACCTTAACACTGTCTTCTGCAGCAGCTGTGGATACATTCAGGTTCAGAACCATAGCTGCGGAAAGAACAGCCGCAAGTAATTTTTTAAATAATTTTTTATTCATTGCTATTTACCCCCCTTCGCCTCAATAATTACAAAATCATCAGCGAGGAAGCTTATGGTCGCATTCGTACTGGTCTCAAAATAAACTTCACAGGTCGATGTGTCTGCAGCAACCGTTAAGGTACCTGTTAGCTTGGTCCATACACCCTTTTTAACCACTACATCACCGGTGATCGCAGGCCAGGTGTTTCCGTTCTTCTGCTCTGTAATTTTAAATACTTCTTCATTGGCACCTTCGGTATACATAACCCAACCGGTTACCTCATATGTCTTGCCCGTTTCTACCAGACTGGTTATATCCATGGATGCGCCGTGCCATGCAGCGGAGCGACCAGTAATGGAGATGTAGCCATTCGTTCCGTCAGCACCTGGTTTATTGACATGGTCCACATATGCACTGCCTCTTCCAAGGAATTTGCCTGCAGAAGTCTTGAAGTATTCCTCTACGATAGCCTTGCTCTGCTCAGGAGCCGGAGTTGTCTGATTATCCTCAGGTTTTTGCTCCTCCACATACTCTTCTCCGGCAGAAAGAACCTGAATGGTAACACTATCTTTTCTGCCGCTTATGGCTGTGGCAGTAATAGTAACCTTGCCGGCCTTCTGAGCTTTAAATACGCCATTGGAAGCCGGATCTGCAATTGTTCTGTCACTGGTGGTCCAGGTAACGATATCATTTGAAGTCTTAGGCGTTACCGTCACATTAAGGTTATAGGAATCACCCACCTTCAGGTTAGTGATCTTGTTGTTGATTTCTACCTTAATGGCAGGCTTAACAACGGTGACTTTAGCTTGCAATCTGTAAGTAACCTTATCTTTAGTTGTTACAACGCAGTGAATGTTCGTTGTGCCCTTAGCCACACCCTTTACTACTCCACTGGCCGCATCAACAACAGCAACCTTAGTGTTGCTGCTGGTCCACTTAGCCGTTGAATCCTTCGTTACATTTTCCACATTAAAATCAAATGTTTTACCTGAGCATATGGTTTTCTCAGTCACGTTTAATGTGGGAACTTTTTTCTCAGCCTTTGCTGCTAATGCGGAAGTTACTGACATCAATATCATAGCTGCCGTAAGCACTAAGGCCGTGAGCATTTTAAATGCTCTTTTCCCATTATTACCCATTTTGCCTTATACCTCCTCTTAATTTTTCAACGCTGTACCTTTTGTCGTTCCTGTTACCGGTTTATAACCCCCAGGGTGATCGGTTCCCATACCTTGCCGGTAAACTGTTGTGTACAAAGCTGAAATTTTTGTATTCCGATTACACCTCCTTCAAAATATTATTGTTATCTCCTCTATGAAAGAACTATACTTTATGTCCCTGATATTTTTGTAACATACAAGAACATTTCATATTGTTATCTCAAGCAGATCTGTGCGATTAACATCCTTGTAACCGGATGCCGGATGTTAACCGCAGTTTATGAAACAGGTCATAATGTAAGCAAATATATGAGTATTTTTATTTAATAATATATCTTCCTTTTTGCAGCATCATCCACTCCGGATTTACGGTAGAAATACGTATTAACCCGGTCACGCCATTCCTTAGAGCTCTCCGATTGCATTTTAAGGCGTTGCAGCACACGCTTATAAACATCCTCAGGAACCAGGCCATCCAGGCTCTTCCAGTTCTCCAGCATCTTCTCTACCGCTTCCACCCCTTCAAAGTGCGTATCATAAATATGCTGGATCAGTGTCTTTCCTGTTTTCAACATATAGTCATAACGGATATAGTGGAAAAACAGCAGAAGCTCTTCCGGACAGGTCTCCTTGTTCTCATACATTGAGAAGTTCGGTTCGTTATACTGGGAAGTATAACCGGTACCCTTCATGGTTCGGTCCACGCCCATTCCGTCGCGGTCTGCCCTATGATACGTACCCCACTTGTCATATTCATAGCCATCCACATTCGGTCCGTAATGATGATTCGGATTGACCATCCAGCCGATGCCAAGAGGAGAAGTATACTTCTCATAGGTAAGCCAGGATCCCATCAGGATCTCCATAGTAACCCGGAATACCTTCTCATCGTGGGGGAGCGTCTGTTTTATCCATTCCTCGGCTATCCCTTCTGATGACAGCTTTGTATTCCAGCATAGTCTCCCGAAACCGTAGAGATTGGCATTTGCCAGATCGTGGCCGGTCCAATTGTAATCGTCCCCGGTGTTGGATACCGCTGCCATTCCGCAATTCGTCTGGTTATAGGTTCTTCCGGATACGAGATCGGCTATCGTCGCCTGTCCCTTTCCTGCATAGGTTTCAAAATTCAGGACTTCCTTCCACATCGGTATCAGGTAACAAACATGCCTCTGTTGTCCGGTATACTCCTGCGCTGCCTGAACCTCCAAAATCATATTGGTATTCTTTAAGCTTCCGAATAGCGGAGAAACAGGCTCCCTGACCTGAAAATCCATCGGTCCGTTCTTAATCTGTAATATAACATTATCATCAAACATACCGTCCAGACAAGTAAAATTATCATATGCCGCCCTGGCACGGTCGGTTTTGTAGTCTCTCCAGTCCTGCTGGCAGTTATATACGAAACAGCGCCAAACGAGAAGCCCTCCGAACGGCTTCAAAGCCCGCGCAAGGACATTGGCTCCGTCGGCATGGGTCCGGTTATAGGTAAAGGGTCCCGGTCTTCCTTCCGAGTCAGCCTTAATCAGGAAACCTCCAAAGTCCGGTATCTTCTTGTATATATTTTTAACACATTCCTTCCACCAGGCGGCAACTCCCTCATCCAAAGGGTCTGCGGTGGAAAGGCCTCCGATTTCAATCGGAGCGGCAAAGTTAGCACTTAAAAATAACTTAATGCCATAGCCGGTAAAGATTTTACTGAGTTCATTCAATTTATCCAGGTAACGGTCCGTAATCAGACCGGAAGCGGCTGCTCCCCGGACATTTACATTGTTGATTACCACGCCGTTAATTCCAATGCTTGATACGAGCCGGGCGTAATCCAGGCTTCTGCCATTGACCAGTACCTCCTCCTTCTTAAAGAAAAAGGAACTGCCGGCATAACCTCGCTCTATGTCACCGTTCATATTATCCCAATGGTTCAGCATACGCAGATTATTTTCCGGATTCTCCGTAATATTCAGGCCCTTTAAGGATTCTGCCGCAGCGATTCTCCGGATCAGCGCAAAGCTTCCATACAGAAGCCCCTTCTCGCTTTTACCGCAAACCGATATCCGGCTGCCCTCCTGCTGCAATCGGAAGCCTTCCTCCTTCAGGTCATTTGATTCCTCCAGCTTTAATATAATCCCTTGATTTATATCCTTTGCATCCTGCACCTGTTTTACGGTTGCTTTGATGTTTAATATACTTTGTAAGGCAGCCGTCAATTCTTTCACCGCATTTTGCGTTATTGTTCCTTCCGTGCCGCACACGTTGATATCTGTCAACCAGCTGGAATCCGGGTAGTTCTTGACTGGATTATAGTTTAGCCATCCTTTGCTGTATTCCATATCATAACCTCCTTATTCTGTGTGTTATTTAAGTTTCCCGATATGGACATTTCATATCCATTCCTTCAAATTTACAGAACTACGGTTTTTGCTGAGCGCATGATCCTGCTGTAAGGTTTTTTCTCTGTAAGCTTTATGCTTCTGGTGTCCGGCTGGCTGGTTCCGATAAATATTTCATACTCCCCTTCATGGAGAATAAGCTGTCCTTCTTTATTATAGAGCCCAAAAGCTTCATTCTTTAACGCAATCTTTATTGTCTTCTTTTCTCCCGGATTAACATGAACCTTCTTAAGTCCTTTCAACTGCCAGTTCGGCGCACCTTCCCGCTTCACACTGACATACACCTGGAGCGTTTCTGCTCCTGCTATATTACCGGTATTCGTAATTACAGCGGTACAGTTAACTTCTTTTCCGGGAACGATCTCCTCCGAGTCCACAGACACCCCTGTCAATTCAAAGGTTGTATAGGAAAGACCGTAACCGAAGGGGTATAGGGCTTCGTTTTGCATATACCGGTAGGTCCTGTTCTTCATATTATAATCGGTGAAGGCAGGGAGTTCCTCTGTCGTACGGTAAAAGGTCACCGGCAGCTTTCCTTCCGGTGAGTACTCACCAAACAGGAGCTGTGCGATGGCTCTTCCGCCCTGAGCTCCGGGATACCAGCCCTGGATAATCGCAGGAATATGTTCATCCGCCCAGGGAACACTCAAAGCACTGCCGGACATGAGTACAAGTATAATTGGTTTACCGCTCTTATATAATTCCTGAAGAACTTCTTCTTGAATACCGGGGAGGTTTAAGTCAGGCTTATCACCGCTGGCAAATTCATTCCCCTGGTCTCCTTCCTCACCCTCAAGGCCGGGATCCAGACCAAAGCATGCAATTACCGCATCACTCATATCGCAGACGGCCTTTGCTTCCGCTATTCTGTCATTTTCAATGCCCAGACCGGAAACCTTCTTCTTGAATAAGTGGCAGCCCTCGGAGAAATAAACGCGGGTGTCATCGCCCAGGTATTCCTTAACACCTTCCAAAATTGTGATATATTCCGATGCGGTTCCTTCGTAGTTGCCTACGAGAGCCTTACGGTTATCCGCATTCGGACCGATCACACCGACCGTCTTAAGCTTTGACCGGTCCAGAGGCAGCAGGTTGTTCTCATTCTTTAACAGAACGATGGATTTCCTGGAAGCCTTCAGGTTGAGCTTCTTATGATCCTTATGGTCCACCCGGTCATAACCGATGGTATTATAAGATACCTTGTCAGGACTATCAAATAATCCTAGCTTCATACGGGTAATTATCAGTCTGACTACAGCCTGTTCAATCGTCTTCTCCTCAACCAACCCGTCCTTAACAGCAAGAAGCAGATTACCATATATATTGCCGCAGTTTAAATCACAGCCGTTGTTCATGGCCAAAGCCACCGATTCAACCGGAGTCCGGGTTACCATATGATGCTCATGGAAATCCTTGATTGCCCAGCAATCTGAAGTTACATGTCCTTCAAAGCCCCAATCCTCACGGAGAATATCCTTTAATAAGGTCTTGCTTCCGCAGCAGGGTTCTCCGTTGGTGCGGTTATATGCACCCATAACCGCCTCCACTCCTGCTTCCTGTACACAGGCTTTAAAGGCAGGAAGATAAGTCTCATAGAGATCCTGTACGGATACTTCCGCATTGAAGCTGTGCCTGACGTCCTCGGGCCCTGAATGTACGGCAAAATGCTTTGCACAGGCCGCCGCCTTCATATATTTGTCATCGTGACCCTGAATGCCGTCAATAAACCGGACCCCCAGCCTGGAGCTTAAATAAGGATCTTCCCCATAGGTCTCATGTCCTCTGCCCCATCTTGGATCACGAAAGATATTAACATTGGGTGACCAGAAGGTCAGGCCCTTATAAATATCAGTATCACTGTATTTCTGTTGCATATTAAACTTAGCTCTGCCCTCCGTGGAGATAGTATCCGCCACTACCTCCAGCAAGTCCTCATCAAAGGTAGCTGCCAGACCGATTGCCTGGGGGAATACCGTAGCAACACCGGCGCGGGCAACCCCATGGAGCGCTTCATTCCAATAGTTATATGATTTCAGATCGAGCCTCTCAATGGCCGGTGCGCCATGAAGTGTCTGGAATACTTTTTCCTCCAGGGTCATTCTGGATACCAGATCCTTCGCTCTTTCCTCAAAGCTTAACGTTTCGTCCATATATGGTTTCTTATTCTGCATACTCTTGTTGTCCTCCTGTAATTTATTTGTTATGTTTAGTCCGTATCATATCAGAAATCCATAATCCGGTCATATTTGCCGTTCATCCTTATTCCGGGACCGGGTAAGCATAATATATATTATGCGGAAATAACCGCCTGTTTTCAAATTCTGATGCATCAAAATAGCTTTACATTATCTTTACCAACTTTTCCGAAAATATATGCAATAAGTTCATATATTGTTGATTATTTCCTTTGTTTCTATTTGTAAAAATACGGCTATTTCATAAGAAATAGCCGTATCCTGTAAAATATTATCTGGTCGCCTAAGTGCTATTCTATACCCTTGGTGGCTATTCACCGAAAGTATTCCATATTCAATTAATCGGCATAGAAATCATTGATGGTTGCTTCATAGAGTGCTTCAGCAGCATCTGCGATCTCGATTGCAGAGATATCACCCAAGCCGCCGCCATCTTCATTGGCACCATGCTTGAAGCTTAAGCCGGGAACCATATATACTAAGGAACGGACACCCTGGCCCTCCAGCATAGGCTTGATCGTCTCTTCAACAGCTCTGGTATCTCTTGCCAGGTTATAGTAATCGGTCAAATTGGAATCCTCTTCATAACCGGGAACCTCAGATACCCACTTTGTGTAAGCAAAAGCCACATCATCCGCAAGCTGTGCATCCAATACGGAAGGTATAACTCTTACATTACCGACATACATTGTCTGCATCTTAGCCTTCGGTCCAGGTCCTACCGGGAAGAATACAAAGCCCCAATCATCTTCCATGGACTGGAACTCGGAGTTTCTGTACCACTCTGTAGTACACATAGCCGCCTGACTGGTCTTAAAGGCATCTACGAAGAAGGTATAAGCCGCACCCTCCGGCTGAGGCAGGATCAGACCTTCAGCATACATGTTAACTGCTAATTCGATTGATGCTAACACTTCATCGGACTTCTGATTGCTCTCGTATCTGCCGGTTGTCTCATTATATCTAACATAGTCAGAACCATTGGAAAATACTGCTGCCTTAACAATTTCTCTCTGCCATGTGGTAACACCATAGGTATCAGCCACACCGTCATTATTCTTATCCACGGTTAACTGCTTTGCTAACTCACGGAACTTATCCCAAGTCCATTCGCCGCTTGCCTGTAAATCATATAATAAATCGGGCTCAAGACCTGCCTCTTCGAAGAGTCTCTTGTTCCAGAATACACCAAGTCCAGGTGTGTCCTTTTCCTCAGAGAAAGCATATATCTTATCACCAATTGTATATGCGTCCTTGATACCCTTATTCCACATCTCATCCTCAAAGTTGCCGAAGCTGGGCAGATCACTTACGGGATACATAAGCCCCTGCTTAATCGGTTCCGGAACCATGGCCTGATCCATGATAAAGATATCTGCTGCCGGATCTCCTGCCATTGTAGAAGTGATGAATATTTCGGCATATTCAGCCCATGCGCCTAAGTTCGTCTGTGTCAAAGTAAAATTGTGATCTGCCTGTAACTGATCTCTGTAAGCTTTTGTATCCTCCTGCTTCTGTGTTTCAATTGTCTCTTCACCGGTAGACCACCAGTCACCAACGACAATATTAATACCGCCCAGATCTCTGGGAACCGGTGTAGGGGAAGGTGTAGCTGTTGCTTCGGGAGTATCTGTTGCATCCGGAGCTTTGGTTGCTTCAGGAGCCGGTTTATCAGCCTCATTTTTTCCCCCGCAAGCTGCAAAACTTGCTACCACCATTGCAATTACCAGAACAATTGCAAACAATTTTTTAAACTTTTTCATTTCTAATCCTCCTTTTTTATAATAAAAATGGTTACCCCATTTTTAAACGAATCAGACTATAATCCGCCTTTACATCTTAATACCCGCTTGAGCCAAGCTCTCAACAAAACCCTTCTGGGCAACCAGATAAATAATAATTAACGGTGCGATAACCATTAATGTTCCGGTCGAAATAATTGCCTGTGTAAAGGCTGTAGATGGCAGCTCCGTTCGATTACTGATATTTTGTATGTACGTCAGCAAGCCGTCTGCCACACCTGCCACGGAGTTAGCCAACAGTCCGAACTTACGCAGGAACAGGGAGGAGTAGAAAGTATCCGTCCACTGCCATACATAAGAGAACAGGAAGATGGAGGTAAGCATCGGCTTCGCATCCGGCAGCATAATAACCAGGAAGGTCTTCAGCTTGCCGCATCCATCCACATAAGCTGCTTCCTCAAGCTCCTTCGGAATACCTCTGAAGTACTGTCTCAACATGAAAATGTATAATCCGTTCTTGAGACCCATGGCGCCTGCGGAGATCATGAGATACGGCCAAATGGAGTTTAACATATTAATCGGTTTGCCGCCGAATAATTTAATCAGTCCGAAGATATCAAAATATCGGAAATTCAAGTACAAGGCGGTCAAAATTGTCTGGGGCGGAATTACGATAGAGAGAATAACCGCGCCGAACAAAAGATTTTTCCCCGGGAACTTATAACGGGCAAAGCCATAGCCTACCAGTGTGGTGGACGCTACCTGCACCAGGGCCACGACTAAGGATACCCATAGCGTGTTCCCTAGAGATTTCGTATAGCGCATCAAGGTGTTAACCAAACTGTAGTTTTCCGTCGTAAGGGTTCTCGGAATATTAATTACCGTAGCATCGTACAAATCAGATTCCTGCATAAAGCTGACGGATATTTTACTTAAGATCGGTTGTAAAATCAGGAATGCAAGACCAAATAGCATAACGGCTCTGCAGAGCTTGAAAATAATGGACCCTATTTTTTTCTTCAGCAGATAATTATGCGACAGCCTGTTCCGCTCCCTGAAGGTCATGGAAGACTTTACTTTAACTACTTTTTCTTTTTTAAATAAATGTAATATGCTCGCTCTACTCATAATAGTATACCTTCTTTGATATGATAGCTGATACGACTGCAATGATCACTGCGACCACTGCGAAATAGGTCCATGCCATAGCAGAACTTATGCCGTATTCGACTTTAGATACCATGGTTTGCTTAATCAAATCCATAACCTCGTTATCACTCTTTACAAAGAAGTCAATGATGGAGTAAATAACATTTACAAGGATCAGGGAACTGATCATAGGGAAAGTTATCTTCCAGAAGGTTTCCCAAGCGGTAGCACCTTCGATCTTGGCAGCCTCAAACATACTGGGTGATATGGTCTGCAAGCCGGATAAGAAGATGATAATCTGAATACCGGAAGCAATTGCAATATCATATACCTGGTCCACGGCATTGAATACATAATTGATCGGGCCTAACTGTGCACCCTCTGCCAGGAACATACTCTTTACCGTATCCGTTATGCTGGTGAGGTTTGAGGTTTCCGCAATAACATCCTTTAAGCCCTGCATCAATGTGTTGTTTGTCTCCAAACCGACAAGCACGCCGGAAGACAGGATAACCGGCAGGAAGAATATCGCACGGATCAAGCCTCTGCCCTTAAATTCCTGATTAAGCACAATTGAGATGAAGAAACTGAAGATGATAATGGACGGTACGGAATATGCCATCTGGATCAGCTCGTTTATCATCCGGGGAACGAAATCCGGGTCCACTGTAAATGCATATTTAAAATTCTGTAATTTAACGAAGGAGTATACAATACCGTTTTCAAATTTGATGCTGCTGAAAGCCATTCTTAATGACTGACCCATCGGAACTATCAGGAATGCGATAAAACCAATGATGAAAGGAAGTATAAACAGGTATCCTGTTACCGCATTCCGGTATGCCATTGTCTTAGGCTTTTTTTGCCGTCTTTCTTTCTTTTCAGTAACCTTTTTTACATTGACTTTGCTGACTTTCTCACTCTTCATTATTGCTTACCTCCTTCCACAATATAATCCTTTGCCGGAATCTCTTTACCGTTGTGGGCGTAAGCACTTTCGTTATAATTGACGATTACCTGCGTACCATCCTCATACTCGGTCTTATAAACACCTTTGGCAAGCTGTTCATGACCTGTGATATATTGGTTATACAGATGTCCGAAGTCATTCTTCATCTTCTGGTATAACGCCCTCGTATCTTCACTCCACTCATCAAAATCTGCCGAGAAGTATCTGGTATATCTGCTGTCCTGGAGTTCAAAGCTGTCAGCCGCCATGAATGTATAATATAATCCGGCACCAGTCTCTACTGTCTTAAGCAATGCTTTCTCATAATCGGCTGCCAGGTTCAGCGGTGTACCCGCATAGGGAACCAAGCCATGCAATACAATTTCATAGAACGGTATTTCCTGGTCCAGGAGGTTATAGCCCTTGGTTGACAGATTCACATTCACGATAAAGTCCGCATAGGGTACTGCATACATGTTTCCGGAGTTGATCATCATGTCATAGCCTTCCTGTTCAAGCTCGGAAAGCTTCGCTACCTGAAGGCTCATGGCCTTTTCTCTGCTGACACCCTTCTTATAGTCATAGTCCGCACTTAATACCTCACCGATATCTCTGAAGGCTATGTTCTTTACTCCATATTCTGCAATTTCCTTTGCATAGGAGTCCATATTTTCGAGATAGTAATTCGGTTTTGCCAGATTATAATCGTACAGGTAATCCGTCTCACCGAAATAAATCGGGTTATAAGGTACCAGATCAACGATCTTGCGATTTACAAACTTAGCCGAATCACGAATCCTCATGAAATTATCCCACATGGAATTCTCATAAACAAATTGGAAGGTGGATTCCAGATAAAGCTTTACTCCATTTTCATTGGTATAGGATACCAGATTCTGAAAGTCCTTCTTGCTTCCCAGTTCCTTAACCAGATTCACTTTATTCGGCGCCTTATGGATAATGCCATCATTGAACCAGCCGTTATACTTAATGCTGAGATTGGAAATGCCAAAGCCCAGCAGCTGTTCAATCACGCTCTTTGCCTCCTTATAAGAGGTAAGCTCATCCGGCTGTGTGGTAGGAATTCCAAGCACATGCTTCGTTCTGTCTACGGCACCGATCAATTCGACTGCAACAGGAAGATCCGATTCGGTCTTCTTAACCAGTTCCGGATGCTTATTCATCAGGTACCCGCGGTAAGCCTCTGCCATAGAGGTATAATCATTCTCTTCGATAAAGATATATCTCTGGGTAATTACCTCATCGGGCAGCTCCTCCTGGAACATTCGGACTGTCTTATCTGATTTTGCGGAGATATCCATCAGTTCATTATGAACCATGTAATAGTTAGCGGCAGCATAATTATAGCTGTTTATGCTTCCTGCGACATCCGCTTCCAGATAAGCATAGGAACTGCCCTGCTCCAGGATGCAGAGGAAGGAGGCATTGACATTGCTGATACCAAATACTGGCATATTGGCTCTTGTTTCATCAATCACCGCTTCCCGATAGCCGGCGTAATCCCAGCCGTACATATCACTGATGTAAGAGTTCTGAGAGGCCTTTCCATTATTAAACCGGATAATAGCGCCGGATCCTTCCGGCACAAAGATAAAGCCTTCATCATTAATACCTCCGGCTCCGAAATAAGCCAGGGGTCTTAATTCAACAATCGGATATTCCTTCCTGTATTGAATCTCGCTCATAGGAATGGAAACCAGTAATCCATCCTCCTCCAGAGTATACTGGATGGATATATTAAACTGGGGTTTATTAAAGGAAGATGTCGTATCATATCTGGCCACGTCAATATCATATTGCTCCTGATCATAGCCTACGGATGCAAATTGCTCTTCCATCCAGGCCAGCTGTCCTTTGTTACTCGTCTCACGGAGAACATAGATCTTCTCATTGGCATATTCCGGATATGTGGCTAACAGCTCCTCCTTGTTCTCATCCTTACGAACCTTGTTGGGATCGTAAACCTTATAATTATTCAGAATTCTACTCTGTGTCCCTTTATCAAACTGGCCGAAGAACTCAAAAAAGCGTGTCTCCGGAACAGCCGGGGGGATAAAATACACCTTATCAATATCAGCGATGGTGTAATTTACCTTGATGCCATTCTCAAGCACCTCATAGGTGTAATTACCCTTTTCAATACTTAACCCGAAGTTGTTCATCATCGTGGCACTGCCGGATTTTGTATTATACTTTAAGGATATGGTTGCATCCAGATCCTTTTTATTGGCACCTGCCGCAATCGTATCACTGGCCGTATCCTGGGGATTGGAATACCAGATATGTCCTGTGCTTTTCTGTACTATACTGAAATGGGTCGTTACAGGATCAAAACGGAATTCCAGCTTATCGTTTTCTACTACTATCTCTTCTTCCGATATTGTATCATATGAAAATATCGGGAGCTCTTCTTCTACTACTTCCTTACTACATGCAGACACTACACCTAGTAAGAGGCCGATTAACATAAGCAACAGCAGTACTTTTCTTGTTTTCATATTGTTAAGTCTCCTCCCTTCCATACTAATAGAGTCTGAATGCCGCTTCTTTATACAAGGATATAAAGTATCCGAAGCTTTGTGTAATTAAACTGAAGAACATTATAATCAAAAATATGATAATCATCATCGCTACTATGGTACACAGGCTGGTAAATATCGCTTTCCCTATGGTGAAGTCATGGATCATCATCATCGCACAGAGGATCAGTATTGCGCACCATAAGGTGGAAATATTTAAGAATACCATATAGTAAGTGCTTTCTTCCAGGGTCAGAATATAGGTAAGGAAGATCAGCGGAATTCTTATCAGTATATACGGGGTCAGGGCATAGGCCGTAGCCATATAAATCTGACCGAGCTTTCCCTTACCATCCATCAGTGTTGTCAGGCTCCAGTTGGCGATACACCAGGTCAGGAATATGATAACGGACGGCAGGATTTGCATGAACAGGTTGAAATACTCCCATTGCGGCCAGTAATAAGGGAAACTGGAATAGGTCCAGGTCCAAACCTGCGTCATGACAAACAGGAACAAAAGTACATTTGCCGCGCCCATGGATCCACGCTTTTCATGGGTCAGATCCCAGAAGCCATCAAAGGGCCTCAGTATGACGTGCAGGCTGAATCTCAAAGTCTTACCGAGGTGTGTTAATTTATCTTTTTGAAATGCTGTCCTTATGCTCATGCTTTATTTGCACCTCCTTTGATCAGCCTTTTAATTATTTTGATGAATCGCGGCAGAAGAAGGAGAACGAAAAATCCGCCAATCAGGAAACCGATATGCTCTTCCACCCATTCCTTCCGGTATTCAGCAAATGCTTTTGAATAATTATTAAAATCTCTCTTACTTTCAAAATACTGCATTGCCTCTTCATAATGGCCCTGACGCAAAAGTGCACGGCCGATACCGATATAAGCCAGGTCGTAATTACCGTTCAGATGGAGAACCTTCTTCCAGTAATCCGCGGATTCCTCATAGCGGCCTTCTTTATACAACGCAAGTCCTTTGTTAATCAGGGAACCGTATTCCGTTAACGTAAATCTGGTTAAGGAAGATGCCCGGTTATCCAGCACAAGGATATCCGTTCCAAGGTGCTCGATAGCTACCGGATATAAGAAGTATCCCATCTTATTACCGACTCCGCCAAAGGCATAAAGGAGATTTCCCTGGAAGTCATACCCGAATACTCTTCCCCTGACACGGTCAATCCCAAAATAAGTGTCATTCTCAAGCGCAGTAATATCCTCAAATTTAGAGGAACCGCTGATGGCACCTCCGGTACCAAAGTAAACATCACCCATGGGGATCTCATAACCGTTTCTGACCAGAATGTCTTCTCCGAGAGAATTCAGCTTACGGATCGGCTTGATGTTACCGTTTCTCAGATCTCCGACGTTAAAGGTCGTTGTCGTTGCATACAGGAAATTTTCCTGATCAATCGCTATATTACTGTATTCCGTGGGAACAAAGGATATCATTCTGCTTCTCTGTTCCTTGGTCATCAGTCTCTTCTGGATAACCTGAAAAAGTGTCGCTTTTACGGGGTTGGCACCAACATAGGCCGTAAACTCACCATTGGCATCAAACTCCATAAAGCCCTTGTTCACATTACCGGCGAGCAGATATAATCTGCCTGCCTTATCCACAACACATTTCTTCGGAATAAAATCCGCGTCGGACTTTAAGGTTTCCTCCTGCGGCTTGGTATAAATCTTAATTATATTAAGATCCTTATCTGTGTGCAGGATTCTGTGATTACCCGTATCACAGATGTACATATCATCATTGTCGGCAACAAAGATGTCCTGGGGCTTTAATAGGGTGCTTTCTGCTCCGTCAATAATAACCCCCGTAATCTCCTTCACCAATTGAAAGCTCTTATCTACCACCACGATCCGGTTGTTATCCGTATCCATGATGTATATCAATTCATCCTTCACAAACAATCCGGTGGGGTTCTTGAAATCACCAATCCCCAGAGAGGATCCCAGCAGAATATCCTCTGCAGTATAGGCATCCGGGGACTCCAGTTCAATACCAAAAATATCATAACTATAGGTATAAAAGTTGGTTGTTTCTGCGGAGGCTTTCCCCACAGGCCCCAATATCGTGATTATCATCAGAAGGCATACCAAAATTAATCTTGATTTTCTCATCATAATCACCTCACTCCTTAATACCAGAACTTGCCATGGTTTCAATAATATTACTCTGTGCAAAGATAAAGAATACCAGGGGTACAATCATTAGGATCATGGAAACCGCAGCACCGACCCCGGCTCTTGCTACGGATCCTCCGCTGATAATCTGTGACAGTGCATAGGGCAATGTCTTTAATTCCTCTGCATAGATAAAGTTAGAAGCTCTTGTATTCCATAAATTCTGGATGGAGAAGATGGACAAGGTCAGGGAAGCCGGCTTAACCAATGGCATAACAATCCGGAAATATATACGGACCTCCTTGGCTCCATCTACTTTAGCCGCTTCAATCAGCGCGTCCGGTATCTGCTCCATGAACTGCTTCATCAGGAACAGGCCCAGGGGTGCTGCGAAAGCAGGTACGATAATTGCCAGATAGGTATCGACCCAACCAAGCTTGGTCATTACCAGATAATTTGGAATAGCCATAACCTGAGGTGTGAACATCAGCGCTGTGGTGACGATAGCGAAAAATAGCTTACTTCCCGGAAAACGGTATTTGGAAAGTACATAAGCTGCCATGGAAGCAATCCACAGATGGCCTAAGGTACCTGCCACCGTAATAAATACCGTATTAAATATGTATCTGGAGAATGGTACCCAGGTCTTTCCCATCAATACGAACAGATCTGCGAAATTATCCAGCGTGGGCTTGCTTACCCATAATCTCGGAGGGAAAAGGAATATTTCATCTAACGGCTTTAAGGCATTGTTAATCGCAAATAACAAAGGAAAGAGAAAGAACCATCCAAATCCCATCAGGACCAAATAGACAAATATGTCCCCGGCTCTCGACCTATTCGGTTTTCTTCTTTTTAATATACTCATACGAAATCTTATCTCCCTTACTTAGACTTTAAACTGCCCCAGCACTCTGCATCCTTTATACTTTACACAGTAAACATTAAGGAGTACGTTACTGAGTGCTGTTTTATCAGGTACCTACTTTATTCAGCAAGGCACTTACGCCCCTCTTAGATAAAATCATGACCAGGAATAATATTGTAGCTATCGCTGACGCATATCCCATATCAAATCTTATCGAACCATAGTCCATCAGATGCGTAACCACCGTGTTTGCTTTGTAGTCCGTACTGGGGAAGCCGCAGAGTGCATTCGCAACTTCGCCGACGTTAAAGGACTGGGTGATTGCCATAACGGCACCGAATAAAAGCATCGGTTTCATATTCGGGAGTGTGATATACCATAGCTCCTGCCATCGGTTCTTGATACCATCCACATAGCCTGCCTCATACTGATCCTCACTGATGGTCTGGAGACCTGCGATGAAGGAGAGGAAGCCGGTTCCAAGGCTCATCCATAATACTACAATGATAATGACTGTCATCATGTATTTCGGATCAGTAAGCCAGAGAATCGGCTTACTGATCAGGCCGGCACTAATCAGTGATGCATTGGCCCAGCCATAGGCATCGCTGCTGAACAAGGTACCAAACAACATGAATAAATTGGCTGCAATCGTAGGAGCATAAAATATCAGTACGAATACAGATCTCAAATGTCTGGGCAGCTCATGGATCAGCCAGGCGAACAGGAAGGCCATCAGATATCCTACCGGTCCTGTCAGAACCGCCAGCAGGAAAGTGTTCTGCACAGAAATCAGGAACACATCATCGGCTAGAATCAGATTGACGTAATTCTGAAGTCCGATCCATTGCGGCGGAGTCAGAACATTATAGTAAGTAAAGCTATAAAAGATCGAGATAACTACCGGAGTTACATAAAACACCAGGAACAGTATTGCGAAGGGAGCCAGGAATGCATATTGAACCCTGCTTTTTACTATGGCTTTCATAGTATAGGCCGCTTCATTTTTCTTCCTAGCTTTCCATTTATCGAAATTAGAACTCATAAACCTACCTCACTTCCTAAATGCATCAAATTTAATCTAAGCCAAGTTCCTTACGTTTATAGGCTATCTCGTCATTAATGGTTCTGGTGTAATCCAGCAATGTCTCTCTCGGATCCTCCTTAGAGTAGGTAACCTTACGGAATGCGTTGATCATATGACGGACAGTAGAATAACCGCCGGCAATCACCGGAGTACCGTCAACCCATTCCCACTGCTGTTTAATGACTTCTGCATTCTCATTACTCCAGGCAAGCTGTTCAAAAGTAACCTTGTTCGCAGTCGCATATCTGGCGGAAGCTCCCATGATACTTTCGAGCTCTCTTGCATAACGTACCTTAACATCCGAGCTTGCCCACCATTTCAGGAATTCCCAGCAGGCATCATAATTCTCTGCATCCTTCAGCATGATGGAGGCCTGACCATAGCAGTTCACGGAACGGTCGATGGTTCCATCTTCCTTAAGTGTGCCCGGTACAAGTGCAAAATCCCATACACCTCTGATTTCAGGCGCAAATACACTTAATACATTATACCAGTTGTAATCGGATACACCGATCGGCATCTCACCGGAACGGAAGCGGTTTACAAAATCATATTTCTGCGGTAACCCGTAATGGGTAAAAAATTGTGTATATTTTTCAAAGGCGGCTACGGATGCTTCTCCATCCAGCAGTGTTTTGGTCTGCTCCTTATTATAAAGCTCACCACCGGTCTGATAGTACATAGCAAACATGGCCGAGGGGTCCGGATTCTTAATTCCGTTAATTTCTCTGTCAGTGGAGGGCATTGCGAACTGCAGATTCTTCTTCTGCAGCACGGGAAGCAGTTCAATAACTTCATCCCAGGTCTGAGGAAGATCCTCCGGAATATTCAGTCCCAGTTCATTCTCCAGGATATCGCTTCTATAATACATTACGTTGAAAATCTGCGTCTCCGGAATACCATAGATGCCTCCGTTAAACTCAAAGGGTACGAAAGCGCTGTCATAATATTCAGAAGCCACCTCCTCGAACCCTTCAAACTGCGAGAGATCCACCGCCGCATTCCGGAGGGCATAGTCCACCGGCACCCCGTTATCAACGGTCAGCGCGACATCGGGCCCGGTACCGGCGACAACTGCGGGCAGCAATGTTATGGTATCAATGAGCTTAACATTAACCCCAATACCGGTTGCCGGCGAAAAGGTCTCATCAATCATATTCTTCAGGATGGTTGCCTGGTCACGGCCGGAGAGCAGCCATACCTCAATCGTCTCACCTTCATAAACATTACCAACCGTAGAGTAATCCTCGAAGAAGGATGCGGTAAAGGATTTCAATTCATGTGCCACCTTGCCGAAGAAGGTTTCCTCCACATCCGGCAGCTTAGCCCCGGCTGCATTGATATAAACAAAGTCTATATCCAGCTGGGAATTACTCAGATTCAAAATAGAAGTTCCCAGGGAGCTGATATTCTGTTTGAAGTTTTCCATGGTTCTCGGTATTACATCGGGGTTCTTCAAGAATCTCTTCAGCTGTTCTGAGATATTACCTGCAACAGCTGATTCAGTGCCCTTTTGACCTGTTAACAAGACCATCTGTTCTATTATGCTGTCAAGATACCTGGTCTCCCTCTCCATAGCCGTCATAACATCCGGATATACCTGATCAATATGGTAATCCCTGTACTGGTCAGGCTTAGAACCGGTCACGATAAGCACTTTACGATACATGGCATTCAGGCGGTTAACACTGTCTTCGATCTGGGTCAGGATACCGCCAAGCTCACCAAGAGTTACCTCAAGCTTTATCACATGCTTGCCCTTGGTTAAGGGTATCTGGCAAGGGTTACCCTCAGAATCGGTCAGTGTAGTTAATTCCCATCCGGTACTGTATCTGAACTCCAGCGCTGCCGCTTCTTCAAACGGTGTGACACCATCGATGGTCAGCTTACGGGAGGATACCATACCGCGGTTATAATTCTGTCTGGCCTTAAAGGATATATTGTACAGCCCGTCTTCAGGTACTTCAATTTCCCATTCGATCCACTGTCCTGCCACCCTCCATGCATCACCGCCGATGGCATTCAGCTTAATTTTCGCTGCGCTGTAAGGCTCCGTGTTGGAGGAAGCACGGTCAAAGATGGCGTATAACGTGGGAGAGGACCTGAATATGGCATCTTCCCCTTGTATTTTCGCACTAAATCCGGTATTCGTATTCTGGTATTTACTCAAATCAAAACTGCTTATGTATTCACTGTAGTTCGCCAGCTCTTCCTGCTGTCCGATTACCAGATTGGTAATCGCAAACGGCTCGCTGGTCGCCTCAAGACGGATTACATTCTCACCCTTTTCTAAATAGAATTGATAGGGCTCAACCGTATATCCCATGTAATCCTTCAGATAGGTGCTCTCCCATCTGGGTGCCTCCATCTGAGGCGGGCGTATTTCATTTCCTCTGTTATCTTCCTTCTTATCACCGTTGTCGGTCCATATTCTGGAGAAGGTAAAGGTATCGGCTCCAGTGAAAGGAACCTTCCCATTAATATAGAGGGCCCTCTCAATATCAATGCCCCTGGACTTCATCGGGAAATAGTCAAATGAAATATTGTACATTCCGGCCTTAGGAACATTGACAGTCCATTCTACGAAACCGCCCTCCTGTGACACCAGTACATTCTGTTTTCCCTCATACTCATCGTACTCTTCCACCTTATCAGCGGCGGAGTAACTAAGCACATCTACGACCACTTCACTGTCCGGTCTGATGGCATCCTTGTGGCTCTCAAGATAAGCATTATAGGTGTCTTTCCTATCAATGTCTCCTCTTGCTTCTGCTGCGTCTACGTTTTCACCGTTTCCCCCTTTTGATTCAAAACGGTCATTCATGATACTGACATAAATCGAATATCCAACGATTGCCAATACAAGAATGAGTCCAAAGTAGAAGCTTTTCTTTTTAAAAATTGACATTACTGACATAACAGGTTCCTTCCTTCTTTGTACATATTGCATATAATTTTTTTATTAGTTCCGGAATTTCACACCATACTACTAGTCTATCTCATTTTTTGTTAATTGACCTATCATATCTTGCGACATTCCTATCAACTGTTGCGATTCTGAGGTTAAAACACCTAATAATAGTATCTTTGAACACTATTTTATGTTTGAAGGTTTACAAAGTTTAAAGGTTGTATTAAAATATTTTTATAAGATATGCTATAATATTAACTAACAAACACCCCGAAAATATGTACGTTTTTCATAAGTTTTATGTTTTTTTTACAAATAACCGGAATAACGGGAAATAGCAATATTTACTAACTCTTCCGTTATAATGCCTTGTTTTTTAGTATTTTGCGGGCTTTTGTGCACTCTGTATACCATTCACTGCATCCTAATACATATTATAGTATAAATTACTTGAATTGTAAACTTGATATCATAAAGAAGAACTCGGATTCTTATATTAATAATCATTCTAAAGCCGCCGATGCAGCGGTCAGGATAATGACAAGAAAGGTACGGTACCCTTATGAGAATTATGGATGGCATTTATGAGAAGGTGGATTATCAGAATAATTCCTCCATCTTGCTTCACATCAATCATGAGACGGATAACTATTCGACCCATTGGCACACCGCCATCGAATTAATTATGCCTGTCACAAACTTTTATACCATCTCGATCGGAAAAACCACTTACCGGCTGATGGAAGGTGAAATATTAGTGATCCCTCCCGGTGAACTCCATGAGCTGATTGCCCCGGCGGAAGGGGTAAGACGAATCCTCCTCTTTGATTTCTCTTTAATCAGCAACCTGCGGGGCTTCTCCAATATTACCTCCGTATTAAATCAGCCCCGGCTGATCAACGAGACCACCGCCCCTGATATTCTTCCCCAGCTTCAGAGCTTATTTGATGAGATTGCTTCCGAATATACCAGTAAAAATAATCTGAGGGAGGCTGCCATTTATGCGTTGATCATCCAGATCTTTGTAATAATGGGACGCAAGTATATGAATACTGAAAACCTGTTCCCGGATGTCAAGGTGAATAAGCAGAAGGAATACATAGATAAATTTAATCTTATTTTTGAATATATTAACAATAATTTTATGGAGGATATCTCCCTTGAGATGATTGCGGATGTGGCCGGCTTCAGTAAATTTCATTTTTCCAGGCTCTTCAAGCAATTTACCGACATGTCCTTCTATGATTACCTTAACCAGCGGCGGGTCAAGGAAGCCGAGAAGCTGCTCTTAAATCCGAGCCTCTCTATAACTGAGATCGCACTCCGGTCAGGCTTTTCCAGCATCTCAACCTTTAACAGAGTGTTCAAAAGCTTCAAGGAATGCACACCCACCGAATTCAAAAACCTGTACCGCCGCCGCAACCGGCCCAACGAGTAGGCACGCTGCGGATGGCTGTTAAGCTGTAAGACTGCACAGAGGCTGCCTCGGAGGTTTATGATACCTCAATGAGGGGGATGGTCTCACCACACACACCAGCCAGAAAACATTATGCCGGATTTGTATGTTGCCGTTATCGGACATAAATGTCCGCTGTCAACACACAAATCCGGCATCCTATTTTCTAAATGGTGCATTAAGGTGAGACCATCCCCCTCATATCGGTGACCGCAGATATTGAGGCAGCCAGCCTGTTTGTTCACCTTGACATCCATGATGCTGCTTCGCAGCATCTTAAAACAATCGAAAAAATAAGAAATGAGCACCTGGGATGTGAATTTATGCATTATAAATTCACATTGCGAATATTCGCAGTTTTTTTCAAAAATTTTGGCTCTTGCAAAATTCTTTTCACACTAACCAAATATGCCTGCCCTTTGTGTTGGTTTGTGATATGACATCTTAACGGCTGGCCGCCAGGACGGCTGATACGATATATAAAAATACAGTCCGAGAGGGTGCATGCAGGTATCGGAAGTGTGTTTCGTTTGCTGAACAGACTGTTTGAATTGTATGGATCAGGCTGACATAACTATATGTCAGCCTGAGACGAACCATTCAGGCAGGATGTTCCGGAACCGAAATACACTTCCGATATCTGATGTACTCCGACGGACTGTTATATTATATCCCCATACAGCCGACCGGCGGCCAGCTTAATTAGTTTACATATTCTTATAATATACCCAGTCGAAGTCTGCGTAGTTGCCGCTTTCCTTCCCATTGGAGGAGCAGTACGGTCCCATCGTATTGCCGACAAAGCCTCCTGCCACATCCGTACAGAGGATTCTGGCATCCACACCGGCTTTTACGATTTGATAGCTTTTACCGTCGTAGCTGTAAGCAAAGCGCAGGTCCTGCTTCTCCGCTATGATTTTCAGCCTGATCCGGGACTCATTTCTGCTCAGATCCTCAATCGGTATCTGTGAGAGAACCTCTTCTTCTCCGTTATAGCACCGAATCAGTTGCAATACCTTAAGGCCATCCCTTATGGTACAGATAAAGCGATAGTGGTACTGATCACTCTGCAGCAGTACAATCCCCGCCTCTTCTTCCTTAATCGCGGGCATATATTCCATGGCCGCTTCGAAACTGAAGCTCATTCCCGTCTGGCGGATACCAACATAGCTCGGGCTTGCCGCCTCTGTTATCTTCTCCGGAGCCATCCGGATTCTTAAATAACCCTTTCGCTCCTTCAGACTATAGCTGCTAAATTTCGGGTTTCTAAGATACAGGAAATGATAGGGCAGCTGCTCCAAATCAAAATCTTCTCTTTCCGGAAGCCGGATCTCCTCATAGGGCGGCAGATCCGGTACCGCCACCGTCGATTCCAGTAAGCCGATTCCTTTATTAATGACCGGCCAGCCCCGTTCCCAGGTGACAGGGACAAGGAAAGTCTCTCTTCCCAGATTGCGGTAATAGCCGCCATAGGGTCTCGATGCCAGCACCACCATGTACCATTCCCCGTTTTGCGTCTCCACCAGGTCCCCGTGTCCGACGTTTACAATCGGATAATCATGTCCGAGATGCCGGTGGGTCAGAATCGGGTTACATCGATAGCCCTCAAAGGGCTCCCTTAAGCTCGCTCCGGAAGCGACGGTTACCGCATGGTCATAGCAGGTGCCGGCCTCCGCAATCAGAAGATAGTAACGCCCGTCCTTCTTATATAGATGCGGACCTTCCGGCCAGACTACCTCTCTTAATGCTCCATGCCATAACGGATAGGACTCCCCTATCAGTTTCATACTCCCAAGATCCAATTCCTGCGCCCAGATTTCATTATCTCCGTAATACCGTCCGCCCTCTCTGCGTTCCTTGGTACCGGTATAATAGCATTTTCCATCGTCGTCAAAAAACAGGGAGGGATCAATTCCCTCAGCCCCTTCAATAAAATACGGATCAGACCAGGGCCCTTCCGGTTTCTTTGCCGTAACAATAAAATTACCCCCGTGGCTTACATTGGTCGTAATCATATAGAAGGTGCCTTCATGATAACGGATCGTAGGGGCAAAAATACCTCCGGAATGCTTCGCTCCGAGAAGGTTGATCTGTTCTTCTCTGTCAAGAATGTTGCCTATCTGATTCCAGTGTACGAGATCCCTGCTGTGGAAAATCGGTACTCCGGGAAAATATGCAAATGTTGATGTTACCAAATAATAATCTTCTCCAACCCGGCAGACGGACGGATCCGGATAAAAGCCCGGCAAAATCGGATTACTGACTCTTTCTCCCATTGATATTCCTCCAAACAATTTATTATCTTTTATTCCTGTCGTTTCATTATTCACTGGGTAAGCACATACTATCACATCTGCAATAAAAACTCCATACACATCTTACTTTTATACGTAATTTCAATGCATTCCAGCATATGATATAGAAATACCTATTATCCGGTGAAGAATATGCCGATGTATTGGAATTATGAGCCTTACATACCCTTCCAGGAATTACTCATGTTCCGCGATACCATGTCCTGCCGTACGGATCCTTATCATTATTATCCGGTTGCCATGGCAAAAAGGAGTGAAGTCGGAACCAGATACCGTTATCTCTGTTTAAAGAATCCAAAGACCTTCGGGCCTTCCGGCCTGGTTATTGCCGAAATATATAAACCCGAGCAGGGAATGCCCTATACAACAAAGCTGATCCCCGTATCCATCGAGCGCGAACCCTGATATCCTTATCCCTATCCTGACCGGTCGGCAATATAGAATCAAAAAAGGAATCCGGGAAGAGAGCCTTGCTCAATTCCTGCAGATTCCTTTTTGTCCCATCCTGATATTACTTTCTGCGTGCCATGTCAGCTGCTTAATAGTTATTCCCAATATACTCGGCTGCTTTCTTAACCATGTCCTGATGGGCTTTTTTTACTGAATTGGTATTATGTGTCCTGCTGTTCTTAAAGTGAAGATCCATTACCCCATTGGTTCCGTTATTCTTTACCGCATCCAGATTCTTTCCCCAGCCATAACCTCCGCTGCGTCCGCTGATATATTTTACTGCCGGCTGGGAGTCCTTGCCTGCATGGGGCATAGCCGATAAGGAGCCTGCCAGAATATATCCATTCACCTTAACAACTACCGCCCGCCTGGTCCAGGTCCAACCGCCCCAGATATCCTTAATGATGTTGGCATCTTCCCTGGTCAGCGGCTCAACATCCGCATGATTTGTCCCGAAGGTTCTCTTCATGTAAAAGGTTCTTCCGGTTACAACATCCGTAATCTCCGCCACATCGCCGCGGTCAAACACATACTGTACTGTTTTATACCAGTCCAGAGCCCCTGTTTTGTCAGGATCCGCTTCCGAACTCTCCTGGATAGAAAAGCTCTTTGCAGATACTGTCGTACTCGTCTCTTTCTCCTCATTACCATATAATACGCTTCGGGTATATTTTCCGACAACCCCATCCGGAGCAAGCCCATGGTCCCTCTGGAATTTCTTAACCGCACTGGCGGTAATGCTTCCATAATAACCGGTTGCCTTGGAATATGTAAAATAACCTAACTCCTTCAGGGTCTCCTGTACTATCTTAACCTCGGAGCCACTGGAGCCTTTCTTAAGGGAAGCATATGCATTCATCGGAGTGAACGCCATGGCTGCGGCCATACAGATTGTTGCTATACGAATTAAGTTTTTCTTTTTCATTTTGTTATCTCCTGTAAGCTTATACTATGTAATATGTTCTTATGGAGATATTGTATTACATATTTATTAAGGTGTCAACCCATAATTTAATATTTATGTAACATTTAGTTTATATAATTGTAACATATGGAAATCATTGAAAATTCTGGATTCCCGTACAGTCCCGGGCGGTATTCCGGGTAATAAATGCCAAAAGGAGCGTAGTAGTTTCAAAAATACAAAAGACGCCCTGCCCCCATATTGCATATATCTATGGGAGACATAAGGCGTCTCTTGCTCTGCCGCCGTTATTGTACAATACCAATCCCGCTCCGGGATGTTATTTCTTAATATAAGTCAGTACACAAGCCCCGGGTCCCACATGAGTACCGACAACACAGCCGACCGGGAACATTCTCATGTCACCAAGCTGATATTTTTCGATTAACTTTTCCTTCAAAAGGATACACTTGCTATCTTCTGCCGTAAAGCCCAGGTTAACCGGATAATCCGTATCAATTTGGCCGTATTCATCCACCGTCTCCAGAATTTTAACAATTCCTTTGTTCGTACCGCGCTCTTTCCCCACTACACTGATTACGCCGTCCCTTAAGGTAATAATCGGTTTAAACTTTAACAAAGATCCAAGGATTGCCGAGGACTTGGACAAACGTCCGCCCTTATGAAGAAATTCCAGAGTGTCCACCATTGCCAACAGTACGGTTTTATCCTTCAATTGATCCAGCTTACTCACAATCTCAGCGGCGCTCTTTCCTTCATTTTTCATTTTAACCGCATGCTCCACGAGAATCCGCAGACCTGTAATTGTGGTATTGCTGTCTATGATATGGATATCCTTGTAATCTGTCATATCCTTGGCGATCATTGCACTTTGAACGGTTCCGCTCAATTTTCCTGAGATCAGCAGAACAACGACACTGTCACCCGCTTCTTTAGCTTCATTAAAATATGGCAGAAAATCATCCGGAGACGGCTGTGATGTTGTCGGAAGCTTCTCTGCCCGTACCAGTTTCTCATAAAATCCTTCCATTGTGATCTCAATGCCTTCTTTATACTCCTGATCACCAAAGATTACCTTAAGCGGGACAATCGTAATATCCAGCTGCTTTTGTTGTTCCTTACTGATATCCGATGTAGAGTCCGTAATAATTCTAATTCCCATATTTACCTCCTCTATGGCGCTTTGCGCCATCACAAAATCTGATGAAAGAAGCCGCTTTGCAGTTTCTTTCCATCTGCCTGACTTGCAGGCATTTAATTAATTTATTTCTGTTACTGCATTATTTCTTCCACAATTTTCTTAATCATCCGCTCCAGCTCTATAACCTCTTCATTGCTGAACTTCTCTTTGATCTTTTTCATCAGATGAGCATTAAACGTCGCATTCGCGCCATAGCTGTCAAGAAACTTGTCCGTAACCTCCAGTTTGAATTCCCGCCTGTCCGTCTCGGAGGGCACCTTCCTGATAAACCCCTTCTTTATCAGATTATTAATCCGATACGTAGCATTCGGCAGCGATATATTGACATACCCGGCAAATTCATGGACGGAGGGCCGATCCAGCAGAAATATAACTTCCACGCAATAGGATTCTGTCGCGCTTAAGTTCTCTCCGCCGTCATTCGCCCTGCGAAAAAGGTTCTTGCAGTAGTTGGAACGGAATTTATAATATAGTTTTTCAAATTCTTTCTCCAGCATAGAATCCCTCCCAATTTAATTAAATAATTTTAATTAAAATTTTAAAACCATTTTACCATGTTCTGCATCCGCTGTCAAATTATTTTGTTTTTTTGTCTCCTGGGTGAAATGTCTTCCGGATGCCGGGATACCGATTTGAAGCTCCGGTCATATAATATAATGATTAATTTATATTTGGGGTATTCTTATGTTATTAAACCAATGGAATTACCATCCGGGAATAACGGAGTATGAGCGGTCCCTCTTCCATGAGGCACTCGGCAGGAATGTCGCCTGTTACCAGCCCCTGTCTGTAGCGCGTATTGATGATATGAGATATCGCTTTATTGCCAACACCGTGATAGGCCCTTCCTTTCCGACAGAGTTTTCCATTATTGAAATATATCGTCCCCCGTCCGGCAGCCCTTATGTCACCCGGATCATTCCCCTCAATGTTGACTTATAATAGAAAGGGGCTGTTGCATAATAGATATATCAATAAAAGAGGCGGCGGATGCTTCCCGCACACACAGATTGCAGGACAGATTTTAATCGATCTGTTCAGCAAACAGTGTATTATGGGAAGTATCCGCCACCTCTTGCTTTGTTTTTATTATTATGCAACAGCCTCTTTTTGTAATTCTTCTTTTATTTACAGCCGGAGGATATTCTCCTGATTTGTTTTGCTCAGAGTAAGTTCCGCCTTCCTTTCACCGCAGATGACATCATAATCACCCAGGAAGCCGGTTACTTCGGCATAGCCCTGATCATTTGTCACCACCTTTGTATTGGTCGTCCAATCGATTTTCACTTTCTTTAACAGCTCATCATAAGCCGGCTTACTGGAGTTATCCGCTCTTAACAGGCCGGCCGGTGCCTTCAGCCACTTTCCGTCCACAATACTCCAGGTAGTGATTGCTTCCACCAACGGATGGGAGAACAATGTATCATACATTTGTACCACTTCTCTGGCCTGTCTCTCTTCTCCCTCCGGAGTAGTAGGCCACTCCTCAACCTGCCAGTCATTCAGGTCCTCTATTTCCGGCGGCATCAGCTCGCCGGAGATCAAGGTATTCTCCGTGAAATGAATCGGAAGTCCGAAGCGCGAGAACCGCTCCAGCACCTGATTCGTTTTCTCAATCCCCCAATAGCCCTGATGCTGGTGAGACTGGATGCCGATAACATCAATCGGAATACCTGCCTCCAGACAGCCTTCGATCAATATCTCGTAAGAGGTGGAGATATTAAAATCATTCAGCAGAAAGATGGCTTCCGGGTTGGCTTCCTTCGCTGCCGCAAAGACCTCCCTCACCAGACCAATTCTGCCCTTATCCTTACAGATGCGGGTAATTCCGTTATCGTATTTATCAAAAATAGGCATTATAACGACTTCATTAATCACGTCCCATATATCAATTATGCCCTTGAAATCAGTAACATCACGGTGGATACGGTCAATCTGGGTTTTAAAAATATCTTCGTTTGACATCTCAAGCAGCCACGGTGCACAGACCGAATGCCAGCAGAGCGGATGGCCCTTTACGGTTACGCCTTTGGATTTAAGCCACTCGGCTGCCTTCCTGGTCGGTTCTGTCAGGGGCTGGCCTTTCACCTTCTCAAACCTCTCCCAGTAAAAGGGCAGGGTTGCTGAATTAAACAAATCCAGCCATTTATTGAAACGAAGCTCCATAGCTTCTTTCTCCTCCCCCTTAAGTTCCCCGTTTACTAACGGAATGGAGTCAAATGCTCCGCATCCGAACAGGAACTGATGGCTTTTCTGGGAAAGAATTATTTCCGTATTCGCAAGAGGTGTTCCATCCTCCCTCTCGAACCTGATATTCTTAGAAGTCATTCGGTATTGATATTTCCGGTTAATACTCATGCTTATTACCTCCAATGTATTCTTTCTCATATTCCTGGTACAGTGTTCTGCAAATAACGATGCACAACTATTTAGCGAATACTGTACTATCACCGCTTCATATATTTTATTGCCGATTATCACAAAATGAGTTTATCCCAGGCATTATCCCGTGTCAATGCCGGTGCCCCGGCAGATGCCAAATAGCATTGTATTATACAAAGAATGTATGAAAAAAACCATCATATCCGGGACATGGCTCCGAAATTTTTCGTGTTTATTTCAAGAGCTCCTGGTGATATTATCACCAAGGGTGAATTGATATACTCTGACGTCTATGCTACAATAAAGGCAGCAAAAAGGAGGCGGTATATGTTTCAGAATTTAACATCAACAAATAACATCAGTTTTATCCTGGTTTTTATCGAAGGCCTGCTTTCCTTCCTTTCCCCCTGTGTTGTCCCCCTGATCCCCATCTATATGGGTTATCTGGCCGGAAATGCCCGGCAGACCGGGGAGGACGGCGTAATAACCTATCAAAGGAAGAAGGTCTTTTTCCATACGGTTTTCTTTGTCCTGGGCATTTCCACCTCATTCTTTATCCTCGGATTGTCCTTTACAGCCCTGGGCTCCTTTTTCTGGGAGCATAAGCTGTTATTCGCCCGCATCGGCGGCATATTGATTCTGCTCCTGGGATTAATCCAGATCGGATTTCTGGATTTCAAATTTCTTCAAAGGGAAAGACGGCTTCCTTTCCGGTTTCGCAACACCTCGGTAAATCCGGCGGCAGCCTATCTGATGGGGTTTACCTTCAGCTTTGCCTGGACTCCCTGTGTCGGTCCGGCATTGTCTTCCGTATTGATCATGGCTTCCGGAGCAAAGAGCAGTCTTACGGGCAACCTGCTGGTGTTTATCTATTCCGCAGGCTTCATCATCCCCTTCCTGCTCTTAGGTCTTTTTACCACACAGGTGCTTAACTTTCTGAAGGGTCATCAGAAGCTTCTGAAATATACGGTCAAAGCAGGGGGTGCTCTCTTAATCCTTATCGGAATTATGACCTTTACGGGATGGATGAATGGTATCACAAAATACTTAAGTTCCTTTAACCCTCCTGCAGGCTTCAGGAATGAAGATATCGTAAATCCGAATGCAGAGGAGGATACCTCCCCGAAGGAGGGCAGCTCCTCGGAGGATACAACGGATGGCGGCAGTAAAGCTGATAGTGACGGGAATAATGCGGGCGGTACTGCCGAGCCGGAAGCTGATGATAAGGTGGCTGCCTTTGATTTTACTCTTACAGATCAATACGGCAATACCCATACCCTCTCGGATTATAAGGGGAAGGTCGTATTCTTAAATTTCTGGGCCAGCTGGTGTTCCCCCTGCCGGCGGGAAATGCCGGATATCGAGGAGCTCTATCGGGAATATGGAGAAAATGAGGAAGAGGTCGTGATCCTTGGCGTAGCAAATCCCTCCAGCAAGGAATACCCGAATAATCAGGACGAGCAGCAGGAGGAGATTATCTCCTTCCTTGAGGACAGCGCTTTTACCTTTCCCACGGTATTCGATGTAACCGGGGAGGTTTTTCAGCAGTACTATATCTCCTCCTTCCCAACCACCTTTGTCATCGATAAGGACGGTAACTTTTACGGGTATGCAGCCGGTATGCTGACGAAGGATATCATGGTGAATTCCATTGAACAGGCACTGGAGCTGTCAAATTAGTTTGACGAAGCTTTGACAGAATTCACCTCCCGTGTTATACTGCATATGTTATCTGTGGAATATGATTGAAAGGACGGTATTTAATGTCGGTATTAACTGTAAATGAAGGCTGTGCAAACTAGCACGCAACTGAATATCCGGTAGGGTACGATGAGTAACCCTTATATTATTGTACCTTTAAATCCTACCTTTACAGTCAATACTCATATACTGTCTGCTATACAAATAAGATAACCGGTTTATTCCGGTCCTGTCTTATCTTATGTTTGTCCGGGCATAATAGGTATCTCCTGTTATGCCCTTTTTGCGCATTTCATCCGCACTGTGCATACCCAGCGGATATTTGCCCGTATTGCCGGGCGTTTTGACGAAAGGTAACGGTAGGATCTCTGTTCATATCATAATTTTGCAAGGAGTATGAGATCAATATGATGACAAATAAGTCAATGAAAGCATTGGAATTTGATATAATATTAGAAAAACTAGGCGGATATGCCATATCCGAACCAGCCAGACAAAAGCTGCTCCGGATCAGGCCGTATATGAGTCTTTATGAAGTAAGGCAAAAGCTTTCGGATACTACCGAAGCGGTTACCATCCTGGAACACATCGGAACTCCTCCCCTTCCTCTGATGAAGGATACCGCCATGCTCCTGGAACTGGCAGAGAAGGGATCGATGCTGCTTCCCGAGCAATTGAATACGATTGCCCATTTTCTTACGGCCTGCAGCCGTATGAAGCAGTTCTTAAAGCGGGCCGAATCCCTAGGGGTATCCATAGCCGGCTATGGGGGCTCCATCATCCTTCTGCCCTCCTTGTCAAGCGAGATAGAAAACTCCATCCGCAATAATAAGGTGGATGACAACGCCTCCGGTGAACTCAAAAGCATTCGACGCGCCATGGAGCAGCTCCGTCAGGAGATGAAAGCAAAGCTGGAGAGCCTCCTTCGCAGCAAGAAGGAATGGTTTACGGACAGCTTTGTATCGACCAGGAACGGTCACTTTGTACTTCCTGTGAAGAAAGAGTGCAAAAATAACGTCAGCGGTTCCGTACTTGACATCTCCTCCACCGGCTCAACGTATTTTATTGAACCAACCGCAGTTTCCAAGCGAAAGGAAGAATTATCACAGCTGGAGATCGAAGAAAGCAACGAAGAAAGACGGATTCTCTATACCCTGACAGCCCTGGTCGGGGAGCATTCCTCCTCCATCCGTCTGAATATGGAGGCTATGGAGGTACTGGATATCGTCTTTGCAAAGGCTAAGCTAAGCCTGGAGATGAAGGCAGTTCCGGCTGCCGTCAATAACAGCCGGTTTATCCGGATCAGCGGCGGCAGACATCCGCTGCTTGATCCTGGGGAGTGTGTTCCCCTTGATTTTACCCTGGGAGGCGGTACGAACGGAATCGTAATCACCGGACCGAATACCGGCGGAAAAACCGTTGCCTTAAAGACTGTGGGGTTGTTTGCACTGATGTCACAGAGCGGATTGCATGTGCCCTGTGAAAGTGCGGAAATCTGCTTGAATAATGCCGTATTATGTGATATCGGTGACGGTCAGAGTATCGCGGAGAATCTCTCCACCTTCTCCTCCCATATCACCGGCATTATTGGTATTCTGGAGAATTCCAACCAGGACAGCCTGGTGCTTCTGGATGAATTGGGATCCGGAACCGATCCGGCAGAGGGTATGGGAATCGCTATTTCCATTCTGGAGGAGCTAGCAGAAAAGGGGTGCCTTTTTGTGGCTACCACCCATTACCCGGAAGTAAAAACGTATGCCCAAAGGAAAGAGGGTTTGACCAATGCCAGAATGGCTTTTGACCGGGAAAGCCTGAAACCCCTTTACCGTCTGGAGATCGGGGAAGCAGGCGAAAGCTGCGCCCTGTATATTGCCAAACGTTTAGGAATGCCGCAGCGGATGCTGCAGCGGGCTTATGAGGAGGCATACCGGAAGGGCGGCATGGAAGGTCGGGGTATTCCGGAAGCTGATTTTTTGGACAACATCCATGCTTTTGATGATAAGAATGTACCCGGTGTACCTCTCGGGCGGATCGTGGATGAGAGACTTAAGAAGCCGGTCAATAACCGAAGCCAGCGTTTTCATATCGGAGACTCCGTTATGGTATATCCGCAGAAAAAAATAGGAATTGTCTACCGCCAGGCGAATGAAAAAGGTGAGGTGGGCGTACAGATCCAAAAGAAGAAGGAGCTGTTCAATCATAAACGACTTCAGCTGAAAGCTCCTGCCTCCGAGCTGTATCCGGAGGATTATGATTTTTCCATCCTGTTCGACAGTGTGGCCAACCGGAAAGCCAAACACCGGATGGAGAAGGGCTACCAGCCGGGGCTTGAGATTGTGCATGAAAAAAACCAGCCGTAAATTTCTACCCGGAATATTTTTTGTTCTAGGAATATTTTTTGTTCTATAAGAAAAAGCCCCGGTATCCAAAGAAATGCTCTTTGGTGTGCTACCGTCAAGTGGGACATTGAATAATTAAAATTATTTCTACCGCCAGTTGTTTATAGACTGGCGGTATTCTTTCATGCGGCTAAAATATATTTATTATGATATGCCATCGGTGTCAT
>JAFAFU010000079.1 GCA_023423335.1 Bacillota bacterium | reverse complement strand
TAGCAAAGTCTTTAAAAATGCCAGGGCGCCGGTCCCATCTGTCAGAGAATGGAAAACTTCAAGATTGATCCTCTCCTTATAGTAGGTCACCTCAAATAAAAGATCTTTCCGATTAGGATGATACAGCATACTGCAGGGCAGCTTATGCTCTTCCCTTACCTCAGGCTTCAGTTCGGTATTCTCAAAATAATACCAGAACACCCCGCGCCGTAATACACTCCGATAAAACGGAAACAGAAGCATCGTCTGATCTAAAGCTTCCTGTAACAGCTCATGGTTAACCTCATCCCTCATCTCGCAGACAAATCGGAATACCTTAGTATCCTTCTCATTGGTGGTAGGAGGAAATATCTTGGCTGCATTGTCCAGTCTTGTCCACTCTACGGGCTTTCTTCTGGTCATGGATCAAAATGACTCCTTTCCTATCCTGGTATAATCTCGGAACCGTTGTTAAAAAAACGGTTAATCAGCTCATAACTTCTCTTTACATGAACAAAATGCTTCGGCAGGGTAATAAAGCCATGCAATGCATTCTTCATGCGGTATACTTCTACAGTATTCCCATATTGTGCCAGCTTTTTACCATAGGCTTCGCCTTCGTCCCTGAGGGGATCATATTCCGCAGTAATAATCAGGGTTTTCGGCTGTCCGGATAAATCCGGGGCCAGTATAGGGGCGAGGTAGGGATTTTTTAAGTCCTCCTCCGAGCTGGTGTATAATTCTATAAAATCATTGATTCTCTTCGTTGTCAGCAGATACCCGGTTCCGTTCTCCTTTACGGAGGAAAACGGCGAGGTTTCACTATGGTCACTGGAGGTCGAAGGATATAATAGAATCTGCTTTGCAGGCAGGAACTCACCCCGTTCCTTTGCCATCAGAGAAACAACCGCCGCCAGATTGCCGCCTGCGCTATCCCCGATCAGGGTAATATCCTCCCGCTTCACATTGAAAGAATCCGCTTCCAGAAAGATTTCCCTTGCCACCGTATAACAGTCCTCCGGCGCCGCCGGAAAGGGATGCTCCGGTGCCAGCCGGTAATCCACGGAAATTACGATCCTGCCGGTTTGCTTGGCCATATTGGAACAGACCTTCGTATAGCTGTCAATATTGCCGATGACCCAGCCGCCTCCGTGAAAGAATATAAGAATCCTGTGTATGTTATCCATATTCGGAGGCCAGAATATCCGGACCGGTATTTCATGGTCCAGGCCAAGAATCTTATGGTCCCAGATCTCATATAAGGGTCTAAAGTAGGGATGAACTGCCGTAACAACCTGCCTCTGAAGCTTATAAGTCTTCTTCGTGTCAAGATCCGGATATGACAAAGCCTTTAATGCAAGCCTCATTGCTTTATTGATTGCCATATTAACCTCCCTGCTGCCAATACCCGTGAATTTGTGCCAAGCGTGCTTACACGCTTTGATTTCGCAGGCACAAACTTCTAAGTGTGAAAATTGTTTTTTATTTTTACACTAACCTCCATGCTTATGCAGGCGGATTTTTCAAGTAATATTGTGGATGGAATAATACCGGAAAAGCCCGGTATGTGATAGAATTTATTTACTTTCGCATTTATCTTAATTTTAACCAAGTTATATATAAAAGTCAAACAAAACAGAGAATACTTACCAGGGGATGCGGGTATTAAAATTGCAACAGAACACAGGATAATACATTGAGCGGACGCCTCCGGTGTGATATACTTCTATGATATCAGGTTACAATAAATGTATGGAATGGAGGTTTCGTATGTACTATAAGCAATACGGTAGTACCGGCATGAAGGTTTCCGCAGTCGGCATGGGAACCATGAGATACAACGATGAAGATATCAATGCCGGTAACTTCAGCAAATGTGCCGAAGTAGTTTTGTATGCCCATGAAAAGGGAATTAACTTCTTTGACAGTGCTCCCTTCTACTGCCAGGACAAGAGTGAAGAGATCACCGGCTTAGCCTTATCCCAGCTCCCCAGGGACAGCTTTTTTATATCCTCGAAAATGAATATGGGTACTGTAAATGGGAAAGGAACCGCAGACGAATTCCGGCGCAGGCTGGAGAACTCCATAAAGCGGCTGAAGGTGGATTACCTGGATTTCTATTACCTGTGGTGTCTGCTCGATCTGGAATCCTTCCGAAAGCAATATGACATCCTTTATCCCTTCTTTGAACAGGCGAAGAAGGATGGTTTGATTAAAAACATAACATTCTCCTCCCATATGCAGGGTAATGATCTGGAGAAGGTAATAGAGACCGGGGCCTTTCAGGGTATGCTGATCGGATATAACGCATTAAATTACCGTTTTCGCCAGGCTGGTATAGCAGCCGCCTATAAGAGGGGAATGGGTATCACTGTCATGAATCCCCTGGGCGGCGGTCTGATTCCCAACAACCCGGATATCTTCGGTTATATTGCAGAAGGTACCGAGCTTTCTGTTCCCCAGGCTGCTCTCCGTTTTGTGGCATCCCACAGGGAAATCTCAGTTACTCTGGCCGGCTGTACGACGAAACAGCATGTGGATGATGCCGTCCGCTCAGTGGATAATCTGGTAGAGCAGTCCGCAGAAGAAATCTATAAGGAATACGAGAACAAGGGCGTTGCCCTCAATAATCTTTGTACCGGCTGTGCTTACTGCAAATATTGCCCTCAGGAGATCGATATTCCGAAGTTCATGGATTCCTATAATGAAAAGCTTCTGGGCAACAGCATTGAAAACCGTCTGAAATGGCATTGGGGAATGTCTGTTTCCAAAGCGGCGGAATGCATCCGCTGCGGCCAGTGCGAAACCCTCTGCACCCAGCATCTGCCAATCATGGACCGGTTGGACGAAATTGCATTGCTATCCAGATAACAAAAGTAACAAAAGATAAGGAATAATCCTCGATAAAATTTACTTGCAAAATCAATAATATAAGATACAATAGAAATGATGACTTTTTATAAGAGGATTAGGCAGATCGTCAAGATCTGAAACCATACAGGAGGGTTTCAATGATACAAGCAAGTAACATTACATTACGGTTAGGAAAGCGTGCCCTGTTCGAGGACGTAAACATCAAATTCACAGAGGGTAACTGCTATGGTATTATCGGTGCAAACGGCGCCGGTAAGTCCACCTTCCTTAAGATACTGAATGGGCAGCTGGAGCCTACCAAGGGAGATATTATCATTACTCCCGGACAGAGACTGTCCTTCCTGCAGCAGGACCATTTCAAATACGATTCCTACGAAGTACTGGACACGGTAATTATGGGGAACAAACGTCTTTATGAGATCATGAAGGAAAAGGATGCGATCTATGCAAAGGAGGATTTTACCGAAGAGGATGGTATCCATGCCAGTGAGCTCGAGGGTGAATTCGCTTCCATGGACGGCTGGGAGGCGGAAGCTAACGCTGCTTCTCTCTTAAATGGCCTCGGAATCGAGCCCGATCTGCATTACAAGAAAATGGGTGAGCTGAACGGCGGCGAGAAGGTTAAGGTACTGCTCGCCCAGGCACTGTTCGGTAATCCGGACATCCTGCTGCTGGATGAGCCTACCAACCATCTGGATCTGGAAGCAATCCGCTGGCTGGAGGAGTTCCTGATTAATTTCGAAAACACTGTGATCGTCGTATCCCATGACCGTTATTTCCTGAATAAGGTATGTACTCATATCGCAGATATTGATTATGCAAAGATCCAGCTATATGCCGGCAATTATGATTTTTGGTATGAATCCAGCCAGCTTATGGTCCGGCAGATGAAGGAAGCCAACAAGAAGAAGGAAGAGAAAATCAAAGAATTGCAGGAATTCATCCAGCGTTTCTCCGCCAATGCCTCCAAGTCCAAACAGGCAACCTCCCGTAAGAAAGCTTTGGAAAAAATCGAACTGGATGATATCCGGCCATCCAGCAGAAAATATCCTTATATTGACTTTCGTCCGAGCAGGGAGATCGGAAATGAGGTACTTACGGTTGAAAACCTGAGTAAGACCATTGACGGTGTCAAAGTTCTGGACAATATCAGCTTCATCGTGGGCCATAATGATAAGATTGCTTTTGTCGGACCGAATACCACGGCTACCACTACTCTCTTTAAGATTCTTTCCGGCGAAATGGAACCGGATTCCGGTACTTATAAATGGGGCATCACAACAAATGTTTCCTATTTTCCGAAGGATAACACGAAGCTGTTTGCCGGTGACGAAACCATTGTGGATTTTCTGATGCCGTTCTCTCCTGAGAAGGATGTCACCTATGTCCGCGGCTTCATGGGCAGAATGTTGTTTGCCGGCGAGGAAGGCTCCAAGAAGGTCAATGTGCTCTCCGGTGGTGAGCGTGTCCGGGTAATGCTTTCCAAGATGATGATTGCCGGTGCCAATGTATTGATTCTGGATGAACCTACGAACCATCTGGATATGGAGTCCATTACATCCCTGAACAACGGCTTGATCAAATTTCCGGGAGTTGCCTTATTTACCTCCCCCGACCACCAATTTATCCAGACGACCGCGAACCGTATCATGGAGCTTACACCGAACGGGCTGATCGATAAAATCACCACCTATGATGAATATCTGGACAGTGATGAGATGGCCCGTAAGAGACAGATAATGCAATTTAACAATGAGGAAGAGGATGAAGAAGCAGATTCCTGATTCCGCGATAAAGCAGAGCAAGGAGCTGCTGCACGATAGCAGCAGCTCTGTTTTTTATTCTTTCTAAGTTTAGAAGTATTTGTTATTATAAGCCAAGTATGATTGACTTTTCCATATCCTGATATTACAATAATAATGATCCGATGCATTCAAGCATCTGTAAATTGTGGGCATACACCCACTACATAAGGAAAGTGAGCATGCGTATAGTCTCGCAAGCGAGTCATTATAGTATGCGCAGGAATGGAGGTATATATGAATAAAACAAAAACTACGATACGAAAGAATCTTTCGACACTAATCTTTCTGTCCGTTTATCTGGTAATGGTGGTTACCTTTCTTTTTCTTGAAGGTTTCCAGGCGGAAAGCCAGCTCAATATTCTCACCATAATGCTTCCCTGCACGCTGCTGGGCATTATCCTGGATTACACCGTCAACCGAAATACCGTATTAACCGAAGGGCAGAAAATATTCACCCGGATTCTGCCCTCCGGCATCATCATTATATACTTCATCATGCTGATATTCCAGATAGCCGGTCGGCCTCTTTCCGATGAATATAATTATATCTTTTATCTCTTTATCTCCGTACCCTTTATGATCGTCAGCTATAACAGGGAAGGCCACAGGAGCCGGATGCTTTTTTCCCTGCTTGGAACCGTGGCAGTATTTGGTTTTTATTTATCCCTGACAACGAAAACTGAGGAGCTGAATGAGGGCAGCGGCCTGATCATCTTTATCGTCTCTTACTTCATGATGTTTTATGCCGCTTCGACGCTCCGTAAGCTGCCGTACCTAAGTACCCTTCTCGGCATCCTGGTAACCGTTATTTTGTGGTATTTGTATAAAAATCCCCAGACACCGGAGGGCCAGTTATTTGGCTGGGATTATGATTACATGGTTAATTTTGAATATATCATGCTGATCACCTTTATCCTATGCATCCTGATCCGCTTAGTGGCAGAGTTCCTCAACAGACCGGAACCTGTGAAAGCTTCTTAAGGGTCGAAAAAAGCTTATGCAGTCCTTGATACTTCCGGGAAAATAACATATATACCGCAAGAGCCGTACATTCTGGTCCTGTCGTTACCTGATGCACGGCTCTTTTTTATTGATAAAATCTCTTAAAAGAATACTTCCGTATTTATAAAAGTCACTTTGCCGTCCCATACGAATATTATGATATTGAATATTGAAAAGAGGCAGGAGACCTGCGTGGCATCTCAGAAATGTTCCATCATTGAACTTAAATCTACCGATTATGTACCCGTTGTCAAGGATTCTGCCGTTCACTACGGCGGCAGTCAGATGTGGTTTCCCGGTAAGCGGTGGTTCAGCCAGGACTATAAACTTCATAATTATGGCTGTGGAACCATAGCTGTCTCAGACTTGTTTCTGTATCTGGCAATCAATAACGATGCTTACCGGAATCCACTTACCGAGTCAGTGCTCCAGGGCACGGATTCAGCCAATTATACAGAGTATATGGATTTTGTGAGGAAAATAGACGGATACTATACCAAAACGAAGCGTTGGTTGGCTGTCCTTGGACCCAGGGCTGCTACCGCCATCAATGATTATTCCAGGATGTTCGGTTTACGGCTCCAGGCAAAATGGAAATGGTCCCTGACCTATTATGATATGATGGAAGCGATGGAGGAAATGCTCTCTCATGACTTCCCTGTCATCTTTGCCATTGGACCAAATACTCCAAACCTATGGGGTAAGAAGGGAATTCGCTTATATCAGCAGTATGAGGTAGAGATACCAAAGGAATTAGCCGCGTCGATAGGTACGGATTTCCTGACAGAAACCGGAGCCTTAATCCGATATAAGTCCGTAAAGGAGAATATCAACGGTCATTATGTTACCGTTACCGGCATAATCAAGGATCCCGTCACCTCCACCATTATGCTGAGGATCTCCTCCTGGGGAAAGGAATACTATATTCATTACGAAGAATACCGGGATTACATCAATGATCATGGCGGCACCTATACCAGCAGTATCGTTTATATTATGAAGAAGGCTTAAACAGGGAAAGAGGGCCGTCGCATCGTGGTATAATTGCATAATGACACAAGAGACCCCTCATACTTCTTTCACACACAGGTTGCAGGACAGATTTCGATTATGTATGCCGCATCCGGACAAAAATGTCCGTATTCGTACACATAGTCATCAATCTGTTCCGCAAACAGTGCATTATGAGAAATATAAGGGGTCTCTTGCTTCGTTATTGCTATGATACAACAGCCCTCTGACCTTCTTGTTCATTATGTTAATATCCTGATATGGTTACATCCTTCTGAATTTTTGGTAACGCTGTTCCAGAAGCTCTTCCACCGGAAGCTCTATCAGTTTCTTTAAATCCTCTTCAAGCACAGCCCTCACATTCTCCATTACCTGATCAAAGTCAGTATGGGCACCCCCCTGGGGCTCCGGTATGATTCCGTCAATAATTCCGAACTGATAAAGGTCCTGGGCTGTCAGCTTCATATCCTTGGCCGCCTGTTCCGCCTTGGAGGAATCTTTATAAAGGATGCTGGCAAAGCCCTCCGGTGACAGTATGGAATAGACGGAATGCTCCAGCATATAGACTCTGTCCGCTACCCCCAGTGCCAGGGCGCCGCCGCTGCCTCCTTCCGAAATTACCACAGAGATAACCGGTGTTTTCAGTAATGCCATTTCCGCAAGATTCGCGGCTATGGCTTCCCCCTGTCCCCTTTCCTCGGCTCCGAGGCCGCAGAAAGCTCCCGGGGTATCAATAAAGCAGATCACAGGCCGATGAAATTTCTCTGCCTGCCTCATTAGACGGAGTGCCTTTCGGTACCCTTCCGGATGGGGCATGGAGAAGTTCCTGGCAATGTTCTCCTTTGTATTTCTTCCTTTCTGCTGTGCGATTACTGTAACAGGAACGCTTCCGAAAAAGGCCACGCCTCCGACAATTGCCCTGTCCTCCCCGAACAGCCTGTCGCCATGCAGTTCCAGAAAGCCTTCAAATATCCGATCTATATAATCCAGTCCGGTCGGTCTGATCGGCATCCGGGCTAATTTGACTTTTTCCCACGGTGTTATGTCCATGATGCCCTCCTCCCTAAGATTGTTCAGGTAATCCATCTGTTGTAAGGTCTGCATCACCAACCGCCGTTTGATTTTGCTCTTCCTTATAATGCAGCTTCAGCAGTGTACCCAGAGTATTTTTCAACAGGTCTCTGGTAACGATCCGGTCAACAAAACCGTGCTCCAGGAGAAATTCTGCCCTTTGAAAGCCTTCCGGCAGCTTCTGTCCGATGGTCTGCTCAATTACCCTCGGTCCGGCAAAGCCGATCAACGCCCCGGGTTCGGCAAAAATGATATCTCCAAGCATTGCAAAACTGGCGGTTACGCCGCCGGTGGTAGGATCTGTCAGTACGGTGATATAGAGAAGTCCTGCCTCGCTGTGCTTTGCCGCGGCGGCACTGACCTTAGCCATCTGCATCAGGGAAAAGATCCCCTCCTGCATTCTGGCTCCTCCGGAGGCCGTGAACACAATCACCGGTAGTCTCTCCTTCGTGGCCCGTTCAAAGAGTCTGGCCAGCTTCTCACCGATTGCCGTTCCCATACTGCCCATGAAGAACGCCGCATCCATGACCCCCACACAAACAGGTGTCCCGTTAATCCTTCCCCTTCCGGTTACCAGTCCATCCACCAGCCCTGTCTGGGTCTGGGTCCTGACCAGCTTATCACCATATCCGGGAAAGTTAAGAGGGTCCCTGGTAGACACCTGAGGATCAAACTCCAGCAACTCTTCATCGTCCAATATCATAGCAATGCGCTCATTTGCAGACACCTTGAAATAATATCCGCATTCATCGCACATCTTAAAATTTTTTATCAAAAGCTTTGTATATATGATCTTCCCGCAATGGGGGCATTTTGTCATGATCCCCTGCGGTACATTCGGTTTCTCTGTAACAGGCTTGTCGATATCCTGAGGCCTTGCCCGGTAGACTTTTGATGTAGCATATTGCTTGGACTTAAACGGATTCTTATTCATTACGCTTCATTCCTTCTACATTATGGATTGGCAGGCCCATTCATGATGCTTTGAATAAAGCCGGTATTATATTCTCCAGATATAATCTCTTCCTGTTCCAAAAGCTCATATTGGAAATCAATATTTGTTTCTATCCCGTCAATGACGAATTCTGCCAGGGCGCGCTTCATTCTCTGGATTGCTTCATTCCGGTCCTTACCATAAGCAATTACCTTCGCCAGCATGGAATCATAGCAGGAGGGAACCTTATATCCGGGATAAAGGGCACTGTCCACACGGATACCAAATCCGCCGGGAAACAGAACACTCTCTATAAGACCCGGACAGGGCATAAAGCCCTTCGCAGGATCCTCTGCATTGATTCTGCATTCGATGGCATGACCGCGGAACTCTATATCCTCCTGACAATAGGGAAGCTTTTCTCCGTAAGCGATTCGGATCTGTTCCTTAATCATATCAATTCCGGTAACCATCTCTGTAACCGGATGCTCTACCTGGATTCTGGTATTCATCTCCATGAAGTAATAATTGCCCTGTTTATCCAGCAGGAACTCAATTGTTCCTGCGTTGACATAACCGGTGGCCTTGGCAGCCTTCACGGCTGCATTGCCCATCTCAAGCCGGAGTTCTCTTGTCATCCGCGCAGAGGGGGATTCCTCCATCATTTTCTGGTTCCTTCTTTGAACGGAACAATCACGCTCACCTAAATGTAACACATTTCCATGCCGGTCCGCAAGTATCTGGAACTCAATATGTTTCGGATTCACAATTAATTTTTCCATATAGACTTTATCATCACCAAAAGCGGCTTTTGCTTCGTTCCTGGCAGAGATAATGGCATTCTCCAGATCCTCTGCCCGATGCACCGCTCTCATACCCTTACCCCCGCCTCCGGCTGAAGCTTTGATCATCACGGGATAACCGATGGCTTCTGCCAAATCGAAAGCCTCCTGCAGATTCTCAATCTCACCGTCTGAACCGGGTACTATATTAACCCCTGCCGACCTCATGGTTTCCCTGGCTGTTGACTTATTACCAAGCAGATCTATGGTATCGGCCTTCGGCCCGATAAAGGTTATACTGCAATCCTCGCACATTCGTGCGAAGGAACTGTTCTCTGATAAAAAGCCAAAGCCCGGATGGATGGCAGTCGCTCCGGTCAGGACAGTGGCACTGATGATATTCTGCATATTAAGATAACTGTCCTTGGATTTGGCGGGTCCGATACAGACAGCCTCATCCGCCAGCATGACATGCAAAGCCTCTCTGTCCGCTTCGGAATATACGGCTACGGTATCAATTCCCATTTCCCGGCAGGCGCGGATGATTCTGACTGCGATTTCCCCACGGTTTGCAATTAATATTTTTTTAAACATCGTATTCTCCTTAAGGCTGATCCGATTATTCTCCGATGGCAAACGTAAAGACTGCCTCCACGGCTATTTGGTCTTCCACATACGCTTTGGCAGTTCCTACGCCGAAGCTGCCCTTACTCTTGATAATTTCCACATCCAGCTTAAGTACATCGCCCGGAACCACCTGACGCTTGAACTTAACCTTATCCATACCGCCAAAATACACAATTTTACCTGCGTTCTTCTCGACCGTCAGCATAACCAGCGCACCGGTCTGGGCAAGCGCTTCCAGAATGATTACTCCGGGCATAACTGCTTTCCCTGGGAAATGACCGACGAAATAAGGCTCATTCATAGTAACACATTTCCTCCCGACCGCATGTTTACCGGGAACTAACTCCTCCACCCGGTCCAGGAGCAGGAACGGCGGTCTATGGGGAAGTATCTTTTGAATTTCATCTATATTTAACATATTAATCCTCCATGCTTCCGCCTGACGGCGGCACAAAAAACCCGGAAGAACAAGGAGTGGGCACATTGCGAACATCCGCGGTTCTTCCCAAGAGCTTTATCTTTCAAAATTTTTTGCCGGACAAAGTTATCTGACCAGGAACAGCGGCTGGCCGTATTCCACCATCTCCTCGTTCTTTACCAGTACCTCAACGATTTCACCATCCAGCTCGCTCTCGATCTCATTCATCAGCTTCATGGCTTCGATAATGCAGATTGTCTGGCCCTTCTTCACCGTATCTCCGACCTTAACAAATGCCGGCTTCTCAGGAGACGCTGCCGCATAAAAGGTTCCAACCATCGGGGATACCAGCTTTTTAGCTCCTGCTTCTTCCGACGTACTATGAGGAGCCTGGGCAGGAGGGGGGGCGGCCTGGTTCATCCCCTCCGGTAAACCTGCCTGTACGGACTGGGCAGGGCTGCAATTAATCTGGGGCATTTGCGGGGGTATGATGAACTGGGGTTGTGAAGCAGCCACTGCTGCCTGGCCAATTGCTTTCTCCAGACAGATTCGGATTCCCTCGGATTCAACCTCAAGCTTTGTAAGCTCTGTCTGGTTCATTTCCTTCATTAAATTAATGATTGCTTTATAATCCACAATTAATCCTCCATCTTCTTGAAAATTAAAGTAGCGTTATGACCGCCAAAGCCCAAGGAGTTTGACATCGCATAGGCAACCCTGGCATTTCTTCCGGTTAGAGGCACATAATCCAGATCACATTCCTCATCCGGTACCATAAGGCCAATCGTAGCCGGAATAAAATCCTCCTCAATCGCTTTGACGCAGGCAACCGCTTCTACTGCGCCGGCTGCTCCTAACAGATGCCCAACCATGGACTTCGTAGAGCTGACGGGAATCCGGTAAACCGCCTCGCCAAGAGCCGCCTTCATCGCCATCGTCTCCAGCCTGTCATTGATCGGAGTACTGGTTCCATGGGCATTGATATAGGAAACCTCCTCCGGAGAGATCCCCGCTTCCCTCATAGCCAGTGTCATTGCCCTTGCTCCGCCATGACCATCCGGTGACGGTGCTGTGATATGATAAGCATCGCAGGTGGCGCCATAGCCTACTACCTCCGCATAGATTTTCGCTCCGCGTTTTATTGCATGCTCATACTCCTCCACAACAAGAATGCCTGCTCCTTCCCCCATAACAAACCCATCCCTTTCCTTATCAAACGGAATGGATGCCCTTAAGGGATCCGTGCTGGTGGATAACGCTGTTAAGCTCGAGAAACCGGCAATCCCCAAAGGCGTAATAGACGCCTCGGTACCTCCGGCCAATATCACATCGGCGTAACCGTGCTTAATGCTGCGGAAGGCTTCCCCGATACTGTGCGTACCGGTTGCACAGGCTGTAACAATATTCGTGCAGACTCCCAAAGCGCCATATTTGATCGCAATATTTCCTGCGGCCATATTCGTTATGATCATAGGGATGAACAGGGGATTAACCCTTCTCGGTCCCTTATCCGTAAGGGTTTTCGCTTCCTTCTCAATATTTTCAAGTCCACCGATACCGGAACCGACGATTACTCCGAAGCGTTCCTTATCCATAGCCTCTAAGTCCAGCCTGGCGTCCCTGATCGCTTCTCCGGAAGCAGCGATTGCAAATTGGGAGAAGCGGTCCATTCTTTTTGCTTCCTTAATATCCATATAATTCCTGGCATCAAAATTCTTAACCGGAGCGGCCAGCTTTACCGAAAAGTTTTCCGTATCAAAATTACTGATAAAGTCAATCCCACAGCTTCCTTCCTTCATCCCGTCAAAAAACTCTTCCACACTGTTTCCGATTGGGGTAATTGCACCCATTCCTGTAATTACGACTCTATGATCCATATAAATCCTCCATACTGCCGCTTTACGGCAGCTCAAGATCCCGGAAGAAAAGGGAATAAGCACCTTAAGCGCGAATTTCGCAGTTCTTCCCGTGTAAATTATGCATTCTGCTGTATGCTACATAACCATGCCGCCATCAACCTGCAGCACCTGTCCGGTGATATAATTAGCTGCCTCTGAGGCCAGGAAGCTGACCGCTCCCGCCACCTCACTGACGGCTCCGAAGCGCTTCAATGGAATATTGGCAATGCTCGCCTCCTTCACCTTATCCGGCAGTGCATCCGTCATATCCGTACGGATAAAGCCCGGAGCTACCGCATTAACGGTAATTCCCCGACTGGCCAGTTCCCTGGCTGCGGTTTTTGTCATTCCGATGACACCGGCCTTGGAAGCCGCATAATTTGTCTGTCCAACATTCCCTGCAATTCCTACTACAGAGGAAATGTTGATAATTTTGCCGCTCCTCTGCTTTAACATAACCGTTGCCGCATGCTTCAGGCAGAAAAAGGTTCCCTTCAGATTGATATTCATCACCTGATCGAACTCCTCCTCGGTCATCCGCATCAACAGATTATCCTTGGTTATTCCTGCATTATTTACCAGAATATCAACTTTGCCATAATGCTCCACAGCAGCATTGATCAGGCTTTTTGCTTCTTCTTCGCGGCTGATGTCCGCTCTTACCGCAAAGGCATCACCCCCGGCATTTTTGATCTCTGACAGAAGCTCCTCCACCTGTGCAATACTGTTCCGATAATTTACCACTACCTTTGCCCCGTATTCGGCAAATTGTAAGGCAATCGCCCTTCCAATTCCTCTGCCGGCTCCGGTGACTACTGCGATTTTTTCACTCAGCATGTTCGGTATCCTTTCTATTTTACTGCCCTGATTGCTTCGGCAGTTGATTCCAATGAGAAAACATTTTCCACATTATAAGTACTGAGCCCTCTTTCCACCTTCTTAACAAAGCCGGAAAGTGTCCTGCCCGGACCGATCTCAATAAAATGCCTGACCCCGCTGTCTATCATTCTTCGAATCGTCTGCTCCCATAATACGCTGCTCATTACCTGCCGGTATAACAGCTTTTTAACCTCGCCGGTGCCTCCGATATGTTCAGCATTGACATTACTGATAACCGGGATATTCATCCTGCCTAAGGAATACGATTCCAGTTCCGTCTTCAGCTTCTCCGCCGCAGGTCTCAGCATTGAGGTATGGAAGGGTGCACTCACTGCCAGGTCTACGGTCTTCATCGCACCCAGTTCCTTTGCCAGCTTCGCCGCTTCATCCACTGCCCTGACCTCACCGCCGATGACGATCTGTCCGGGACAGTTAAAGTTGGAAGGCTCCACAATACCATATCTCTTCGCTTGCTCACATGCCTGCCTTACCTTATCCTCCGCCAGACCCAGGACCGCACTCATCTTGCCCATTCCCTCCGGTACTGCTTCCTGCATGAAACGTCCCCGCTTCCTTACCAGAGGAATGATCTGGCTCAGGGTAAAGACACCGCTTGCCGTCAATGCGGAGTATTCACCAAGACTTAAACCTGCCGCCACGTCTGCCTCAATTCCATATTGGACAAAGGCCTGATAAGCAGCTATTGACATTGTAACAATCGCGGGCTGCGTATTCTCCGTAAGGTCCAGTTCTTCCTTCCTGCCTGAAAAGATCAGGTCGGAGAGCTTCATATGAAGGCTCTCATCCGCCTCCTCAAAAACCTTCTTGCATACGGGGAAAAAATCATAAAGCTCCTTCCCCATGCCGATATATTGGGAGCCCTGCCCTGCAAATAATAATGCTATTTTTGCCATTCTTTATCTCCACTCTTTACGGAGCAGACTCTCTGCTTCAGCAAACATCTCCGTAATGATTTCCTTGCAGCTCTGTTCCTTATTCACAATTGCCGCAATCTGTCCTGCCATGACACTGCCAAAATCTATATCCCCCTGCACCACTGCCTTAGCCAGCGCGCCAACACCTAACTTCTCATATTCCTCTGCCGGTGCTCCGGCGATTTCCAGCTCCACGAACTGACGGGTTAATTTATTCTTCAGCACTCTGACCGGATGGCCGGTACGGCGGCCTGTAACAATGGTATCGATATCTTTGGCATCCAGTACCTTCTTCTTATAATTCTGATGAACCGTACATTCATGGGCGATGAGAAAACGGGTACCGATCTGGACCGCATCCGCTCCCAGCATGAAAGCAGCCGCAATGCCTCTCCCGTCGCCAATACCGCCTGCTGCGATAACCGGTACCTCCACGGCATCCACTACCTGCGGAACCAGTACCATCGTAGTCAGTTCGCCGACATGACCGCCGGACTCGGTGCCTTCCGCAATTACCGCATCCGCTCCGCTTCGTACCATTCTCTTGGCGATTGCGACAGAAGGAACTACAGGAATAACCTTAATCCCGTGTTCTTTCCACATTTCCATATATTTGCCCGGGGTTCCCGCGCCGGTGGTCACAACCTTAACCCCTTCCTCGCAAACCATTCTTGCCATCTCCTCCACGTTCTCGGAGAGCAGCATGATATTCACGCCAAAGGGCTTATCCGTCATTGCTTTTGCCTTTCTTACCTCAGACCGGATATGATCCACCGGGGCGGTTCCTCCGGCAATGATACCGAGTCCCCCGGCCTCTGAAACGGCAGCTGCCAGGGAAGCATCCGAAATTCTTGCCATCGCTCCCTGGAAAATAGGGTATTCAATATTTAACATTTCACAAATACGTGAGCGCATACATTCCTCCCTGATTTATGGGAGGAATTATCCTCCCGCAACAATATTATTCCTCTTCCTTTTTACTGCTGATATAATTTTCAATATCTCCGATTGTGGTGATGCTCTCGGTATCTTCGGTAGGAATTTCAATTCCAAACTCTTCCTCTAAGGACATAATAATCTGGAAAAGATCCAGGGAATCCGCATTTAAATCATCTTTCAGGGAAGTCTCCTGGGAAAGCTCCGCTGCATCTACTCCTAACTGCTCTGCTACAACCTCTTTAATTTTGTTTAGATCCATTGCTTTAATCCTCCATTATTTTCAATAATTTTATTATTTAATCAGCCAGGCGGGATTGAATATTGCCTAAATTTCCAACAATACCGCCCCGCTGGTCATACCGCCTCCGAAACCCACCAGGATCACTTTATCACCGGGCTTCAATTCCTTATTCTGCATCATTTCATCCAATGCTATTCCTATGGTAGCCGCCGACGTATTGCCAAACCGGTTGAGGTTGATATAGAATTTTTCAACCGGGATATCGCAGAACTTGGCGGACTGTTCAATAATCCTTTTATTGGCCTGGTGAGGGATAATATAACGAATTTCCTCCGAGGTCACTCGGGCCTTTGCTAATACCGCCTTGATATTATCTGTCACGGTACGTATTGCAAACTTGAACACTTCCTGTCCCTGCATCTCTATCTTGGACCGGGGATGGTCCCCTTCCGTTTTCACGCAGGGATTAATCATCGGAATGGCCGGGCATACCAGCATGGATCGTTTGCTGCCGTCCGATACCAGGTTGGATGCGAGAATACCCTTTCCGCTGCTTTCCGAAGAAAGCACCAGGGCGCCTGCCCCATCCCCGAATAATACACAGGTTGCCCGGTCCTCCCAGTCCAGAACCTTGGAAACCGTCTCGGCACCAATCACCAGAACATTCCGGTACAGGCCGCTGATAATAAATTGTTCTGCCGTGACCATTGCATAAATCAAGCCTGTGCAGGCAGCCGTAAGATCAAAGGCTGCGGCATTTACTGCACCCAGTTTATCCTGAACAATGCAAGCTGTTGCCGGCATGAAGGAATCCGGGGTTATTGTTGCACAAATAATTAAGTCGATCTCCTTCGGATCCAGACCGGCACTCTCCACTGCCTTTGCCGCCGCCTTATATGCTAAGTCGGATGTATTTTCTCCGGTTGAAATTCTCCTCTCACTGATCCCTGTTCTGGATACAATCCATTCGTCGCTTGTTTCAACCAACTCTGATAAATTATCATTCGTCATTACATTTTCCGGTACATAGCTGCCGGTACCTATGACCCCCGCATGTCTTATCATGAAAGTCCTCCTGTTAATCATTGATAACTGTTCAGCCGTACCTCCTGAAAGTTATATTTATGCACACAAATCATATAATCCAGCCTTTAAAGCATAACCCTGATGGGCACAGGACATATCACAGACCCTTGATATTCTTATTCCTGTTGTCATTATCACCAGCGGCTTTATAAATATCCTTTAGATGCCCGTTTAGTTTCCGGAGTGCATTGAGAAGAATCTCTTCTTCTTCTGCCGTGAAATCGTCCATAATTGCCTTCACCATGTCCATATGAAATTTCTCATGGATTCGGTATGCCAGTTTACCCCTCTGGGTCAGGTTGACATTTACGATCCTCCGGTCCGTATTACTCCTGCTTCGCTCAAGGTACCCCTTTCGGATCAGCTTATCAACAGCAGTCGTCAGCGTTCCCATCGTAATCTCCAATTCAGCGGATATCTCTGACATCGTCTTAGCGCCATAGAGGCCGACGGCTTCAATTGTATGAATCTCCGTAATGGAAAGGTCGCTGAACACTCCCTGTTTAATTGAGTATTCCTCAATATGGTTTACATCATCATAAACCTCAACCAGCATCCTGTTGATTTCTAAGATCTTTTCTTTCACATGCTTCACTCCTAAGTGTTTGCACAAACCGGTACATTTGTTTTGTATTGCAAATATTTTGATAATCAAAATATATATTATTCCAGAAAAAAAGTCAAGTGTTTTTATCTTCACTCATAAAGCTGCCGTATCAGTGATGATCAGATCATGATACGGCAGCTTTATGCAAGTTATCTTAAATTTAAAGAGTACGGCAAATTAAACCTCAAATAATAAATCACCGTAGGTAGGTACCGGCCATATTTCCTTATCCACAATTACTTCGAGAGCATCGATCGGAGCTCTGAGTTTTGCCATAGCAGGAAATACTTCATCATGGAACGCCTTAGCCATAACCTGGCCTTCTTCCTTAGCCGCAGCCTCCGCGGTCTTAACCTGAAGGTTCTTTAAGGCTGCCTGTGCTTTCGCAAGAAGCTCGGAGGTCTCCTTAAGAAGCTCTGTCTGAACACTTACATCTGCATCGGGAACCGCTGCTTTCACCGCATTGATGGAATCAGCCAGCTTCTTGGCAAATTTAATGACAGCCGGGATGAATTTAACGCTGACCATGGAGATCATGGTCTTTGCTTCAATATTGATTGCCTTGGAATAGGACTCAAACATAATCTCGGCACGGGAATGTAATTCTGTCTCAGAAAATACTTTGTGCTTGCCGAATACTTGAATCGCTTTCTCGGAAACCAAAGTCGGTATTGCCTCAACCATTGATTTGATGTTCGGCAAACCTCTTCTTTCTGCCTCTTCTACCCATATATCTGAATAACCGTTACCATTGAATACGATTCTCTGATGGTCACTTACGGTCTTCTTTATCAAATCATGAACTGCCAGATCAAAATCTTCCGCCTGCTCAAGTACATCTGCCATTTCGCTTAATACATCCGCAACAATCGTATTTAATACGGTATTGGCTGTACCGATGGAAGCGGAGGAACCAACCATACGGAATTCAAACTTATTGCCTGTGAAGGCAAAAGGTGACGTACGATTCCGATCCGTAGCGTCCTTTTTCAGTGCCGGAATGGTATGAACACCGACATTCAGTTTGCCGCCGTCCTTACAGCTCTTTGCTTCACCGGTTTCAATCAGCTGGGCAAGGACATCCTCCAGCTGCGCACCGACAAAGATGGAGATAATCGCCGGAGGCGCTTCATTTGCTCCCAATCTATGATCATTGCCAGGATTGGATGCGGATAATCTTAAGAGATCCGCATGTACATCCACTGCCTTTAATACTGCCGCTAAGATCAGCAGAAACTGAATATTCTCGTGGGGTGTCTTGCCGGGATCCAGCAGGTTCTTACCGGTGTCCGTAACCATGGACCAGTTATTGTGCTTACCGGAGCCGTTAACCCCTGCAAAAGGTTTTTCATGAAGCAGGCAGGTAAGACCATGGCGGTTTGCTACCTTCTTCATGCATTCCATAGCTAACTGATTGTGATCCGTGGCGATGTTTGCACTGGTGTATATCGGCGCCAGTTCATGCTGAGCGGGAGCCACTTCGTTATGCTGGGTCTTTGCGGTAACACCCATTTTCCAGAGTTCGATATTAAGTTCCTTCATAAAGGAGGCCACTCTCTCCTTGATGCTTCCGAAATAATGATCATCCAGTTCCTGTCCCTTCGGAGGCATTGCACCAAATAAAGTTCTTCCGGAGAAGATTAAGTCATCCCTCTTTAGATATTTTGCTTTATCAACCAGAAAATATTCCTGTTCGGGTCCGACAGAGGGGCTGACCCTCTTCACATCAGCATGGCCGAACAATTTCACGATACGTACTGCCTGATCACTCAGAGCTTCCATGGAGCGGAGCAGGGGTGTCTTCATATCCAACGCCTCTCCGGTATAGGAGCAGAATGCGGTAGGAATACAAAGTGTCACACCGGCAGCGTCCTCCCTTAAGAAAGCCGGTGAGGTACAATCCCAAGCTGTATAACCTCTTGCTTCAAAAGTTGCACGAAGACCACCGGATGGGAAGGAGGAAGCATCTGGCTCACCCTTAATTAATTCTTTACCGGAGAACTCCATAATAATTTTACCATCTGAAGTAGGGTTAATAAAGGAATCATGCTTCTCAGCTGTAATACCTGTCATTGGCTGGAACCAGTGTGTATAGTGAGTAGCTCCACGCTCGATAGCCCAGTCCTTCATCGCGTTAGCAACAACTTCAGCTACACTAGGATCAAGATCCTCGCCATTCTCGATTGTTTTCTTAAGCGCTGCATAAGTTTTCTTAGGTAGGCGCTCTACCATTGTTGCATCATTAAATACGTCACTTCCAAAAAGTTCTGTTAATTTTTCTGACATATCATTTCTCCTCTCATAATTATGAAAAAGGTGTTCTCAAAGAAAAACCTTCTGAGAACACCCTTGCTCCAAAGATATAAATTAATATATATTTTTATACCATGTTT
>JAFAFU010000062.1 GCA_023423335.1 Bacillota bacterium | reverse complement strand
GGTATATGGTGAACATGTAGGGAGGCTGGTACTTGAAGTAAACAAAGGTAAGGTTAAATTGATCGAAGGCAGCAATATTGATATTCATCAATGTAAAGAATCAGATGAAGTTTTGGAGCTTATTAAGAGAAACAGAGAAAAAGCGATTGATATACTAAGTGTACCGTTCTGTAAAATTGAAAAAGATTTATGGCACGATGTAGTCGAAGAGAATCCTATGACTAATTTTCTAGCGGATGCTTTACGGGAAGAACTAAAATGTGAACTGGGAATCATTAATAGCGGTGTGATGCAGGGAGGATTAAAAAAGGGCAATATATCAAGGAAAAAAATTATAGAAATATGCCCTTCCCCTTTAAATCCCACCAGCTATAAGATACAAGGCAGGGATTTATGGGAAGCTCTGCAAAATTCATTGGACACGAACTACTGCTATGCCGATGGTAAAGGAGCAGGTTTTCGAGGAAAGTATTTAGGCAGACTGCATGTATCTAACGCAGTGATTGAACATGATGGGAGAAAAATAAGCCGTATACATATTAACGGAGAGAAACTGATTGACAGGAAATGGTATACGGTAGCGTCTTCTGATTACCTTCAAAGAGGAACCGGTTACAGGACATTAGCAAACGGTAAGGATGAGGAATATAAAAAAGAGTACTTAAGAGATGTGATAGAAGAATACCTGGAAAAAGAAGAGTTTATTACGCAAGCTTTTACTGATCGGTGGGTATTAAGATAAATAATATATAATGGACGATAGAAGCATTTTATAATTCAGGATGCCAATCAAAATATAATACAGAGTGGTGATAAGAATGAAATATTTATTTACAGGCTTCCAGGATAATACGAATTCCTCGAAACGGATGGCAGAACGGCTTGGCGAATTAGTCAATGATTCAGAAGTGCTGATATTAGAAAATAACAGGGAACGGTGTGTAAATCAACTGTATGCTATGCTGAAAAGCAATCGTTTTAAGTTTATTATCATGTTTGGTCAAAAGCCTGTGATCAAGGACAAGATTTATATGGAAAGACAGGCAAAAGCGGATGGAGAAGTTCTGGTAACTGATTGTGATCTAAGCAGTTTCGTTAAATATCTTACTAAGCAGGATTATGTTATAAAGGAATCGGATAATGCAGGGACTTCTTTTTGTAATTGGATTTATTATCATGGGATGAAGTATGTACGTGAGCATGGTTTGGTGACGAAGGTGCAGTTTATACATATTCCGGTACTGGGAAATGTTTCGGATTTTAGTAAATTGGTGAATGACTTCAATCAAGCGCTATCCTATATAGAGACGGGCAGCTGTGAAGAGGACTTTTTTTATATTGAAAATCCGGGAAATGAAGATATTTCCGTTTTGTATGATGAAACAGCATTGAATAATATAATGAAGTTTTTTAATATTAAGAGGCTTAAAAACAAGAAAGTATTGAAAATATGGAGTAATATTGATTTATACAGAGAGCATTTGATGACTTATGTTGGGCAATATCAGGATTGGATAGTCGCAGACACATATGATGGGAATCTTAATCTAGTGTCGTTTCATCTATATCACAAGGCAAATCCGGAAAAAAATGATTATGATTCATATAAAAAATTAATTATTCACGAGTTTGTACATATTTGCCAGCAGGAGGTTAACCCTGATGCTTCAGGTGTCGGCTGGTTCTGGGAAGCGTTGGCGACATGTCTGGCTAATCAGAGATATTATTTGTCTCAGGTGTTTTGCACGCGGGATGAACTGATGTATCATTTTCAGGAATTAAGCAATGGGTATTCCATTTCTTATACAATAGGGCGATACTTATTTGAAAATATTTCAGCATCAAAGCTTTTAGAGTATGTAAAGAGGCCGAAATTACTCATATCTGATACAGATGCAATAATTAAAAATGTTAACTTGTGGGTAACCACAGTGAATTAACAAAAGGGATACAGTGATTTTGCAGAGGGGACCGGGATAGCATGCATATTACTGCTCTTTAGAAATGTTTTCCGACAAAGAGCGTCCCGTCATTTCCTCCTTTGATAATCTCATATAATGCGGCCGGGTTTTTTCCGTTTGTAATAATAGTGTCAATCCCTTGAGCGGTGGCCAGCTTTGCTGCCATAAGCTTTGTTTTCATGCCGCCGGTACCGCGCCGGGAGCCGGCTCCTCCGGCTAAAGATAACACATTTTCGTTTATTGTGACAATACGTTCGATTCGTTTTGCATCGGGATGGAGACGCGGATCATTATCATAAAAACCGTCAATGTCGGACAGAATGATGAGCTTTCGTGCTCTGCATAATACTGCGACAACCGCTGAGAGCATATCATTATCGCCAAACAGCCTGTCTTCGGATTCAATTTCGGTATAGCTTACGGAGTCATTTTCGTTAACAACCGGGATAATGCCCATTTCAAGCAAGGCGTCAAAGGTGTTTATCAGATTTTCCTTCTTTTCCTCAATTTCCATATCCTCGGCATTCAGCAGAATCTGTGCGATAGTCTTATCGTAGTCATTAAAAAATTTGTCATATAAATGCATAACGCTGCATTGTCCTACTGCGGCGGCAGCCTGCTTCAGGCGCATGCTTGTCGGGCGGGTTTTCATTTGCAGCTTATTTGTGCCTACGGCAATTGCGCCGGAGGAAACTAAAATAACTTCATGGCCCATGTTCTGAATATCGGACAGTACACAGGCAATGCGATCAAAGGAATGCAGATCGCTTTTTCCTATATCATTTGTCAGGGTAGAAGTCCCTACTTTTACAACAATCCGGTTTTGATATAAATTTAAATTATTCATCTGTCCTCCGTCATATTTGAATTATTTTGGGAGAGTGTTTTGTAAACGGCAGAAAATTCCGGAATATCTGTGATGTCTTGATTTTTAAATACCCGGTGGTCGTACCGTCGCTGCACCCATACCATTCTTTTGCAAGAATGTCCTGATCGAAGATAACTTGAATTCGATTGTCCCCATCCAACAAGGCGCTGAAAACAGTTGCAGCACCTATCTTTGTTCCAAGCATTCCTTCCATCAGAACCGCAGGAGCAAAAGAAATGCGGGAAACATCCAAGGCAGTACCAAATTCCTTTGCACGAAACGGCTTGTCAGCCGTTGTAATAAACAGGAAAAATTCCGTCTGTTTTCTATTACACAGAAATAATGTCTTGACCATTTTCATATTCAGAACCTTATTAATCTGAATGCAATCGTTCATCGTAACAGCCTCATCCGTATCGACCCGTTCAAAAGGGATATGTAAATCCTGCAATACGCTATATGTTTTTTCCTGCAGAACCGTTTGAAACTTGGCAGGTGCTGTTGTATAGATATCACTTACAAAGAACATGGCTTATTTCCTTTCACTTGATTTAATAGCATTTATAAGTTATCATATTTTTAATAATTACAAAAGCGAATGTTTATCATAGATAATATGATAAAATCAGATAATAGGAGGTAAGCGCGGCATGGATATGAACATCCAAAAATACATGGCTTTTGTGAAAACCGTCGAATATGGCAGCTTTACAAAATCGGCAGAAGTATTGAACTATTCCCAGTCCGGTATCAGCCGCATGATTGGGGATCTGGAAAAGGAATGGAGTGTGTCGCTTCTTGAACGCAGTCGTGCCGGTGTACGCCTGACTTCAGACGGGTTAAAGTTATTACCGTTTGCTCAAAATGTATGCAACGAATATCAGAAGCTGCAGGCACAGGTGGACGAATTGAACGGCCTGCAGTCAGGACTGATTCGGATCGGTACATTTTCAAGCGTTGCAACTCATTGGCTTCCGAATATTATCAAAGAGTTTCAAAAGGATTATCCTAATATTGATTACGAGCTGCTGCTGGGCGACTATACGGAAATTGAAAGCTGGATATTAGAGGGGCGTGTGGATTGCGGTTTCCTCCGGCTTCCCGCACATCCGGAATTTGAAACGATATTTTTGGAGCAGGATAAGCTGCTTGCTGTTTTACCGGAAGATCATCCGATGGCTGCTTGCGAAAGCTTCCCTGTAAAGGCATTATGTGATTACCCTTTTATGCTTTTAGAAAAAGGCGCGAAGGCTGAAATATCGGAGATATTTGAGAAATGCAGTATTAAACCGAAAGTACATTTTACGACGTGGGATGATTATGCCATTATGTCAATGGTTGAAAGCGGATTAGGGATCAGCATATTACCGGAGCTTATTCTACGGCGCATTCCATACCGCATTGTAATAAAGGAACTGGATATACCGGCGTACCGGAAGATTGGCCTTGCGATGAGAGATAAAAAATCTGCGTCACTTGCAGTTAAGCGATTTTTGGACTATCTGCAATGTCGGAACAGACCTGTGAAAGAAAAGATGTGACATGTAATTAGAATTGTTCAGGGAGAAGGGCAATTAACCTGACCGATAAAACTATGTCGGTTGAATTCTATGGAGATTACGAAAATACTTATATCTACCAGCTATATTAGTAAAACGTAACAAAAGGGCAGATTAAAAAATTATATAGGAGCTGCATATAAGCTAAAAAAGTAAAGTCCCCATGACGCCATTGTCATGGGAAGGGATACATCTATATTGTAATATTCAACCAAATCTACAAAAAAGTCGCAATATTATTTACATATCAGGTATAAAATGTTATAATATAAGAGATTATGCAGAAATTAATATCAACTATAGCGACTGAAAGGACAACAACAAGGATGGCAAAAAGAACTGGAAAAAGGTATGTCAATGAAATCAAGCTGAATATGGACCCGGTATATGTTGAAAACTCAATGCAGGCATACCTAAGACAAAATGATTTTAAACTTGTAAATGAAAAAGGAGAAACCTTCTACAAAACAAGCGGAGTAATGCGTTGCTTTAAGTACGGGTATAATAACGGAATACTGCATATAGAAGCCTGGCTTGGTAAAATCGGAAAAGAATTTGATATCAGTGACGGGAAATTAACGGGGGCAATGTATAAGGTACCCTTTTATAACAGTGTTCTATCCTTGCTGGGTTCATTGGAGAAGGACAGACAGATGCAGCAATATACGAATGCTCAAAGCTATGAGCAGGTAAATGCGCAGCCTTATGGAGTTTATGATCAACCCAATTCGGCTGTATTACAGGAAATCAGTAAAACAAATGATAAAAATGCAGTTATTGCATTCTGGTTATCAATAGCCTCTCTTGTATTGGTATTTGGATCAAAATTAAGTCTGTTGGCCAGTGTAGGTTCTTATTATCTTGCATTTTCATATGGATTAAAATCAAGAAGAAGAGGCATGGCAATGGCAGCGATTGTCATTAATTCGATTGCAGCACTGATGGCAATATTGATTTTTCTTGGTATAATTTGAGATTAGTGATTGATGATGAAAAAGGATTAGTTGGGCAGATTATAAATTATTCGAATAATATTACATATGTACGGCGCAAGAGCAGCGCTTTTTATCGGAAGCTGGAGTACAGCTTCCGATAACTTATATTATAACGGCTGCAGGTCCTGTAACAGCCGTTATTTTTCTTAGTAATCAAAGCCTCCGAACAAAAATGCCCACTCACTAATTTATATTTATTCTGGGTTTACCGTCAGACTTAGATGATAAACCTCGGATTAAGCTTGAAGAGTTTGGAGAAAAAGATATAATCAGATAAATAATGTTTTTAATACTACTTGATGAAAAGGAGAATAAAAGTGCCCGCAATAGGTATAGATTTAGGAACTACAAACAGCCTGTGTGCATACTGGAGTGAGGACGGACCAATTATCATCCCCAATATCCTGGGTTCGAATCTTACACCTTCCATAATCAGTATTGACGAAAATGATGAAATACTGATAGGACAGGTAGCTAAGGAACGCTTGATCACGCATCCGCATTTAACGATATCCTGTTTTAAACGTTATATGGGCACGGACAAACAATATCATCTTGGAAAATATGTTTTCACTCCCATTGATCTGTCAGCTTTTATTCTAAAAGCACTGAAGGCAGATGCGGAGGCATACTTAGGTGAAGAGGTGAAGGAGGCTGTTATCAGCGTTCCGGCATATTTTAATGACAAACAGAGAAAGGCAACAAAACAGGCTGCGGAATTGGCCGGTTTTCATGTGGAAAGGCTAATTAGCGAACCAACAGCTGCGGCTATCGCATATGGAATTCATCAGGAGAAAGATGAAACAAAGCTGATGATCTTCGATCTTGGGGGAGGGACATTTGACGTCTCCATTCTGGAGCTATTTGAGGGGATCATGGAAGTAAGGGCAATCGCAGGTGATAACTATTTGGGCGGCGAGGATTTTACCAGTCTTCTTGTTGATTATTTCGTAAAAAATGAACATATAAGTATAGACATGCTGGATTCCAAAGAAATATCAGCACTTTATAAGCAGGGGGAAATGTGTAAGCGAATGCTGGGAGAGAAAAATATTGGAAGTATGACCTTCACCTATAGGGGGGTAATATTAAAGCGTGAAATAAGCAGGCCGGAATTTGAGAAGCTGGTCACTCCGCTGCTCCTTAAGCTTCGCCAGCCGATTGAGCGTTCCATGAGGGATGCGGATTTAAAGCCATCCGATCTCGACACGGTTATTCTTATCGGAGGGGCAACCCGAATGCCGATAATAAAATCTGTTGTGGGTAAAATGTTTGGAAAGCTTCCCTATAGCAATATCAATCCGGATGAAGCAGTAGCCCTAGGTGCAGCAATTCAGGTGGCGTTAAAGGAGAGAAACGAATCATTAGATGAGATCATCTTAACAGATGTATGCCCATATACTCTGGGCACCTCTGTGGTCAAGGAAACATCGGATGGAAAATATGAGTCCGGGTATTTTTTGCCCATTATAGAGCGTAATACACCAATACCCGTCAGCCGGATGGAGTGTCTTTCCGCAATCAAGGATGGGCAAACGGAGATTAATCTTAAAATATATCAGGGAGAAAATCGAAAGGTAGACGGAAATATTTATTTGGGGGTACTGCCTGTCAAAATTGCTCCGGCAAAAAGTGGGGAAGAGGTGATCGAGGTTCGATATACCTATGATATCAACGGTATCCTGGAGGTTGAGGTTACTATTTTAAAAATCGGAGAAAAGAAGTCGTTAGTTATCGAGCAAAATGCCGGTTCCATGACGAAGGAAGAAATTGAACAAAGGTTAATCGCTTTACAGGAAATCAAGATACACCCCAGAGATAAGACGGAAAATATGCTCCTTCTTGCCAAGGGGGAACGGCTCTACGAGGAGGCACTGGGTGATAGAAGAGAGTATATAGGAGAATTACTGCATTACTTTGAAAGTATTTTGGATAAGCAAAATGATCTGGAAATCAGAAAAGCAGCAAAGGCAGTGAGAGAAAAACTGGAAGCATTGGAAGGGTGGTTTGATTATTAATGAATGACTGGGAACGATTAGGCATAGAACCGACTCCGGATGCTTCCGTGATAAAAAAAGCATATGCAAAACAACTGAAATTAAATCATCCGGAGGATGATCCGCAGGGATATCAGGAGCTTCGGGAAGCATATAACAGGCTGTTAAAATATGTGAAGCAGTATGAGCTCAATCAAAATGCAGAAATCCCAGGCAATCCGGAGTCCCGAAGTCAAAACCTGAGGCATAATTCTGATATGAAGCTTCATCAGACGCTCACATCGGATCAAAGCATGACATATTCGGAAGATGCCGGAGATACTGCTTCATCATCTAACGACAGTCGTTTTATACATGAAGACGATGCCGACCGTATAATCAGTGAGTTTTTTGATAAGGTACATCAGCTGTATCAAGATTTTTTTCAAAGACTTGAATTTAAAAACTGGGAGGAATTATTAAATAGTGTTATCATATGGAACCTGGATACAATGGAAATTGTAAACAGAAGGATGCTGGAATTCTTATCGATGAACTATTTGTTACCCAGGAATATATGGAAGTATCTGAATCGTTATTTTGAATGGAGTGCTCAGGAAGAATATATAAGAAATACTTATAATGCAGCCTTTGCTGATTATCTTTTCCTTCAAATCGGGAATGAAAGAGTCCTTCGCTATTGTTACTTTGACAGAAGGTTACATATCAATTATGAGGAATATGTTTATTATCGGGAATCAGCTTTTATGGCTTTGCTTAATTACGACTTCAAAAATGCGGAGATGTATCTTTATAAAGCAGCTGCACTATATTCAGGAGATCCGGATCTGCATTGTCTATGGGGCGAGTTTTATATGCGAACCAAGGACTATCAAAGAGCGGAATATGAATTTCAAGCTGCTCTCGCCATAAATTCAAATGACATATATATTCATTATTACAAGGCAAATATTTATTATAATGCAGGACTTTATATGGAGGCCCTTAAAATATGTAATATGATAAGCAATTCCGGTCAGTATAGTTATGAGCTTCTGACTTTAGCAGGTAAATGTTATCTTAAGACGGGGAATTTAAAAAAAGCCGAAAGGATATTTCTTGACAACCTAAGAATAAATCCTTCTGACAGTGAGGTAAAAGAATGTCTTGCACAAATTATTAATCAATACTTGCTTTATATTAAGAAATTTAAGTTTGCATTGGGAAAGCAGATGAGAGTAAACAAAATTGTTAAGGAACTGCGCGATCCCAGGCAAAGGAATGGCAGTCAAAGCCATCATATAGATACCGGACATTTGGTTGCAATTCTCCTAAGCTTTGTTATATTTATAGTATTTGGCTTGATTCTGATTGTAAACTCATTCAACAGTACAGGAGCGATAGCAGCTGTATTCGTATTATTCGTCAGGTTTTTAATCAAAAGATTTCGAAAAGACACCAGGTAGAAGTTCGCTGAGTCAAAACTCTGCCGGGCTTCCCGCACCCCCGTGCTATGAGAGAAATATAAGTTAATTTTTCATTCAATTTTGGTGAAAAAGCCTATGAATTGTCAATTGATTTTTACTTGGAAAAAACATACAATAGTTGCAGGGTTTATGGCAGAATTTACCCGTATTATGCTGAGACAAACAACTATGAGGAGGACTAGTTTATTATGCTAACGAAAAAATTGATTTTGCTGCTCACGCTTACTATGGCGATAGCCGTATTAGGTGCTTGCAGTAAAGAAGACAAAAACGTCAAGGACAAAGAAACACCGGCTCCGTCATCAGCAGCCAATGTTACGGAACAGGTGACACCATCGGTTGAGGAAACCACACCTGAAGCGACAACAGCACCTGAGGCAATCACTATCGACGCCATAGCTGCAGAAAATTTATCAGAAAATTTATTTGATTTTCAGCTTTCTTTAAACGGAGAAGTTTATACCCTGCCTTGCAAATACTCTGAGTTATCAGAGGCCGGATGGTCTATGGAGGATATTGAAGGAAACGAATTGGGGGCAGGTCAGTATACATTTTCAAATCGTATCAGCAATGGGGATATTTATTTAAGTGCAAGCCTTGCAAATACCGAAGATAAGACATTACCTATGAAGCAGTGCAGAGTCGGTAAATTGTCTTTAGATTCATATGAAGCTGACAGCGGAGCTAAGCTGGTACTTTCTAAAGGGATTACATTCGGTTCTACCTATGATGAAGTAATCGCCGCATTTGGAGAGCCAACAGATAAATATGAATCAGAAATAATCATTACCTTAACCTATAAATCAGATATCTATTCCTATGTTAAAATCCAGCTTGCTGCTAAGACCAGGACAGTTAATTCCATAGAAATCCAAAATATGATTGCAGAGTAATCTCTGTGTAAGAAGAAATATAAACAGCGGCAACCCACTACGTCATTGTAGTGGGTTGTCCGCTAAAAAGGGGAGGCTGACGAAACATGATTTCATCATGTTTCGTCAGCCTCCATTTTATTGATAAAATCAAGGTGTTCAGTGATCTTGGTCCTGTTTAGCGTCGTGTCGTTTTAAATTCTGCTAATCGTTATCGATTAAGATGAATAATATAAATCTTTTATCATCACATTTTTTCAAAATAGCGAAAAATGTAGTTCTTTGGCACATAAATATATTGGTTAACATAATATATATTGAAACTAATATTACACATTTTGCGTTAAGGAGACAATATTATGGATAAGAGGAAGATAGATGTTCAAAATAAGTTTCCGAATGATAAAGAGAGCCATGATAAAGGCGATAAAAGTGAAAGGGAATGTGAAGAATATTGTAAAAAAAAATGTGATGAATTGGTAAATTTCTACGAAAGAAAATATAATGAATGTTGTAATGATGCATGTAGAGACTTCTATATGAAAAAAATCAAAGAGTGTAGAGAATACTGTGCAACGGAATGCTTAAAATGCTGTGAGAAGCACTGTTGCAGAGGTCCGGCAGGCCCAGCAGGCCCAGCAGGCCCGAAAGGCCCGGCAGGCCCGAAAGGAAAGGCAACCCCGGCAATTGTAGTCATAGCAATTGTACTACTGATTGTGCCCATTATCCTGCTGTTCCAATTTGGAGTACCAGGCCCGGCAGGTCCAGCAGGCCCAGCAGGCCCGGTAGGTCCGGCAGGCCCCGTTGGAGAAGTTGTTTTGGCTTATGGTTCTTTAAGAGGGGCTAGTGTAGAGGTACCTGGGGAGACATTCACACCTGTACCATTTAGTGTGGTTGGACCTTTATCAAATATCACAGTCAGTCTGTCGGGTAATGAGTTAGTGGTAGAAGAAAGCGGAATTTTTCAAATAACGATATCTATTAACGCTGAAGCCACTGTTGAGCCAGACCCGGATCAACCATATCTTGATGCTATTATTACTGTCAATGGTACACCTATTTTTGGAGATACTACTACTTTTTTTAAGATACCTAACAGAAGTAGTTCATCGTTTATTGTTCAAGCCTCCTTAACAGCAGGAGATGAGGTAGGAGTAAGTATTAGTACGGATTTCCCTGCTTTAGGTTATATGAATCGCTCTTTAACTATTGTTCAGTTAAGTGATTAAATGATCTTCAATGTTAATAAGGCAAAACGAAAATAAAATTATTTAAGTATTATTGTAAATTATAGGATTTGGGAGAAGTTATTGGTGCGGGCGGCATTCTGTTAAGCTGCTTTCAATATAGATATTTGGCGGGAACTTCCATTAAGTTCGTAGTTCAGACAAACACTCCCAAGGTAGTTCCATGTGAAAAAGAATAGGATAGAAAGGCTCAGGGCAGAAACAGGCGATGAGAAGGCGGGAATGATGGTGGAAGAGACGGAAGTCGCCTGTGATTATACGAAACGGAGTGAGATAAATACTGAGTTGATCAGGGAGTGTAAGCTGGAGGAGTATATTGAGAATTATGTGAAGCATCAGGAGAAAAAAATGTAGTTTTATGGCACATAAATGTATTAGTTAACATAATATATATATTGAAACTACTATTACAATATTTTGTGTTAAGGAGACGATATTATGTCTATGGAGAAAAGTAAGATAGATGTTCAGAATATATTTCCGAATGATAAAAAGTTCCATGATGAGTGTGAAGAACATTACAAAAGAAAATGTGAAGAATGCGTAAATTACTACGAAAATAAGTATAATGCATGTTGTGACGATTCATGCAGAGAATTCTATATGAATAAAATCAAAGAGTGTAAAGAATACTGGGCAATGGAATACTTAAGATACTGTGAGAAGAACGGTAATAAAGGCCCGACAGGTCCAGCAGGTCCAGCAGGCCCGGCAGGCCCGGCAGGTCCGGCAGGTGCAGCAGGCCCGGCAGGCCTAGCAGGTCTAGCAGGTGCAGCAGGCGCAGCAGGTGCAGCAGGAACAGCAGGTCTAGCAGGTCTGGCAGGTCTGGCAGGCTTAGCAGGTCTAGCACGCCCAAGAGGCCCAAGAGGTTCGGTAATTGCAGCAATTACAGCCATTACACTTGTGCTACTGGTTGTGTTCACTCTCCTGCTGTTCCAATTTGGAGAAACAGGCTTAAATTTTGCAAACTTCTATGCACTGATGCCGCCAGATAACGCAGCAACAGTTGCACCTGGTACAGATGTAAGCTTTCCGCAAGATGGACCTACCAGCGGTCCTGCTATAGTACGAACTGGTCCCAGCTCATTCAACTTGTCTGAAATTGGAACGTATCAGATTTTATTCCAAGTAAGTGTTAGCGAAACAGGACAGCTGATTTTAACTCTTAATGGTGTTGACCTAGATTATACGGTAGTCGGTAGAGCAACAGGAACTTCTCAGATAGTAGGAATGGCACTTGTAGATACAACAGTTGTTAATTCAATACTCACAGTACGAAATCCAGCTGGTAATGCAACGGCCTTAACTATTACTCCGCTCGCTGGGGGAACGAGACCTGTCTCGGCACACTTAGCTATTGTGCAAATCGAATAAAGAGAAAAGTAACACATACCTCATGTGATAGACACATGGAACGAATGGCATAATGGATATGGTATAATATCGATCGATATTATACCCAGCGCCGCAGCAGTAAAGCTAATTCTTGAAGATGGCATGTCTGTTTCAGATGTATTGCGAAGAATACGGATAAAGTGCGTTTCCTGGATATGGAACCGCACTTTATTATAGGTCTATCTCTTAAAAAACCACCAGCTATGCTGGTGGACCCCAATGGCTTTTAGCGTTTTTATAAACACAAAAAGCTTCTTGATCATTGCAAGTGCCGGAGAGAGTGCTGATAAATATATTTATGGTTCAAACCTCTAAAAGCATTGAGAATAGGACGTTTCATTAAAAAGGGGAGGATAAGCAGCTGAGGTTGCATGCGGTTTCATCTAGTTCTCTTATGTGCTACGGAAGTAAGGAAATGGGAATTTCAAATTCGTCTTGTTTCATTTTGTGATATTAAAAGTGCGTATAAAGTTGCGTATATGTATTGGAAGATTTTGTTTTTTAAGAGCAAGTTTTACTTAACAATAGTACTATATAGGAATATTCCATATAGAGATGTGAAGACATGAAAACATACGAAGGCTTTTAATATCACAAATACACCAGCTACAGGGGCATGCTTTTAAAAAAATGCTCAAGGAGAGCGAAGTGGATGCCTTTAATGGGGCACAAGGTACCTTTAGTAGGTTTACCATATTTTTGGTAAGAAAAACGGATTTTATGGTTTCATGAAGCTTATTCAAAAAAGCAGGATCACCGTTTTCACCCATGAATAATGTAAAAAACGTGCCATGATCTTTGATGTATTCAAAAACCCTTAAGATAACAGGAGGTTATGCAGTTGAGATTTCATAGTATTTGGTCATGTGTATATGGTGTTCCGTGAGGGGATATAAGGGGATATTTGGAATTTGCCCCTGCAATGATAATAAGTGAATTCAGTCTATCAATTATTCTGGCTTTTCTGAATATATTTATTATAACCTTTCCTTTTTACAGTATCTCTGCATCGAAATGGAGGTACCATCATGACATTCCAAAAACATCCTAAGCATGATGACAGACTTAATAATGAATACTCCTTATTATAGAAATGGCGATTTGCTATACAACAGGATAATATATCATAAGTAAAATATCATTCAACGATCTGCTAAATAAAACCCAAAAAATCGGTATTCTGCTAATAAAGCAAGGTGTAAATTAATGAAAGAGCTACTACCAGTTACATACAGTTATAGCTAAATTGGATAAGATAGAGGGAAAAAAAGAAGATGGGGCAAATAAAAAGTATTATTAGACTGATACCAATCTTAAAAGCATACCGTGTGTCACTGATTGCGGGGATTGCAGGAATTCTGTTAAGCTCTCTGCTTTCAACACCTGTACCTTACTTAATCGGGCATCTTTTAGACAAGGTATTAATGGGCACTAAAAGTTATAAGGAGTTATGCCTTTACCTGAGTATCATTGCTCTGCTTTATGTACTGCAGTTTATCATTTCGTTAATATCAAAGAATTTATTTGTAAGAATTAATAATTCAGTAGTAAATGAAATAAGATATACAGTAATGAAAAAGGTTATGGATTTACCGATGTGCTATTTATCAAATACAGAGAAGGGATATGTTCAACAGAGAATATCGGAGTGTAGTTCAATCGGAACGCTATTTTCACCAATGATAATTAATACGTTTCTTGGGGCAATCAACGCCATCTTTGCATTGACATTGATGGTGGTCATCAATTTTCGAGTGGCTGTCATTGTATTGATACTGACACCAATATTCTTCCTAACTTCTAGGGCTTCTACTAAGGAATATAGGAAGAATACCAAGAATATGATGGAATCCAGTGCAGTATTAAGTGGAGAAAGCTTTGAGATATTAAATGGTATCGAAGATATAAAGGTGTTGAATGGAAAAGATAAACAACTGTCAAAATTTAAGAGCAAGATCGATGATATGGTTAACTTCAGTATGAAGCAAAGCCGGTCAATTATATTGCTGCTTGAAAATATAAATCTGCTGAATGAAGCCGGCAGCCTTATTGTTCTGGCGATTTCAGGTATTTTAATAATAAAGGGACAGTTTACGATTGGATTGTATACCACGTATTCATTATACATTGCCAAAGTATATGCCAGTACACAGGGACTCGCAACGGTTAGTATGTCATTAAAGCCGGCTTTTCTAAGTATAGAAAGAACTTACGAGCTTCTCGACATGAAGGATGAAAACAATGGCAGGGACATTGTACTGGATGAAAGAGTGAATAATATTGAGTTCAGGCATACGGGATTTCGATATAAGGAAGATTTGGATGTTGTATTTGAAGATTTGAATTTTAAGCTTTGCAGAGGCAGTAAGGTTCTTCTCCAAGGTGACAACGGATCAGGGAAAACGACTCTGATAAAGCTGTTGCTTGGATTATATCAGCCGACCTCCGGTCAGATAAGACTCAATGATATCAATATATCAGAAATTAATTGCGACAGTATAAGGCAGCATATTGGGATAGTATCACAAAATATCTTTTTGTTCAGGGGAACCGTGCTTGACAATATCTTATATGGGCATAAGGAGAAGGACCGAGGGTATGTACAGGACTTAATAATATCCTTGAGACTTGAGGATTATATTGAGAAACTGCCAAAGGGGCTAGATACTGACATCAGTCAGAATACTACAGGTATTTCAGGAGGGCAGGCACAGATAATCGCATTCATACGGGCGATTATCTCTGAAAGAGATATCATTATTCTGGATGAACCTATATCAAATGTAGATGTGGAAACGCGCAGACTGATCATCAATATATTGAAAAATCAAACTTTTTCTAACATATTAATAGTGATTTCACACCAGACAGAAGGACTTGATTTCTTTGATAAAATAATTGAGATCGGTGCGAAATGAGTAGAAACACCAGCAAGACAAACTGTCGGGTTTAGTTTTTTAACATATTTCTAAAAACTGCGTATTATAAAATAAATAATAATTACCTGAGATACCTAAGATATATCTCTGATCGTTAGAAATATAAATTACATAGGTATATGAAAGGGCAGGAAAATAAGGTGAGATATGGATCATATTATTTTGGATAACATTATCACAAGGAAAGATGAAGTAGCGGCTGCAAATATGGACGGAGAAATTGTAATGATGAATATAGAAACTGGAAACTATTATAATCTTGGGAAGACAGGGAGCATAATATGGAATATGCTCGAGAGTCCAATTTCTGTAGAGACACTGATACATGGCCTGATGGAAAAATACAATGTGACTCAGCAGCAATGCGAAGTGGAGGTATTGTCTTATCTTAATGAATTACGAGGAGAAGGGTTGATAGTGATTAGATGAGTGCAATATTTGGTATTTTAGAACTGGAGGGAGCTTCGGTTGAGGAAAAACACTTGCAGAAAATGCAGCAAATTATCTGTCACTATGGCATGGATGCGCAGGATATTTTTCTTCATCATAATATTGGCCTTGGCTGCTGTCTGCATAAGATCGGCCAATACTCACAGGCGGATACTCCCGTTTACTATGATAAACAGCACGAAAGCATACTTGTAGCTGATGCTCTCATTTATAACAGAGACGAATTAATAAACAGTTGTCAACTCAAGACGAATGAGCAGATTACAACTCAGGAGTTACTGCTTAAGGCTTATTTAAAATGGGGCGAGGATTGCACCAAATATATCAATGGCGACTTTGTCTTTGTAATTTGGGAAGCAAATAGGGAGAGACTTCTACTTTTTCGGGATCATCTGGGAGTGCGTCCACTGTATTATTTTTATAATAAGTTAATTTTTGCCTTTGCTACAGATTATAGAGCGATACTTGCTCTACCATTTGTAGAAAAACAGTTGGATGAAGTTAGGTTATATTCTATATTGAGTGATACGTATCACATTGATACCCTGAGTACCTATTTCAAACAGATTAAACGGCTGCCACAGGCACATATGATGCAGATTACCAGAAAGGGTATTAGAAAAAAGAAATATTGGACACCGGGTGCAGGGCAGAAGATAACGCTTCAAATCGAAGAGGAATATGCAAAAGAGCTTTTTTCTATTGTGAATGACGCTATTAAGCTCCGGCTAAAGGCGGTAACCGCGAAAATTGGCTCAGATTTCAGTGGAGGTCTTGATTCTTCCGTAGTAACAATACTTGCCCATCGGGAACTGATTAAGAATAACAATGTCCTGGAGGCATATTCCTGGTCTCCGTCTTATGAACGCCTTGAAAAACTGGAGGTGGACGAAAGAAAACTGATTGATGAGGTAAGTGCTCAGGAAGGCTTTGTTTGCAGATATAGAGATTTCTTTCTGTCACCGGAACAGGAGATAGCTTGTCAGGCTACATTAACAGACGGACAAAGATGTGAGGAATGGCGGCAGGTAATGCACGAGATGTCTTCACAGGGCATCGGGGCGGTAATGAGTGGTTGGGGAGGGGATGAAGGTATCAGCCATAGAGCCGATTTACTTGAATTGCTGTTGTGCGGTAATGTGAGGCAATTCTTTAAAGAGGCATGGTTCCTAACTAAGGGTTCACCAATACGATTCATTAAACTGATCTTATTGCTTCCTGTGAATTTTTTATGCCGTCCTTATAGTTTTTTTGGTACGCAGAACAAGACAGTACCAATAATTATGAAGAAAGAGTTTGCGAAAAGTCTTAAGAAGCATTGTAAAAAAGATATTCTTTATTTTAAAGTTAATCCGGTCAAACATATTGAATCGGGAGTAAGTGTCAGTAGAACGGAGTTAGCTGCCTGGGTTGGTGCTGATTATCATATACAATATCTTTTCCCATTTTTAGACCATAGGGTTGTAGATTATGCCATGTCCATTCCGAGACATTTATATTATAAACATGGTCTGAGCCGGTATATTTTTAGAAAAACCTTTGAACCAATATTACCAAAACAACTTTGCTATAATATGAGTAAATATGATTTGGCGAGAGAAAAGTATTGGAAAGAAGCAGATGATATTCAGAAAAAAGTAGAGATTGTAATTGGTCTTATTGATAAAGAAATGTTTGCCTCTTATATTGATTGGGAGAAGCTTGAGGAACTGGTAGCGGGGAAGTATTTTCAGAAGAGCTTAAGGGAAGGAATTCTCACATTATTGAAAATACAGATATTCTATGACCTTCAAAGAATTCTGGAGGATGTGGAGAAAAATAGAAGCTTATAGAAACAATTGTAAAGAATACATTTTTATTTATTATCCTATATGGAATAAACTATGTAAATGGTAAATTAAACAGAATTAACGATATGGGGTTCTCTAAAGAAGCCCATATCGTTAATTCTGTAGCTGGAAAAATAAATTAGCTCTCTAATTTACTTCCTCTAAAAGCTGGTTTAGTCAAATTATAATTTGAATAAATACTATAATATGATTAAACATTATGATGGACCTTGGATAGTAAGAATCTCAATGGGTAAGATTACAAGACCGCTATTTGTGTGCAGCTTCGCATCCATACATTGTAATTGTGGGGATTCCCATTCCAATTTATCTTCTAACTTCTTCAAATACATCGTCCTCCTTTTTTTATTATTCATAGTATTTAATGTGCTATTTGCACATAAGGCATTAGTGAATGAAAAGCGAAATAATAAATATTGTCTATATCACTGAAATCGTAATCAAGATATAAACTATATTAGGTTTACGTTCATATTAATATATGAAGGGCTCCTTATATATTATATGCAAATGTATAGATAACTACACAAAAGAACGACATTAATCTACAATTATACTATTGTTTTTAGCTTTGGAGGAAAGAATTATGACAATAACAACATCGGTACCATCAGAAGTGAAACTTTTAGTTCTTTGTTCTGTGAATAATATAACAGAGGAACAACAGAAGGTTATCCTAAAACTAATACAAAGCACTGTAAACTGGGAAACCTTTTATGCTATGGTTGTAAAAAACAGAGTCTACCCTATCGTATATAAGAATCTTAAAAAACTAAATACAAGCGCGGTAAATGAACAAATATTAGTGAGACTTGAAAATGATTATAAAAAAAGTCAATTTTTCACTCTTTTACAAGCAAAAGAGCTGATAAAGGTAATGGAGCAATTAAAACAGCAGGAGATCCAAGCCGTTTCAATCAAAGGACCTTTACTGGCAAGGTCCATATATCAAGATGTTTTTTTGAGAGTCTCACGGGATTTGGATATACTGGTGGCGCCTTCTGAAATTCATGAAGTAGAAAAAATTCTCTTAAAAATGGGATATGTACAAGTTGATAATTTCAATCATCTATCCTTAAAACAAAAGAAACTTCTTATAAAAACTTTACACCATTTCTCTTATAGCAATGACACTGGGGTACTGATTGAACTGCATTGGAGATTATCAAGCGTTTATTATGACCTTTCCTTTGATGAAATCTGGAGAAATAAAAGGACAATCACTATGTTTGGCAAGGATTTCAATATACTTAGTGATGAGGAAAACCTAATATATTTGATTATACATGGTTCCAGGCATGCTTGGAAGAGACTAAGATGGCTGTGTGATATCTATGAAATCATGAAGAATAAAGCGTTGGACTGGAATTACGTTATAAATAGAGCGAAGGAGCTAGGTGTGATACATTTAGTTGAACAAACTATAATTCTATTAAAGATCTTTTTCCGATACCAGCCACAAATACATCTGAGCTTAACAAAATATGAGAGAACGATTGCAAACCGACTGGCTTTTATGTCCCTCCCCTTTATAAACAGTTTAGGGGACGAAACAGAAATGTATGGTCATCCTCTATACAAGAATATTAAAAAATATAGCTGGGTTTGGTACCAAGGGGTTGATATGAAAATGCAATTAATTTTAAGTCATTTTATTCCGAATACTGTAGATTTTCAAACGATAAAATTACAGGACAAATATTTTTACCTTTATTACGTCCTTCATTTCTTTAAAATATCGAAAAAATGTATAAATTATTTACTGCATAATAAGTGAGTAAAATTCTTGATTATTTAGTCCATAAATTTATTACCAACAAGTGAAAATTGAATTATAGGATTCTAGATTATTGCGAAACTCAAAAATTATGTCAGCTATATAGTTTCGTAAGTACCTATTATAGGATTCAAGTGAAAGGAAGGACTTCAATGAATAGATATAAAGCGTTTGGTCTTGTAATTGAATCTGAAATAGTATTTCATGAGCTTATACCATATGATGGTGAAAAATCAGATATTATTATAATCAATGGAAAGGTTCCGGAAGCTCTGGAGGATATTGTAGTTGAAGCTTCAAACATTAAAATATGCAAGGACAAATATTGGTTAGATATTGAAAATGTAGCTAGGTATTATGTTGAAAAGGGAGAATTAATAATAATGGAGCCATACAAGAATGCTTGCTTTGAAGAAATAAAGCTCTATGTGTTAGGTTCCTGTATAGGGGCTGCTTTATATCAAAGAAGAATGCTGCCGCTTCATGGAAGCTTCATCAATGTTGAGGGAAAAGGCCTTCTTTTAACAGGAGAGTCAGGTGTGGGAAAATCGACTATAGCAGCCGTAATGCTTAAGAAAGGATTTAAAATGCTTACCGATGATGTAGCGGCAGTAGTTCTGCATGGACTGAAGGGACCTACGGTTTATCCGGGATATCCGAGCCAAAAGCTTTGGGAAGATGCAATAGAAAGGATAGGCATTGTGGAAGAGAAAAAAGTACTAAACAGAGTTAACAAGGATCTTAATAAATACTCGGTAATGAGAGATAAGTATTTTGACAATAATCCGATTCCTATAAAGGTAATTATCGAAATCACATCTGCGATAGGGGAAAATATTAAAATTGAAGAGATAACGGGAGCCGGAAAACTTGAGGTAGTTTTAAAAAATACATATAGAAAAATATTGATAGAAGCAATGGACTTGCGGGAGTGGTATTTTAACCAGTGTGTTAATATATCAGAAAAGATTGTTGTTTATCGGGTCACAAGACCACTGAATAAGCATTTGGAAAATGAAATAGCTAGTCTGATTATGGAGAAAATAGTATGAAGTATATCATCAAGTATCTGAAACTACCTCTGAGAACTAAGCTGATTTTGATGGAAGCGTATGTTTTATTAGGGTTTTCAAGACTGATTATCTGGAAGTTGAAATTTAAACGGATTGCTGGGATATTAGGTAAAATAAACCAAGAAACGGAATTTTCTAATGAAGGTATTGATGTATATAAGGTGAAACAAGTCGCAATGGCTATAAAAATAATAAGCAAACATACCTTCTGGGAGAATAAATGCTTGGTGCAAGTATTTACGGCAAAATTAATGCTTAATAAAAGGAAACAAAAGAGTACAGTTTATCTCGGAGTTGCTAAAGATGAAAGCCAGTGCATGATCGCACATGCATGGCTAAGAAGCGGAAGAATTTATGTTACCGGTGGAGATGGAAGTATAAAGTTTACAATAACCAGTAAATTTGTATAGACTACAGATATGTCAAATCATGAAAAGCTTATCCATTTATCCCATCATACCAAAAGCCGCACCGGATATAAACGGGATCAGCCTTAGAAGCCATATTCATAAAACCGTTACAATGTCTATAAAAATAAGGAAAAGCAAACAGCCCACCACGCCATTGTGATGGGCTATTGCTAAAAAGGGGAGGGTGACAGGAATGTTTTCCAACTTGCGCTGTCCTGTGTTATCATGAGGAATTTTAAGAAGAGGCAGGGAAAAGATTATGGTATCATTCGTTGTCTTATGTTATATAGGGTGTGCGTAAAAAAGTGCGTATGATTTTGAGGTTAACATCAGGAGTCATAACGACATATATTATGTAAAAGAACAGATTGGTTAATATGTTGAGTGAAAAAAAGAAAAAGTATTTATTTGTTAACTGGGGAATGTTATAATGAAGCAAAGAACAGGAGGTGCCATATGCTTAAATTAGTGAAGGAGAGCATTCAAACGAAGGAGAATGCAAGGATACTGCTGAAGGAAATGATAAAGGAGCTTAATATTACTGACTGTAAAGTAGGATTAGCTGGTTCCTTTGCAAAAGGCACCCAGAATGAACAAAGTGATTTAGATATCGTACTGGATTTCAATGATAGCTACGATATATTTAATTTAGAATATGCGATCCATGATTATATGAAGCAACATACGGATAGAGAATATGACATTATATACATTGGTGAATTATTAAAGGAGAAAAACGACTTACTGGAGTTTGGAGATACAGAGGAGAGTTTAGGGGAAACGTTTTATGATTCCATCATAAAGGATGTGATTTGGATTGCCTAGGAAAAGAAACACCACACTGGCTGAAGATGTGGTTGTATAAACAAGATTTTGGGACATCAAAAGGATATCATTGATGTACTCACTGAAACAGGCCGTAAAGAGACGAGCCGAATTGTTGAAAGTAAAGTACTATGTTCAAGCCTGGCGTTATTTGTGGCACAAATTGGTGAATTACTGGATTTATTAACCGATTCAAGCAAAGAAAGATTTAAACTCATCGATAGTAGGGCAATATACCTGATAAGAAATAGAGTGGATCATTCCTATGCAACTGTCAGACCGATTGAAATAGCACTATGTGCATTGAATCTATCAAGTAAAGAAGCAATAGAAGAGGTACGAGATATAAGAGGTTATTGCAATAAAAATAAACGAACAGATTAAGGATTCCGTAACAGAAGCAGGGATAAGTGTGCAGGTGTGTAACAGCACCTGTTATTTTTCTGCCCTGATATGCTGGAATGCAGTTATATGATGGCATTGAAAGTTAATATCATGTAGAAATATGGATGTAATAGGAGTATAATTGCTCTATTAATAATGACTTGGCAGCAGCTCCTTTATAGTTTAAAAGTATATTATACAAAATGTAAGTCAGATAATACCTAAACAGATAGGTATAGGTTTAATGATTTAAAAACAGAAATATTATGGAAAGGGGCATATTTATATGGGGCAAGTAGAAGGTTTTGAAGCGTGGATTGAAGATATTAATAGAAAGTTTACTGCAAGAAAACAATTTAATGATTTTTTAGCTCATCTTAATGGGGTGGAACAGTCAGATGATGCATTAAAACAAATTTATAATATCATCGATAACATTATTTTGGGAACGGAATCGGAACAATTTGTTAAAAATCTTGAAAAGGGAAGTTTGTATTACAGAGCAAGAATTATTCGTCAAGAAGATTATGAGAATATTGATACTGGTGTTGGGATAAATGAAGACGACAAGCTATGTGGCTACAATGAGGATAATTCTAGAGAGCCAATAATTGGTTTAAGTAGAGAAGGGCGAGTCAATATTGCGGGTGCATCATATCTATATATGGCTTCTAACAAAGAAACGGCATGTGCCGAGGTTAAACCACAGATAGGAGATTTGATATCAATTGCCGCTTTTGAGCTTAGTAAAGAGATGAAAATATTTGACTTTTCATCGGAAAAATCCTTTGAAAGTAAGTACAGACAAACTTATGAAATGAGTCTGGGTGTATTTTTTACACAACTAATGATGCAATTTTACTCTTGCATCTGGTAAATATCTTGATGGAAAAAATTCCACCTTCATAAAGTAATGTAATAATTAATATTGTAAAAAATAGTATAGACAAACCTTTTATATCTATGGATCAAGAAGTATTTGATGATATTAAAACCATTCAGAATGATAATAATAAAAAAATTTATAATAATGCAAAACTTGTTGAGCCTTATAATAACATAATAAAGCCTATGATGGAGAAAATCTATTATAAGTTTGTTGATGATATAATAAAGCGAGATTATGATTCAGTTATCTTTAAGCATTATTTAAATCACCCTATACAAGGAAGTTGCTATCGTGAAGTTAAAAGTAGAAAACTAGTTGTTGATAATAATGATATTGTTATTGATTTTATTGCTAGTATGACAGATGATTATTTCCTGGATTTATTCAGAAAAATGTTCTCTGCTGATCGATTAAATAATGAAGTTTCGTACATTACATATTTTAATTAGTTTACGAAAGACTTAGGAGGACAAATGGAAAAGAGGTACCAAGTATTCGTTAGTTCGACATATACTGATCTTATCGAAGAGCGTAGCGAAGTTATGCAGGCTTTACTAGAACTGAATTGCATGCCAGCTGGTATGGAGCTTTTTCCAGCTGCAAATGAAACACAGTGGGAATGGATAAAAAAAGTAATTGATGAATCAGATTATTATATAGTTATAATAGGCGGTAGATATGGTACAATATCCGAAAGTACTGGAGTGAGCTATACTGAAATGGAATATAGGTACGCTGTAGATATTGGTAAACCTGTTATTGGATTTCTGCATGAAGATCCATTAAAACTTATCGCTGGTAAATTTGAGAAAGATCCTACAAACCTTGAAAAACTTGATGTATTTAAAAAAGATGTACAAAAAAGATTATGTAAGTACTGGTCTTCTGCTTCTGATCTCGGTGCAAAAGTTAGTCGAAGTATAACACAACTTATGAAACAGTTTCCTGCAGTTGGCTGGGTAAGAGCTGATATTATATCGAACGAAAATAATGCCGAAGAGGTATTAAAACTAAAAAGAAAGATTGAATTATTAGAATCAGAGTTGGATACAGTTAGAACTGTGAAACCTAAAGGAACTGAATTATTAGCTGGTGGGACAGATTTATTCTCAATAAAATATTACTATCGTAGGAAGAAGTCAAGAGAAGGAACGGATGGTCGAAAATCTTGGTATATTTTTGGTGATGAGACATCTCAGATTAATTTGACTTGGGATGTTATTTTTGGGTATCTTGCAATAAGTTTTGTTGAAGGGATAGAAAGAGATAGATTTGTAAATTATTTAAATAATATGATTGGTCAGTTTGCTAGTAATAAGTTAGAGCATGAGTTTCCGGATGATCGATTTATTGAATTTGAAATTGATGAAAATTACCAAGATATTATACTTATACAACTGCGAGCATTAAAATTAATAACTGTTGAAGGTAATGTTTGGAAACTAACACCTTATGGTGATAATTACATGGCTACGTTGTTAGCAGTACATAAAAAATAGAAGCAGCATGTTATTTTATTATGTGTCATTAGGCATAAAAAGTTGCTTATAAATTTGCGTATAAATTAAATTTATGCAATGGTTTTTAGAGGAAAATTACTATGATTAAATTTTAAAATCCAGTAGATAAGCCTATTCCAGCACACAAGCAAAACCCCCATGACGCCATTGCCATGGGGGTTTCACTAAAAAGGGGAGGATAAGTATTTAACTTCTCATTTGTGATCATAATTGGAGGGGGAGTCCAATTATGAAAGAGCATACGCATTTACATCCCTCGACGTAACTTATTGTTGCGTATCAGGATATTACTATTATGATACAGTATTGCTCATTTTATACATTAATCAAATTCTTTGGAAAAAATATTTTTTTGTTGGAAAAATCCAAAGAATAAGGTATACTATTCACGGTGGGCTAAAAATGCCCGGATGCGGTTATATATCAAGGTATTGATTGATCCGCAATGCTCCGGTTGCGGCGGATATGGCTGCAACGGAAAATATCGAGATAGAACCAGGAAGGATGAATCAGATGAGTTTACTTACAGAGTGGAGAGAATATGCATACTCACACGAGATGGATAACCGCTCCGGCCAGCTGTTCTGGGCTAATTATTTTAATATTGAAAAGGAAATCTATATTAAGCTTCTTTCCGATCCGGACAAGATTTGGGAGGGCACTGTGGCTGACCTTGCCAGGGAATTTGATACTGAGCTGAATATGTTTGTTGGTTTCCTGGATGGGATCAATGAAAGTCTTGTCACTCCGAATCCCATCGAGGAGATGGAGCAGGATACGAAGGTAAGCCTGCAGTATGATAAAGAGAAGCTCTACTTTAATATGGTAGCTGCGAAAGCGGAGTGGTTATATGAGCTGGAACAGTGGGATACGCTTTTAGACTCTGAGCGCAGGAAAGAATTATATAAGGAACAGAAGAGTTCCGGTACGGTTGTCAAGGGCAAGAAGACCGGGAGGAACGATCCGTGTCCTTGCGGCAGTGGCAAGAAGTATAAAAAATGCTGTGGGGCAAATGAATAATCCGGGTTCCGCCTTAAGGGGCAGGAACATTTCTGTAATTACTATTTGATGTAACTGATATATATAAAAGAAATGGCTTCCCCAGACAGGGAAGCCATTTTCGTCGTAAAACATATTTGGTGTATGCGCTTTATTGATGCTCCTGTTTATATAGCTGGTACTTAATAAATTCTTTAATCTCCGCAGTTCCCTCCGGAGTCAGCTGCTGGTACAGATCAAAAAATTCAACAATATCCTTATCCAGTACCTCGCCGCCGATTGGCAGATAGGCATCCGTCATTCCAAGCAGATAATCGCAGGAAACATCAAAATATCTGGATAAGGCAATCAGCTTGTCAAAGGAAGGCTCGTTCCTCTGAGATTCATAATTGGATATGGCAGTCGGCTTCAAACCCAAGATTTCAGCCAGTTCGCCTTGTGTCAATTTGTTCTTCTGTCTGAGTTGTTTTAAGCGGACATTAAAATTCATGTTAAGTGCTTTGCCTCCTTTAGTAGGTTCTTCTTGTTTACGATTCGTGAATATTAAAATTTAATTCATTATATAATGATAATTTTTTGATTGTCAACACGGAATAGCAAAAATATACAATTTTTTATAATTTTTCTTTGTTTCGTGAATTCTATTGACATTTGTTAATACGGCAAATATGATAAATATAAGGAAATAATGGAAGTTTTGTGATTTGGATGAAATGGTAATCAGGGGAGTATAAAAATGCGCCATAATGTAAAGCAGTTAAACCAATACAGGAGCAAGATTATCAGAGAGCATAGCCGGGAATTGGTTGTGTTTTTTAACGAGTCCGGAAGGACAATTGATGGTAATCGTATGGCGATTGAAGCCTTGGGATATGGAGAGGATATCATTAATGTTCCGGTATACGAAATATTTAAAAAATCCATCCGCTTTGTTGATGATAAGCTGTTCATCCATCCAAAATTTCAGGAGGGAATGCAGGAGACTTTTGCCTACCGAAAGAACCAGACCTGTTTTCCTGTTGAACTGAAGATAGTCGTAACGAACGTGGATAAGCTGTTTCTGGGGGCGTGTCTGGCAACGGATATCTCGGAGAATAAAAGGATGCTTCGGGATTTAAGGCATGTGAAGCATGAATTAAAGGCAACAAAACAATATAAAAATGAGTTTGTAGCCAATATAACCCATGAATTGAAAACACCGGTCAACGGTATCCGGGGTTTGACAGAGAATCTCATGGAAACGGAGCTTACTCCAAAACAACTGGAGACCTTAAATATCATACACCGCTGCTGTGATAATATGAATACCCTGATCAATAATCTTCTGGATTTTACGAAGATTGGAAACAATAAGCTGGTGCTTGAAAAGAGAGTTTTTCAGTTCCGAAAATTTATCAATGCGATTATCGCGTTTAATATGTACCGCATTAACGAAAAGGGATTGAAGCTGATTGTTAATGTCGCCAATGATATACCGGTCAACATAATTGGGGATGAATGCCGGCTTTCCCAGATACTGAATAATCTGTTCTCGAATGCAATCAAATTTACCGCAGTCGGTCAGATTGCTCTGGAGGTAGTAAAAATCTCCCAAACCAAGGATGAAGTGGAGCTGTTCTTTATGGTAATGGATACGGGGATCGGCATCAGCCTTGAAGAAAAGGATAAGCTATTCCAAAGCTTTACCCAGGTGGACAGCTCTATAACAAGAAGATTCGGGGGTACCGGATTGGGCTTGTCCATATGCAAGATGCTCGTAAAAGCCATGCATGGCAATATATCCGTTGAAAGCGAAAAGAATAAAGGAAGTACTTTTTCCTTTACCGTACGATTAGGAGTTCCTGAGGATGATAATACCGTGACGGAGGCTGATCTTAACGATTATAGCCATTACGGTGAGGGCTTTGATTTTAAGAGCCAGAACTGGGATATTGAACATGACTATTTGGGTCAGCTTCTGAATGAAGCCAGCTTTTCTCTTCAGACCACCCGGCAGGAACAGGTGGCAGCCAGACATGGTACGGATCGAAGGAAACAGGAGATGCAGAGTATGGCAGAAAGGCTTACCTTATGCTTTGAGATGGATAATTGGACGAAGGCGGAGGAGATTGCCTACTCCCTGAAAAAGATGATTCCGGAGGAACATACGGATTTAAAACATAAATCGCTTCAACTGCTGCTCTCCATACGCAGTGAGGAGTATGACAGATCGGTCTGCGAACTGAATGAGCTGATGAAAAAGTTAGAGGAGGTGACAGTGTGGAAAGTATAACCTATGCTGTACCTAATATCCTGGTGGTGGATGATGTTAATGCTAATCTTGTAGTCCTTACGGAGATGATCAGAAATTCAGGGTATATCGCCAGGCCGGTTACCAGTGCCAGGCAGGCTATGAGTGCAATTGAAGTACTGGCTCCCCATTTAATTCTGCTGGATATCTCCATGCCGGAAATGGATGGCTTCGAGTTCTGCGCCTTATTGAAAAAGAATGCCAATACCAGGGATATCCCGATTATATTTATCTCTGCCCTGGGCACCACGGAGGATAAAATCAAGGGCTTCAAGCTTGGTGCGGTAGATTACATAGCAAAACCCTTTGAGGTAGAGGAGGTGACACTCCGCATTAATACCCATCTAAAGATTTACAGGATGCAGCAGGAACTGGAAATCTATAATAAAAAGCTATATAAAATCGTTAATGACCAGATCCGAAAAATATATGATGAACAAAAAAGTATACTGCATGCACTGACCAATTTGTCTACCAGAAGGGACAGTACCAAAGCCGGGCATCTGGAGCGGATCGGAAAAAACAGCAGGCTGCTGGCTATGAGCCTGCAGCTGTGTCCGGCTTATAAGGACCTTGTCAGCAACAGTTTTATTGATTCGATTGAATTGGCTGCACCCCTGCATGATATCGGCAAGATAGGACTGGCGGATAATATTATTCTTAAATGTGATGAGCTTACACCGGAGGAGTTTCAAACCATGAAGACTCATACGCTGATTGGCGGAGAGACCCTGAAGGAGATTTATGCTTATAACGATCATAATGATTTTATCAGAATGGCCATAGAGATAGCAATGTATCATCATGAGCACTGGGATGGCTCCGGTTATCCGGAAGGGCGGAAAGGGAATGATATTCCGCTGAGCGCCAGAATTGTGGCAATTGTCAATGCCTACGATGTGGCTATGATCAAAGTATATAAGGGCTTGTCCGATCCCAGAAAAGAGAGCTTCCAGTTTATTCTTGAGGGAGCGGGAACACGATTTGATCCGGATATTGTCAAAATATTTGCCAAGATACAAAATCAATTAAGGGTGAGTCCGGAGCATTTGCCGCAACAGTAAGCATATTCAGGTGTATGAACTACAGAATTATGAGGACAATAATAGTATCTGTCTCGATGACGGACAAAAGATTGGATAAACGGAGTATTACATGAGAAGAGATAAAGGCATTAATATGTATATCGATTATAAACAGTCCTTCCGCAGGCGCGGCAGAGGGGGTGGCAGCATATTGCTCAGGGTCCTGCTGGTAGTTGTGCTTGCAGCAGGCCTGGGAGTCGGTTCTTATTATGCAATAAAAATACAGATAGACAAAGAGAATCAGGGATTGGGATACGAACCGAAGAATATTCAGAATTCGGATAATAAGTCTGCAGGAGCGGATATAGCGGCGTCGGTCAATATCATTGCCTCCAATCAACCGGAGGGGGAAGCGGCATCGGATGAGACCTACCTGGCAGAAGCAACACCTGTCCTTAAGGAACCGGATACCAGAAATCCTGTCAGGGTAAAAGGAATCTATGTAACCGCTGGCGGAGCCGGAATAGACAGCATCAGGAACAAACTGATTAATATAGCGGAAACGACGGAAATCAATACCCTTGTCATTGATGTTAAGGATGATAATGGGAAGATAACCTACGCCATGGACAGCCCCTTGGCAAAAAACGTCGGTGCCGTAACAAATACAGTATCCGATATGGAGGAGCTGGTAAAACAGCTCAGGGAAAAGGACATCTATGTAATAGCCAGGATCGTCGCCTTTAAGGACCCTTATCTGGCCGAACAGAGGCATGACCTGGCAATAAAAAACAGGGACGGATCACTTTACCGGGACAACAAGGGGGAGTGCTGGGTCAATCCCTATAATAAAGAGGTTTGGGAGTATCTGGTCGAGGTGGCGGCTCAAGCTGCGGCAACCGGCTTTCATGAAATCCAGTTTGATTACATCCGGTTTTCAACCGGGGCCGGAATGGATCAGGTGGATTTCGGGGAAGAGGCCGAGACCAAATCCAAAGAAGAGGTCATTATTGAATTTACAAAATATGCGTATGAAAAGCTGAAGCCTCTCGGTGTTTTTGTGGCAGCCGATGTATATGGAACTATCATCAGCAGTAAAATTGATGCCGGACTGGTAGGGCAGAATTACGTAGAGATGGCAAAATATCTCGATTATATCTGTCCAATGATCTATCCCTCTCATTTTGGGGAAGGAAACTATGGAGTAAAATATCCGGATCTGGAGCCCTTCAAGATTATCCGCAAGGTATTGACCGCTTCCAACGAGAAGCTAAATCAGATTCCGGAAGGGGAACACAGGGCGATCGTCAGACCCTGGCTTCAGGATTTTACGGCCAGTTGGATCAGGCATTATAAGGAATATGGCGGGGCGGAGGTAAGACAGCAGATCGGTGGAGTGTATGCCGCCGGCTATGAGGAGTGGCTGCTATGGAATGCCGGCTGCAATTATTCCGAGGGTGGTATGCTTAAAGAGTGAAACATGCGGGTTTATGACTGATAAACTTGTCATACAAGTGAATATTTTTAGTGAAGAGAAATATATATTAGTATAAGAGTTCTGGAGGTGTCAAATGGATAAGACATTCCGTCAAAATACTAAGATTATATACGTACTGGAGGGCTTACTGTTTTCCTATATCGTTACCGCATTTATTTTATTGATTCTGTCATTCCTTATGCTGAAGCTGGACTTGTCCGGCACAGTGATCAGTGGGGGCATAAACTTCGTTTATATCATATCGGCATTTACCGGAGGGTTTTTTATCGGGAAGAAGACAGAACAGAAGAAATTTCTGTGGGGCCTGCTGATTGGCGTAGCATATTTTATTATACTGCTGCTGGTATCCTTGATGATGAATCGGGTAAGTCCGCTGCCCCTTGGCAGCCTGTTTACCGTCTTTATTATCAGCAGCCTTAGCGGAATGCTGGGCGGAATGATCAGCTGAAAATCCGCTCAGGAAGAACATGGAGGGTAGAGCGAAAGGATTATGGTGCTTGCTGTGCCATAATCCTTTATAATATAAATAGATATTGTTTTTAACTACTAGATTATTTATACTATAATTACCCATGAATTGGAAATGTATTGTTTATAAAAAAGAATATAAAATTATAAATGCAATTTATTCCGAAATTACGTATAATAGGAATAGAATTAACGAAAAAGAAGGGAAGAAAAGGACTTATGAAAGGTATTGTTTTAGCGGGGGGGCTTGGGACAAGACTGTATCCGGTAACGGCGGCAATCTCCAAACAGATACTGCCGGTTTATGATAAGCCGATGATATATTATCCGATGTCCGTGCTTATGTTTTCGGGAATCAGGGAGATTTTGATTATTTCCACACCCAGAGATATTACGTTGTTTCAAGAGCTGTTCGGTGATGGCAGCCATCTTGGATTGGACATTTCCTATAAGGTACAGCATACGCCGAAGGGCCTGGCGGAAGCTTTTATCCTGGGGGAAGAATTCATAGGAACCGACCGTGTGGCCCTGGTACTGGGCGATAATGTATTCTATGGAACCGGTTTAACCGATATCTTAAAGAATGCAGCAAAGAGGGAGACCGGTGCGACAATCTTTGGCTATTATGTTAAGGATCCGACGGCATATGGTGTGGTTTCCTTCGATCAGGAAGGCAATGTAACTGATATTGAAGAGAAGCCGAAACAGCCCAAATCAAATTATGCTGTTCCTGGCTTATATTTTTATGATAATGAGGTCGTCAGTATAGCAAAGAGTATAAAGCCCTCCGCCCGCGGTGAGCTGGAGATTACGGAGGTAAATAACCAATATCTGCAGCGAGGGAAGCTGAAGGTTGAGCTTCTGGGCCGTGGTACGGCGTGGCTGGATACCGGCAATCATGATGCCCTGCTGGAGGCCGCTAATTATGTGGCGTCCATCCAGAAGAGACAGGGACTCTATATCTCCTGCCTTGAAGAGATTGCCTATAGACAGGGCTTAATCAATCGGGACCAGCTGCTGAAGCTGGCAGAGGCTATGAAAATGACGGAATATGGGAGATATCTGATTGATATTGCGAATTAGAAAAAATTCGCTTAGGAAGAACTTGCAAATGTAAAACAGCAGCATGGAGGTTGACAATGGGAAATTTTATATTTGAGGAACAGGAAATAAAGGGATTATTTGTAATAGAACCTAAGGTATTTGGTGATGAGAGAGGTTATTTTATTGAGACCTATCACCTTGAGGATTTTAAAGCTGCCGGCATCAACAAAAGCTTCGTCCAGCATAATCAATCATTGTCCAGGAAGAATGTACTGCGCGGGCTGCATTTCCAGAAGGAGCATCCCCAGGCAAAGCTGGTGAGGGTTCTTAAGGGAGAAGTATATGATGTGGCGGTGGATTTGCGTAACGGCTCCCCTACCTACGGGCAGTGGTGCGGTGTAATTCTTTCCGATGTCAATAAAAAGATGACCTATGTACCGGAAGGCTTTGCACATGGATTTCTTGTATTATCCGAGGAGGCGGTATTTACCTATCTTTGCACCGATTTCTATCATCCTGAGGATGAGGGCGGAATTCCCTGGAATGACCCGGATATCGGGGTTGAGTGGCCGCTTGAGGATGGAGTGCAGCCCTTCGTTTCTGATAAGGATAATCAGCATCCGGCATGGAAAGATAGCAGAATTAGTTTCTGATGGAAGGTACAGGACTATTAATGGGAAGAAAAAGCATTCTTCACAGGGCGGATTTGAAAAATTCACTTTGTGAAGCGGCCGTATGGAGGTTATTTTATGGAGCGGATCTTTATTACAGGCGCGTCCGGACAGCTTGGCTCAGCGTTAAACAGACTGATGGCCGGTCATGAGAGGTATCAGGTGTGCCGTACGGATCATACCGGATCAATGGACGGTACGGTAAGGACGCTGGATATTACGGATGAAGCTGCCGTACGGAATGCAGTCAATGAGTTTCATCCGGATATTATCATTAATTGTGCTGCTATGACAGCAGTGGATCTGTGTGAAAGCGAACAGGCTAACGCTTACCGGATTAATGCACAGGGGCCGAAGAATCTGGCTTTGGCGGCAGAACAATGCAAAGCGAAACTGGTCCATATCTCTACGGATTATGTTTATGACGGAGAAAAGGACAAGCCCTATATTGAAACGGATGCCGTCAATCCGGTCAGTGTATATGGTAAAACAAAGCTGGAGGGTGATCTTTTGGCAGCAGAGTACTGCCGGAAGGTATTTATTCTGAGGACAGCCTGGGTTTATGGGGAAGGGAAAAACTTTATAAAAACGATGCTCCGTCTGGCCGAAACAGGGAATAAAATCAGGGTGGTATGTGACCAGTTTGGCACCCCTACCAGTGCCCTGGAGCTGGCGAAGGTAATCCTTTTTTTAATGAAGACCGAAAGCTATGGTATATATCATGCAACCTGCGAAGGAAGCACCAGCTGGTATGAATTTGCTCTGACCATCTTTCGCCTGGCAGGAAAGGATGCGGCTGTTGAGGCTATCCCTGCATCGGGATATCCGACACCTGCCAGGCGTCCGAAATATTCCGTATTGGAGAATAAGGCCTTGAAGGAACGGCATGGGTATTATATGCCGGAATGGACCAAAGCCTTGGAAGAGTATATGAGGCTTGCCAAACAGACCGGCCAGGAATAAAATAGGGTTAACAGATCAATATTATTTACTCTGCTCGTATAGTGCAGGCAAGCTTGTATATACGCGCTATGTTTATATTAAATAATAGATGGGGGATGGATAAGATGAGGACATATCTTGTAACCGGAGGTGCCGGGTTTATCGGGTCAAATTATATCATATATTTACTGCGTAAATATCGGGAAGAGATCAGGGTAATCAATGTGGACTGCCTTACCTATGCAGGCAATCTGGAGAACTTAAAGGAAGTGGAAGGATCAGCAAATTATGAATTTCTTAAGGCAGATATCCGGGATAAGGAAGCGGTCGAGAGGATATTTGAAGCTAACGACATTGACAGAGTAATCCATTTTGCCGCTGAAAGCCATGTGGACCGCAGTATTCGGAATCCGGAAGTGTTTGTCAGTACGAATGTATTAGGGACTCTGAACCTGTTAACAGCGGCAAAGCTTGCCTGGGAGACCGCGGAGGGATACCTTCCGGACAAAAAATATGTCCAGGTTTCTACAGATGAAGTGTATGGATCACTGGAAGGTGACGAAGGATATTTTTATGAGACCACTCCGCTGGATCCCCACAGTCCGTATGCTGCCAGCAAGGCTTCTGCTGACCTGATCGTAAAATCCTATATTGATACCTTCCGATTTCCTGCCAATATAACCAGGTGCAGCAATAATTACGGTCCCTTCCAGTTTCCTGAAAAGCTGATTCCTCTGATGATCAATAATGCGCTGGCCGATAAAAGCCTGCCGGTATACGGGACAGGACGCAACGTCAGGGACTGGCTTTATGTAGAAGATCATGCAAAGGCAATCGATCTGGTGGCTGAACAGGGAAGAAACGGTGAAGTATATAATGTCGGCGGACATAATGAGAAAAGAAATATTGAGATTGTCCATATGATTATCGACACGATCCGGGAGATATTACCAGAGTCCGATGAAAGAAGAGGAAAGGTAACGAAGGATTTGATTACCTATGTGGAGGATCGTAAAGGTCATGACTTCCGATACGCAATCGCTCCGGATAAGATCAAGGCTGAGCTGGGCTGGGAGCCCGAGACACCATTCCATAAGGGAATCAGGCGGACCATAGAATGGTATCTTAAGAATCCCACCTGGATGGAGCATGTGACTAAGGGTGAGTACCAGAAATATTATGAGGAGATGTACCGGGCGTAATGTGAATGATAAAGCATAAACAAACCAGCGCAAAGGACGGATATACCGGTATATGCCCTAGTTGGGCGGTATGGATTTGTTTTTGTAAGGCAACAGATTTGACAGCAATGAAAAAATACGGTTAAATTAAGAAAGGCTTGGTGCCGGATGAGATACGAAGAGTTTACGATAGAAGGCAGAAATGCTGTTTTGGAGGCCTTTCGGGCAGGGAAAACGATAGATAAGTTATTTATACTGGATGGCTGCAAGGACGGGCCGGTTATTTCTATTATCAGGGAAGCAAAAAAAACGGATGCGATCATATCCTATGTGCAGAAGGAGCGCCTGGACCAGCTGTCCCAGACCGGCAAACACCAGGGAGTGATCGCCTATGCTGCCGCCTATGAATATGCGGAGGTAGAGGATATCTTAAAGGCAGCGCAAGAGAAGGACGAGCCGCCCTTTATCATATTGCTGGACAATATCGAGGATCCCCATAACCTGGGAGCTATCATAAGGACCGCCCACCAGGCCGGAGCCCATGGGATCATTATTCCCAAGCGCCGTGCGGTAGGTCTGACGGCCACGGTTGCCAAGACCTCGGCCGGAGCAATTAACTATCTGCCTGTTGCAAAAGTGACCAATTTGTCTGCGACGATAGATGATCTAAAGGATAAAGGGCTTTGGTTTGTTTGTGCGGATATGGACGGAGAGCTGATGTACCGTCTGAACTTAAAGGGACCGATCGGGCTGGTGATCGGCAGTGAGGGAGAGGGTGTCGGCAGACTGGTAAAGGAAAAATGTGATTATGTCGCTAAGATACCGATGTACGGCAAGGTGGATTCCTTAAATGCCTCCGTGGCCATGGGCATTATGGCATATGAGATTGTCAGACAACGATTGAATTAGCAAAGGATTTAGACAGACAGCTGCTATCTATAGAAATGATGAGAGAAAGTGAAAAGGAGGAACCATTCATGGATTCTGTAATAAAATATGATGTTTTATCCGATGAAGAGATTATTGCCAGAATTCAGAAGGGTGATCAGTCTGCAATGGACTTTCTCATGGAAAAATATAAATATCTGGTCCGGAATAAGGCAAAGGCATTATTTTTAATCGGCGGAGACAAGGATGATCTGATCCAGGAGGGGATGATCGGATTGTACAAAGCGATCAGAGATTATGACAGTGAAAAGCAGAATTCCTTCTTTAGCTTTGCGGACCTGTGCATCTCCAGACAGATTTACAGTGCAATCAAGGCTTCCAACCGAAAAAAGAATCTTCCGTTAAATACCTATATCTCTATCTATACCCCGATTAGCGGAGAAAGCAGCGATAATGAAGAAAAGGAAGCTTTGGTTGACATAATGTACCAAAAAAACGTTTCAAATCCCGAGGAATTGGTTATTGACAAAGAGAATACCAGTATGATAGAATATGAACTTGTAAGGCGTCTGAGCGACCTTGAACGCCAGGTCTTGAGCTTATATATGAAGGATTTAAGATATGTGCAGATTGCGGAAGTGCTTGGCAAAGAACCGAAGACAATCGACAACGCACTAACGAGAATTAAGACGAAGTTAAATCAGGTACTTAGAGAGATTTAATACATTTACAGGATTATTTGTATTTGCTGTTGTAGCTCAGTGGTAGAGCACTTCATTGGTAATGAAGAGGTCGGGGGTCCGACTCCCCTCAACAGCTTTCCGTTCTTTTCTTATATTCCTATAGAGTGGAGAAAATGTCCCATAAAATCGACGGGACATTGAGAATATCGAGGTGTGGCTCAGCTTGGCTAGAGCGCTACGTTAGGGACGTAGAGGCCGCAGGTTCAAATCCTGTCACCTCGATTTTTATATTTAAATAAGTGAATTGAATAATCTATCATGAATGCACCGGTTAAAGTAGGGTGTATTTTTGTCGGACAAAGCTTTTTTGGCAGGAGATTTTTAATGAAGACAGCATTTCATTTTTATTAGCGCAGACAGGACATAAGGGCCATTCTGCTTTTACCATTGCAACACCTCAGCTATTGTATATGTTCGCAACAAATTTTTCTGTTTCAAGCGCAATTATTTCGGGTTGATAGTGGTGTATGTAATGTCCGCAATCTAAAGTTACATATGTTCCATGCTGCATTTGTGAAACAAATTCAATTGAAAGCTTACGCCAATTTGATATACCAATTTCTTTGCCGTCGGAGATAAATGATAAATATGGTATTGTTTTCGGATAACCTAACTTTTTAGTTTTTTGTGCATTATCGCGGCAGCATTTTACTTCATTAATCATATTTGTCGTGAAACTATGGTGAAGAAATATGTGCCTGTACACACTTATTTCTTCCCCGGAAAATTGCCCGCAGGCTTTAATTGGTTTCTCTGCCGCTTTCGATATAAGCCGTAACAACCCAATACGTGCGCTAAGGGAAAGGAGCCGGTATAAAGCCGTTGAAAACGCGGCCTTAAAGGCCGTTAACTGGTCATAAGCTTCCGGAAAAGCGGCATCCAGCCCAATGATTGCCCGGACCTCATCAGGAAAGTGTATTGCCCACGCTAATGCCTCTATCCCCGACATAGAATGCGGCATTAAAATATATGGCGGGTGAAGACCTGCAAGGCTCAATGCAGTGCGGGTTTCATTCAGCATGGTATCTATATCCCGTGATACCTTGGCAGTCTCACTCCAACCATACCCCGCTTTTTCAATGACAACAATTGTTAAATTCTTAGATAAAGGCATCCATATCGGTTTGAAGTCGAGCGTGGGGCAGCAAGTACCGCTGCCAGCCATAAATACAAGAATATCGGCACCCTCACCCTTTTTGTATACGTGCATTTTATGATTGTTTACCGTCACGATAGCACCCGGCGGACTTATCTTACTGTTTTCAATCTTCCATTCTAATCCCATTTATTACACCTCTGTCTATCTGATCTTTTGCTATTCTTCTAAATACTTGAATACATAAATCTTTAATGTCTTTATCTATAAGTGGCAGTCCTATCCCCATGAGAACAATAGAAAAAGCATCAATAACATTCACAAATTCCGTTTCATCCGTGTTCACATATTTTGGCGATACCCAAAGCGTAATTAGATAACTAAACATCTCGGCAATTTGTTTTGGATACTTTACATTTACGGAACCGTCATTAACGCCATCTTCAATTAATTTTTGAAAATAAGGGGCTAAAACTGTTTTGCACTCATCCACCTGTTTAGCAATAAGTTGAGGACTATTCCTAACTGTGGAAGGGAGTCTTCGTACAAGCTCAATATTATTTTCGTTTGTCAAAAAAAGAACCAACACTTTCTTCAGCTTATTAAGCCCATTATATGAGCAATCTTTTTCAACAATCTCAAATGGATTATCATTTGTAAAAAATCTTGAAGTAACAGCGTCGATAATATCCTCTTTAGACTTAAAGTGATGATAAAATGCGCCCCTTGACAAGTCTCCAAGGTCGTCTATTATGTCTTGTATCGTTGTGTTCTCCCATCCTTTTTCTATAAATAATTTGTATGCCGAATCTAAAATTCTCTGTTCTGTTATTTCAGGATATTTATTTCTTGCCATTTCCCAGTCTCCTCATAATACATACATATAAATGTATGTATTATATTATCATATGAATTTTATATTGTCAATGTGCTAAATTAGAAATATATCCGCCCAAAAAGTTCGTATTTCAGGCTTCCCCGCTAAACGGTAAGCAATTCGGTCCTTTTTATATTCATCTTCCACAACCAGAACACTTGTTTTATTTATTGATATCTGGTAAAATGAATAAAGACAAAAGATTGGCAAGGAACAGGCCAGGGAGAGAACCGGATGGAGTTATGGGATTGCCGGAAAACAGCAATACGGCAGTGGTCCGGAAAGTTTATAAGAGCGTGACTGATAAGGCATGAAGTGAGGTGGCATTATGATTATATCTGCTTCCCGCAGGACGGATATCCCTTCCTATTATTCGGAATGGTTTTTGAACCGTCTGAGGGCAGGGTATGTTTTGACCAGAAATCCGATGAATTATTCTCAGGTCAGCCGGATCAGATTATCACCGGAGGTAATTGATTGTATCGTATTCTGGACAAAGGACCCCTATCCTATGATGGATAAGCTGCCGCTTCTGGATCAAATGGGATACCGGTATTATTTTCAGTTCACGCTTACCCCCTATGGCAGGGATATGGAGCATAATCTGCGGGATAAGAATGATATTCTTAAGACTTTCCGGAAGCTTTCGGAAACCATCGGCAGGGAGCGGGTTCTCTGGCGTTATGATCCGGTTATATTGAATGATAATCTTACTATCAGCTATCATCAAGAGAAGCTGGAATACCTGTGCAGTCAGCTTAAGGACTGCACGGAGGTCTGTACCATCAGCTTTGTAGACCTGTATCGTAAATTGAAGAAAAGGAATGATCCTTCTAATGCAGCCCATATCCGTGAAATTGCGGAGGAGGAAATGGGGCGGCTGGCAGCAGCTTTCGCGGAGGCAGGAAGAAGACATGGTATCACAATCAAATCCTGCTGTGAACAGATGGATCTGCGGGGATATGGCATATATCCGGGGAGCTGTATCGATAAGGCTGCTATCGATAAGATCTGCGGCTATTCCATTGACAGCAGGGCCGATACCAGTCAACGTCCGGGCTGCGGCTGTATCCAAAGTATCGACATCGGTGTTTATAATACCTGTAAGAATGGATGCAGCTACTGTTATGCAAATTACAGCGAGAATTCAGTAACCCGAAACTATCTTTCGCACAATCCGGAATCCGAAATTCTTATCGGGACCGTAAAGGAAGCCGATAGGGTAACGGACAGGGAGATGAAGCTGCTGCGTTCCGGTCAAAGGAAGCTTTTTGATTCATGAAGGAACGGTAAGGTCATGAAAACCATGAAGATAATGAAATACGGTGGAGGAACCATAATGAAAAGTTCAGATATTATTCAGCTTCGGATGAAGCGGCAATGTTTATCCCGGCCGGTGGACAAGGCCGGTTATGATGCCCTGTTTCGGGAGATGTCACCGGTACCGACGATTTATTGGTGTGAACCCGGCAGCCCGCCCACCCTTCCCCTGCATACGGAGATAGATGATTATGCTTATAATTCGCAGCGCCGTTCCCGCAGGGAGATTCTTAAAGGACGTTTCGCCGGAGGTAACATCGGATATGTTGCGGAGGAGGACCTGGAGCTGTTCGCCTGTTTATATCGTAAAGAGTCGCCTAAACTTTCCTCAGTTCAGATGGAGTTGCTGGAGCTCTTTCGGCAGGAGGGACCGATGAATATCGGAGCACTGAAGGAACTGACCGGCTATCTGGTGAAGGTGATTTCTCCTGCACTCCACAAGCTTCAGGAGGAGTTCCTTGTATACGAGGATCAGGTGGATAAGGAATGGGACCGGAGCTGGTACCTGTTTGAAGGTGAGTTTCCCCAAGTGGACCTTAACCGGTACACAAAGCTGGAGGCCTTAAAGCTCCTAATTCCCCGTGCAGCCAGGCTTTTGGTATTTTTTGACGAAGAAATGCTGAAATCCTTCTACAGACTCCCGGCGAAGCTGATAAAGGAAGCCTTCGCTGCTCTGCAGCTGGAGGGAAGGATTATACAGGCAGAAGCGGAGGGCAGGAAGGGTTATTGTCTTAGGGAGGATGAAGCTGTACTTATGGAAGGCCAGGTACGGGAAAATATTCCCCGTGTATTAATGCTTCAAAGGAATGATTTTCTGGTACGGTCATATGCAGATATGCTTAAGGAGAAATTTCGTTCCGAATGGGACACATTGTATTATCTGCTGATTGATGGGGAGTTTCATGGTGCTGTCGTGGGCAAATTCAAATTCGGCCCCCATGTAATAGAGGATGTTATTTTGGATCTGCCGGAAAAGGAACGGACAGAGCGCAGGGAAGAGATACTGGCTGTGGTATACGCAGTCTTTGACCCGGCAGCCAGCCGGGCAATCCGGTATAATGGCATAAAACTTTAATATATATGGAGGGAATATCCATGACCTTTGCGGATATCAAGGAATATTGTTTATCAAAATCCGGAGCCTATGAGTCTTATCCCTTCGGCCCCTTTCCCATCTGCTACAAGGTGGGAAGCAGGATCTTCCTGGAGTGGTATCCGGAGGATGAAAAGATCACAGTCAGAAGTGAGCCGATGCTGGCAGATTATTACCGGCAGAGTTACCCGGGAATCGTTATACCGGGTTATCATTGCCCGGAGCGGCAGAGACGTTATAAGAATACGATCTATCTTAATCAGGGTTTGGAAGAGAACATAATTCTTGATTTGATAGACCATTCCTATCTGGAGGCGGTTAAGAGGTCTTAAATCAATAAAAACCGGTCAAAGAAAAATTTTTAATAAACGAGTTGACAACAAATATTCTCTACGGTATACTATAACCAACAATATATATCTGATTAATATGAATTCGGAAGGAGAAAAAATGAAGACACCGATTATTGTCATGTGTTATAATATGTGTGGCATGTGCTGTATGCCGTATGACATATTTACGCGGTGATAGTGAATGTGGTGTTTTCATGTGTCAAAAAGAAGCTTAAGCTCACTTCTGATATAATATGAAAATAACTGGACAGGATGCTATCATTGCATCCTGTTTTGCCGTATATTTTAGTATTAATCAGATTAAAATTGTTATTAAGTAATAGAAATGGAGGTGGGCTGTTTGGGGATGAAAAAGCCGATCGTGGAATTGATCGGACTGGGGAAGGTGTTTCAAAGCAAGAATAATACCGTAAAAGCATTGGAGAATATTAACCTGACCATCTATGAAGGGGAAATCTTCGGCATCATTGGATTGAGCGGCGCGGGAAAAAGCACCCTAGTGAGGTGTATCAATTATCTGGAGAAGCCAACCGAAGGAACCGTGGTATTTGATGGAACAGACCTGTCCGGTATTCGGGATAGAGAGCTGTTAAAGATAAGACAGTCCATGGGTATGATTTTTCAGCAGTTCAATCTTCTGATGCAAAGGACTGCCTTACAAAACATCTGTTTTCCGTTGGAGATTGCCGGTGTTGCCAAATCAGAAGCCAAGAAACGGGCCATGGAGCTTTTGGAAGTCGTCGGCCTGACAGAAAAGGCTAAAGCCTATCCGGCTCAATTATCCGGAGGACAGAAGCAGAGGATAGCAATTGCCAGAGCTCTGGCAACGAACCCCAAGGTCCTGCTTTGTGATGAGGCCACCAGTGCCTTGGATCCGACCACCACCCGCTCCATCTTAAGCTTATTGAAGGAGATCAACCAAAAGCTCGGAATAACGGTTATTATCATTACCCATGAAATGAGCGTCATTGAGGAGATATGTAACCGGGTGGCGATTATAGACCAGAGTCAAATCGCAGAGGTTGGTGAGGTGGAGGAAGTATTTATCCGGCCGAAATCAAAGATTGCAAAGCAGCTGGTATTCTCAGGGGAGACCCACATTGATTCGTTTGTAGGAGAACATAAATGCCGCATTATCTTTGACGGCAGGACCTCCTTTGAACCGGTCATTGCCAATATGGTATTGGAGTGCAGAGCTCCGGTAAATATCTTGTTTGCAGACACAAAGGATATTGATGGGAAAGCCTTTGGTCAGATGATAATCCAGTTACCGGATGAGGAAATAAGCAGAAAGAGGATCTATGCATATCTTCAGTCTAACCGGATCCCTTATGAGGAGGTGAAGTAGTATGTGGAATGAAACAATTATAAAAATGCTTCTGACCGGAATACTGGAATCCCTGTATATGACCCTGCTATCTTCCCTGATTGCTTATATCATCGGACTTCCGATGGGGATACTTCTTGTGGTTACCGATAAGGATGGGATAGCCCCGGCGGTAGTTTTTAATAAGGTGCTTGGGATAATTGTCAATATAATCCGATCAGTACCCTTCGTTATCCTGTTAATTGCAGTAATGCCCGTGACAAGAGCAATCATTCATACAACACTCGGGCCGAATGCAATAGTAATTCCCCTGATCATCGGATCGGCGCCATATATTGCAAGGCTGGTAGAATCCTCCCTCAAGGAAGTGGATCATGGGGTGATAGAGGCAGCCCAATCCATGGGAACCCCGCCATCTAAAATCATTTTTAAGGTATTAATACCGGAAGCAATGCCCTCTCTGATCATGGGGGGAGCGATTGCGGTCATTACTATCTTAAGCTATTCCGCCATGTCAGGTTTCGTCGGCGGAGGGGGACTCGGCTCGATTGCAATCAATTATGGTTATTATCGTTATAAGACGGACATTATGCTGGTTACGATCATCATTCTTGTACTTATCGTCCAGGCATTCCAGGAGCTGGGGGTATGGTGGATGAAGCGCTCAGATAAGAGAATAAGCTGATAAAAAGCATATTCGGAAATTATTATTTTGTACTTGTTTCATAGTTAATAAGAAGTTAATTAAAAATTAGGAGGAATAAATTATGAAGAAGATTTTATCGTTCGTATTGTTACTTACTTTAGTGGTTACCGCTCTCGCCGGCTGCGGAACCAAAGACAATAAGGATAAGGCAGATCAGCAGGGTACCCAGAACAAGTCGGAGGATCAGAGTAAGACCGAAGATCAGAACAAGACCGAAGACCAGAGCAAGGATGACACGAAGGAAGTCAAGAAAATAATAGTCGGAGCCAGTGTTACTCCCCATGCGGAGATTCTGGAGAAGGCAAAGGGTATACTTGCCGCTCAGGGCTATGAATTGGAAATCTATGAATATACGGATTACGTACAGCCGAATCTGGCTCTGGATGCAGGAGATCTGGATGCAAACTACTTCCAGCATCAGCCCTATCTGGATCAGTTCAATGAAGAGCGCGGGCTGGATCTCGTGTCGGTTGCCATTATCCATTATGAGCCCTTTGGCCTCTATCCGGGAAAGACTAAGACAATTGCGGAGTTAAAGGATGGTGCCAAGATTGCAGTTCCCAACGATGGAACCAATGAAGCGAGAGCACTTCTGTTATTGGAAGCCCAAGGCCTGATTACACTGAAGGAAGGCGCTGGAATGGACGCTACCAAGAATGACATTGCAGAAAATCCTAAGAAACTTGATATTATAGAAATAGAAGCAGCTCAATTAGCCCGTTCCCTGCAGGATGTTGATATGGCAGTCATCAACGGTAACTATGCAATCCAGGCAGAGCTGAGTGTGGCAACCGATGCAGTTGCTGCAGAGGATAAGGATTCCCTGGCAGCAGAAACCTACGGCAATATTATCGCCGTCAAAAAGGGCGATGAGACTCGGGAAGAAATCAAGGCCCTGGTGGAGGCTCTACAGAGCGATGAGATAAGACAGTTTATCAATGATACCTTCGAGGGTGAGGTAGTTCCCAAGTTCTAAGCATATTTTCAGGCTCTGCCGATATGGAGTTAATATGGGAATGACAGCATAACAGTGATAAGAGGGCATCTTCCAGCCGAACGGAACCAGTGAATATCTGCTCCGCCCGGTAAGGGGATGCCCTCTTTATTGCCGGGTTGATACATAAATCGGTCATATTGCCAAGCGAAGGATCATATCCTGGCAGGGAATGGAAGATCAGTCGTCAGCTTTACTAAATGGGAATCGTTTACTGACGACAGAATACTACAATTTGTTGCAGGGTATTTCAATTCATGCTACTATGAAATAGGAGTATTATTGGTTTGGTTCATAGATAGGGGTAAGGGATGAAGAGTATGATAAAGCTGAAACGCATATATCTGCTGGGGCTGATCCCGGCTTCTGTACTTCTGATCGTTATAGCAAGGAGCAGCAGTTTTTTTGCTGAGAAGATATTTGCCCTGCATATTTACAAATGGCTTTCGCAGGCGGTATCCATTATTACAGGGATTTTCCCGTTCTCCCTGGCCGAGGTTCTGCTTTTTACTTCGCCCGTCCTTATCCTTGTAATCCTCATTCTGTTTGTGATACGAATTATAAAGGAAAAGGATAACAGAATGCGGGTCATACGCAGGGGGATTCTCAATGTCCTTTGTACCTTAAGCGTAGGATTGTTTTTATTTGTGATATTCGGAGGTATCAATTATTACCGATATCCCTTCAGTAATTACTCCGGTCTGACCCTCCGTGAGTCTGCCGTTGAGGAGCTTTACGCCTTGACAGAGAGTCTGGCACATCAGGCGAACGAGCTCAGGGAAATGACCACCGGCAGGGATACGGACGACGTTTTTGCATTATCCGAAAGTAAATATCGGATGGCGGATCTGGCCGATCAGGCTATGGACGCCCTATCGAAGAAGTATTCTGTATTAAAGGGATTTTACAGCGCGCCGAAACCGGTCCTTATGTCGAAATGGATGTCCCATACGGAGATCACCGGCATTTTCTTTCCCTTTACCATGGAAGCCAATGTAAATATCGATATACCGGACTATACCATTCCGGCCACCATGCTCCATGAGCTGGCACACTTAAGGGGATTTATGCGGGAGGATGAGGCTAACTTTATCGCTTATCTGGCAGGAATGGAATCGGACAATGCGGAGATAAAATATAGCAGCACCATGCTGGCGCTTATCACTTCCGGTAATGCGCTCTACGGCCAGGATCCGGATCTGTATTTTAAAATAAGGGACCAATATACGGAGGGAGTTCTAAAGGATATTCGGGCTAACTCAGCCTATTGGGCAAAATATGAGGATACGGTGATCAGTACCATATCCAATAAAATTAATGACACCTATCTGAAGGCAAATAATCAGACGGATGGGGTCAAAAGCTACGGACGGATGGTGGATCTGCTTCTGGCTAACTACCGGAAGGAGCAGGGGATAGAATAAAAAAGAGAGAGCTTTCGGGCCATGGATATTATGAAGGAGCTGTTGCAATTATGCAGCAGCTTTTTTGATTCAATAGGATAATATATCCAAATCAAGAGAAATATAACTGAGCTGAAAAACAAAGGGTTGATTTTTTAAGAATTTATGTTATACTTATTAAGTAAATGTTAACAAATTGTTATAAGTTATCCAAAAATATGATAAATATTCAGGAGAGAATATGAAGAATTTGAAACGCTTAATTGTGACGATGCTTGTATCGGTATTGTTGGCAGCCGGCCCAGGCAGTACGGCATTTGCCTCCGAGGCAGTAAACGGGCAGCCGGCGCAGGATGCTATTACATATGAAACTGAAAATACGGCGGCGAATTTGTTTTCCGCAGCTACAGACACAGCAGTGGCAGATGAATTATCAGGACCCGCTTCGGAAGAAGCTTCTGCTGAAGATACCGGGAACGGTGAATTTCTTCCCCTGGAGGGATATGAAATTTACATTGACGAGCAGGGCGAAGTTTATTACCTTGAGAAGGAACCGGAGGAGCTTGTAATTATAGAGACGAAGGAGGAAGAGCCTGCTCCGACGCCTACGCAAAAGCCTGAGGCTAAGAAGGAAGAAACAGTAAAAGCGAAACCCTCCTATTCGGAAAAGGATCTGCGTCTTTTATCCTGTCTGGTCTATTCGGAAGCAGGGAACCAGTCCTACAAAGGAATGCTGGCGGTAGCCAATGTGGTGCTGAACAGGGTTAAGAGCCCGATCTATTCCCACTGTAATACCATCAAGGAAGTGATTTACGATAAAAAGTGGTCTGTGCAGTTTGCGGTGACAGTGAAAAGTAAAAAGACCGGGCTAAGCGCACTGGATAAGGCATTAAAGAGTTATGATACCGGTAAATACAGCGGCTCCAACCCGGAAGCAGAAAAGAAAGCAATGGAAAAGGCAATTAAGGCGGCGAAAGCTGCTCTTCAGGGTGAGAACAATATCGGGAACTATCTTTGCTTCAATGCAGTAAACAAGTATACTTCTAAAATCAAGAAGCAATATCCCGATTATAAGATTATCGGGGACCATATTTTCTACCGAACCAAGTGATTTGAATAATACATAACAGCAAAGCCGCCGGAGATCGGAATTTTCAATTAAGGATCCGGGCGGCTTTTTTGGCATACCTGAAAGCAGATGGAAGCAAAGCGCGGAAACTCACCGGTTGGTCACCGTTCATACTCTTTCGCAGTCCGTTTGACAAATAGTACTTTAATCTTAAAAAATTTTGTGGTATTATATAACATATGTAGAAGTGATATGGGAAATAATTACTGCAAGAGACGAAAAATGAAGGAAATCATTCAGGCAGCAACCAGGAGGAAAACATGGATAATAAAGAAACATTCGAAAATACAAATAATCCGCAGGATAGTCCCGAACCGGCATCCAAGAACTTTATTGAGATGATTATTGATAAAGATCTGGAGGAAGGCCATGTGACGAGCATTATGACGAGATTTCCGCCGGAACCAAACGGCTATCTTCATATCGGACATGCAAAATCAATACTTTTAAATTATGGCCTGGCAAAAAAGTATGGCGGTAAATTTAATCTTCGCTTTGATGATACCAATCCAACGAAGGAGAAGACCGAATTCGTGGATTCGATTATAGAGGATGTAAAGTGGGTCGGCGGCGATTTTGAGGATCGGCTGTTTTTTGCATCCGATTATTTTGATCAGATGTATGAAGCGGCAGTGAAGCTGATCAAGAAAGGCAAAGCCTTTGTCTGTGATCTGAATGCGGACGAGATCAGAGAATACAGAGGTACGCTGACTGAGCCCGGGAAGAACAGCCCATACAGAGACCGGAGCGCGGAAGAGAATCTCCGTCTCTTTGAGGGGATGAAGGAAGGACAATATCCCGATGGCTCCAAGGTTCTCCGCGCCAGGATCGATATGGCATCTCCGAATATCAATATGCGTGATCCGGTTATTTACCGTGTGGCGAGAATCCATCACCATAATACGGGGGATAAATGGTGCATTTATCCGATGTATGACTTTGCCCATCCGATAGAGGATGCGATTGAAGGAATTACCCATTCCATCTGTACCCTGGAATTTGAGGACCATCGTCCGCTATATGACTGGGTGGTGGCAGAGCTGGAATATGAGAATCCTCCGAAGCAGATTGAATTTTCCAAGCTGTACCTGACCAATGTAATCACCGGGAAACGATATATTAAGAAGCTGGTCGAGGATGGGATCGTAGACGGTTGGGATGACCCTAGACTGGTATCCATCAATGCTTTAAGAAGAAGGGGCTTTACACCGGAATCCATTCAGATGTTTATGGAGCTGGTCGGGGTGTCAAAGAGTCAAAGCTCCGTGGATTATGCCATGCTGGAGTACTGCATCCGTGAGGATTTGAAGCTGAAGGCTCCGAGAGTTATGGCCGTGCTTGATCCGATTAAGCTAATTATTGATAACTATCCCGAAGGGCAGCTGGAATATCTGGAAGCGCCCAACAATCAGGAAAATGAAGCAATGGGAGTCAGACAGGTTCCCTTTGGCAGAGAATTATATATTGAGAGGGAGGATTTCATGATTGAACCTCCAAAGAAGTATTTCCGTCTGTTCCCCGGCAACGAGGTAAGACTGATGAATGCATACTTTGTAACCTGTCAGAGCTATGTGACCGACGAGTCAGGTAAAGTGACGGAAGTTCATTGCACCTATGATCAGGAGACCCGGAGCGGCTCCGGCTTTAATGCCAGAAAGGTGAAGGGAACCATCCATTGGGTTGCTGCTCAGACGGCAGTGAGAGCGGAGGTTCGCCTGTATGAGAATATCGTTGATGAATCAAAGGGCGTATATAATGAAGATGGCAGTCTGAACCTGAATCCGAATTCTATCCGGGTATTAAAGGATTGCTATCTGGAGCCCGGTACGGCAGGAGCATTGCCTCCGGCCAGATATCAGTTCTTAAGGCAGGGCTTCTTCTGTCTGGACAGTAAGGACTCTACTGCGGAGAATCCTGTATATAACCGAATTGTATCGCTGAAGAGCTCCTATAAGCCGGAATAGAATAAGTAGATTTCAGATATTGACAAAAGGCATGGATTAAACAGAATGGGGGAAAGGTAATGGCAAATTTGTTCTCTGGGTTAGAGCAATTCGGACTTGGGAATCTATCTGATATGAATATATACGACGAGAAAGAAAAAGAAGACAGTGCGAAGGCCGTGGCGGAAGTAAAGCCTGCTTTTGCTGAGGAGGACATCATATTTGAAAAAACACATGTATGCCCGGTATGTGACAAGGAATTCAAGGCTAAGATGGTGAAGTCAGGCAAAGTAAAGCTGCTTTCTCTGGATACGGATCTGAGGCCCAGATATCAGCTTACCGATCCGCTCAAATATGATGCAATACTTTGCCCCAACTGCGGATATGCCGCCTTAAACCGTTTCTTTAAATATGTAACGTATGCCCAGGCGGTATTAATCAAAAAGAACATCTCTGCATCCTTCCATGGCATCAGGGAGACCGGAAACATCTTAAGCTATGATGATGCCATTACCCGGCATAAGCTGGCCCTTGTAAATGCAATCGTAAAGAAGGCGAAAACCTCCGAACGGGCATATACCTGCTTAAAGACTGCCTGGGTGATCCGCGGTAAGGCTGAGAGTCTTCCCCAGGATACACCGGATTATGAGAAGGTAATGGAAGCGCTGGAGAAGGAAGAGCTGGAGTTCGTCGCTAATGCATATGATGGGTTTAATGAAGCTTTTATGAAGGAATCCTTTCCGATGTGCGGAATGGATGAGAATACCATTACCCTGTTAGTCGCAGATCTGGCCAGAAAGATCAAGAAGTATGATGAAGCCAGCAGATGGATTTCGAAGGTCCTCATTGCCAGGGATTCGAATGAGAGGATTAAGGCAAAGGCCAGAGAAATTAAAGAAATGATCAAAGAGGAAAAATAATTGAAAGAGAAGCTGCATACAATTCCGGTAAATGAAGCATTTGATGCGGACAGTGAATGTCCGCTCTGTGTTATGCGAAAGTCCCTGGAGGATAAGGCCATTGATTTTACCATGGGTCCCAGCTATATGGAGGATGATGTCCGTGGGGAAACCTCACGGATGGGTTTCTGTGAGAAACACCTGGAGCTGTTATATAAGAACCAGAACCGATTGGGGCTGGCCCTGATTTTAAAGAGTCATATGGATAAGCTCATTAGGGAAGTGGAGAAGCATTCGGGTATGAGCTCCAAGCTTTCGGTTCCCTCCCTGTTTAAGAAGAAGGGCGAGCGTTCCGGGTTGGTTTCTTATCTGGAGCAGGTGGAAGGCACCTGCTATATCTGTGATAAGATGAACGGAACCTTTGAACGATATATCGCTACGATATTCCATCTGTATCATACGGAAGAAGATTTTCGCCGGAAGTTTGCTGCCTGCAAGGGCTTCTGCACGAACCATTACCGGCTGCTTTATACAGCTGCCCCCGGAGATTTAAGCGGAGAGGAACTGGAGACCTTCATAGGGCAGTTGAATTCCTTATATATCGATAATATGAAGAGAGTCAGGGAGGATCTTAGCTGGTTTATCGATAAATTCGATTACCGGTATGCAGACGAGCCCTGGAAAAATTCCAAGGATGCAATGCCTCGGGCAATGCTCAAAACCAACGGTATCATCAATAATTGATCTGGATATTTAGGTATAAAACAATTATGGTATATAGTTCCTGTACAAGAATATACTATTGTAGTATGCAGAGGGAATTATAAATGCTGTTGCACAATAACAACAATTATGCAACAGCAATTTTGCTGATATGCCGGTATGCGGATCTTTAATTATAAAATTAAGAAAAAATGAGATAAAGTAAGATATCGAGAGTAAAATGGCGTAATTATGAAAATGGCGCCAGTATTTAATTAGAAGTGAAGTTGCATATTAAAGGCAAATTTACTAATATATAAACATCATTTAGCACTCAATTAATAAGAGTGCTAATAATTCTCTAAACGGAAACGAAAGTCTTATACGACCTTTTCGGATACCGGAAATTACACGAAGAAAATTTTGAAGGAGGAATAATGATATGAAACTTGTACCATTAGGAGATAAGGTAGTTTTAAAGCAGCTGGTAGCTGAAGAGACCACAAAATCCGGCATCGTGCTTCCTGGCCAGGCCAAGGAAAAACCCCAGCAGGCTGAAGTAATTGCGGTGGGACCTGGCGGAGTGATCGATGGGAAAGAAGTCGTAATGCAGGTTAAGGTAGGAGATAAGGTAATATACTCTAAATATGCCGGCACAGAAGTGAAGCTGGAAGATGAGGAATTCATCATCGTAAAGCAGAACGACATCGTAGCTGTTGTAGAAGACTAATTAAGGAGGAGAGATAGAGATGGCAAAGGAAATTAAATACGGTGCAGATGCACGCGCAGCACTGGAAGCAGGTGTGAATAAATTAGCGAATACGGTACGGGTTACCTTAGGACCTAAGGGCAGAAACGTAGTTCTTGACAAATCCTTCGGAACACCGTTGATCACCAACGATGGCGTTACGATTGCGAAGGAAATCGAATTGGAGGATCCGTTTGAGAATATGGGAGCCCAGCTGGTGAAGGAGGTTGCAACCAAGACCAATGACGTAGCCGGTGATGGTACAACTACCGCAACGGTTCTTGCACAGGCAATGATTGCGGAAGGAATGAAGAACCTGGCAGCAGGCGCTAACCCGATCATTTTAAGAAAGGGTATGAAGAAGGCAACGGATGTTGCCGTTGATTCCATCGTAAATATGAGCTCCACCTTAAAGGGCAAGGAGCAGATTGCCAGAGTAGCGGCTATCTCTGCCGGTGACGATACCGTTGGCCAGTTAGTTGCAGATGCAATGGAGAAGGTGTCCAATGATGGTGTTATCACGATCGAAGAATCCAAGACCATGAAAACAGAGCTGGAGCTTGTGGAAGGTATGCAGTTTGACCGCGGATATATCTCGGCATATATGTGTACGGATATGGATAAGATGGAAGCCGTACTGGAGAATCCATACATCCTGATAACAGATAAGAAGATTTCTAACATTCAGGAGATTCTTCCGCTTCTGGAGCAGATTGTACAGTCCGGTTCAAGACTGTTAATCATAGCTGAGGACGTAGAGGGTGAAGCTCTTACCACCTTAGTTCTGAATAAATTAAGAGGAACCTTTACCGTGGTTGCAGTGAAAGCTCCCGGCTATGGTGACAGAAGAAAGGCTATGCTCCAGGATATCGCTATCTTAACCGGCGGTACAGTGATTACGGACGAACTTGGCCTTGACTTAAAGGAAGCTACCATGGCCCAGCTTGGCCGTGCGAAATCCGTTAAGGTACAGAAGGAAAACACCATTATCGTTGACGGTGAAGGTGATAAGGCAGAGATCAATGCAAGAATTAACCAGATCAAGGCTCAGATTGAAGAGACTACCTCTGAATTTGATAAAGAGAAGCTTCAGGAGAGACTTGCCAAGCTGGCAGGCGGAGTAGCGGTAATCAGAGTAGGTGCGGCAACTGAGACAGAGATGAAGGAGAACAAGCTCCGTATGGAGGACGCTCTTGCAGCCACTAAGGCAGCAGTCGAAGAGGGTATCGTAGCAGGCGGCGGTTCCGTATTCATCCATGCTTCCAAGGAAGTTGCCAAGCTGGCTGCAACCTTAGAGGGTGACGAGAAGACCGGGGCAAACATCATCTTAAAGGCCCTTGAATCCCCGTTATATTGTATCGTTGCAAATGCGGGCTATGAAGGCTCCGTAGTAATCAGCAAGATTAAGGAAAGCAAAGCAGGTATCGGCTTTGATGCCCTGACGGAGCAATATGTGGATATGGTAGACGCAGGTATCCTGGATCCTACCAAGGTAGCAAGAAGTGCCCTGCAAAATGCAACCAGCGTTGCTTCCACACTCCTTACCACTGAGTCCGTTGTGGCGAACATCAAGGAGAAAGAACCTGCAATGCCCGCAGGAGCACCCGGAATGGGAATGATGTAAACCCTCCGGAGTTTGTCTGAATAAAACAAATATAACAGGCTGCCGCTGGAGTTATCCTCTGAGCGGCAGCCTGATTTATGTAAATAAAAAGATAAAAGCGTCAAAAGCGCACTTACAAGGTATTGCTCGCAAGGCGCAATTAGGAATTTAAAAGATCAAGAATCTGTTTTTTATATTCCATGAATTCCTCGCTGACGATGAAATCCCTGTTCCGGGGCTTCGGCTGACGGATGTGGATTTCCTTTATGATTTTTCCCGGTTTACCTGTCATGATGTAGATCCGGTCAGACAGATGGATTGCCTCATCGATGTCATGGGTAATAAATAAGGTGGAGAGCTTAATCTGCTCCATAACCTCCAGATACCACTCATGCATCGTTCCCTTGGTAATGGTATCGAGGGCACTGAAGGGTTCATCCAGGAGAGCCACCTGATCAGAAAAAAGGTAGGTCCTTAGGAGAGCTGCCCTCTGGCGCATGCCGCCGGATAACTGGTGCGGGTATTTTAGTTCCGTGCCCTCAAGTCCGAATTCCTTAAAGTATCCGCTGGCAGTTTCCCGGGCGGTTTTCTTACCTACACCGCGGATGGTCAGGGGCAGGGATACATTGTCCACGATGGTCTTAAAGGGAAGCAGCAGATCCTTCTGCAGCATATAGCTGACTCTGCCCGCTTCTCCGGTGATATTCTCGTCATCCAGAAGCACAGTGCCCTGATCGGGCTTTAAAAGTCCTGAGATGACATTAAACAGGGTGGTCTTACCGGTGCCGCTGACTCCCAGGAGGCAGACAAGTTCACCCTGATTTAATTCGATTGAGATATCATCAATAATCTTCTCCCCGTCAAAGCTGACAGTAATGTGATTTGCAGTTAATTTCTCCATCCTATCCCCTATCTGCCGCCTGAAGGCGGCATACAAATACTCTTTTTAACCTATCTTACCTATCGGTCCTTTCGCCATATGCCTAAATATAAGGCATATGGCGGTATATCAGGTGTTTATCTTCGCTATTTGCTTAAATAATCATTCGTAAAACCGGTGCCTGCCGGAATTTCCTTTTCAACCAGCTTATTCTGGAATAACCAGGCGTAAAAGCTGTCCCATCTGGTCGGGTCAATGTATCCCCACTGGGAAACCTCTGCCTTGTACTGGTCTGCCAGCCATTTCTGACTTTCCTTCACCAGGGTTTCATCCAGCTCCGGAACTGCATCCAGAAGAATATCGGCTGCATCCTCCGGATTATCAATAGAATATTCATAGCCTAAGCGTACGGCATCCAGAAACTTTTTGACTGATTCGGGGCTGTTTTTCAGATAATCGTTGTTTGCAATGATGACCGGGCTGTAATAATCCAGCTCCGTACCATAGTCCGCAAAATTCAGATAGTTTGTATCAAGACCTGCTATCTCGGTAGCTATTCCGTCCCAGGCGTAAAAGATCCATACAGAATCAACATCTGTCTGAAGTGCGGTAACTACATCCATAACGGTATTCGGGATCAGCTTAATATCTTCATAAACGCCGCCGTCATCCTCAACAATTTTCTTAATAATCGCCAGTTCAATCGGAGAATCCCAGGTTGCATAAATATGACCGGCCATTTTACTTGGGGAATCAATTCCCTTATCCTTCAATGATACAATACCCGAGGTGTTATGTTGAATAATTGCCGCCACTGCCGTAATCGGCATCGGGCTGTCGGAAGCAAAGGTAGGTGCAATCGTATCCTGGAAGCTGATACCGAATTCGGCGCCGCCGGCACCAACGAGAGCAGTTGTACTTCCTTCCGGCGGCTGCATGATTTCTACTTCAAGTCCGGCCTCTGCAAAATATCCCTTTGCCTGGGCAACGTACAAACCGGTATGGTTTGTATTCGGTGTCCAGTCAAGAACAATCCGGACTTTTTCCTTCTTTGCCTGGGTATTGTCCCCGGTACCGGTATCCTGATCCTTAGGCTGGTCTTTACCGGAGCAGGCGCTTAAGGAAGCCAGTATCATTATCATTGTAATAAGTAATGCATAGATTCTTCTTTTCATGTTAACCTCCATCTGCCGCTTCAGCGGCATACAAAGCCTGAGCGAAAAGCGGCACTTCTTTTCAACCCATACTTTGTTTTTAAATTTTATTTTTTACTTTTTTCGTTCGCTTCTCTCCCAGGGCATAACCGCCTTCTGTAAAACGGATACACCAAACATCAGCAGCAGGCTGATGACGGAGATGAAGAAGATTACGGCAAACATTTTATCAAAGGAATAAGATTTCCGGACTCTGGTCATATAGACACCCAGACCGCTGAAGCCCCCGAGCCATTCCGCAACCACAGCTCCTATGATGGAGTAGGATACGGAGATACGAAGACCTGCGAAGAAATGACTTAAGGAGCTGGGCAGCTTGATGTGGTAGAATCTCTGCATCCGGGTTGCACCCATGGCCTTCATCAGATTGATGGCGTCATAGTCCGCTGATTTGAAGCCGTCCAACAGTCCGATGGTAATCGGAAAAAAGGAGGTAATAATAATCAGCGTAATCTTAGGCAGGATTCCATAACCCAGCCATAGAACCAATAAGGGTGCTATGGCCACAGTCGGAATGGTCTGCGTAATAACCAGTACCGGGTAGATGGCGCGATATGCGATAACAAACCGGTCCATAAGCACAGCCACAACAAAACCCAGTACAATTCCCAGCGAGAGCCCTAAAAATGCTTCCGTAAGGGTTGTCCCCGTATGCTGCATCAAAAGGGGGAAATCTCCGATAAAGGCTTCTACCACATCAACAGGAGAGGGCAGCATGAATTTCGGAACCGTGCCGGTAGCCGATAAAGTCTGCCAGACAACTAATATTATGGATATCGCCAGAACCGGAGCAACCTTATTGGTGATGCTTCGTAACTTTTTGATCAATGGTTAAGACACCACCTTCCGGAGCAAAGCTGATCTTTACATAGGCGGATACTTTGGGGCAGCCTGCCTTCACAGCAATGAGCTGGCAGTTTTTTACGATCTCCATCAGTTCTTCATACTCGCCTTCAATGGCAGTCTCACAGGGACCGACATAATAATTTAAGCCGGTACTCTTAATATAATCGATTACCTCGTCAACGATTCGTATCACTTCCCCGTCGGTGTTTACATGGGGTAAAACTTGGATTGCGACATTTGCGTTCATGTGATTCCTCCTTATTTAATATAAATTACAGTTGTTAATAGGATGTATTTCCCATAAAAAAACTCTCCGTGGACCGGAGAGGTATGTACATGCTTTTGAGACTGCTTTCAGCATTGGCTTATACATCCCTACGCCGGCATTATCCGGATCAGGTATGAAGACTGTTCTCACAGCTTCAGGGTTTAAAACATTGAAGTAGTTTCCTCTCAGCCTAATTCATCAGGCACCCCTTGTTCCATGAAAGCATAGCATAAGGATATTTTACTGTCAAGCCTATTTTAGGATAAATGAGGAATTCAAATGTACAGATATTTCTATGGGATTTACTGCATATGATAATAGAGACGAATATCGGGAGCATAATTTATGAATAAGTATAAATCAAGAATGATACTGCTTGTATTCTGTATCCTGTTCATTTATATATTCGGTCAGACAAGGGTGCTGTATCTGAACCGTAAAAAGGAGGTATTACCCGTCACAAGCGATATACATAATATAGAGCTGATGGCAGTAATGGAGAACAGGATGGCCGGGGGACATGTACATGTCAATAGTAAAACCACGGGGGGAGAGATGACGGATTATACGACCCTGTTCCCTGACCTGTATACGGTTTATGATCTGCCGGAGATGGAGAAGGGTAAAAAAATAGCTTATTTAACCTTTGATGACGGTCCCAGCTCCAATACGTTCGAGATACTGGATATTCTTCAGGAAAGGGATATTAAAGCCACCTTCTTTATTGTTGGAAAGGCGATTACGGATGAGGGGGAGGATGCCCTGAAAAGAATGAAGAACGAAGGCCATACCATCGGTATCCACACATATTCCCATGCCTGCAATGAGATCTATTGTTCTGTTGAGAGATTTCTGAGTGATTTTAACATGGTCTATGAAAAAATTCATGAGATAACCGGGGAAAGGGTGAATATTTATCGATTCCCATGGGGAAGCAATAATGGCTACAGTAAAAACATCAAGGACTCCCTGATGGATGAAATGGAGCGGAGAGGGTTTCTGTGCTATGACTGGAATGTGGATGCCAATGATTCCGTCGGAAAGCCAACGGAGTATTCGATTCGTCATAATATTGAGAAGGACTTGAAGAACCAGGATTATCCCATTATCCTGCTGCATGATTCTTCCATTAATAAGGTAACCGTTCGGATGCTGCCGGGAATTATCCATATGCTGCAGGAAAAAGGCTATGAATTTGATACTCTGAACCACAGGGAGCCTTACCAATTCAACTGGTAGAGAAGGGAGTCATAGAATAATTATACACCGGTGACAGGTTATCCAGGGGTCGGTTTGCAATGACTATAAAGATACAAGAGCCGCCTGATACTTCTCTCACACACAGATTGCAGTGTATTATGAGAAATATCAGGCGGCTCTTGCTCCGTTGCAGTCATTGTAAAGCGGCCCCGGATAAAGCCGGTATACTATTTAGTCTATTCTGCGATACGGGATACGGCGACATAGATACCGGAGATACGGTACCAGGTAGGAAGATCTACAATACCGGTGGCCGGAAGGTCAAAGGTCTGCTGGAAGACTCGGACGGCATCTGCAGTCTGCTGGTTATACTGGCCGGTTACAGCTACCTTCGGTATTGCGGTATAGGTATCGGAGATGCGGTTCAGCTGCTCCTGAATGGTTCTTACATTGTTACCCGAGGCGCCGATATTTAAATTCTGCCCTGGCCAGGAGGCGGGAACACCGGATACCTGGGGAGCCGTATTAATAAACATGGAATTCCCATAAAAATTCCGGAGAATACTGATGGCATCCATTCCCTGGTCGGCCAGGTCTTTGGAACCCCATTGGGTCATCCAATTGGGACATTGTACTCTTACGCCGTCGCAGTACTGGGTCAGGATAGGCTGTCTTACGTTAGGCCTTGAAAGATAATTGACAAAAAGCTGGTCTACGATTAGGCCGATATTGTCGTATATGTTGCGGCCGGGAATCCATTTGTGATCAAAGGCGGTAGAGGAGGTGACGGTAAAATTATAGCCTTGGTTACGGTACCATTCCGTATATACACGGTTCAGCGTAAAGGAAAGAATAGCGAGGACATTGGCCTGGATCGCAGCTTCCGGCCAGGTGGCATATATCTCGCTGGAGGCTACATTCTTGATATAATCCGGAAACCTTTCATAATGGTTTGTAGCAGCGGTGTCGGTAGGGGGACCGTCATGGACGACGACAAATTCGGGGATTACAACCTGGCTTAATACAATCTCTCCTGTTTCATGTGTCGGCTTGATTTCTGCCTCCGCTATCTTAGGAGGATAGTCACCATACAGTGTATGGGGAGGGATTACAAAAAGAGCCGATCTAGCTTCTACAGTGGTCTCGTTCAGGGTGGTGTCCTGGAGGGCTGTCACACTGGGCAGAATCTCCATGTTGGCTACGGTTACCGGGATGTAGCCGCTGTTGTTCACCTGAATCGTATACTCGGAATAGGGCTGTACGGTGGAAGGCTCCAGGCTGTAATCAATCGGGGGAGTGGGAAGCTCTACTTCAGCGGTAAGTCCTGAAGCATCCGTTGTTAATTGTTCAATGGTAACCAGGGGCTGTGAGGCTTCCGAGAGAGTGACCGTGGCCCCCTCAATCGGTGCAAACCCCGGAGTAGTACAGCGGACCCTTAAGCGGCCGGTACTCTGCGTTGAGAGCTCCGCCGGAAAGACCCTTAACATCTTATTGTCATTGCTCTTAGTTCCTATAGAATCCATATATTTTACCTCTTTATTCACTCATAATTAAGATATGAAGAGCTAAATCAGATGTGATTATAATTGTGCCATTCGGGTAACTGCCACATAAATAAATGATATCTTATACCAGGTCGCCATATCTACGACACCGGTTGCCGGAAGATCGAAGATACCCTGGAATACTCTGACGGAGTTGGCCGTTAACGGACCATAAGCTCCATCCACTGCAAGTCTTGGGATGGCAGGATAGGCATCTGCAATCCGATTTAACTGTGACTGTATCGTGCGGACATTATCCCCGCGGGAACCTATCGTCAGGCTGCTTCCCGGCCAGGAGGAGGGAACTCCGGAAACCTCCGGTGCGGTATTGATATAAATGGTTGGTCCGTAGTAATTCCGAAGTATCTCAATTGCCGAACGGCCTTGGTCGCCGAGGGTCTTGGAACCCCATTGGGTCATCCAGCCGGGACACTGGGTACGGTTACCGTCACAGTACTGAGTAAGAATGGGCTGCCGTACATTCGGACGGGACAAGTAATTCACAAAAACGGAGTCCACAGCAAGACCGATATTCGTAAAGATATTCCGTCCGTTGATCCATTTATGGTCATAGGCGGTAGAGGAGGTAATCGTGAAGTTATAACCCTGGCTGCGATACCATTCCGTATATATCCGGTTCATGGTAAAGGACAGGATGGCAAGTACATTGGCATATATCGTCTGTTCCGGCCAGGTGGCATAAATTTCACTGGAGGCAACATTTTTAATATAGTCACGAAACCGGACATAGTGGTTCTGGGCGGCACTTTGCGGCGGACCATCATGGACAATCACAAATTCCGGGACTACGACGCGGCTTAATACAATCTCACCGGTTTCAGCAGTCGGTTTTATCTCATCCTCCGGAATTTTGGGAGGATAGTCCCCATAAAGCGTATGGGGCGGAATAACAAACAGCTCTTCCTCTGCCTCCGGCGCTTCCGGCTGGGGAGTCAATGCCGCCTCCTGCTCCGCAGTAACCTCCGGAAGAATTTCTATATGGGAAAAGACAGCTCCTTCATAGCCGGGGGCAGTTACCCGGACATCATATTCGGAATAGGGTTGTACTTCAGAAGGCTCCAGGCTATAATCAATAGGAGGTGCCGGGAGTTCTATTTCCTGCGTAAGTCCGTTGGCATCCGTTATCAGCTGGTCGTAAACCTGCTGCGGATTCTCCGGTGATGAAATGGTAACGGTAGCGTTTTCGACCGGTAAAACACCTTCGGAGGTACAACGAACCCTGAGCCGCCCCAGGGATTGGGTACCCATCTCGGCGGGATAGAGCCGGATATGCTCTGGAGAGGTGTTCCGTATGTCACTTCCATAGGAATGCATAATAATCCTCCATGCTGCCGATGCAAAGTAAATTAGACAATTCACTTCGTGAAATTTTGATTTTCACACTATGGCCTCAATATTCACATTTTATTACCAGCTTATGACTTCTTCGGCGAAAATGTGAATGAATTAGTGCCGGTGCCGGGGTTTTTAGCTGCCGTTTACGATTGATCGCAGATTCGGTCCTGTGATAATTGCCGGGGTATTTCTTATACCAAAAGATAATAGAAGATTATTTTTAGAAACCACTTGATATTTTAAATAAGATATGTTAGGATTATAAAAATCGGTCAAAGTATGAATAAATATGCATGCAAATTAATAAATAGTAGATAAATACATTATATGGAAACCGGAAGGTATACAATGGAGTATATCCCCTGTTAAGGGCTTTATACTCTTTTTTTATGCGAATTTATACACAAAGAAAGGATAATGGTGGAGCAATGAAAGCGTTCTTAATTCTGGAGGATGGTAATGTCTTTACTGGCGATAGCATCGGGGCACAGAAGGAAATCATCAGCGAGATCGTATTCAATACCGGAATGACAGGATATCTGGAGGTTCTGACGGACCCCTCTTATGCCGGACAGAGTGTGGTGATGACTTATCCGCTAATCGGAAATTATGGTATTTGCCATGAAGATATGGAATCAAAAAAGCCCTGGCTGGATGCCTTTATCGTCCGGGAGCTGTCACGGATACCCAGTAATTTCCGTAACCAGGAGGATATCCAAAGCTTCTTAAGCCGGAATGGCATTCCGGGAATTGCGGGGATTGATACCAGGGCATTGGTGAAGCTGCTTCGGAGTAAAGGCACAATGAACGGAATGCTTACGACGGATGCCGGATTTGTTCTGGAAGACGCGCTGGTAAAAATCCATGAATATAAGGTGGCTGGAGTGATTGCGGCTACTACCTGCGGGGAGAAGCATATATTTCCTTCCGCAGGAGATACCAGATATAGGGTTGCCCTAATGGATTACGGATTAAAGAATAATATTATCCGGTCCCTGACCAAAAGAGGCTGTGAAGTGACTGTATATCCTGCCTTTACAAAGGCGGCTGAGGTCCTTTCGGGTAAGCCGGACGGTATCATGCTTTCCAATGGACCCGGCGATCCGAAGGAATGCAGGGAAATTATCGATGAGGTGAAAAAGCTGTTCGACAGTAATACGCCGATCTTTGCAATCTGTCTCGGACACCAGCTCCTGGCCCTGGCCAATGGCGGGGATACAAGAAAAATGAAATACGGACACAGGGGTGCGAACCATCCGGTAAAAGACCATAAAACCGGAAGGGTGTATATCTCAACCCAGAACCATGGATATATGGTGGTGGAAGACAGCCTTAATCCGGACATCGCGGAGATCAGCTTCACCAATGTAAACGACAGTACCGTGGAAGGGGTCCATTATCTCGGTAAACATGTATTTTCCGTACAGTTCCATCCGGAAGCCTGTGCGGGACCCATGGACAGCGAATTTTTGTTTGACCGTTTTCTTAATATGATGGAGGTGAAAGCATATGCCTAAGAATGACAGCATCAAGAAAGTTCTGGTGATAGGGTCGGGCCCGATTATCATTGGTCAGGCAGCGGAATTTGACTATGCAGGAACCCAGGCCTGCCGATCCTTAAAGGAAGAGGGGGTTTGCGTGGTACTGGTTAACTCCAATCCTGCCACCATCATGACGGATAAGGAAATTGCAGATATCGTATATATTGAACCTTTGACTCCGGATATGGTAAAGCGGATTATCCGGAAGGAAAAACCGGACAGTGTGCTTCCCACGCTGGGAGGCCAGGCTGCTTTAAATATTGCCATGGAGCTGGAGGAATCAGGTTTTCTGGCTGAAAATGATGTCAGGCTGATCGGCACCACCTCAGAAACGATCCGTAAGGCGGAAGACCGTCTGGAATTCAAAGAAACCATGGAGAAAATCGGGGAGCCCTGTGCAGCCAGTGAGGTGGTTACTTCCGTAGAAGCAGCCCTCCGGTTTGCAGAAAGCATCGGCTACCCCGTTGTTGTGCGCCCCGCCTATACACTGGGCGGAAGCGGCGGAGGTATCGCCATAGATGAGGAGGAGCTGATAAGAATCTGCTCCAACGGACTTAGATTAAGCCGGGTCGGACAATGTCTGATTGAGCGGTCCATTGCCGGCTGGAAGGAAATTGAATATGAGGTAATGAGGGACAGTAAGGGAAATTGCATTACGGTCTGCAACATGGAAAATATCGATCCGGTGGGGGTACATACCGGAGACAGTATCGTGGTTGCCCCGTCGCAGACACTGGGGGATAAAGAATATCAGATGCTGCGGAGCGCCTCCTTAAATATCATTACCGAGCTGGGGATTACCGGCGGATGTAATGTACAGTTTGCGCTCCATCCTGAGACCTTTGAATACTGTGTGATCGAGGTAAACCCCAGGGTGAGCCGTTCCTCCGCCCTGGCCTCCAAGGCAACCGGCTATCCGATCGCCAAGGTGGCTGCAAAGATTGCCCTGGGATATCATCTGGATGAGATCAGGAATTCTGTTACCAGGAAAACCTATGCCAGCTTTGAGCCTACCCTGGACTATGTGGTTGTGAAGATACCTAAATGGCCTTTTGATAAATTCATCACGGCGAAAAGATTACTTACCACCCAAATGAAAGCTACCGGTGAAGTTATGGCAATCAGCCCGAGCTTCGAGTCGGCTCTTATGAAGGCTCTCCGTTCCCTGGAACAGAATATCTACAGTCTGCGATATGGTAATTACAGGTATATGACTACGGAAGAAATACTGGGAGAACTTCATCAGGTGGACGACCGGCGTTTGTTCGTAATCGCGGAAGCGATCCGAAGGGGTATCGCATATGAGAGAATTCATAATATAACAAAGATCGATCTATGGTTTATTGATAAGATAGCCATCCTCGTAGAGATGGAGAAGAATCTGGAGGAATGCCCTCTGACCCTGGAACTGATCCGGGAAGCAAAACGGCTGGGCTTTCCGGACCGCGTCATAGCCCAGCTTACTAAGAAGTCCGAAGATGAGATCAAAGCCCTCCGTAAGGAGAATGGGATCATCGCTGTCTATAAGATGGTGGATACCTGTGCGGCTGAGTTCGACGCAGAAACACCCTATTATTACTCCTGCTTTGGCAGCACGAATGAAGTGGAGAGAACCAGCGGGAGGCGAAAGATCATGGTGCTGGGCTCGGGCCCGATCCGGATTGGCCAGGGAATTGAGTTCGATTACTGCTCGGTGCATAGTGTCTGGGCCTTATCCAAGAACGGTTGTGAGACCATTATCGTCAATAATAATCCGGAGACTGTGAGCACGGATTTTGATATTGCCGACAAGCTTTACTTTGAGCCTCTGACCGCAGAGGATGTCGAAAATATTGTGGATATGGAAAAGCCCGATGGCGCAGTAGTACAGTTTGGAGGTCAGACGGCCATCAAATTGACGGAAGCATTGCTGAAGATGGGAGTCCCGATCCTTGGTACCTCGGCGGCGGATGTGGATGCGGCGGAGGACCGTAAGCTGTTTGACCAGATACTGGAACAATGCCAAATTCCAAGACCGGAGGGAAAAACCGTCTATACGACGGAGGAGGCTCTTGCGGCAGCCAATGAATTGGGCTATCCAGTACTGGTCCGCCCCTCCTATGTCTTGGGCGGTCAGGGAATGCAGATTGCGATATCGGATGAGGATATCGTAGAATTCATGCGGATTATCAACCGGGATGTGCAGGAGCATCCGATCCTGGTGGATAAATACCTGATGGGAAAAGAAGTTGAGGTAGATGCGGTCTGTGACGGAGAAGACATCCTGATCCCCGGTATTATGGAGCATATCGAGAGGGCAGGCATCCATTCCGGTGACAGTATCTCGGTTTACCCCTCCCAGTCCATCAGTCAGAGGGTAAAGGTCGCCATAGTGAATTATACAAGGCTGCTGGCGAACTCCCTCCATGTGATCGGATTAATAAATATACAGTTTATTGTCCATAAAGAAAAGGTCTATGTAATCGAAGTCAATCCCAGATCCAGCCGTACTGTACCCTATATCAGCAAGGTAACCAATCTTCCGATCGTAGATATTGCTACCAGGGTAATCCTCGGGGAGAAGATAAAAGGACTCGGACTGACACCGGGGCTTTGGCCGGAATCGGAATACATCGCCATCAAGATGCCAGTATTCTCCTTTGAGAAGCTTCGCGGGGCAGAGATCAGCCTTGGACCGGAGATGAAATCCACCGGGGAATGCTTAGGTATCGCAAAAGAATTCCATGAAGCCCTTTATAAGGCGTTCCTTGGTGCCGGAGTCAATCTGCCGAAGCATAAGAAGATGATTATGACGGTGAAGGACGCAGATAAGGAGGAGGCAGTGGAGACAGGAAGAAGATTCGCCGCTTTAGGCTACGAAATCTACGCTACCGACGGAACCGCGGAGGTATTACGGGGGAACGGCATTTCTGCCATAGAGATCCGCAAGATTGAGCAGGAAAGTCCGAATATCCTGGATCTGATCCTTGGACATGAAATCGACCTGGTCATCAATACCCCTACCCAGGGAAGGGATAAGACCAGGGACGGCTTTCTGATCCGCCGGATCTCCATTGAAACCGGTGTGACCTGCTTCACCTCCCTGGATACCGCCAATGCCTTGCTCACCAGCATGGAGGACGAAGATCCCCAGGACCTGACCGTAGTGGATATCGCAAGCATATAAAGGGGACGGCATATCGTTCAGAAGGATAGAGCGGCTTTATCTTGCAGGGATGATTTCCAGCCAATAGCCGTCCGGATCGCTGATG
>JAFAFU010000021.1 GCA_023423335.1 Bacillota bacterium | reverse complement strand
ACGAAGCCTACATTGGACTCATCACTGCCGACGGAGGTAACACCGGTGTAAACCCATACATCATCATCAAGGACAAGATAATTATAACCGTCCGTCGTCTGAAGGGCATCTTTTTGACTGATGACGGAGTTCCAGTAGCCATGCTTTAAGGTACCGTAATAATCATAGAGGGAAATCAGAAGCTCTGCGGAGTATACCCGGTCAACCCAGCTAGGAACCTCTTCCACGGACAAATCCGTATGCTCACCGGTTACCGCATTCACCAGAACAACTCTGCCGATGATCTGGCCGCCGAACAGGCCGATGGTATATTTCTTCACCGGGCAGATCCAGTAGGGGGTTCCCTCATCATCAATTTCGAAGTTAAGGGTATCAAAGATATAGGTGGGATAATTAAATCTTAAATAGCGGTTGATATTTCTGGAGAAATGCTCGGATTCCGAATACCGGATACCCTTCTCCAGCTTTACTAATTCTACGTCCTGGGTTGCCATATCGATTCGGATATAGGCAGGAAGACCCTTCTCCCGGTTGCTCATCCATTTGAAAAAGCTGCCATACCGCAGGGGAGTGACACGTACCGGAGTCCCCCGATAATTGATCTGTGTATAATTGGAGGCTACCTCAAATTGCGATACATATTCCAGGATACTGCCCATCTTCCTGGAGCCAAGAAGGGAAGCCGAGTCTTTATCCAGAATGGGGATATCCTTATAGGAAATTTGTTTGATGTCCTCGGTAAAGCTCCGGTCCTTTGGTACCAACAGCTGCTGATACTTTCTTGCATTCACGATCGGAGAAGAAAGGATGCTTCCGAAGATCAGGAAAAGGATGACTGCCACTGCAGCACCGCCAAATATGAGGATGGATTTATGCCGGAGTATATCCCCGGCTGAGAACGAACGGTTTTTAAAATCCTTACCGGCGCCAATGATCCCCGCAGTAAAAGCTGCGATCACCAACACGCCGATTACGAAGAACCACAATCCCGGGGAATGGATATTGATCGCCGGAAGTGCTATATAATAGTAGAGACAACCAATCGCACCCAGGATAAGAACAATAATTAAATATTTGATAAAACGCTTCATAATGAACCTCCATTTTCTCAACCTAACCAAACATGCCTGCCCTTTGCATTAGTTTGTGCCAAGCGTGCTTACACGCTTTGATGACGCAGGCACAAACTTTGAAGTGTGAATTCTCCTGACGGATAAATTATTTGGCTTATTCTCTCTTAATATAACAAACCGGAAACAAAAGTCAATTAAAAACAGATTAAAGATATGTTATTTCCTTATAAAATGAACTTCGCAAAGATTTTATGTACAAGCTATCTTAAAAGCGTGGCAAATTCCCGGTCCATGAGGGAAATCCGAAAAATTTTACCGTCTTCATCAAAATAATATGAGATAGAGAACCAATCACTACTCCCTATCTGATTATTCGAATCCGGCTCGATTACTTCATCGCCGTCAAAGTATACCGCATACATTCTTGGATTGTCGATATTACAATCAAAGGCATCCTCTACCTTGTCGATGTCATCCCCGACATGAATATTCTTGTAGGTTTTGAAATTATCATCCTCAAGCTGTATCAGCCTGATTTCATCCTCCTCACTGAAGTAAAGATAAAGCGCATTGGAATACTTGTATAAATCCTTCAAACCTCCCTCCTGGAGTTCCCCCTTCCCGAACATATCCTCGACCTTCTCCCGCGTATCGGAATATTTGAGCAGCTTTCCTCCGGCGATTACTTCGTCCGGGTGCTGGACGGTTTTTTTACCGCAGGAGCTAAGAAGAAATAAAGTGATGAACAGTACTGTGGCAAAATATGCTTTTTTCATAATAACCTCCATCTGCCGCCTTTAGGCGGCATACAAATACTTTGCGAAAAGCACGTAAGTGTGAAAATTTTCACCTAATTTTATCATAGGAAGGAAATAAAGTAAATCATGGAAACAAAGCCCTATACAATAACAGCAGGGCAAAAGACACCGGATACTCCCCATGTACTGTACGGGAAGTATCCGGTGCCCCTTGTATCATTACAGCTATTATACAATAGCTTCTTTCACTATTATGATATAAGTACCATATAAAAACCGGATTAATTATTATAAGGATCGATGGTCTGGATTGTTCCATCCGCATTATATTTTAACTCGGTATATTTTACGCAGCGCTTGTGGTTAACGCCGTCCGATAAGGAGCAGTCGTGGTAGAAGAGATACCATTTATCTTTATATTGAACGATAGAATGATGGGTTGTCCATCCGATAACCGGTTCTAAAATTTTACCCTTATAGGTAAAAGGACCTTTCGGATTGTCACTGACTGCGTAAACGATGTAATGGGTAGTTCCTGTGGAATAGGACAAATAATATAATCCGTTGTATTTGTGCATCCAGGGACCTTCAAAATATCTTCTGTCTTCATCACCGGCGAGTAATGGCTTGCCATTCTCATCAAGAATAACGATCTCCTGAGAAGCCTCCTTCAGGCTGAGCATATCATCACTTAATTCGGCAACCCTTGGTCCGACTGCCGGCTGATCTGCAGCAGGATCCGCTTCATTGGGATTAAAGCTTCCGGATACCCATTTTTCCAGCTGACCGCCCCAAAGTCCGCCATAATACATATATGCTCTGTTGTCATCATCAACAAGTACGGCAGGGTCGATGCTGCAGGTGCCTTCGAGATAATTCGGCTGGGGATCGAAGGGTCCCTCCGGCCTCTTGCTGGTTGCTACGCCGATACGGAAAATGTCATCCTTATCTTTTGCCGGGAAAAATAAGTAATAGGTATCATTCTTGTAGGCTGCATCAGGAGCCCACATCTGCTTGCTGACCCAGGGAACATCTCTCATATGAAGAGCTTCGCCATGGTCTACACAGGGAGAGTTCAAATCATCCAGAGACAGGATATGGTAATCCTCCATTTTATACTGATCACCGTTATCATTATCCGGGCCATCATGATCCAGATCATGAGAAGGATAGATATAAAGTTTACCTTCAAAAACATGGGCTGACGGGTCCGCAGTATAGATGTGAGTTACTAAAGGCTCGTTAGGTTTAGTGATTTTTTCCATTTCGTTTCTCCTTGTACGTATAATGTAATAACGATTCTACTTACTATTATATCAAAGGAACGAAAACAATCAAGGAAATTCAATGGAAAAAATTAAAAAGTATATATAAGTATAAAAACACACCATATTTATTCGCTTGTGAAATGTATTTACTAAAATTTTAGTAATAGAAAATTTTTTATTCCGGAGAGGGCAGCTTTAGCTTGTCATGGACTGATAAATCGCATTTGCCATGGCATCCAGTTCAGCTTCCTGGGCAGGCTTTAAGGAAGAGAGAATCAGGAGGGGTTCTGCTACAAGCTCATAATCCTGCTCCGTATTAAGAAGGGCCGTCATATTTGCCAGGGACGCATCCAGCCAGGTATAATTCCCGATTAAGGCGATTTTGCGATTCTTAAAGTTCAGAATATTCAGATCCCTCAGCAGATAATCCATAATGGGAAACAGGTGCATATTGTAGGTAGGTGCCGCAAAGACCGCATGGCTGTATCGCCAGAGATCTGAGATTATGAAAGAGGAGTCGGTCTTGGATACATCAAACATCAGTATATTCTGTACGCCCAGAAGGGATAATTTACTGGCCAGTATCTCGGCCGCCAGCTGTGTATTGCCATACATGGAGGCAAAGACGATGACAATTCCGGTCTCTTCGGGAAGATAGAGGCTCCAGATATTATATTTTTCCAGTATATATCCTACATCCGCCGTTCTCCATAAGGGCCCGTGAAGCGGCAGGATCATATTGATTTCCAGTCCGGAGAGCTTATTCAGGGCGGATTGGACCGGCATACCGAACCGGCCTATAATATTGGCATAATATCTGCGGGTTTCATCCGGAGAATACTCTATCTGGTCATAGAACAGATTTCCGGTAATCGCTCCGAAGGAACCGAAGGCATCCGCAGAAAAAAGGATACCCTGAGTTGTCTCATAGGTGAACATAACCTCCGGCCAGTGCAATAACGGGGCCATAATGAAACGGTATCGGAAATCGCCTGTCGTGAGCTCATCTCCCTCGTTTACCATAAGATAATTCGGCCTGATATCGAGGCTGTAAAACTGCTCATAATATTGTAAGATCAGTTCGTTACCGACGATTGTGACTTCGGGGTAAAGACGGACAATCTCATTAATGGCAGCACTATGGTCTGGTTCCATATGGTTGATGATTAAATAATCCAACCTGCGTCCATTCAGGACATGAAGGATGTTATCAATGAACTGGTCACTGGTAGACACATCGATCGTATCAAACAGTGCAGTCTTTTCATCCATTACGAGGAAGGTATTGTAGGATATGCCAAAGGGCAGCGGAAGCAGATTCTCGAACCGCTCCAGCCTCCAGTCGTTTCCTCCGACCCAGTAGATCCGCGGAAATATCTCCTGAACATTATACATGATAAACCTCCTTAAATAATTGATATGTTTGACTCTAATCTGTCCCAAGCCGGGATGCATCAAAGACGGTTAAAAGCTTTGCTATAGGTAATCTATGCTGCCCGGTATCAAAGTAGGACCAAAGAAGCATTCGGCGGCGATATAATATATTATCTTCCCGGAGGGGAATAATGATAGGAGGAATACGGAAAGGACGGGTATATAGGCGGATGAAGGTCAGAACAAAGATATTTGAGTATGGGCTGAAGGAAATGGAGTATCTGAAGAAGGCGGATCAGGCACTTGGAGCAGCAATTGACCGGATTGGAAAGGTGGAACGGATAATCATTCCGGATCTGTTCCCGGCACTTATTCATGTCATCATCGGGCAGCAGATTTCATTGAAGGCTGCACGGACAATCTGGGCCAGATTACAGGAGCATTTTGATGACGTAATTCCGGAGGTCGTGGCCGGTGCTTCCGTCGAGGAGATCCAAAGGCTGGGCATGCCGACGAAGAAGGCGGGATATATTAAAAACCTTGCAAAGATCATTGCAAAGGGAGATTTTTCTCTGGACCGCCTGTATCAGCTGCCGGATGATGAAGTGATCCGTGAACTTTCCTCCTTAAGCGGAATTGGCGTATGGACGGCAGAGATGCTGCTGCTTAATTCTATGGAACGACCGGATATCGTCAGCTTCGGAGACATTGCAATCCGTCGGGGTATGATGATGCTGTATGGACTGGATTCTCTTAGCAGGAAACAATTCGATTTGTTCCGAAGCGGTTACTCCCCCTATGGTTCCGTAGCTTCGATTTATCTCTGGAGGGTTTCCTATGGGGAATAGAAGGGAACTCTAGCAATTGTTACTATTTTAACATGGTTGTATAATTAATAAGGGAAATAATAGGCATTTGTATTGTAAATTCACCCCCGTGTGATATAATTTTTGTAAATAGTTTGTTAAAAATATATCATGCGGAATAAAGCGTGATAATATCTGAAATGTCAGAAAACAGCAGGCTATTCCATGAATATTCACACAGGGAGGTCCGATATGAGCGGAGAGGTTTTGAACTGCAGCGGCTGTACACAGGAGGAAGAACACAAGTATGACGAAATTACGAACATAATAGACCTATACAAGGATAAGGAAGGGAGTCTTATTCAGATCCTGCATCTTGCACAGGAAGTTTATGGTTATTTACCCCTGGAACTGCAGAAGTTCATCGCCTGCTCTTTGGATAAACCCTTGTCAGAGGTTTCCGGGGTTATCACCTTCTATTCCTTTTTCTCAACAAAACCAAGAGGCCGGCATACGATCCGGGTATGCCTGGGAACCGCCTGTTATGTCAGAGGCGGCAAGAAGCTGGTGGAACGTCTGAAGGAGCTTCTGGGAATACAGATGGGGGAAACCACCAGGGACGGCAAATTCACCTTTGAGATCGCCCGGTGTATTGGTGCCTGCGGTCTGGCTCCTGCCATCATGATTGATGATGTGGTGTATAAACAAGTGAATGTGAATAAATTAGATTCCATTCTCGCCAGGTATTGAGAAACAGGAGGTGAATAAAGTGGTGGAAAGGCTGATAAATAATACGAAGGATTTGGATCGGATTAAGCAGAATTACCTGGATAAGCTTTCCGGATATAAATATCAGGTCCTAGTCTGCAGCGGTGCCGGCTGTGTATCCTCCAATTGTTCGGAGGTCAAAAACGCATTTGTCGATGAAATTGAGAAGAATCAATTATGTGAGGCTGCGATTGTATATGAAACCGGCTGCATGGGAACCTGTGCTGTCGGTCCGGTTGCTCTGATTTTACCGGAGCAGATATTCTATACGGAGCTGACACCGGGGATTGCCCGGGAAATTGTCCGGAACCATCTCCTGGAGGATCGGGTATTGCTGCAACATACTTTTTTTGATTATTCCCTACATAAGCATGTCCCGAAGCTGGAGGATATCGACTTTTACAAGGAACAGGTGAAGATCGTACTGAGGAACTGCGGCAGGATGGAATACTCCAGTATGGATGCATATATTGCCAGGGATGGGTACCGGGCGATTGCAAAGGCCCTTGCCATGAGCCAGGCGGATGTTGTTTGGGAGGTGAAGCGTTCCGGTATAAAAGGCCGGGGCGGCGCCGGCTTCCCCACGGGCATCAAGTGGGAATCCGGGTATCAGGCAGACAGTGGGCAAAAATATATCCTGTGCAATGCCGATGAAGGAGATCCCGGCGCATTCATGGACCGGAGCCTGATTGAGGGGGATCCCCACACCTTGATTGAAGGTATGATGATCGGCGGTTATGCGATCGGGGCGGATATGGGGTATATCTATGTCCGGGCCGAATACCCGATTGCCGTTGAGAGATTAAAGGCAGCGATCGAAGAAGCCCGCAGACGGGGATTACTGGGAGGTAAAGTCCTTGGAACAGAGTTTACCTTCGACCTGGAGATCCGGATCGGAGCCGGTGCGTTTGTCTGCGGCGAAGAAACGGCGCTGATGTCCTCGATCGAAGGACAGAGGGGCGAACCGAAGCAAAAGCCCCCGCTGCCGTTCCAGAAGGGGCTGTTTGGTAAACCGACTATTATAAACAATGTAGAAACCTTTGCCGCCATTCCTTCCATTTTGTTGAAGGGTGGAGAGTGGTATGCCGGTTTTGGAACAGAAAAGAGCAGGGGTACAAAGGTGTACGCCCTGGCCGGGGATATTGTCAATACCGGAATTATCGAGGTTCCCATCGGGAAACCTCTCGGAGATATTCTGTTTAACATCGGCGGCGGCATCAAGGATAAGAAGAAATTTAAGGCTGCCCAGATCGGAGGCCCCTCCGGAGGCTGCATTACGCAGGATAATTTGAATGTATCAACGGATTATGAGGCAATCACCGGGCTGGGAGCTATTATGGGCTCCGGGGGCCTGATCGTCATGAATGAGGATACCTGTATGGTTGATAATGCCAGGTATTTTATGGATTTCATCCGGGATGAGTCCTGCGGTAAATGTACTGCCTGCCGGGTGGGAACCAAGCGCATGCTGGAGATCTTGGAACGGATCACCCGCGGAGAAGGCCGGGAGGGGGATATCGAGCTCTTGGAGGAGCTGGGCGAAACCATTAAGGATACCGCCATGTGCGGCCTCGGCCAGTCGGCGCCCAATCCGGTACTCAGCACCATAAGGTATTTCCGGCAGGAATATGAGGAGCATATTAAGAAGAAATACTGCCGTGCCGGAGTCTGCTCCGAGCTGTTTATCTCACCCTGTGAAAATACCTGTCCTGCGAACGTAAATGTGCCGGGATATCTGTCCCTGGTAGCGGCAGGCAGGTTCACGGATGCCTACCGGCTGATAAAACAGGAGAATCCGTTCCCTGCCGTTTGCGGCAGAATCTGTACCAGACCCTGTGAGGTGAAGTGCCGCCGAGGTACTACGGATGAAGCAATCGCCATAGCGGACATCAAGCGATTTGTGGCGGATTACGCCCATAGGAATGAGAAACCGTACGAGCATGATGTGGTATTCCCGAAGAATGGAAGAAGTGTGGCGGTAATCGGTGCGGGGGCATCGGGACTGACCTGTGCCTATTATCTGGTCCGTATCGGATACTCGGTTGATGTCTATGAGGCCGAGCCAGTGGCAGGAGGAGTCTTAGCCTTCGGTATTCCGGAATACAGGCTGCCCAAAAAGGTATTGGCACACGAAATCGAGCTGATTGCCCAGAGCGGTGTAAATATCATCTTGAATAAGGAGATTATGAAGGATACGGATTTCAGGAAATTAAAAATGCAATATGACGCCGTCTATATTGCCACCGGTACCCGCTTCCCCCAGAAGGTCAATATTCCGGGTGAGGAGCTGGAGGGTGTACTTCACGGCATTCATTTCCTGAAGAATGTCAATCTGGGTTATGAGGTGAAGCTGGGGGAAACCGTTGCAGTCATCGGAGGCGGTAATACAGCCATTGATTCTGCCCGTACCGCCTTAAGGCTCGGCGCGAAGAAGGTCATGATACTGTATCGCCGGACCAGGGATGCGATGCCGGCTTCGGAATACGAGATCCAGGAAGCGGAAGCAGAAGGAATTAAGATCAATGAGCTGGTGGCTCCGGTCAGATTTATCGAAGGTCCGGACGGAGCAGTGGCACAGATGGAATGTATCCGGATGCGGCTCGGGGAATTCGATAAGTCGGGTAGAAGAAAGTCCGTACCCCATGAGGGAACGAATTTTTACCTGAAGGTGGATACGGTCATCCCGGCTGTCAGCCAATACACGGACCTTCCCTTCATCCGTAAGGACGAAATTACCGTCACTCCCTGGGGGACCTTTGTCATAGACGAGGATACCCAGATGACTACCATGGCAGGCATTTTCGCCGGCGGTGATGTTACCAGAGGCCCGGATACGGTGATACAGGCAATCGCTGACGGAAAGCGGGCCGCTGTTTCCATTGATAAATATCTGGGAGGAAAGGGCGTCTTAAATAAAGGAAATCCGATTGATATTCCGGATAAGTTCGATGAAGACGAGATTGCCGCCCACAATCGTTTTCCGATGGAGATGCTGGAGGCAGAAAAGCGGACCGAGTCCTTTGAGGAGGTCGTATTGGGCTATCACAAACTGAACGCCATGGCAGAGGCAATGCGCTGCCTGCATTGCGACAGACGCACAAACTAGCACAAAAGGGCAGGTACTTATATCCTGTGATGAATAAAATTGAAATTTGACTTTTGGGACACCCTTAACAAGTTTGTGTCTGCGCTGCAATCACAAACTTGTGATGTGCATAGTCTCGCAAGCGAGACATTGGGCAGCGCAGAAATGAGGAGAAATATGGTGAATTTAATAATAAACGGAAGACGGATGAAAGCAGAGGAGGGCATGACGATCATGGAGACCGCCAAGGCAAACCATATCGGCATTCCAAACCTCTGTTATCTGGAAGGGCTTCACAGGCTGGGGTCCTGCAGAATCTGCGTTGTGGAGGTAAAGGGTGCAAAAACCCTGCAGGCCTCCTGTATGACACAGGTCAGCGAGGGGATGGAGGTCCTCACAAGCTCGGAGCGGGTCCGAAAAGCGCGTAAGGTTCTCTATGAATTGCTGCTTTCCGACCATACAAAGGAATGCTTGAGCTGCAAACGCAATTTAAGCTGCGAGCTTCAGGAGCTGGGGAGAACCCTGGGAGTAGAAAATACCCGCTTTGAGGGGGAGCATGCAAATCGGGGGTTGGATGCCTCCGTATCCATTGTCCGTGATATGTCAAAATGTGTTTTATGCCGGCGCTGCGTGACAGTCTGCAACCAGGTGCAGGGGACCGGTGTTCTCAATCCCCAAAACCGTGGATTTGATACGGTCATCGGACCTGCGATGGAATTACCGATTGGAACCGTGGATTGCGCCTTCTGCGGACAATGCACTGTGGTCTGCCCCGTCGGGGCTCTGAAGGAAACCGATGCCACAGAGAAGGTTTGGAGTGCCCTTCATGATAAGTCGAAGCGGGTCGTGGTCCAGGTTGCACCGGCAGTCAGAGTCGCCCTGGGGGAAGAATTCGGCTGTGAGCCGGGAACCGTAGTTACCGGCAAGCTGGCTTCTTCATTGCATGCCCTTGGGTTTGATGATGTATTTGATACGAATTTTGCCGCAGATTTAACGATTATGGAGGAGGGGACGGAGCTGTTAATCCGTCTGAAGAATGCGTTAATTGGTCCTGGAGAGGTACTGCCGATGATTACAAGCTGCAGTCCGGGCTGGATTAAGTATATGGAGCACGAGTATCCAAAGAAGCTGGAGCACCTGTCCACCTGTAAATCTCCCCATATGATGCTGGGAGCCCTGGCAAAAACCTATTATGCTGAGAAAACAGGGGTTGTTCCGGGGGATATCTATGTGGTATCTGTAATGCCCTGTACCGCTAAGAAGTTTGAAATCCTCCGCAGTGAAATGAAGCAGGAGGATTATCCCGATGTGGATGCGGTTCTGACGACAAGGGAGCTGGCGGCCATGATTAAGGAAGCGGGTATTGATTTTATGGCTCTGCCGGAGGAAGAATATGATCATCCTCTTGGGATGTCTACCGGTGCGGCTGATATTTTCGGTCTGACCGGCGGGGTCATGGAGGCTGCCCTCCGGACAGTTTATGAATTGGTTACCGGGCGGGAGCTGCCTTTTAAGGGCCTGCATGTGACACCGATCGTCGGACTGGAACAGATAAAAACTGCTGAGCTTCCGATTGAGGAGACTGTCCCCGCCTATAAGTTCCTGGAGGGTGTGACCCTAAAGGTGGCGGTTACCAGCGGATTAAAAGGGGCAAGGCTGCTGCTGAACCAGATAGAAAAGGGAGAATCACCCTATCATTTCATCGAGGTTATGGGCTGTCCGGGCGGCTGTATCACCGGAGGAGGCCAGCCAAGGTCCGCTGATCCTGAGGTCGGAAGGAAACGACTGGCTGGATTGTATCGGGAGGATGAGGGAAAGGTATTGCGCAAATCCCATGAAAATCCTTATATTACCGCCATATATCAAGAGTTTCTGGATTATCCGAGCAGCCACAAATCCCACCAGTTGCTGCATACTCATTATGTACCCAGGGGTGAATTCAATGAATTGACAGAGGAAAGCTATACAATTCCCACAGGCAAGCCTCTTCCTGATGCGGAAAGGTCCGTGAAGACGGCAAAGAACCCGGCCGCCGGCAGAAGGCTTCCTGAGGAGCAGGAGGATATCCGGTTGCTTGCTCTGGAAGCAGAAAATACCAGATTAAAGGAGGAGCTGGAGGATGCCCAGGAGACAGTGAACATCTATAAGCAGGTCGTAGCTGAGAATGTGAGTAAGCGGGAACTGAGCCGGTATGGTATCAGGTAAAGCGAGTAAGAGCAGAATGCGTACGGGCGCGTTATTATCAGGCCGGCTATGCCGGCCGCGCTCGGCGCGATAGCTTTCTGAGGAATAACATTCGCTGATCTGTATCGTTGGTGACAATGTCACATAGAAATTTGACACATATATCGCTATAACGTAATATATAAATATATAAATACTTCAACGTTTTTACATCGGATTCATTATGCCAGGAGGAATTATCATGGAGAAAGCACATAAACAGTTTGAGGAGAAGGCAGAGCTCCTGAAGGTTCTGGCTCATCCGGTCAGACTATGTATCGTGAAGGGTCTGCTGGAGCATGGACCCTGCAATGTAACTTATATGCAGGCCTGCATGGACGCCCCCCAGTCCACTATATCCCAGCATCTGCAGAAATTAAGGGCAGCGGGCGTGATTGAGGGCAGGAGAGAAGGCCTGGAAATCTATTATAAGGTATGCAGCGATAAGGTTACGGAAATTATTGAAATACTTTTCAAGGAATCTGATGGAAACCAGGAGCACAATTAATCTAGTATATTGCCGGAGGTAGCGTATGGGTAAGAAGGTATTAATCGTTGGCGGAGTGGCCGGAGGAGCGTCAGCCGCAGCCAGACTCAGAAGATTGGATGAAAATGCAAGGATTATCATGTTTGAGAGGGATGAGTATATCTCCTTTGCAAACTGCGGACTGCCATATTATATCGGGGGAACCATTCAGGACAGGAATAAGCTTCTGGTTCAGACCCCGGAGGCCATGAAGGCCAGATTTAATATTGATGTCAGAAATAACAGTGAGGTAATCAAGGTCGATACGGCACAGAAGAGGGTTACGGTAAACAGCAAAACGAACGGAATATATGAGGAAAGCTATGATAATCTCATCCTCTCACCAGGGGCCAGAGCGTTAAGGCCGAATATTCCCGGAATTTTATGTGACAGGATATTTACCTTAAGAAATATTCCGGATACGGATGCCATTAAGGCTTATGTTGATAAAAAAGGTGTGGACAGTGCCGTAGTCATCGGCGGAGGCTTTGTTGGCGTGGAAATGGCCGAGAATCTGAGGGAAAGAGGACTGGAGGTCACGCTGGTGGAAGCAGCACCCCATATTCTTGCTCCCTTTGACACCGATATGGCGGTAATCGCTGAGAAGGAGCTGGTGCAGTGCGGAGTGAAGCTGATTTTGGAGGATGGAGTAAAGTCTTTCCGTGAAATCGGAAACAGGGTGGAAGTAACCTTAAACAGTGGGAAGCAGGTAGCGGCAGAGTTGGTAATCCTGGCGATCGGTGTGGCCCCGGATACGGCATTTCTTAAGGACAGCGGGATTGAGCTCGGCCCGAAGGGACATATCCTGGTGAATGAGAGAATGGAAACTTCTGCGCCGGGTGTCTATGCGGTTGGAGATGCAATTGAGGTAACAGATTTTGTGACGAAGGCCAGGACCGCAATTCCTCTGGCCGGTCCCGCAAATAAGCAGGGAAGGATTGCTGCGGATAATGCGGCAGGTCTAAATTCCTCCTATCAGGGCTCCCAGGGAACCTCGGTTATCAAAATATTCGGATTAACCGCTGCCGTTACCGGTGCCAATGAACGGACTCTTATGCGGTCGGAGATCCCATATAAGACTATTACCATCCATCCGGTATCCCACGCTTCCTATTATCCCGGAGCAGTACCCATGACCTTGAAGCTAATCTTTGGTGAAGATGGCAAGGTTCTGGGAGCACAGGGAATTGGTTATGACGGAGTAGATAAGCGGATTGATGTGATCGCTGCCGTAATTCGCTTAAAGGGTACGGTAAATGATCTTGCGGAGCTGGAATTATCCTATGCGCCTCCGTTTTCCTCAGCGAAGGATCCGGTTAATATGGCCGGTTTTACAGCACAGAATATCCTCACCGGAAAGTCCCATGCCGCCTCCTGGGATGAGGTGGAGAAGCTTGCCGAAGACTATATTCTTCTGGATGTCCGTACGGAATTGGAATTTGAAAACGGTCATGTGGAGGGTGCCTTAAATATTCCGGTGGACAGCTTAAGGGAGAGACTTTCAGAATTAGATCCCGGCAAAACGATCGTAGAATATTGCCAGGTGGGGTTGCGGGGATATATTGCAGACCGTATCTTAAGCCAGAAAGGATACCGGGTCCTGAACCTGGCCGGGGGATATCGATCTTACTCGGCCGGACAGACCGGCTCCGGCATGGAGAGTATGATGAACCGCAGGAGCAGTCCTTTCGGAAACTCCCATCAAAAAGAAGCAGGGCAGACCGTCATTGATCCGGATACCCAGGCGGTCAGGGAAGAGAACGGACAGTCCGGCCAATATGATACGGCCCTGGATGCCTGCGGACTCTGCTGCCCAGGCCCCCTGATGCAGGTAAAGGCCTCGCTCGATGAGCTGCAGGAGGGGAAGGTCCTAAAGGTTACCGCCTCCGATCCGGGCTTTTACGAGGATATAAAAGCCTGGTGCAGGAGAACCGATAATGAACTGGTGGAGCTTCAGAGATCCGGCGGCAATACCATTGCATTTATAAAAAAATCTTCCCTTCATCCATCCATAAAAATAGCTCAGCTTAACTCGGAGATGAAGGATAATAAGACACTGGTCGTATTCAGCGGAGACCTGGACCGTGCCATTGCCTCCTTTATCATAGCAAACGGGGCCGCCTCCATGGGAAAGAAGGTAACCATGTTTTTCACCTTCTGGGGTCTTAACATCTTAAGGAAACCGGATAAAGTTAAGATGAAAAAGAGCTTCATGGACAGAATGTTTTGCAGGATGATGCCAAGGGGCAGCAGAAAGCTGAAGCTGTCGAAAATGAATATGATGGGTATGGGCAAAAGGATGATCCGGAAGGTCATGAAGGATAAGAAGGTATTCTCGCTGGAGGAGCTGATCCGTTCGGCAATTGACAGCGGTATTGAGCTTGTGGCCTGTCAGATGTCCATGGATGTCATGGGAATCCGGCAGCAGGAGCTGATTGACGGAGTCAAAATAGGCGGAGTGGGCTATTATCTTGGGGAAGCGGAGGATTCGAATGTTAATCTGTTCATATAGCTGTATCTTTTGCCGGTAGCAGAATATCCCTAATAATATAATATAATATAATATGGATTATTTTATATCCTGAGGAGGGAAGGATTGCTTACCACACAGCATCTTTCCCTCCTGATTTTTAGTATTATAAATTTAATAATAGCTGCCGGGCTGCGCCCAAACAAAACCAATATGGGCGTGCCGATAAAATCCCTGTTATCGTTGAAAATGGAAAAACAGATGTTATAATTAATGTATATGTTCCTATCGCCGTAAAACAATATTAAATGATAAAAAAGGGGATTGGCCAAAATGGAAATGCAATACTACTGTCAAACAGCAATACAAGATATTTTGGATCATATGGTTCCGATACCGGAGGATTTTGAAGTATCCGGTCAATATTTACACGGGCTTGATAATCAAAGCTTTATACAAGGCTTTAAAGAACTTCGTAAAATTTTTGCCGGTATATATAAGGATATGCAAAAAAGTCCGGAGGAGTATGGAATTATATGTACAAGTCTTGAGGTGAACGGCTTTGGGACTTCGAATGAAACAATGAAATCCAAACGCTCGGCTGAGTGGTTCATGATGCTGTTCTATAATCTCTGTATGTCCGGCGAAATTTTGGAGGAAGCTTTGGAGATTCATCCTGTAAAATATGCCAATAACGCGGGTAGAAGCTGGGTCGGCGGCAACAAGGTTAAAAGTGCCGTACAAATGATAAAAAAACTGCAGGGTTTTGGATTTTTCTTTGAAGGAATAAATGGTGATAAGCTTGATAGAAAAGCCGATAAATATTTTCTCTCTTATCCCGATAATCCTGACCTGATCAAAATTTTAAAAGGATATATTTTGTCAACCTATCAAGAAAAGATGAGTTATAGTGTTGAGCTGTTAAGGCTGGACTATAAAACCCTGATGGATCCCGCATTAATTCCGGAGAATCAGGAATATCTTGACTTTTTAACCTTTATTGACGACACCGATGAAAAAATCTTTTATGAAAAATTACATGAAGGATTGATTAAGAACGGCTATATAAAATCCAGGGAAAAAGTAAGATACTTTGCAAAAGCAAAAGATAAGAATTATACGGTTGAGTGCCGGACAGACAAAAGAAAGCTTTTTGTTGGAATGAAATTAAAGCATATGGACATATACAGTGATTTTATACATTCATTGCCGATACATATCAAAGAGATGTTTATGAGAAATAGCTGCCGTCCGGAATGTAATTTCCAAGGAGCAACCCCGGAAAAATGCCGTTTCCGTGTCCTATGGCATATTGACGGTATGGAATACAGGAAATGTTCGTTTGAAGATGTGTTTGTCCCTCCGGCATATTCTCCTGATGACACGGACTATTATGTAAAACTTTTAACTTTAGATAAGCAATTTTAGGAATCATTGTTTCGTGTATAACTCCATGTTTTTATCCAATAACAAGTTAGTTCAGGGATAAAAGGCCCTGCAGGAGTATGGAATTTTATTCTTGGACCAACTTGTTATCCTGCTGGTAATCTAGTATACTATAACTTAGTTAAACAGGTAAGATATCTCTGCATTGGGAGGACGCTCATGGAGATACAAAATAAGCTAAGACTTTTTTATCTGTGGACGGCCATCATCCTGGTCCTGTCCATTACGGTACCCGGGAAGGTATCCGGAGAAGTGAAGCCGATTGAGGTGGCCCAGGAAAAGTTGATGGGTATTTCGAAGGAAGAGCAAAAAACGCTGGAGGAGCTGTTCTCACTGACCCAGGAAATCGAGGAGATGGAACGGGAGGAAGCCAGATTAAACGGTGAGATCGGCGTACTGGAGGCCAGACTGTCAGAGCTGGATATGTCCATAGAAAAGGAACAGAAGGAATACGATGATAATCTATACATATTGGAGCAGGTGCTGGTAAGCTACCAGCGGGGAGGACCGGCCTCTTATCTGGAGCTGCTGCTGAAGTCGGAGGACTTATCTGCGTTTTTGAAAAATATCAACCTGGTGAAGGATATCTCAAAAAATGTTGCTATGCTTCTGGAAACCATAGAAGAGGGCAAGCGCAAGCTGACACAGGAGAAGGAGAAACTGGCGTCCGAAACACTTCTGCTGGAGGAAAAGAAGGAAGAACTGAAGAAGCCGATGGAGGAGAAAAGACGCTTGGTCGACGAAAGGGAAGCATATATGGCTGCCCTGGCGGAAGAGAAGGAGCTGTATGAGGAGCATCTGGCTAACCTGGAGCTTATGTGGGCGGATATCAAGGAGATATTCTCATCCATTGTCGGAGAATTCTCCAGAATCATCGGGGAAGGGCATTTTACGATGGAGGATTTGAACTTAAGCTTTCATCTGTTCTCCGTGGAGGGCTCCGTCAGCGAGGCTACATTTAACCGGATTTTGAAAGAGCATTCCACCCTGCCTGAGATTGAATTCCATTTTAATTCGGAGAATATCGTAATTGAGGTGCCCGACAAGAATCTGATCCTTTATGGAAGGTTCTCCGTCTCCGGGAAGAGCGCCCTGCTATTTGAAGCGGAGGGCGGAAGCTTCTACGGAATGCCGCTGGAGCCAGCTTCCATTGATGAGTTATTCAAGGACGGTCCTCTGCTGATTGATTTTGAAGCAGTGGCGGGGGATCTGGTACTGATTGAGATTAATCTTCAGACGGTGGAAGCGAAGGACGGCAACTTAATATTTACGATAAAAGCAGGCTTGTCATTTTAGCCCGAAGGGATAGGAAGGAGCGGTAAAATGATTGATGCAACGGGAGTATCATTAAAATATCAGGACAAAACCCTGGCCTTATCCGAAGTAAATCTGGAGATTAAGCAGGGGGAGCTGGTCTTCGTCACCGGGCCGAGCGGTTCCGGAAAAACCAGCTTGTTAAAGCTTCTTATGGGTATGGAATATCCTTCCTCCGGCACCCTGACGGTATTGGGACAGCAGATGAGAAAGAACGAGTCAGGGAAAATCCGAAAACTCAGGAGAAGGATCGGTCCGGTGTTCCAGGAATTCAAACTGATCGAAGGCAGAACCGCACTGGATAATGTCATGATGGGTATGCGTTTCCTCGGAATTTCACCCAGAAGGATGAAGGAGGAGGCCTTTACGGCCCTTAACCGGGTGGGTCTGGGACATAAGAAAGCTTCTCTGATTGAACATCTTTCGTGGGGCGAAGCCCAGAGGGTTGCGATCGCCAGGGCAGTAGCCAGAAAGCCGTCTATTATTCTGGCTGACGAACCTACCGGCAACCTGGATCATGACAATGCAATGAATATATTGGAGCTGCTGCGATCCTTTAAGGATATAGATACCACAGTTATAATCACGACCCATGCCACCCATCTGATCGAGAATGAGCAGGATGCCGTCTTCCTCCATGTGGAGGGCGGGAAGATTACTGTGGAACGGAGGGACTGACCGGATGAAAGGCTTTGCATATAATATTGGTTATTTTATCAAAGAGTTGGGAAAAATATTTCGTCTGAACCTGTTCTCGAATCTGGTTTCGATCCTGGGAACCGGGCTGATCTTATTCCTGCTAGGCATGGTGCTGACCGGCGGTGCCATCGGAAACCGGCTGGTGAAGATGCTGTCCGAGGAAGCCGAGATTAATGCATATTTCAAACCGGATATAACGATGGAGAAGGCAGAACTGCTGGTAACACAGATCAGAAATGTCGATGGAGTCCGGGATACCCGGCTGGTGGACAAATCAGAGGCGCAGGACAAGATGAGGGAGGTTCTGGGAGAGGAAGCTAAGATTCTGGAGCTTTTTGATGACAATCCCTTCGAAGCCTTCATCGAAATCGGAATTGAGCTTGAAGCGATGGATACTGTCTCGGACCGGATCACGGCTCTGGAGGGGATTGAATATATCAGAAATAACCGTGAGGTTTTAGTGCAGATCAAAGGGATTACCAATGCCCTGAAGGTTTTAGGCTACCTGGTTATGCTTGCGGTCGGAATTACGACGGTCATTATATTATCCCACATGATAAGGCAGGGGATCTATAATAACAAGGAACAGATCAATACCCTCCGTCTGCTTGGGGCACCGAATTCCTTTATCGGCTTTCCCTATGTACTGGTTGGACTGCTGATGACGGTAACCGGCGGAGTGATCGCCGCCGTTTTGATAGTGTTTTTAATTCAAGGGGCATATGGGGAAATGAGCGGGACGCTTCCGTTCCTGCCGCTTCCGGCGGAGCAGGAGCTGACTGCCCGGATGGCCGTTATTCTTCCGGTCATCAGCCTGATTCTTGGGTTTATGGGAAGCCTGTTCGGACTTTCTTCCATCAGGAACAGCGATGGTTAAGGCCGGTTGATACCTATATAGATAGGAATGCATTTACGAATACAGACAAGAATTAAGGATTGGCGGAGGCAGAAGAATGTACAGCTTTGTGAATGATTACAGTGAGGGAGCGCATCCCCGGATATTAGAGGCTATGGTGAGAGCCAATCTGGAACAGAATAACGGATACGGTTTGGATAACCATAGTAATCAGGCGACGGAATTAATTAAGAAACTCCTTAAGAAGCCGGAGGCGGATATTCATTTTATTCCGGGAGGCACCCAGACCAACCTGCTGGTGATATCCTCCTTCTTAAGACCCCACGAATGTGTGATCGCAGCGGATATGGGCCATATCAATGTCCATGAAACAGGGGCAATCGAGGCAACCGGCCATAAGGTAATTGCGATACCCGCGGCAGAAGGAAAGCTTACGCCGGAAGCGATTCTTAAAGCACTGGAATACCATTCGGGAGAACATATGGTGAAACCCAGGATGGTATACCTGTCAAATGCAACAGAACTGGGGACGATCTATACCAGGGAGGAGCTGACTAAGCTTTATATGCTGTGCAGGGAGAAGAACCTGTATCTGTTTTTGGACGGAGCCCGGCTTGGGTCTGCCATGACCTGTCCTGAGAACGATCTGACATTTTCGGATATCGCAGGCCTTGCAGATGTATTCTATATCGGCGGTACAAAAAATGGTGCGCTTCTGGGAGAGGCGCTGGTAATATGCAGAGAGGAGCTGAAGGAAGAGTTCCGCTATCTGATCAAGCAGCGGGGAGCCATGCTGGCGAAAGGCTTTGTTATCGGAATTCAGTTTGAAGAGTTATTCCGGGATGAATTATATTTTGATTTAGCCCGTCACGCTAATCGTATGGCAGGTAAAATTGCAGTGGCCCTTAAGGAGTGCGGATATTCCTTCCAGGCGGCTCCTGTAACGAACCAGCTGTTTCCGATATTACCGGATTTGTTAATTCATCAGCTTGAGAAGAATTTTAAGTTTCTGGTCATGGAGCGGTATGATGAAGGGCATAGCATTATCCGCCTTGTCACCTCCTGGGCAACCACGGAGGAGAGTGTGGAGAGGCTCTGTGAATTCTTACATCAGATCGCATAGATAACAGGAAGAGGATAACAGAATGTTAACAAGAGAAAATACGAAAAATCAGGACCAGCTCTCAATCCTGGGGTTTGGCTGTATGAGATTTCCGATGAAGGGAAACAGCATCGATGAACCCCGGTCCATTGCTTTGCTCAGGGATTCCATAGAGAAGGGGGTTAATTATTTTGATACCGCCTACTTTTATAACAGTGGGAAGAGTGAAATCCTGCTGGGAAAGGCGCTGTCCGGAGGCTATCGTGAAAAGGTTTATATTGCCACGAAGCTGCCGCCCTTTATGGTAAGTAAGCTGGAGGGAGCGAAGAAGATCTTTGCAACACAGCTTTCCAAGCTGGATACGGATTACATCGATTATTACCTGCTCCATATGCTGACGGATAAGGTAACCTTTGACCGGATGGTATCCATCGGTGTCCTGGAATGGATGGAGCAGCAAAAGGCGAATGGAACCATCCGGAATATCGGGTTTTCCTTCCATGGTTCCAAAGCAGATTTTGAACAGATTCTCCTGGCCTACCCCTGGGATTTTTGCCAGATTCAATATAATTATATGGATGAGCATAACCAGGCCACGATATCAGGCCTTAAGCTTGCTTACTCCTTAGGAATACCGGTTATTGTCATGGAACCTCTCAGGGGCGGCAAGCTGGTCAATAACCTGCCGGAGGAGGTATTGGCGGCCTTCCGGGAATACGATGAAACCAGGTCACCGGCCGAATGGGCCCTAAGATGGATATGGAATCATCCTGAGGTAAGCGTGGTTCTCTCCGGAATGAGCGACGAAGCCCAGCTGTCGGAAAATATCAGGGTTGCCAGTGATGCAAAGGCAGGCGCTTTATCCGCCAGGGAACTGGAGGTATTTGACCAGGTCAAGGCAGTCCTCCATGAGAAGACCAAGATTTCCTGTACCGCCTGCGGGTATTGTATGCCCTGCCCCTTTGGCGTCAATATACCGGGATGCTTCTCCGCCTATAATGATAAGTATCTGCTGAAGGGTGGAAGGGAGCGTTTCAAGTATATGCAGACCCTCGGAGCTTTATCAAAGCAGCCGGCTTATGCTTCCATGTGTACGGAATGCGGCAAATGTGAACGTCATTGTCCGCAGAATATCGAGATCAGAAAGCAGCTGAAGCAGGTGAGGAAAGAGATGGAGGGCTTCTTCTTTAAGCCCGCCATGAAGATTGCCAGAAAATTTGCGAGGGTAAAATAAGAACCGGATTCCTCCGGTCAAGGGATATGAAGTTATATTAAAATAATATAAAGAGACCTGTCCTTCGTCACGGTTCATATGGGCAGGTCTCTATTATTCTGTACCCTAATCAAGTACCTTCTTTCCCAAATACCTGTGGAAGAACCATTCCCCTGTACCGACCAGGGCAGCAGAGATTATGGCGTCCCAAAGGGAAATCATGTTGACATTTACCAGATCATTAAATAGATAAACAGCCAGGAACGCGATCACAAAATCTGCAATAGTAGCAATCATATTGTTGGAGGCAGACAAAATCAAAAGATCTCCGATAACATAGGAAAGAACGGTAACTGCTACGGACAGATAGAGGATATTTCCGAAGGTAAGGCTCGTCATGATACCGAGTACTATGCTAAGAATGACAGTAACCATAACAAACTTTATCAATAATGCGATAATATGCTTCATTTCAATTCATCTCCTTATCAGATAATAATTATATTGTTCCTTAGAATGTCTATAGTATGCGAATACGGATTTTGCAGAATTTTCACTGAATTTATTGGGATTGTATTTTTTAGGCAGATATCGTAATATTAGTAAGGAAATGATACTTGGAAACGGCGGAAGGGTATTTTATGAACCGGCAGTTATTGAAAGATTGTACTCTCTGTCCAAGAGAATGCCATGCAGACAGGATAACGGGCGTGACAGGATATTGCGGAATGACGGAGGAGCTTATGGTGGCGCGGGCTGCCCTGCATTATTGGGAGGAGCCCTGCATCTCGGGGGAGAAGGGTTCAGGAACCGTATTCTTCTCCGGCTGCAGTATGGGCTGCGTCTACTGTCAGAACAGGAACATTGCCAAGGGGTTGGCAGGCAAGAGGATTACGGTGGACCGGCTGGCCGAGATATTTCTGGAGTTGATGGAGAAGGGTGCGGAAAATATTAATCTGGTTACGCCAAGCCACTATGTCCCGCAGCTTCTAGAGGCACTTCAGACAGCCAGGGAGAAAGGACTTATTCTACCCATCATCTATAATTGCAGCGGTTATGAGAAGCGGTCAACCTTACAATGGTTGGAAGGAAGTATTGATGTTTATCTTCCGGACTTGAAATATATGGACCAAACTCCGGCGAAACGATATTCCGGCTGTCCGGACTATTTTACCTGCGCGGCAGCTGCTATCGAAGAGATGGTGAGACAGACCGGAGAACCGGTTTTTGATGAGAAGGGGAGAATGAAAAAGGGTGTTTTGGTAAGGCATCTTACCTTACCGGGATATCTGGAGGAATCTAAGAGGATTATTAAATACCTCTATCAGACCTATGGGGACAAAATTCTGATCAGTATCCTGAACCAGTATACTCCGATGGAAGCGGTGGAAAAATATCCGGAAATTAACCGCAGGATTACCGGAGAGGAATATGAAGAATTGGTGGATTATGCAATTGAGCTGGGGGTTGAGAATGGATTTATCCAAGAGGGTGATACAGCCTCGGAGAGCTTTATACCGGAGTTTAACAATGAAGGAATATAGTCATCAAAGCGTGTAAATCGCTTGGCATGAACTAACGCAAAGGGCAGGCATGTTTGGTTAATGCGAAATGTGACTATGATATAGATAATGCTTTGATACATTCAAAATGGGTATTTGGAGGGCAATATGAGTGATAATAACCGGAATATAAAGAAGAAGCACAGAAAGGGTAATTCAGAGGATTATAATGATATCCTGGAAGCTGAGAAGGAGTGGGAGCAGATCAGAGGTTCGCTGCAGGGGACGAAGGGGAAGACTATTTCAAATAAAGCGGGGAAGAATAAGACAGGAAAGAAGGGAACCTCTGATAATAAAGTAAGCGGCAGTAAAACAAACAATAATCAATCCGGGAATAACATTTCGGAAAGAAGAAAAGATGATAACAATACTTCAGGCAATAAGAGACCGACCAATAAACCCCGTATGTCAACGTCTGGAAGTAAGAGCAGCAGATTATCAGGAAAAAGAAACGAGGGATGCCCCCATATAAGGGATTGCGGCGGCTGCCAGGTAAAGCAGCAGGAGTATCCGGAGCATCTTAAAATGAAGCAGAGTCAGGTAGATAAGCTGCTCAAGAAGTATTGCCCTGTTGAGAACATTATCGGAATGGAGAAGCCCTTTCACTACCGCAATAAGGTACATGCAGCATTTGACCATGACCGCAAGGGGAATCCGATTTCCGGTATCTATGAGGAAGGCACCCATAAGGTAATTCCCATGGAAAGCTGTATGATCCATAATAAAAAGGCGGATGAAATCATTGTATCTATCCGTAATATGTTAAAATCCTTTAAGATAAAAACCTATGATGAGGATACCGGGTACGGGTTATTACGGCATGTATTGGTCCGGTCCGGCTTTACCAGCGGGGAGATCATGGTAGTATTAGTAATCGCCTCACCGATTTTCCCCTCCAAGAATAATTTTGTGAAAGCTTTGAGGAAGCTTCACCCCGAGATAACGACGATTTTATTGAACATTAATGATAAAAATACCAGCATGATTCTTGGTGAAAGGGAACAGGTCATCTACGGGAAAGGCTTTATTGAAGATACTCTATGCGGCAAGGTATTCCGTATCTCTGCAAAATCCTTCTATCAGGTGAATCCTGTCCAGACCGAGATTATTTACCGTAAGGCAATCGAATTGGCAGGGCTTTCCGGAAAGGAGACGGTGATCGATGCATATTGCGGAATCGGGACCATCAGCCTGATTGCCGCTGATCAGGCGAAGAAGGTGATCGGTGTGGAGTTAAATAAGGATGCTGTAAAAGATGCGATAACCAATGCAAAACGAAATCAGACTACTAATGTAGAATTCTATACACAGGATGCTGGGGAATTTATGAGCCAATTGGCTGCTGTGAATGGAACAGCGGATGTCGTATTCATGGACCCTCCCAGGGCGGGCAGCGATGAAAAGTTCCTGAATTCTCTATGCCAGTTAAAGCCGGACCGGGTGGTCTATATTTCCTGCAATCCGATTACACTGGAAAGGGATCTGGAATATCTGACAAAGAAGGGTTATAAGGCGGTAAAAGCGATCCCGATTGATATGTTTCCGTGGACGGCGCATGTGGAAACTATTGTTTGGCTGGACAAGCAATAGCTTCGGCGATATAAATCCCTGCGGAATTTGCGATATATCTGCGATGCGATATGCCTGCGGCGCGAAATGTGAAGGAGAACGGCATGGACGAACAAATATCTATCAGTAAAAACAAAATCCGCACTCTAAAAATTATCATTTACACAGTGCTTTGTGTGATTACTGCGTTAGCTGTTGTATATGTTGTATTTGGCTTTGATATATTTAAGATTGAAGATTCAGATTTAATAAAAGCAGTTAAGGACAAGGCAATCTCAGCTAATGTTTTGCTTATACGAGTAGCAGAAGAATCTGTTTCAGGCGATGTAACTGTAACTTCAACATCTTATTCCGCGGGTCACAGCGGTGTTGTTTTCAGAAAGGAAGATAATAGATACTATGTTTTAACGGCGCTTCATGCGGTTGATATGGAAAATCCCAAAATGCTTGTTTTAAGACACGACCAACCAACATACAACGCATATGTTGAAGATAGCGGCTATGTTGGTTTTTCGATCTATTATGAACAATTCCCCGAAACTGTCATTGAATATTACAACGAAGCATACGATCTTGCTGTCTTAAGTTTTGTATCCGAATATGAATTTACGGTATTACCTATCGCGTCAGCACCACCCGAATACAACGAACTGGTTGTCGCAATCGGTAATCCTCACGAGAACACCCGAAACGCGATAACTACCGGCAGGATTACGAGCAGATACCCCGTCCCGTTTGGTGACGAAGCGGGTAAAAATCAGCATAACGTCATAACTCATTCGGCGAAAATATCCGGCGGCAGCAGTGGCGGGGCATTGTTAAACAAGAACATGGAGATTGTCGGTATAAATTTAGGCGGCAGTGAAAATATGTTCCGATTTATTGAGGGAAAAGCCATGCCATGTGACAAGATAATAGAGTTTTTAAGGGGTATAAACATAGTTTTGTAGAGATTACTTATAAGCATAATGCTATGTTTCTAAGTAGAAAAATGCTTCCCCGCCAAGGGGGAGGCAGAGGGGAACGACATTTTTTGTATCCTCAAGGCACATTGAAGTAATAATGATGACGAATTGAGGTTTGAACAAAAAATAAAGGGGATCGAACATAAGATGTTCTGGTTTCCGAGCGAAAAATGAGCTCGGAAAGTGCAAATTTCAGCCTGTTTTTTAAGACGTTCATAGATGACAACGGGTATCAGATGAGATATGAACGCCAAAATTACATTTTCAACTTGAAATTCAAAAATCATTTTGAGTAGCACTTTCTATGTTTTTATTTTTGCTTATGGTATTCTTTAATAAACTCGAATTTGTCCGTGGTGAATTAACTACTGATTATTTATATTTGACGAAAGAATATAGGTGAATACTATGGTTGAAACAATATATTTTGCAGGTGGCTGTCTTTGGGGTGTACAAGCATTTATCAAAACACTAAAAGGTGTTATTAATACTCAAGCAGGACGAGCAAATGGTTACTCAAATACTCTCGAAGGCGAGTATGATGGTTATGCTGAATGCGTAAAAACAGAATTTGACCCTGAAATTGTAACTGTTTCTCAACTAATGGATTATTTTTTTGAGATTATAGATCCTTACAGTGTGAATAAACAAGGTAATGATGTGGGAAAAAAATACCGTACAGGCGTATATAGTAAAGTGCCTCGACATATGGAAGATGCCCAGAATTACATAACAGAAAGAGCAGATAGGGACAAAATTGTAGTGGAAGTCCTTCCACTTATGAATTACGTTAAAAGTGCAGATGAACATCAAGATAGATTAGATAGGTGCCCTAATGACTATTGTCATATCCCTAAAGAGTTGTTACACAAATATTTATAACCCGCTATTATGAACATAATGTGAAGTAAACAAACCTTGCTAATAAAATTTCAATTTAAAGGAGGGAGCAATCGTGTATAAGACAATTGTTGAGGACTGGGAATTTTTTATTACAGTAACCGATGCAAAGCCATGTAGAATGGGATTTGAAAAAGGAGATTCCTTTTATTGCAAGTATGAATGTCCAACCGGGTTTTGTCCCAAAACCATGGCAAATTTACATAGACTATGTGATGTTGCTCGTGCCGGTGGTGATTATAAACTGCTTGGCGGTAAATCAAAAAATAAAATTGATTTTTGCTGTGCGGATGGGTGTGTTGATTTTCACTTGACTGCGAACCAATTATGATTAGTTCCTTACCGGATAATGCTGATAAATATAATGAACCTGGCTGAAGAATGCATAGAATGCGAGATCATGATGCTGACGATTTATGAAAAATATCTGAAATTGAATATAAATGGCTCTTCCATTGGCTTGGAGCATGGTGAGAGTAAATACAACTATTTTTGTACTCCAAAGGGTGCAAGCATCATCGGCTGGGAAGGTGTTGACGGTATTCATTTTTGTTTCGTGCGTGGCTTTGGCGGGATGGTATTGGCCGTCAGCCCAATGAACACGCCCGGCAATTATGTGCATCCACTGGCAAAAAATTTTAAGGATTTTCTTTGTCTCTTGCTGGCTTGCGGCCATACGGCGGCGTTGGAACAGGTGTGGTGCTGGGGGCAGGCGCAGTTTGATAGGTTTCTGCGGGAAAATGTCCCTACTGCTGAGCAATTGGCGGTGTTGGATATCATCCGGGAAAATCTGTCCCTTACGCCTATGGATCAGCCTTTTACTTATATAAAGGATTTACAGACAGGATTTGATTACAGCCATATCAAATATACGGAGGATTACTATGATTTTGTTCCTGGCGAACCCCGAATGCCGGAATGGAAGGTTTACTTTGACGGAAACTTCCGGGGACATCATGGGAGCGAAAGGGCCGGAGAGGAAATAGCCCTGAACAGGCAATTTGTCTGGGATGAGGAAGCCTGGAGCATCCCCGCGGTTTATATCTGCAGTAAGGGCTTGGTAGTAGATTTTTGCATGCGGATTTCGCCAGAGCGTATCCGTACTTTTATGGAAAAATGGAAGATCTCTGCTGACGGCGGCGAACCTGGATTTACCGAGGAACAGCGGATGCAAATTGATATGGAGAATCCGCTGGCCGTCAATATAAGCTCGAAGGTCATACTGAACGGGGGCGAGCATGAAAGCTCACATGGCTGCGGCTTATGCTGGAACCCCTGTTTCCGGGAGGGCAACAGTCCTGAGGCCAAGAGTGCAGTGCAGCATTATGGTCTTGACCCCGTTCAGAGCTATGCAATCTGGCGCAGCGCATTTCCTTGGAAAACGCGGCGAAAGCCGCAAATAAAAACCCTTAGCGTGATGTTGATGCAAGAGCCCATAGTCATATTAGGGCCGCACTTTCGGGTATCGTTGCCCGGTGAAATTGAGTTCGTGCATCCATCCACTGGTAAGAAATACACGCTGACCGTACAGGAATATGAGCATCAGGAATTCTCCGCCGAACATTTTAACACTTCAAACCAGGAACTCCCGAAGCACTATACCATGATGGGATATACGATTTTACCCCATCTTCCGGACGGGACTTTTACCATCATAGATTGTGCTCCATCCGACCGGTCACGGCAGAAGCATACCGGACCAAATGCATCACAGGCAACCAATAGCGCTTGCAGTATCGGTATCATCGGCAGTGCGGATGGCCCAACCGCCATTGTATTCGGTAGCGGCAATGAGGGCAAACTCCGGGTGGCCTACTCCGCACTTCATTTTGAGACGGTGGATGAGGTAGAGTGGCGTATCTTGTTCCATGAGAAAAGGTGCGAAGATATCGTGTTCGTGCTTATATGAATCTGGGATGAAAAACTTTATGATGAATCATGGACAATCGATAAATTTTATTTTTACGGGGTGGGGATATGATTAAAACCGAATTCGGAATAATTTATGATTTTAATCCGGAAAAAGAGTATTCTGATTATGAGCCAGAAAAGTATAACTGTGTATCGATTGATGATGAATATATCAACGATTGGTGGGAGCAATTGCTCCGCATTCCAACTTATAATATGAGCATAAAACAACCGCAAAATGCGTTGTCCCGTTGGGGGGTGACACTCATTCCGCCCGAATCCCTTCCATTGCTTTTGCAGGTTGTGGAAAGTGACCCTCGTATACAAAAAGATGGAATGCTTGCGGCATTAGCGGAACAAATTCGTAAAGCAATGATAGAACACAAATACATGATTCATTTCGGGATATGAGAAAAATCCCCGCCAGACACATTTATATGCTGCAAAAGGCAATAAATCAAACTATATATTGTAAATTTTGGAAGTATATAATACAATAAATTTGTACTTTGGGGACGGCACCCATCACAAAAAACAGAAAAAGTAGTATTGCAATGGGGAGGACACCCATCATAAAAAACATAATTGTAATAGATGAACAAAACACAAAATATAATTCAACCTATTTACGAAGAGCAAAAGGTCTTGTCAAAAACGGCAGGGCACATTGGGTTGATGATAATACGATTTGCCTTTTGTATCCACTGTTAAATGAAACGGAGGATTTATTGATTAGTAAAAATATGGAATATAAATATCATTGCCAACATCAGGCAGAAGCGTTTGCCCGGTCTATTCTGACTGTGCCTGAGGATTATCCGCTGCATGCCGGCTTGCCGAAAAATTTTCAACTACACTTTTCCGAATTATGCGATCTTGCGAAAGATATCTATATGGATATGGCTAAACAACCGGAGAGCTATGGTTTAATGCTCGTTGATATAGAATCGAAAGATCATAATCTTGTTCGGGACGGATATCGCACAATTCATAGGTTCGTTGACACCTTATCAAACCTTTCGAATTGCAGTGAATTGAAAAATCATCAACTAATTGTTTATGCGGAGGAATTCAAAAAAGCATTAAAAAAGGGAACCGGTCTTGTTTCTGGTCCCGTTCCGAAATATGAATTGATTTTTTCTCGCTTGGTTGACTTTGGATTTTCTATCTCTGATTTTGAGGGAAGACCATTTAGCAAAAAAGTGGAATGTTTCATTGTTGAATATCCTGATTGTCCTGAAATGATGGATACTATTAAAATCTACTGCGAATGTTGGAACGAACTGAAAAGCAAACGAAAAGAAGAAGTCAGGATATGGCCACAGGAATATCATCATCACTATTATCGGTTTGATTACAAAATAACTGCAGACCGTGATGAAATACCTATGTTGCAATGGATAAACGATGAGGCGGATTATTTAAGGTACTCGCTCGAACAAAAAAATTTTTCGGTTTTATTTTATAAATATTCCTTACAATATAAGGATGTGAAATTTGATGGTGATTATACATATAAATCCAAGCGGATAGCCAGAATATGGCAATCCGGTTATATTGCCATGGGAGAATTGGAATCTCTTTTACACATTAAGTTAAAAGACATGAATAAATATATGTCAGAAATAGATGTGATGCCTGAAGGTATAAAAGTCCCAATGATGAAAGATAGTTGTAGACATTGCGGTTTTCAGGGAGCGACTGCCGACCATTGCAAATTCAGGATTCATTGGACATTTAACGAACAGTCACACATCGGTTGCTCTCATGCGTGCTTTTATTTTGACAGTTTTGATGTGACACTTATTCCATACTATTGGAAATTGCTTGAATTAGAGTATAGTTTGAAAAAGGTGTGAGTTATACAGACCAATGGGAAGCGGTCACTGTTTCTCATTGGTCTATAGTTTAGTTGTATTTGTAGGGATTTGGCATGTCTTTTTACTAAAAGATAATAATAGAAAGTGTGAAGATGATGAAAAAAAGTGATTTTATAATCAAGCCGGTTCTTGTAGGAGAGAAAGTAATCTTAAGACCCTTTGACGAAAAGGATTGCGAGATTATGTTTGAAATTCTTAATGAACCGGATTTGAAAAAATTTACAGGATCTGTCGCAAGTGACGCAGAAGCATATGCTGCTCCGCAACCGGAAGAAAAAGAAGAAATCCGGCAATGGTATATGACACGCAATGAACAGAACAATCGATTAGATTTGGCTATTGTTTATAGAGAGAATGATCGGATAATTGGAGAAGTGGTTTTTAATGAATATGATGAAGAGACAGGAAATGTGAATTTTCGAGTTTTATTAAGTGAATCTAGTTGCAATAAAGGTGTGGGGACAGAGGCAATAACAATGTTTATTCAATATGGTATGGAGGAACTAGAGCTACACAAAATAAGTTTGGAGGTATACAGTTTTAATCCTAGAGCTGAAAGGGTATATCAAAAGGTTGGATTTAAACTGGAAGGGATAAAAAGAGAAGAATTCTTATACAATCAGGAATATTTTGATATAAAAATATATGGATTGTTGAAGACGGATTATATGGATAAAAAAGTTGGTTCAAAAAATATATAGGAATATATAGTAGGAGGAACTATATGGATAAAATTATTCATTGTAAAGTGAGATTAAATTGCAGCCGGCAGCAATCATTCGAAATGTTTACTAAGAATTCCAATGTTCAAACATGGCTGGCTAATAGCGCTGATATTGAGCCGTACGTGGGAGGAAAGTATGAGCTATTTTGGGATACAGATAATAAAAAAATTAATAGTACGATAGATTGTAAAATAACTGCATTTGAAATTAATAAACTTTTGTGCTTTGAATGGAAGGGACCTGAACAATTTTCACATTTTATGAACATAGCAGACCCTCTTACTCATGTTTCTGTTCTATTTATCCCAGATTATGAGAATGATAATATAACGGAAATTCATCTTATTCATACCGGATGGAAAAGTGATGAAAATTGGGAAAAGGCACGAAGTTGGTTTGAAGCTGTATGGATAAATGCACTAGATAACCTAAAAAATAAAGTGGCAGGGATGAGATTGTAGAATTCAGGGTTGGGCTGTTTAAATCGCTAACTAATTAGCTATGATGTCATCTGTGTAGTGCCTGAAAATTAGAGAAAATATAGATGACATAATGATGCTATAATGAAAGCTTTATTGAGGAAAGGAGCCGTAAATGAATAACATAAATCAAAATAACATACCCATGATCAAATTGAAGTCAATTGTACTTGATTGTCCCGATATTCAAGCTTTGTCTGATTTTTATATTCGAATGCTTGGATGGGAAAAGGATTTTGTAGAGGAAGGAGAATTTATAGACATCCGTTCTTCGCTGGGTGGTGTTAAGATTGCCTTTCAAACCAACACTGACTACGTTCCGCCTGTTTGGCCAGAGGAACCTAATGCGCAGCAGCAGATGCTGCATATCGACTTTGCGGTACAAAGTAAGGAAGATATGGAAGGTGCTGTGAAGCACGCAATTTTATGTGGTGCGACGAAAGCAGATACTCAGTATTGCGATGAGTGGACGGTCATGCTTGATCCTGTGGGGCATCCATTTTGTTTTGTCGTTTGGTGATATTTTATATTATGGAAATGTGTGCTATTTCAAAATAGAAAAAGAAATTTATATTAAGAGTGAAAAGAATAAATATGAAAAACGGTATGGCAGGCAAACAGAAATTGTGTGCGATGATGAAAATATATCGGCGATTGTCTATAACGTCATCTCGAACCCTGAAACAATAGAAAACAGTTCACTACCTACGGGAGATGAATTTGTTTATCATGCGACAGATATAAAGGCAACACAAACAATACTATCTGGAGGTAAGTTGCTCTCTGCGGAAAAAGTTTATGGAAAAAGCGCAGAGCAACTCTCCTTTGAAAAACGTGATAGTCTTTGGAACGATCCACCAGCAAGGCCGATGCAGAGGATATTGTACAGGATGTATTTGTAAAAGTCATTGAGAAGCACCCGATTTTTCAATTTTTGAAGTGCGAAACCGCATGGCCTATCCGGGTAACCGTCAAACTTTGTGAAAGCCGTCTGAGGTCAGGCTGGCGGAAGAAAACAGCACCTCTTATTGAGCCTTATCCGGCGCAGACAGAGGAGCAGAAGCATCTGATGGAGACGATTCTCTTATTGCCTGCAAAATACAGAGTGGTGATTCCCGTCAAAAACTTAAATCATCTGGAAAATCGTAACGAATAAAACCCTCAAATTTAATTTAATTTTGAGGGTTTTATTGCTTGCAATTGTACTTTCTTCCATAAAAAAGCAGACACGACACACATATCAACGTAAATGTAGGGTTTGGGTTAATTGCACCTGTACAAACCTGACATCCTCACAAATCGGAAACGAAAAGCAATTCCAGAGTATATACACACTGAAAAATACTTGCGCAGAATGCAGACGTTTAGTACCATTTCTCGAATATACGCGCTTATATTTCGTATTCCCGCTACCTCTATGAGCTGCTGGATTTCGTCGTGTTCCTTCCGGCTGTCCATATGAGAAGGGAAAAGTCGCGTTTGCGGTTTGTGGTATGAAAAAGTTTGATTATTTTATATGATTTCTCGTTGAATTTAAGGATTTTTTAATAATTGACATTTTATAATGGCTTCATAATCGATTAATACATAAGGAAGGGGAATTTAATTCCATGCTACTTCGAGTTCTGAGAAATGATTTGAAGCGAAAAAGAACAATGAATATAATAATCTTTTTATTTATCGGTATCTCAGCCATGTTCCTGGCAAGCAGCGCAACGGATATGCTGGCCGTATTCGGGGGAGTGGATTATTACCTGAATAAATCAAATGTTCCGGATTATGTCTTTCTTAAAAACGTATCATCGGATGATACTGAAAGGCGTGAAATCGCGGATTGGTTATCAGGCAGTGATCTTGTAGATGATTATACTGCGGAGTGGAGTATTGTAACCGGCAGCGACAGCATGATCATCCATAAGGCTGATGAAGAGGTTTCCTATAAGCAGACAAGCCCTAGTATGCTTTTAGTACAGCCCCGAAAATATGGCAGGATTTTTGATGAGGACGGCAACCTGATCGAACTGGATCAGGGTGAAATAGCAATCCCTTTGATCGATAAAAATCCCAATAATTTAAAAATCGGGGATAGGCTATCTGTAAAGATCGGTGCGGCAGAGAAGGAATTTACGATTTCATATTTTACAAAGGATGCCATATCCGGTACCAGCTATATGGGCTTTAAGCGCTTCCTCATCTCGGAGGAGGATTACGCCCAGTTGGAGGAAGAGGAAGGTGTTTCCCTTAATATATGGTATATGATCAGCACGGACCATACGGAAGGCTTTCAAAAGAGTCTGAAGGCACAGAATTTTAATATGATATTTTCGTTTTCCGGGTCCACCGTAAAACTATGCTATACGACAGAAATGTCGATTGCAGGTATTCTTCTGATTGTCAGTGCATGTCTGATACTGATATCATTTTTTGTGCTCCGCTTCACCATTATCTTTACGATACAGGAGGATTATAAGGATATCGGAGTCATGAAAGCAATCGGTATAAGAAGTGCGGGAATCAAGAGTGTCTACCTTATAAAATACCTGGGACTTGCCATCGCCGGGTCGGCCATTGGCTTTATAGCAAGCTTTCCGTTCGCTGCCCTGTTAATTAACCAGGTAAATACAAATCTCCTGATGGAGGATACCGGTCAAAATCCTCTGATCAATATTGGGTGCAGTATATTGGTGGTTATACTTGTAGTTTGCTTTTGCTATACCAGTATGAAGAGATTGGACAGATACTCGGCGATTGAAGCGATCAGAAACGGTTCCACCGGTGAGCGTTTTCAGGGAAACAGTGCGATAAAATTAAAAAAATGCAGGAGACTGTCCGCCCCGGTATTTATAGCCCTGAATGATATACTGGCATCGGTACGAAAATATGCGGTCATGATGCTTACCTTCTGCATCGGAATGATGCTGATCATTATTCCGGTCAATTCCATGAATACCCTGAAAGATGAGAATATGATAACCCTGTTCGGGAACCTAAAGTCGGATTTCTATATTTCCCAGGTCTTTGATTTTAATATTATGTTCGAAGGCGGTAAAGATAAAGCACTGGATATTATGGATGAGATGGGGAAGGAGATGGAGCAGGCGGGGATACCGGCAAAGCTCTATGTGGAGATCTATACCAACTTAAATATGCACGGGAATGACAGGGAGGATGTCTATCCCACGGTAACCATGCAGAATTTAAACGGCAGCAGAACGGATTATAATTATTACGAAGGCAGTCATCCGGTTCTTGAAAATGAAATTGCCCTGGCTGAAGTACTTGCTGATGAGATGAAGGTGGGAATTGGTGATACCGTTTATGCCATGGTGGAAGGAGAGGAAAAAGAATTTATCCTGACCGGTATTTTTCAATCCATGAGCAACCAGGGAAGGCTGGCAAGGCTGAACAATATCATTGATATCAATTATAAAAACCTTACGGGCGTCGGCTATCTGCAGGGAGATCTCACCGATAGCGGGACGGACCGGAAAGCAGCAGAAGAAATCCTCTCCGGGCTATATCCCGACAATGAAGTGAAGAATGCGGACCAATTTGTATCCGTATCCCTGGGAAGCATCGTGGACCAGATAAATTCATTTAAAAACCTGGTCATTATACTGGTGTTCTGTATTGACGGACTGGTTACGGTATTGATGATGAAGACCTTCGTAACCAAGGACACGGTAGAAATTGCGATGCTGAAAAGTATCGGCTTTCGAAATAAAGCCTTAAGAAGTATCCATATCGTGAGGATCGGCGTTATACAGGTCATATCCATAGGGCTTGGGATCCTGCTGTCCATATTGCTGGATGATCATACCATAGGTTATGTTTTTAAATTCATGGGAGCAAAGCATGTTGCGCTGACGATCATACCGCTGGAAGTATATGTGCTGTATCCGGCTCTGATGCTTGCGGTGCCCCTGGCGGTAACCTGGATAAGCTCCTTTATGGTGGGCAGGATCAATATCAGGGAAATGAATGGTGAAGAATAGTATTGCAAATTGGTTATGTGAATCATATAAATTATGTTATAATCAGGAGGTAACGGTATGAATTCATTGGCAGTTAAAAATGTATGTAAAACCTATATCATTAATAAAATTCAGAACAATGTATTACGCAATGTGACTTTTGAGATATCCCACGGTGAAATGGTTGCCATCATGGGGGCAAGCGGTTCGGGAAAATCCACCCTGCTGTATACGGTCAGCGGTATGGATCATGTTACCGCCGGCAACGTGAATTTCTTTGGAAAGGAGATTTCCGAATTAGGCAGTGATGAAATGAGTGACCTGCGTCTGGATGAGATGGGATTTATCTTTCAGCAGATGCATATGCTGAAAAATCTGACCATTTATGACAATATTATATTACCCGCATACCAGTCAAAGAACGGAAAAGGGAAAAAGAAGCGGGAAGAGATCAATAACCGGGCAAAGGAACTCATGCACAAGCTGGGAATCAGTGAGATATCGGACAACGGTATTAATGAAGTATCCGGCGGACAGTTACAAAGGGCATGCATATGCCGCAGCCTGATTAACAGGCCGAAGATGATATTTGCAGACGAGCCCACGGGGGCATTGAATCATCAGAATTCACAGGATGTTATGAAGGAACTGATTCGTATTAACCGGGAAGGGACCACGATCATGCTGGTTACGCACGATATGAAGGTGGCTGCCAAATGTGACCGGATTATGTATATCGAAGATGGGAATATTAAAGGTGAGTTTGAACTTGGCAAGCTCGAAGCTACGTCGGAGATGATGGACAGGGAGCGAAAGGTAAGCAACTGGCTTATGGAGATGGGATGGTAGCATGGTAGATATTCTGGTAGTGGAAGATAATAAGGAGCTGGGAGAACTGATCACTTCCTTTCTGGTACGGGAGAATTACAGTGTTTTTCTTGCAGGAAGCGGTGAAGGGGCAATGGAGTACCTGAAGGGTGACATTGCCAGGCTGGTCCTTCTGGATGTTATGCTGCCGGGAATGGACGGCTTCTCCGTCTGCACGGGGATTCGTGAAAGGCAGGATATCCCGATTATTATCATGAGTGCCAGAACGGATAAGGAAGACAGCATCAATGGCTTTTTGTTAGGCGCAGACGATTATGTGACCAAGCCCCTGGATATCGACATTCTGATCGCGAAAATCAGGGCGATCATGCGAAGATATTATGAACAAAAGGGCAGCAATACGATACTGTCCTCCGGTGCGGTCTCCATACATAAGGAGGCCATGCAGGCCTATTTTAAAGAGAAACCGTTAAATCTCACAGGGAAAGAATATGAACTGCTGCTGCTTCTGGTCACCAATGCGGGAAAAACACTGCACAAGGACTATCTGTTTAATCAGATATGGGGTGCGGACAGCTTCAGTGAGAACCAGACGCTGACCGTTCATATTAAGATGCTGCGTGATAAAATTGAAGATTCACCAAAAAATCCGAAACGGATTATAACGGTATGGGGAGTCGGTTACCGATATGAAGAAATTTAGCAGGCTGATAGGAATGTTTATAATGGTTTATCTTGTGTTTGCGGCGGGCATTCTGCTTCTGGATTCCCGTATAACGACCGGAAGCGGCAACCAGTACAAGGTGGAAATAAACCGGATCTATTCTGCGCTGGCAGAACACGGTTCCTTTCGGTCACCGGATCTGAGTGCCTGTTCCTATGTTAAAGAGGTCGGATATCTTTCCGTCCATGAAAAGGACAGGACAATACAAAACGATTTTTATAAAACCGCCGGCGGGCTGCATATGGCGGTTGTGCCGTTTTATGTAAAGGACAGCCTCCTGGGATATCTTCGTTTTGATTATATTGTCCGGCAGGAAAACCGTTCCGGTATCATCCTTGCGGAAATTGCACTCCTTTTTTTTACCGTAATCAATATTACTCTTCTGATCTATATACGGCAGCAGATCTTAAAGCCCTTCCATCAAATAAGCGATTTCCCCTATGAGCTGTCCAAAGGACATCTGAGGGAAGAGCTGAAGGAAACGAAAAACCGGTATTTTGGAAAGTTCATCTGGGGACTTGGTCTTTTGCGGGACAGGCTGCATGTAATCAGGAGCAGGGAACTGGAGCTGGAAAGGCAGAAAAAGCTGATGCTTTTATCCCTGTCCCATGATATTAAGACCCCTTTAAGCACCATACAATTATATTCCACCGCCCTTATGGAGAAGATCTACGATACGGAAGGCAGAAAGCTGGAGGCAGCCAGGCAGATCAAAGAAAAATCAATCGAGATAGAGCAATATGTGAATGAAATCATAAAAGCCTCCAGTGAGGATATTCTGGACATTGAAGTTAAAAACGGGGAGTTTTACCTTAAGGACCTGATGGATAAGGTCGCAGGCACCTATTATGAAAAATGCGCATTACGGCAGATATCCTTACGGATCGGACCATATGACAACAAGCTGCTGCGGGGTGATATGGAACGTGTGTATGAAGTAATCGAGAATATCCTTGAGAATGCATTTAAATACGGGGACGGAAAAGAAATATCCGTTTCCTTCCGGGAGGAAGAATACTGCCAGCTGATCCGGATCTATAATACCGGAGAAGCCGTAAAGGATAATGAATTCAATCATTTGTTTGACAGCTTCTACAGAGGGAGCAACAGCGCGGGCAAGGCCGGCAACGGACTGGGTCTTTATATATGCCGCAGGATTATGACCAAGATGGGGGGAGAGATCTTTGCCGAGAAGGAGACGGATGGGATGAGCTTTACTTTAGTTCTGAAAGAATAAGACAAAGGGAATAAGTATGGGAAAATCAAGCCAACGTCATCCTTTGAAAATTTATATGAAGAATTATCAAAATATCTATATTAAAGGAACACTGCACAGACATTCGAGCTGTCTTCTCAGGGGCATTGTGAAAGCATTTGTCTACTAATCGTTTTGCCTATACTATTTCAAATAGATACAGTATACTATTTGTGTCACCGAAAATATTTTTAGAAAGTTTAATTTTCCTAATTATGCATACATAGAAAGGTGTGTAAAAATGAATTATTTTCCGTTGGGAAATGAATATTTTTTTGCCCAAGAAGATAATTTGGAACTTGTTTTTGAGGAGCAAGAAAAATTAGAAACAATATACAGGTTGCTACAAAGTGCAGATCAGTATATTCAGAGATTGAAGGGGCGTTTTGATACTTATGAGGGATGCCGTTATTTATGGATTCAAAATATTATGAAATATGCAAAAGAAGCTTATAATAGCGCCAAAATAGGTAATTTTATTTCGTTAGCAATTATGGAGCGCTGTATAATAGAAAATTATGTTTGTGCATGCTTTATCCAGCGTTATGAAAAGGAACGGCTGTGGGAAAAATGGTTTATTAGTTCCATAATATCCAGCTGTAATATGTTATATAAATCAACAAAGGATAATCAAAAACAAGAAGAAATACAAAAATATATTGATGAGCTATGCCGTGACAGAGGGATTTCAATTGACTGGGATGTTAGGTCGGAGTATGGCTGGACATCAGCAGTGCTAAAAAAGAAAAAGCCTACTTTTTATGATTTATGCGAATTTGTCGATTTAGATATTTATAAAGACTATCGGATGCTATGCGACTTTTGTCATGGTGTAAATGCTGTAAATAAAATATATAGATTTACATTTGTGGAAACGTATCTTAATTTACTGTCTATGCTGGTTTTATACGTTCAAAAAAGTATCAAAGAACTAATAGAAGATAGCTTAGACCAAAACTATCAGGAACAAACAATATTGTTCTGGAATATGATGGAAGAATGGGAATGACGGAAAAAGCGAAAGGCAAGAGCCCCTGTAAGGGGCTCTTATTCGTATATCACCTTCGTTATGCTGCTAAAGGCATTCTTATCAACCGAAGTAACGGACTTTGGAATGGTTATTGATTTTAGATTGCCAAATCCCTTTTCAAATACGCTTCCTTTAATCGTAGTCACACCATCAGGAATGATAAAGGTCTTTAGGGAATAAAAATCACTTTTTGATGTATATTTAATTTGCTCCGAATAAATCATAGAATCAATTTCCCATGAGGGTGTAAAAATACCGCTGGTAATTGTTTTACAATTCTTAGACCATTTAATATATTCCACTTTTTCATTAAATACACGAGTTCCTATTTTCGTTATCGTATCCCCCAGGATGATCTTTTTTGCATTACTGCAATAGAAAGCCCTGGCTTTAATTTCAGTTACATTATAGGAATATTTACCGTTTTTTACGGTACCGCCCACATTTATTTCCTTTAGATTAACATCAGCACCCTTAACGCTTACCTCACCTTTTCCTGCTCCGGCTTTCTTTGTCACAGTGTATAGGATACCGCCTACAGCGAATTGATTCAACTGATCATTTCCCGGTTCTAATATATTAAAATCCAGATCACAACCAAAATTAGCAGTATAGTAAGCGTTGTAATCTATGATAGTCTGTATTGCCAACTTATAAGAAGCATAACATTTGGCGGGAACCTTAATTACGGCCTGGAATGCCAGCAATCCACCGTCAGAATACCAATTTCGTACACTCTCCGGAGCCTTAGTCCCTTTAAAAGTTATACTCTTTATGTCTTTCATGAATCCCAAATAACCGACGACGCCGGTGACCGTCTTGGGGAAAATAATCTCTGTAATATTATTGTCCTTGTACTTATCACTGATTAACGGAACACCGGTATTCTCTAAGTCAGCAATGACACCCGTTACGGTATAGGATTTATTATTATAAGTAATTTTTTCTGGGATATTTACTTGCTTTGTTGTTGATTTTGGCTGAATGGCACAGAGGGTAACCTTTCTATTCAGTGCATCGGATATTTTAAAGGTAAAAATACCTTCCGAGAATAATTTATCCGTAACAGTTACCTTTACCGGCTTTTGCAGTCCGGAGGTTCTTGTATATGCCACAGCATAAGCGGTTCCCGCCTTTTTCGGATTAATAACCCCTTTACTCGATATATCAAAGATGTCAGTATCGGTGGATAACCAATATACGGTTTCATTAGAACCCTTTGTCAGGGAGCCTTTTAATGTATATGTGGCTGAAGTATCCAGCTTTAAACTGGATTTACTGACTGTTATCGAAGTAGATTTTACGATATCTTTTGCAGCAACTACGGAGATGTTTTTACTGAATTGCTTTTTGTAGGTGGAGAGTACGGACGTATTTACCTTGACTGTGGTGCCTTCTTTTATAGCGGAAGCAATATTTGCAACGGGTTTTTTATTAAGGAAGGTAACCAGCTCTAAGCCATATAATGATTTCTTACCAACGGACTTAATGGTGGTTGGAAGGATAACGCTGGATTGATTGCGTTTAATAAAATTAAAGGCATTATCCGAGAGTGTAGTTACCCCTTCCGGTACAGATACAAAGCGAAGATTGCTTTCATTATTTTCATCGGTAATTAACCAGGATGGGATTACCTTACAGTTTTTCGATAAGAAAAGTAATTCAACACTGACACCCAGGGAGCAGACTTCCATCTCGGTTACTGTATCGGGTATGACGATTACGGCCGCCATACAGCCAACCAGTCCATATTTACAGATTTTCGTCAATTTATAGGTATATCCGTTATTCTCGACCTGCTTCGGTAAAGCCAGATAAGAGGAATATAATACTTTCGTAATGCCAATCAGTTGAACCTCACCGGTTCCATCCTTTGCAGAATCGGTTACCTGATAGACCAAACCGTCGATACTAAAGCACCCATATTCGGCAGCAGCTTCGGAAGCAGTAATCGTCGGTGTCATTTTAATCGTTTGTTCGTATAAATCACTATAAGCATAATAGTCCATAGAGATATCGATGATATTCTGATACTTCTTCTCATAACCTTCCGGAACTAAAAATAAAATGTCCGGATATTTTTTCCCATTCCAAACTGAGATATATATTTTCTCAGGTAAGGAATGCCTGCCTAATAATTCCACAGTTCTTATATTCTCGAATACATGCAAAGGATTATGCAGTGTTCCGGTAAATGTATCGAGTATCTTAAGCGTTTCTACCGATTGATAAAATTTCTGATAAGCTTCATCCCTATCGTACCCATATAGAAAATTTACTTCGGATACGGTGTACTCTGTTCCATTAATCAGAGCTTTACCGGGAATTAATAATTCCTTCATGGGTTTCGTATAGTCAATACCGATAAGGAGCACTTCTTTTTTCGCGTCATCCGTGATTCTATAACGATACATTCCATCTTGATATACGGTTTCATCAGCCGCGTATGCTTTCTTTGGCAGGAATACCATAGCAGTTAATATCAATATAAAAAGAAGAGTCCTATAAAAATATCTTCTTTTTTTATCAGCGACATAGTTTATGTTACTCACCATGTAGATCCTCCTTTGATAAAAGTTAACAGTTTCTATATTAATATATGATAGCTAAATTGGATGTTAAAAACAATTACTTTTTTATTAAGATATCTCAAGATTTTATTAATATGGATATTTTGCCGGATAAATCCGTCGTTTGCATCAATGCGGAATTCATCTGCGGCATAAGAACAAGAGCTGTGTATTAAAAGAACGGCTGGTCTCTGCAGAATACGGGACCTTGAAAGAGGAACAGCTCTATGATGGGATTATGGAAGCGATAAATAAGGTAGTCGAAAACAAAGGAGATTTCATAAAGGGCAGAAGTTTGACCATACAATTTCATTCTGAGACAGGTCAGAGGATAAAAGGCTATTCCAGAATGAATCAACTTATGATATACTAATAATTGTCAATAAGAATGGAAACGAAAAAGCTTTTGGCAGAGATTGATTGGGATAAATCCCAATGTAGGAGAAACAAGCTGAAAGACATTGGTAACGGATGGAAGCGTGAGGATTATTATATCAAAGGGAGGCCGCCGCAATGATGAAACTTGACATTCACCGTTTGACACCGGACATGCTTGACGATTATCTGCATTTTTTTCTTAACATAGCATTTACCGACCACCCGGAATGGGCCGGCTGCTGCTGCGTCAGCTTCCATTGGAATGATCAGTGCGAAGCCGAATTCAAGAGCGGTGCGAAAAGCGGTACCGATTGGGCGGTGGAAATGGTGACCACCGGAGTGATACAGGGCTATCTCGCATATGCGGACGGTCAGGTTGTGGGCTGGTGCAATGCTAACGATAAGCGTAATTATGATGTTCTGAAAGCAAGAAAAGAAATCTGGGATGAAAATGATAATCTGAACAGAATCAAGTCCGTTGTCTGTTTTCTTGTCGCTCCCGATATTCGTGGTAAAGGCGTTGCGACACAATTGATTGCGCGCGTTGTATCAGACGCGGTAACGGAAGGCTACGATTATATCGAAGGCTACCCGCCAAATGGAGCTTGCGATATGTACGCCGCTCACCGTGGCACAATACCGTTTTTTGAAAAGCATGGATTTCAGCTTTATAAAGATTTTGGGGACGATGTTATCATGAGAAAACATCTCGGAGAAAAGCCGTGATTTTTGCAACAGAAAATGTGAAACAATAAAAGGAACAGAGAAATGGCAATCATCGAAGTAGAATCCAAAAAAATCTATATTGAAGAATATGGTAGGGATAACAAAGATACTATCGTTTATTTTCATGGTGGCCCGGGGGCAAGCTGCCTGGATTTTATCTGTCAGGCCAAGGCTTTGGGGATGAATTTCCGCGTAATCAGTTTCGATCAATATGGGGTCATGCGGTCGGAAGCGATTAAGGAACATGAATTTTTTGGTATGTATGACCACATAAGGTTAATAGATAAAATAAGGAAAGAGCTTAATATAGAAAGCTGGACTATATTAGGACACTCCTATGGCGGAATGCTAGCCTGCTTATATGCGCACGAATATCCCGCCTATACGGACAGGATCATTTATGACTGCCCAAGTTGGAATTATATATTATCCGCCAAATCAATAGCATCCTTTTATATGTCATATTTCACTATGCATGCAATAAAAGAGGGTGTTGATGCATGCAATGTTATATTAAAGAAGGGTTATGAGAATCGGGCAGAAGTATTTAATGATTTGTTTATTGTATTAAACCTGGTGAAAGATGAAAAAGAGCGTAATTATTTACATAGTATTAGTGCGGAGGAATACAGAGCAAACTTTATGCCGCAGGAAATACCTGCTGATGGCTGGAAAAAAGGCAATACCCATATACAAAAGTTATTCGATGCAGGTGAAATCCTTAAGGATTACCGTCCTCTTTTGAAGAAAATAAAGTGTCCCTCTTTGCTGTTGGAGGGAAAATATGATCCGGCCTGCGGAGAAGATCAGCGTGATTATTTTCTCAATAATTCTCCAAAAGGCAAAGTTGTAATTTTTGAAAACAGCGGGCATTTTGCACGGATTGAAGAACCGGAAGCATATACAGGAGCCATTGTGGATTTTATGAATACCGCAATATAGGAAGTATAATTATTATTTGTCCTGTAACCCCCATGGAATCCGAAAAACATATTTCCGACGGCCGGACGGCTTCAATAAGGAGAAACAGATAATCAGAATTGAAACAGAGCACAATTAGAATTTTATGGAGATTAGATAAAATGAAAATGAATAATAAAGTTAATATATCTACACTTTTACTGCCGGATGAAATAGTCCGGTGGATTGATAATGCGGCTATTTATGAAAGCAGCGGTCAGTCCGGAGCCAGAACGGTTTATATTGACCGTGAAGATGGCGCATATTTAAAAATTGCGAATCGCAACACTTTATATTTGGCTTCGAAAATGCAGACCTATTTTTCAAAGCATAAAATGTCTTCTTCGGTTATCCGATATTTGTCAAGTGACAGGGATTATATGATAACAGCAGCTTTGCAAGGAGAAGATGGCACGGCAGAATGTTATTTATCAGAACCGGAACGATTAAGTGAGGTTTTTGGGCAGTCCTTGCGGCTATTACATGAAGTTGAAGCTGTTGATTGTCCGATTAAAGATAAAATGTCCGATTTACTTGTTATGTCCGGAAATATTGCTTTTTATCAAGATCATTTAGACAGTATTTCAGATTACATAGGCAAAGCTGACGCAAAAAATGCGGCATCAGAAATAGCGGCAGCCGGTGGCTTGCTGATAAATGATGTGCTGATACATGGAGATTATTGCCTTCCCAATATAATGCTGAAAAAATGGAAATTAGAAGGCTTTATTGATGTGGCAGGCGGAGGAATGGGAGATCGGCATTATGACCTTGCATGGGGATTATGGACCTTGAATTGGAACTTGAAATCACAGCAATACGGACAGCGTTTCCTTGACGCGTACGGATGGGATTGCATAGACAAAGAAAGGCTTCGCGTCTGTGGATTGTTAGCTGCTATGGAATAGTTGTAACGCAGCTCGCCAAATCCGGCAATAGCGGCGGGCTGTTCCCGTAGAAAAGGGGCTTTGACATTAAATGAAGGAAAATTATTTCGATTATCTAACAAAAATGATTACGGATGAATATGGTATTTCCGTACGGAGGATAATTCCGGCTAAACGGGGACTTTTCGGCGAAATATGGCGGCTGCAAACGGATAAGGCAGATTTTTTTTGTATCCTCAAGGCACCTTGAGAGTATTGCATTGATGGAGAAGGTGAAATAAAATAAAGAAAAGCATAAAAGGGAGAGAAAAGAATATGAGAATATTAGGAATCTCGGGAACCCCGAGAGCCGGAGGAAACTCAGAAATATTGCTGGATGCCGCTTTAACTCCGTTTGTTGATGCAGGCTGGGATATAACAAAAATTTTATTATCAGAGAAGAGCATTACTCCTTGCATAGGATGTGAAGCATGTAATAAAAGTTCAAAATGCTTTATTGATGATGACATGCAGGAAATTTATAAGGCCTATAAAGCATGTGATGCGATTATTATTTCTGCCCCTGCTTATTGGAGAAATGTACCGGCTCAGTTGAAGGCTTTATTTGATAGAACGTATGCTGTCAGGGAAAAGAGACTTTTTGAAGGAAAGATGGGCGGAGCCATAGCTGTTGGAAGAGGTTCGAGTGGTGGACAGGCGATTGTATTAAATATAATTTATGCTTTTTACCTTTCATGTGGCGCGTTATGTGTGCCCGGAGAATTGAATGGCGTTACGGCAGTAGCCGATAGGCCAGGAGATATTTTAAGCCAGCCCAGACGACTGGAGCAAGCGGGAATATTGGGAACAAACATATTGAAATACACAAGGAAATGAGAACTGCCGGTTAAAGGAATTATGACATTGTACTGGAATCTAAGCGAAAGATATATATTTAATGTTACTTAATCTTTGATCTGGTTAATCAGTATTAATACTAATAGATGATTAAAGGAGAATAATCTCATGCAAAAAAAACAGATCAGGATAGTTGCTTTATTTTCTGCTGCATGCTTTCTAATTGGCATACCTCAAATAATTAACATGCAAAATATCAGTCCGAAAGAGTATATGATAACAACATCAAATAACTTTGACTATCAGTTACGCTATGAATGCTCCGGATATGCATCCGCATATGTACTGCGAAGCCTCGGAGTAAAGGCAAACGGTTTGGAGTTCTATCAGAAGATATCAAATAAAAATGATGACGGAAGTGTATCGCCGGAAACACTCTGCAATTTTCTTAAAGAAGAGGGATACCATGCCGCTGTGCACCATGGTACTGTTAATCAACTTAAGCGTAAAATAAGCAAAGGGGTACCGGTCATTGTGTTAATCCGCACTTATGTAAATCAGGATAGCTATCATTATATCCCGCTGGTCGGCTATGATGAAAACAATTTTTATGCGGCTGATTCGTTACGTTATTTAGTAAATGAAGATGAACCGTACTATAACCGCAGGATTGATATTGAAGAATTTAAAAAGTTATGGAAGACATTTGAGACGAATCTGTCCATCACAATCAACAATTAGACGAAGCGGAAGGAGTTTTTAGAGGATAAAATGAATATCAATACGGTATTTTATAATGTTATAAATTATATTGAAGAAAATATATGTAATGATATCGATTATAAGGAAGCGGCAAGAATGATGGGGGTATCGGTATTTCACTTCCAGCGATTATTCTCTTTTCTGACAGGAATACCAATTGCAGAATATATTAGGTGCAGAAGGATGACTTTGGCAGGGTTTGATATTCAGAAGTCGAATGACAAGATAATTGATATTGCTTTAAAATATCGTTATGAATCACATTCTTCCTTTAGCCGCGCTTTCCAACTGTTCCATGGAGCCACTCCATCTGCTGTTCGTGAGGAAGGAATGAGCATTAGGGTTTATCCTCCAATTTATCTGAATATTACAATACAAGGAAAGGATATTATAAATTTTAGGATTGTAAAGACTGAGCCTTATCAATTGTTTGGTAAAGATGATATAATTGTTCCGATGGAACATAAATATGCTCTTGACTTTATAAAGAATTATGGTGATATGGTTGTTGGGAATGGGAGTCATGCAGCCATCAATATTGCAGCAGGTTATCCGGCTGATGAGAAACATCCGTTTCATTTGCTACATGGCATATATTTTAAGGATAGAGACGGCAAAATTCATTTTATGTATGGGTGGGAAAAACCAGCTTATGAAATCGAAGACTGCTTTACTGTGGTTGATGTGCCTAAAACAACATGGGCAGTATTTACTTATTATGGTGAGCATATGGAAGGTCTGCCAAAGGTCTGGACTTATATATACACCAGTTGGCTGTATACATCTGATTACAATATAGAAGATTATATTATTATAGAAAAAGAATCCTGGCACGATGATAATCGGAAGGTTATATGTGCGGAAGTCTGGCTGCCAATAAAAGAATGACAATAATGAATGTGAAAACTGAATATCTTTGATTAGGATCCCTGACTATGCAGGTTCGGGCATAAAATGAACAGAAGCAATAGAATAAAAGCGATATAATTATCTGTATAAAAATATAGATGAGAGGTAATTATATGGCAAAACCCAAAAGAGGTAAACATGTTAAAGCAATACCAAACTGGCGTGGTACTTGTCCTACGTGCGGGCGAACAGGAGTAAAATTATTATGGACTAAAATAAATAAGGATAATAACCAGCAGAGTGTTTGCAAACGTTGCGGTAGTTAGATACCAGTAATTTAGAATCTGTTTTATACTATTTGGAGGATCAGAATAAATATTATGTTTTTTGGCAAAGGATTAATATTTCGGATGGAGCAGAGCAGATAACATCCTGCCTTCATATAATAGAATGAGTTCATTCCTTGAGCTCATTCTATTATATTGAAGACAGGATGGAGATTTTATTATGAATGACTTTTTATTCGGTTTGACAGGAGATATTATTACACCGTTTGACCCGGTATATAGTGAAGCCAGACAGGGATTTAACAGAGCAATACAGCGATTTCCCTTAATCATAGTATATTGCAGAAATAAAAGAGATGTGTCTAATGCAGTGATTTGGTCCAGAAAGCATTGTGTGCCAATCCGCATACGCAGTGGAGGACATAATTATGAAGGGTATTCCAATGGAGATTGTACTTTAGTCATTGATATAAGTAGAATGAATCATATGAATATTGACCCATGCCTAAATCAGTTAACTGTTCAAAGCGGGGTAACCAATCGGCAGGTATATGAATTTGTATCTTCGGAGGGGTATCCTTTTCCGGGAGGTACCTGTCCTACCGTTGGAGTCAGTGGTTACACACTTGGGGGCGGGTGGGGGCTTTCCTGCCGTAATTTTGGACTGGGCTGTGACAGCCTGAAGGAGATTGAACTGGTAGATTATGAAGGAGCCATTATAAAAGCGAACCGTGAAAATTGCTCTGACCTTTTCTGGGCCTGTCAAGGTGCGGGCGGAGGAAACTTTGGAGTAATTGTTTCTATGAACTTCATTCTTCCTCCGAAAGTAAATAATGTTACCCTTATCGAAATAGATTATCTGAATGCGGATTCAGAGGAGCAGGAAAAATTTCTGTCAATCTGGCAGGAATGGTTAAAAACGGCTGATCCCAGGATTACCTTAATTTCAAGAATCTATAATTCGATTGATGACGGCCTCGCGATGCTGGTTAGAGGAATATTCTATGGTAAACCGCAAGAAGCAAAGGAAATCATGGCTGACTTTCTTGCTCTTAGTGGTGCAGATTATAATATTGAGCAGATGACCTTCCTTGAGGCTGTTACGATTATTGGAAGCGCATACCCTTCCTTCGAGAAATTTCAATCAGTAAGCCGTTTCGTATTAAAGGATTTCACATGTGCTGAGAGATCAGAGCTTGTAGGTCTAATCAGGGAGCGTCCGCCGGGATCAGTATTTGCCGGAATATCAATGTACGCGTTGGGCGGCAGGGTGTCAGAAGTCGGGACAGATGATACGGCCTTTTTTTATCGCAATGCAAATTATATTATTTGGCTGGAGACGATCTGGGAAGAGCGCAGATATGCAAAAGAGAATAGGGAATGGATCAACAATCGGTTCCCTTACTTTGCAGTAATCACAACAGGCTCTTATGTAAATTTTCCATATGGAAAGCTTCCCGATTATCTGGAAGAATATTATGGAAATCATGCAAATATATTAACGAAAATCAAAATAAAATATGATCCGCATAATATTTTTTCCTTTCCTCAGAGTATTGGAAAATCAGAGTGTAACGATCATACTGCAGTCTATTTCCATAAAACACCACAAAATGATGCGGAAGGTACAACAGAGAAACCCGGTGATACGAATCATAGAGGATTTCGTTATGTATCAAAAAAGATATAATATTGGGGTATAACCTTAATAACGGCATCCATGCCATAGTTTGTCCTCTGGTGACCGATGTTAGGAAATTAGATTAAAAAACGGAATACTTATAATCGGGCTGGATACAATAATCCCTGGAGGTATTCATATTATGGTATCACGAAAATCGGTCATAACCTTCGGTATGGTAGCGATCCCGATTGCTATGTATACAACCACGCAGGACAATGACATTCATTTTAATCAATTGCATAAAGAGGATAATAGCCGTATCCGACACAAGAAAACCTGTGCCCATTGCGGCAAGGAGATTAATACGGGGGATATTGTAAAGGGATTTGAGTATGATAAGGACAAGTATGTCGTTGTAACAGAGGACGAGATTGAAAAGATCAAGACAGAAAAAGAAAAATCAATTCAGATTCTGCATTTCGCCAGGTTGAACCAGATTTCCCCGGTCTATTATGAGAAGACTTATCAGGCTGTGCCCGAGGCAGGGGGTGAAAAAGCCTTCGAACTGCTTCGGGCCGCATTGATGGGCGAGCAGAAGATTGCCATAGGAAAAACTGTTATGGGAACAAATGACACACTGATGGCAATTATTCCGCGGGAGGAAGGCGTCCTTATTTCCACGATGTACTATGCCGATGACATCAAAGAGTTTCAAAAACAGTATAATAAGCCCGAAGTATCCGAACAGGAACTGAATATGGCAAAAGCGCTGATCAATTCAATGGACACGCCCTTTGATCCCTCGAAATATAAAGACGAATATCAAACCAGACTCCGTGCACTCATCGAGACAAAAATTTCCGGCAAGGAGATTGTCGCCGCGGAGCCTGACAGTACCGGTAAAGTCATCGACCTCATGGAGGCCCTGAAAGCCAGTGTCGAGAAAGCGAAGAGAGACAAGGAACCGGCGTGATTATATGAATGTAAAACTAAATGAATATAATCAAAAAAGAAATTTTGAAAGAACCTTAGAACCGGAAGGCCAGGCAGAAGCTTCGGAAGAGGGTCTGAGATTTGTTGTCCAGCATCACATGGCCCGCAGAGAACATTACGATCTGCGCCTGGAATGGGAGGGGGTTCTTTTAAGCTGGGCGGTGCCCAAGGGCCCTTCCTATGATACCCATGACAAGAGGCTTGCCATACGGGTGGAGGATCATCCGCTGGAATACAGGAACTTTGAAGGGACCATTCCCAAAGGAGAATACGGCGGAGGAGTAATCATGCTCTGGGATGAGGGCTTTTGGGAACCCTACGGAAATGTGGAAGAAGGACTTAGTAAAGGCGAGTTGAAATTTATCCTGAAAGGGAGACGGCTTAAGGGGAAATGGGCTCTGGTCCGGTGGAAATCGAAAGCCTATGAGGCGAGGGATAACTGGCTTTTACTAAAAGAAAAGGATGCGTATGTTAAAACTGCCGGTGGGATATCTGAATTTATCACCAGTATCAGAACCGGGCGTACCATAATGGAAATCGAAGGAGGAGCAGATGAAAAGATCACGAGGAACCCCTTTGACAGAGCTGATGTACAGCTGGCCAAATTGGTTAATAAGGCTCCTGAGGGTGAGGACTGGCTCTATGAGTTAAAATACGACGGTTTCAGGAGCCTGGCGTTTGTGGAAGGAAACAGTGTCCGGCTGATAAGCAGGAACGGCAAGGATTATATAAAGCGGTTTCCCGCCGTCGAATCCTCTCTCATTGATCTTGCTGCAGGAGGGGCAATGGTGCTGGACGGCGAAATAGCGATCACAGACCCATCTGGCAAGACGGATTTTCAGGCTTTGCAAAATTATATAAAAAATCCAAAGACCAAAAATCTGACCTATATTGTCTTTGATCTTCTTGCGCTGGATGGTGCGGATCTTCGGGAGCACCGTTTGGTTGACAGAAAAGAAATGCTTGAGAATTTGATGAAGGATGCTCCGGGAGGCCTTTACTACAGCCGTTATGTCAGAGGAAAGGGCAAGGAAAGCTTTGCCGCGGCCTGTGAGGCCGGTATGGAAGGCATAATCGGCAAGAAAGCCGATTCTACTTATAGCGGTACAAGGAACGGTGACTGGATCAAACTGAAATGTGATAAAAGACAGGAATTTGTCATCGGAGGATATACACTCTCAGACAAAAAAACGAAGGGGGTAAGCTCACTCCTTCTCGGTGTTTATGAAAATAAGGATTTCGTCTATGCAGGGCGCGCCGGCACCGGTCTGAGCGAAGCTGACATGGAGATGTTTGAGGTAAAATTTAAGAACCTAAAAAGGATGGAGCCGCCCTTCAAATCCGCACCAAAGCCCAGAGTAAAGGAAAAAATTACATGGTTTGAACCGGAGCTGGTGGCGGAAATAAAATTCGCCGAATGGACCAAAGATAATCTATTAAGGCAGGCAAGCTTCAAAGGCATGCGGACAGACAAGGACCCCAGGGATATCAAAAGGGAAAAAGCGGAGGATGCTGCACAGCCCCTTCCATCCATCAAAGAAGCGGAGAAACCAGTGGAAGTAAATGCAAACAGTATCATGATCGAAGGAATAAGAATTACCAATCCGGGCAAGGTGATATTCGACAACCCTGAAATCACAAAAGCAGACGTGGTCCGGTATTATGAAAAGGTTTCGGAACGTATGCTGCCATATGTGAGCCACAGAATCTTAAGCGTAGTGCGCTGTCCCAAGGGAATATCACAGTCATGCTTTTTCAAGAAGCATCCCGGTTCGGACAGCAAGGGTATTGCTACAATACCGGTTACCGGCAGCAGCGGCGAAACGGAAGATTACTTCTATATTGAGGACAGATCCGGGATTATATATGAAGCACAGATGGGTACATTGGAATTTCACACCTGGGGAAGCTGTGTCGACGAACTGGAAAAGCCCGATATGATGGTGTTTGATCTGGACCCGGACGAAGGAATGGAATTAAGCCGTGTGCGTCAGGGAGTGCGGGATATCAGAACTATTCTTAAGGAACTGTCATTGAATTCGTATCTTAAGACCAGCGGCGGGAAAGGGTACCATGTGGTAGTCCCTTTAAAACCGGTTGTAGACTGGGAGGCGTTTCACGATTTTGCAAGGCGCATTGCCGAAGTTATGGAGCAGAAGTGGCCGGACCGCTACACAAGTAATGTCAGAAAGGCTAAGCGTGCCGACAAGATATTCATCGACTGGATTCGAAACGGCAGGGGCGCTACAAGCGTTGCCCCCTATTCCATAAGAGCGAGACAAGGGGCAAAAGTATCCATGCCCATCTCATGGGAGGAACTGGATACGGTCGCTCCGGACGGTATCAATATGGAAGATGCGCTGTTAAGGATCGGCGGCGACGATCCCTGGAAGGATTTTTTGGGGAATAATCAGATGCTTAAACAATAAGTCACAGGTCTGCAGTGATATCATTCGGCAAACAGGTCTTGACAAAGTATTATTTATTTAATATAATCCTAGTAAGATAAAGATGTCTGAACTTAGTAGCTCAGGCATCTTTTTTTTATCTTAGGCCTTGAAACAGGGTTACGGAGAACGGTATGCCGCCTTTAGGTGGCAGATGGAGGTTACTATGATAAAAATGGAAAATGTAAATAAATTTTTTGGCGATCTGCATGTACTGAAGGATGTCAACTTAGAAGTGGCAGAAGGCGAAAAGCTGGTCATAATCGGACCTTCCGGTTCCGGAAAATCTACAGCCGTCCGCTGCTTGAACTATCTGGAAGCGCCGACCAGCGGTCATGTGTACATAAATGGAGAAAAGCTGACATCAAAGAATAAGACAAGAGTAGTCAGGGAAACCACATCTATGGTTTTCCAGCAGTTTAATCTCTATCCTCATATGACTGTCTTAAGGAACCTGACCCTGGCACCTCTGAAATTATACCATAAGAGCAAAAAAGAAGCGGAAGACATGGCCTATCATTATCTTGATATTGTCGGACTCAGGGATAAGGCACATGTTTATCCGGCAACGCTGTCCGGCGGACAGCAGCAGCGTATTGCTATCGCACGGGCCTTATGTGCCCAGACAAAGATTATTTTGTTTGATGAACCGACATCGGCACTTGACCCTGAGACGATCCAGGAGGTACTGGATGTTATGATCAAATTAGCGAAGGAAAACATTACGATGGTGGTAGTTACCCATGAAATGGGATTTGCACGCCAGGTGGCGGATCGAATTGTCTTTATGGCAGATGGTCAGATTATCGAAGAAGGTGTTCCTGAGCATTTTTTCGCTAATCCGGAAAATGACCGGGTGAAGCAATTCCTTAGTAAGATTATTCGTTGATCAAGGCAATAGGGCAAAAGGATACCCGGATGAAACCTGAAATCAGAATGTGTTAACATTTTGAAAAAAGAATAAAAGGAGGAGAAATTTATGAAGCATTTTAAGAAACATGTAAGCCTGATATTGAGTATACTCTTAATGATAGCTCTTTTCACGGCATGCAAAGGAAAAGAAAGCGGTACGGATAAAACCGCTGCAACAGGGGACAGCAGTGGTAAGGCAGATGTTGAAAACACCGGTGATACCGGGAGCGATGATACAGCGGCTCCGGAATATTCGAAGGATGTGCAGAATATCATTGACCGCGGCGTTTTAAGGGTTGGCGTTAAGAATGCGGTTATCGGGTTCGGTTATCAGGATCCCCTGACACAAGAGTATACCGGATTTGAGATTACTCTGGCAGAAAAGATTGCGGATTATCTTGGAGTTGAGGTTGAGTTTACTGCCGTTACCGCCGCAACCCGTACGGAGCTTCTGGATTCGGGAGATCTTGACTGTGTTTTAGCAACGTTTACAATTACGGATGAAAGAAAGGAAAGCTGGGATTTCTCAACTCCTTATTTTACGGATTATGTTACTGTTTTAGTTGAAAACAAATCCGGAATTACATCACTGGGAGACATCGTGGATAAGAAGGTTGGTGTTTCTTCCGGTTCAACCTCGGCAAAAGCCTTATTAAAGGCAATGATTGAGGGCGGCTTCATTAGCGGGGATAATTTTCAGGAAGATACCTTCGATCCGGCAACATGGAATGAAGGAATAACATTCAATCAATATGATGATTATCCGACCATCTCCATAGCATTAAGTGCCGGTGAAGTAGATGCGTTCTGTGTGGATAAATCCATTCTTGCTGTCTACAACACCGAGAGCAGAGCTTATATCGATGATAGATTCGCGCCTCAGGATTATGGTGTAGCTACGAAAAAGGGCTCCGGATTTTCCTCTGTCGTTGAAGAACTGATTACCGGTTGGCTGGCAGATGGGACGATTGATGGTTTGATTTCTGAAAATGGATTGGAATAATCGTTTTAGCCGGTTGCTTTTACTTATAGGGCTTCGCCTAGTGCGAAGCCTTATTTCATAAAATGACAGGAGGAAATGGAGTGGATGGTTTATTTTCTGTAACTGCATGGGAAAAGGTATGGACATATCGTTCTACCTTTCTATTGGGTTTATATAATACCGGCAGAATGGCATTGTTCGCTTTGCTGTTATCATTGATCCTGGGAATGTTATTCGGATTAATATCCACTAGTGAAAAGAAAGCTCTGAAAGGAATAAGCCGTATCTATGTAGAGCTGATTCAAAATACACCACTGATTCTTCAACTGTGCTTTTTGTATTATGCCCTGGCATTTTCAGGAAGAAGCCTGGGGATTATTGTTACCGGAACGATCTCACTTGGGATTTATCATGGAGCTTATATGGCAGAAGTTGTTCGGGCCGGTATCGGAGCCATCTCCAAAGGACAGTTTGAAGCAGCGGATTCCCAAGGGTTTAATTATATTGAAAAAATGTATTACATCATTTTACCGCAAAGTATCAAGATTATACTTCCGCCTATGGTAAATCAGATCGTAAACCTGGTTAAAAATACTTCCTGTATCTACATTATTGGAGGAGCGGATCTGATTTCTCTGACTTATAGCTTTGTAACAGGTGCCACGACAGGAGGGGCATATGCCCCCGCTTATCTGGTCAGCGGACTGCTGTTTTTTGTTGTTTGTTTCCCTCTCTCCACTTTGGCAAGTATATGGGAAAATTCCCTTAAAAAGCGGGATCAGAAGACGGTAGACGGTGAAAAGACCATAGCTGAAGGGAGGGTGACAAAATAATGGATATGTTAGAAGGCAGTTTATCTATGCTGAAAAATCCGGGAGTCCTTAAATATATTTTTAAAGGAGTCGCTTTTACAATTATACTGTCGGTCGTGGCAGTCGGGATTGGTATCCTGCTGGGATCGGTCCTTGCACTTGTGCGAAATTATTGTAATACCAGGAAAACAAGAGTTTTCCGGTGGCTGGCGGTAGCTTATATTGAGATTTTCAGGAATACGCCGCTGCTTTTGTGGATATTTATCTGTTTGGTGTTTTTTCCGTTTCCGGAAATGCTGTCTAAAAAGATGTTCGGTCTTACTTCGGTAGAGGTAAAGCTTTTGTTTAAAGGGGCTATGGCATTGATTTTGTTTACTTCCTCGGTTATTGCTGAAATCGTGCGGGGAGGATTGAATTCTGTGGCTCAGGGCCAATTTGAAGCCGGACATTCTCAAGGCTTCAACACGGTGCAGATTATGATCTATATCGTACTGCCTCAGGCTTACAGAAATATTATACCGACACTGCTCAGCCAGGTCATCACGACCATTAAGGATTCCTCTTATCTGGCCAATATTGCAGTGATTGAGATGATGTCGAGAGTAAAGACATTATTAAGCTCGGCCAATAAATATAATGGTACGGGAATGATTAATGTTTCGGATGTTTTTGTATTATTTGGGCTGGCGGCCATCATCTATTTCATCATTAATTTCACTATATCTTCCCTGGTCAGATATATGCAGAAGCACCCGCGGGTGCCAAGGGATGCATCCCGTATGTCCTGAGAAGATTATTTTATAGGAGAAGAAAGAACAGGGGTCTGTTTCAAGTGAATTGTAAACAATTCACTCTGCAAATATTGTGCTGATGCCGGGATTTGCAGGCATCGGCAGTAGGGAGGATTTTTATGGAAAACTATGTTGTTACAATTTCCAGGCAATTTGCCAGTTTTGGCCGTTCAATCGCTCAAAAGATGTCAGAAGAATTACAGATTGAATTTTATGACAGAGATATCGTTGAAGCAACAGCAAAGCGGATGGGTCAGCCCCTTCCTGTCATTAGCAATGAAGAAGAAAATTCCAATTCGATTTTCTTCCGGAGAAAGTATCCTTTGGGTATGGGGATTGCAAATATACAGGATGAGATTTTTAATGTTCAGACTAATATTATACGTGATATTGCCAAAAAAGAGTCATGTATTATTGTCGGCCGGTGTGCTGGCAGTGTACTGAGAGATTATGTCCGTTGTCTGAATATCTTTGTCTATTCGCCCTATGAGAGCAGATTAAAAAACTGTACTGATGTCCTGCAAATGGATCTCAAAGTTGCGAAGAAAATGATAAAGGATGTGGACAAAGCCAGAGAGAATTACCGGTACCGTTATTGTCCGGAAGTGGATAATGCCTATGACGGTTATGACATTATGATTGACAGCAGCCGTTTCGGTATCAATCGAACTGCTAAAATTCTGGCGGATATTGTAAAAAACACATTCCTGTCCTGAATATGAGAATCATGCGGGTCATCTCGATGGAGATGGCCTTTTTTGAATGCTTAAGGTACGTTGGCGTTTTTTTGAAATTTATGTTAAAATAATGTTGGACAAAAAAGCACGTGCATTTTTCCGGCGCCAAGTATTTGATTGAGTTGAGAAAATTTGGTTTGCGAAAACAGCCATTTATAATGAAAGTGTTTTACTGTAGAAGCTATAATAGAAGCTATATTGACACAAGAGGGAGAATATGTTAATTTTATTTTGACCTTTCTATTTAATATTTATGATGCGAAGCGGATGCTGCTTATCGTTATGGCTCGAAATTAGTTTCATATAAAAGTAATATACTTGTGAATAAAATAAAATTTAGCATGGGGAGAATTTATGATATTTGTAGTTTATTCCTGGCTTAATGATAAGCCGGATGAGAAGGTTTTACAGTTAGTGGCTGACCTGAGAATAAATGGTTACGATGCATTATGCGACGTAATGAAAATGCAAGAGGAATCAGCGATTAATTTCGCGGAAATGATGGCTACTTGTCTTAGGCAGGCAGAAAAAGTAATCGTTGTCTTATCGGAAAGATATAAAGAAAAAGCAGACACATTTCGTGGAGGCCTCAGTGAAGAATATCGCTATATTATAAATGATATTTCACATAACAAAAATAAGTACATATTAGTTACCTTTAGCAATGATCTGGATAAAGTAGTACCTGATTTCCTGAAAGGTAGAAATATTATATATTGCAATGGTAAAATAGCCGATAATACGGATCTGCTGCATAAATTAAACAGCACTCAAAAATATGTTTTTCCGGAAGTTAACCCTGTTAAAACCAAGCCTGTCCCTGTAAAAATCAATTCTGATCCTGCCGAACCGGGTAGGGCTTACGATACGGTAAATGTTAATATTTCTATCGTAGTCCCTAAGGTGGAATTTGCTGTTGATTATTTCGTGTTGCATGTAAAAGACGGAATGGATGAATGGCTTTCGGAGAAAGATAAAATGCCGGTCAATAAACAGATAGAAATGAAATCTTCACCGGATAAAGCCAACATATATACTGCAACGATATCTACCTATAGGAGTATAGGCTTCCAATTCAAGTGTTTTGCAAAATGCGCTCCGGAGCATATAGATGAACTGGTTGACGCGCTTAGAACGCTTTATGCGGAAAAACCCTATTACGAGACAGTAAGAGGCAGATATCCAAGTGTATCAAAAGGATCACATGATGCGTTCGTATGGTTTATTCTTCCGGAATATCATATTTATGAAACGAAGGATACCCTTCATCCGTTTTTAAATAACTATTATCACCATAATATCCATAGACAGAAGGAACCGGTTTGATATGGAAAAAATCCTCTATATCACAAAAGAATATCCTCCCTATGTATATGGGGGCGCCGGAATACATTTGGCAAATCTAACGGAACATTTACTTGAGATCTGTCCTGCTTTACATATGGATGTTATATATAGAGGAAAGAAAAGCTATACTAGCGGAGAAAGATTAACAGTTACCTCCATTCCGAATAATTTGCTTGATAATTTCAATAATGAAACAGAGTTTATGTCAGGCATGCTGGATTGGTGCAAGGATATAATTACAAAGAATAGAAATTTTGATCTTATACATTGCCATACCTGGTCGACACTTTTACCTGGAGTACTCCTTAAATTACTATCAAGAAAGCCGCTGATTATTACATGTCATTCTCTTGACATTGAACGCCCATGGAAACAAGAAGTTGTTGCGAATATATATTTCTTTTCTACTTGGATTGAGAAGATGGCATATTTAGAAGCAGATGCGATTATCGCTGTATCAAATTCGGTAAAGACCTCATTATCAAACCGTTTAGGTATTAATTCGAAAAAAATACATGTAATATATAATGGTGCAGACCATTATTCTCAAAAGTCAAACCTTACGTTATCTGAATTAGGATTGGAAATAGATAATCAAATTCCATATGCTTTATTCATAGGGAGATTGACCAGGCAAAAAGGTTTGGTTTATCTTTTGAATGCAATCGAAAGAATAGATTACAATATACAGTTTGTGATATGTGCAGGAACAGCTGATTCGACTGTAATCGAGAAAGAATATTTAAATAGAATTAATTCCCTCAAGTTAAGCGGAAAAAAAATAATATTAGTTCAGAATGTTTATGATAAACAGATTATTTCATGTTTGTATGAAAACGCACAAATATTCATAAATCCGTCCATCTATGAACCGTTTGGGTTAACGATTGCCGAAGCATTATCACATGGGTTACCGATCGTTGCCTCAAAAATTGGAGGTCCGTCTGAAATTCTCAAAGAAAATTACAACTCCATATTGGTTGAAATAAACTATGATAATAAAAAGGGTCACTTTGAAATTGATGACGAACAGTATACCCTGGAACTTACCAATGCAATCGTGTCCATGATTAAAGACGATAGCTTAAGAGCCCGGCTTAAAGCAAATGCTATACATACATTTGAGCAGCTGCCAACATGGAATCAGATAGCTAAGCGGCACCTCTCTATTTACAATTCGGTAATAGTAAATACATAATAATTGTTTTCTGTAAAATTCCAATGCATCCGGATACGATAAAAGAATAAAAACGTTCAAAGCTTTGCGGTTTTTCGGCATAGCATTTTTCGATTGAATTTTTTACAATGGGTTGTAACGAAAGCCTGTTTTTTCGGATATATAAACAGAGGCAAGGAGGTGAGATAGTGAATGGTCACGACATAGAGCAGATTTATAAAGAATATGCACAAAGTGTTTATAAATATTTGCTCAGTCTTACTCATGATGGCGGTATATCGGAAGAACTTACACAGGAAACGTTTTATCGTGCCATGGGATCGATCGGAAATTATAACGGAACCTGCAAGCTGTCGGTTTGGTTGTGCCAGATAGCAAAACATTTGTGGTATCAGGAGCTGAATAGAAGGGCCAGGCATCAAACGATAGAACTGACGGATGATATCCCTGCACTGGTAACACCGGAGAGTTATACTGTGCTCAGACATGATAAAACATCCCTGTATAAGGCCATTCACTCTCTGAACGAACCTATGAGGGAAGTAATCCACATGCGCCTTACCGGTGAATTTTCATTTGCTGAAATTGGTGAGATACTCGGCAAAAATGAAAACTGGGCCCGCACAACATTCTACCGGGCGAAACAAAAAATTATGGAGGTGCTTCGAACATGAATTGCTATATTGTGAGGGATCTTTTACCGAATTATATTGACGGCCTGGTTAGCGAAGAGACCAGGAATGATATAGGCCGTCACTTGGAAACCTGCTCCGATTGCAGGTCAGTTTATGAACAAATGCTAACACCGATGGACACTCCGCCTCCGGTTCCCTCAAAAGAGGAAATCAATTTTCTCCTTAAAATAAAGAGAAAAACAATAAAAAAAGTTTTAAAAATTGTGGCTGTAGGGTTTGGAGTGATCCTGATTATTTTAAGTTTCTTATATTGGATATTTGCAATAGGAATGCCTGTTAAGTCGGCAGATGTTGATTATATAACAAGTCTGGATATGATTAATTTTTATAAGAGACTGGATCCGGATGCGCCTAAAACGGACAGAGAATGGGTAATACGGCTGAACCATACAAAAGGTAAAGCGCTGAGAGCAGTAACCGAAGATGTATATGGGATGACTGACGACGGACATAAAACAGTGACAGGACGAATAGTAAAGCTATATGAAGTACAGCCATCCTCATGGCTGTATAGCAGCAGCCAATATTCAACCGGTTATGGTGCAACAGATGTGGCTTTATTTAAAGAGCTGCCTGAGACGGATTTTACCATCACAATTCGTTTCAGGGATAAAGATATAACTTACTCAGTAATCGAGGAAGGGCTATATGACCCGGTGCCTTGAACTGAATGATAAGCATTAGAAAAGCAGCGGGTGTATTTTCAAACGAAGATACCCCGCTTTTTCGATACTTTTCTTACCGCAGATGCAAATCCGGAAAAAGCTTATTTATTTTTGTTGAAACTATTTTCCCAAGGATATACAATTATAATAAGATACGATTGTTAACTAAATAATAAGATATGGTTTATGAGTGATTAGAGAAATGGTGGTGTATTGATGGAAAAAATTCTGGTGATAGAGGATGAGAAAAAGATAGCTGACGCTATTACTTATGCGCTGAAAAGGGAAGGCTATACAGCAGAGGCTGTTTATCACGGAGAGGACGCTATGAAAAAGCTGGCCCAGTTTCATCCGGATGCCATTATTTTAGATGTCATGCTTCCTGGTTTGGACGGATATGAAATCCTTAAGAAGCTTCAGGATAAGGGGCGGATGGGAGTCATCATGGTAACGGCAAAGGAGGATATCGTCAATAAAATACTGGGACTGGAGCTGGGGGCGGACGATTATATAACAAAGCCTTTTGATATGCGGGAATTGCTGGCCCGTTTAAAATCCCTGCTGCGCAGAATGCAAAAAGCAGCAAAGCAGCAGGAGTCTGAAGAGGTCAGCCTGGATGGAATCGTACTTCATAAGGGTAAGCGGACCGCTTTTGCAGGAGACAGACCATTGGATTTAACACCCAAAGAATATGATATGCTGGCTCTTTTCCTGTCGAATCCCGACCGGGTTTACACGAGGGAGCAGCTTCTTGATCTGATATGGGGAATGAATTATTTCGGAGGAACACGTACGGTGGATATTCATGTCCAGCGGATCAGAAAGAAGCTTGGCGGGGAATTTGATGATGTAATTCAGACGGTATACGGGATTGGCTATAAAGCCTTGGGAGGCCGCAGTGAAAATTAGTATAAAAATAAAATTCAGCCTGTTTCTTGCTGTCCTGCTGCTTCTGGTGGTTTTCTTCTTAAGTCTGCTGGTATTACGGGGTATAAAAAATAACCAGCAAAGTCAATATGAACAGTATTTGGCCAGACAGGCGAAGACTGCAAATACGTATTTTATTCAGAGAATTTTATCGGAAGAAAATAAGATGCCGCAGACCTTTCTGTCGGCAAAGGGTCAGGAATTTGCAGAGCAATTGGAATTAATCAGCGGTCTGTCCCTGGTTTTATACGACAGGCAGGGAGAACCGGTCAGTAAAAAGGTGAGGGCTGCGGAGCCGGACAATATAAAGAAAACCCTGGACTATGCATTGAATAACAAGACTGCGTATCTGATGGAAGGAGATTCCCTGTATTACCTGACCCCGATAAGAATAGGAAATGAGCCGGTGGGTGTCGTACAATTTTATTATTCTTTGTCGGAGCACCAGGCATTTTATAACGACATCAGACAGTTATTTATCTATATAGGGGCAGGGTTATTTGTTTTAAGCTTCTTGCTTGGTAATATATATTACAGCTCCTTTGCTACCGGCATCATAAGGCTTGGCAAGATGGTGGATCGGATACGGGAAGGACATTATGAAACCGCCGTCTTAAAGCGCAGGGATGAAATCGGCAGATTGAGCCGGGGAATTCATGCAATGAGCGGGCAAATCATGGAAACCATACAGGGTATGGAAGCCGAGCAGAATAAACTTAAGCTTGCCGTCGATAAATTATCCCTGCTTGATAAGCAGCAGAAGCAGTTTATCGGTAACGTAACCCATGAATTTAAAACTCCCTTAACCTCAATTAAGGCGTATATTGACCTGTTGGAAATGTATCCGGACGATGAAAAGCTTTTACAAACTTCTATCACCAATATTAAGAGTGAAACCGGACGTTTGTATGAAATGGTAGATAAGGTTTTGCAATTGTCCGCCCTGGAAAAATATGATTTTGAACTAAAGCTGGAAAAACTGGCGGTAAAGCAGGTGATGGAGTCGGTATTAAGCAGCTTAAAAGGCAGGATGGATAAGTTCGGTATAGGACTGAATGCAAAACTGAACGAAGCCTATATAGAAGGGGATAAGGACAGCCTGACTATCGTACTGATAAACCTTTTGGATAATGCCATCAAATATAATACAACAAACGGGACCATTTTTGTTAAAACCTATGTGTCATGTCATCAGGTATATATTGAAATATCCGACACCGGAATCGGTATTCCCCAGGAACATATTTCTAAAGTGTTTGAACCTTTTTATACGGTCGATAAAAACAGGGCAAGAGAGAATGGAGGGGCCGGGTTAGGATTGTCACTTGCCAGAAAACATGCGGAATTAATGGGCGGTTCCCTTGTGCTGCTTGATACCGGCATGGAAGGTACCAGCTTCAGAATTACCTTTCCGAAGGTCATAAATAAAGTATAAAAGTGTAAATGTACGGTTATGCCGTCCCTGCGGGCGGATATCACGAACACGCAGCAGGTTCGTGGATATAATATAACGTAATGAATATATGCAAGCTCGATTGCTATATAGGAGCGGAGTAAAAGATCATGAATATGAATTACATTCATAATATGATGTTTACATTTTCGATACAATTGTTAACAGGATAGCTATAATTGTATATTCTATGGAAACAAATTCTTGATAAGCTATATATCGAGGAGGCGCTTAGTGTGAAGAAAAAGCATCTTCACACGGAAAGAAAAAGCATCTTCACAAAGCGGCTTCCTTCATCAGATTTTGTGATGGCGCAAAGCGCCATAATGGAGGTAAATATGAAGAAATTACAAATAACAAAAGTAATAGGTACAGTAATTTTATTAATGACTGTAACAGGCTGCAGTGCAAAAAGCGAAGGAGATAAGGTTACCATACAGGAGCCCGGAGGTTCTATCACAATTATTGATGATAATACCGACAGTGACGCTGACGAGCCTAAAATTTCCGTAATCAGGATTGACACCTATGAGAAGCTGGAAATCTCTGATTGGCTGGATTCGGATACGGTGATTGTCTCGAAGGAAAATGAGTCTCTGGAAAAAATGAGTCTGGAAGAATTATCGGATCTCTATCCGAGAAGCCTGTATCTGTTTGATCTTAATACCAAGGAATATAAGCTGCTAGCTGAGGAGGAAGAACTTAACCTGGGAGGTGCAAGGCTTTCCCCGGATAAGAAGAACCTGTTATACTACGGAAACAGCCTGGGTGATCCGTCCTATTATGTGCTTAATATGGAGAACCTGAAAAGCTTTGGTATTATGAGCGAAACAGTGGGAAATGTCGGCAGTGCCAACTGGGCGGATAAAGATACTGTGATCGGAGCAGGTTATATGAATGGAGCCTATTATGCCGGTACCGATGGGAAAATTACTGCCTTGGAGGAACTGGACCAAAAAGCGGTATATGTGATCAGAAAGATAAAAGATACGTTCTACTACAATACCGCGGATGATAATACTCTGATGGCACTGAATTTGTCTACCGGAGAAACCGTAAATCTGGGTCTTACGAATGTGTCTGGAATATATCCCGCTCCGGATGAAAATCAGATGTTGGTTTTACAGTATAATGATAACGGATCAAAACAGCTTCTATTGCTTTGTGACAGGGATGGAAAAGACGGTAAAACGATCGCCGAAGGAGCCGAGCTTGGCGGAGTATCCTGGTCCCCTGATCAGCGGATGATTGCCTACAACAGGAAAGGGGACGGAAACGGCACTATGGTTGGCGGCCTGCACCTTTATGACATGTTAACCGGAAAGTCTACCCAGATTGCGGTGGATACCTCAAATGCAATTACCTGTTGGGGCCCGTCCGGCGAAGAACTTGCATATACCCAGTGGGATGGAAAACAGTATAACAGCAGTATCGTTTATTTGGAATACTCCCTGCAATGATAACAGCAGGAATAAAACTATTAAAATTATGATTAATTGCAGAACAGATAGGGAAAATAAACAGTGAAAATGAGCGGGTGTATTCTGATGAAGATGCCCCGCTTTTTCCCGAGTATAAGAATAAAGATCCTGTTTAAGAGCACGAAGGAGGAGGCATTTTCGGAAAGGAGAAGCAAATGAAAAGAACAATGGTATGGGCCCACAGGGGCGCCTCCGGATATGCCCCCGAGAATACCCTGGCGGCCTTTCAAAAAGCAATTGATTTGAAGGCTGATGGTATTGAGCTGGATGTGCAGATGACGAAGGACGGACAGCTTGTTATTATTCATGATGAGACGGTAAACCGTGTCAGTGATGGAAAGGGAGAGGTTAAGAATTTTACCTATGAAGAAATAAAAAGACTTAATGTAAATAAGAAATATCCGGAATACGGTGCGGTTGGAATCCCTTCCCTGGAGGAAGTATATCGCCTGATAAAGGATACTGAGTTAATGATTAATGTGGAATTAAAGAATGGAATTGTATTCTATGAAAACCTGGAGGAAAAGGTAATGGAACTGACCAGAAGGATGGGATTGGAGGAGCGGGTCATATATTCCTCCTTCAATCATTATTCCGTGATGAAGCTAAAGAAGCTGAATCCTTCCATCGAGGCAGGCTTTTTATATGAGGACGGACATCTGGACATGCCGGAATATGCTTTAAAGCACGGAGTAGAGGCCCTGCATCCCGCCTTGTATAATCTGCAATATCCGAATTTTATTCAGGAATGCCGGGAGAGGAGCATCAAGATACGGCCTTGGACTGTGAATGGGATAGAAGATATGCAAATGCTATGTGAGCAGGAAATGGATGCTATGATTACCAATTATCCCGATCTTGGACGTAAGGTTGCGGAGGAATATGAAAGATAATTTAAAGCTGCTAATGAGGTCGGGAAAATAATTGAGATTGATATTTTGAAGAAAAAACCACCTTCCAGATAGGAATTCTTATAAAATCCCTGCCTGAAAGGTGGTTTCATTACCAATTCATATTATGTACTGCTTTGATTCTGTCCAAAATGAACCCCGTCTCAATTATTCCTTAACAGTTTTCTTCTTGGTTGCAACAAATCCAACTGCAGCGATAGCAGCTAATGCGATGTAAACAACTGCGTTTGATGTCTCGCCTGTCTTGGGTGCTGCGGCTGCCGGCTTAGCAGCTTCTTTAACTTCTACGGCTGCGGGTTCTTCTGCAACTTCTTCAACGTCTGCTTCTTCAGCAACGTCTGCTGCATCTTCGCCTCCAACAGAAAGAGAAGCGATGGTCAGGTTATTGATTGCTGCATCCCAGGAAGGAGCCTTAAAGAAGATCTCCGTAGCTTCCGCAGTTGCAGTAAGATCAAAAGTACGATCAAATTCACCTGAGGTAAAATCATTCTGTGACATCTGGTAAATGTCGGAGTTTGTAACTTCGTTAACGTCAATGAGCCATACTCTGAAGTCGCCATCGCTGGAGCCTGTTACATGAACAGTAACGGTCTCACCGGCCTGAACTGCTTCCGGAAGATAGAAAGAAATGTTGGAAGTTGCGGATGTGATGGAGCCGTCCGCATTGGCGGTTACGGTAGCCACGCCTGCGCCACGTCCAAGATTTTCCGGTGCGATTGAAACATCTGCTGCGAATGCGGTCAAGCTGGTTCCAAATACAGTAATGCAAAGTACTAAAATAAGAGCTAAAGCCTTTTTCATAGAAAAATACCTCCCATATTTAATTTTATAATCGAAGTATAATCTTTCTATTGGACAATGTCAAGAAATTCCATGGTAAATTGTGATTTTATTAGTAAAATTTTTAGCTTAAACCGATATAATATCCAGAATTTATTAATTCAATACAAATAAACCCATGGAAGTATAAACCAATTCCTGTTAGTATTGATATATGGTTATAAAAACAGATTGATTCGATCAGAATGAAAGAACTGCCTTGCGTTATTCGGCCATATAATTTATGATTAATCATGGAGGATGAACAGAGAATTACCGATACAAAACAGATCAATCACTGACTTGTATCATACAATAGACAGGTACAGGAGATATTTAATGAAAAGGCTGGTAATTGGGATTTTAGCCCATGTGGATGCGGGGAAAACAACTCTGGCGGAAAGTATGCTGTATCTGACCGGAAGTATCCGAAAACTGGGCAGGGTAGACCATAAAGATGCGTTTCTGGATACCTATGAGCTGGAACGGGCCAGAGGAATAACGATTTTTTCAAAGCAGGCAGTATTTACATCCGGTCATATGGAAGTTACCTTATTGGATACACCGGGGCACGTGGATTTTTCGGCTGAAATGGAGCGGACGCTGCAGGTGCTGGATTATGCAATATTAGTGGTCAGCGGTAACGACGGCGTACAGGGACATACGGAAACCCTGTGGAGACTGCTGGCACGTTATCGGATCCCTGCCTATCTGTTTGTGAACAAGATGGATATGGACAAAACGGACCGCAGGACATTGATGGAAGAACTGAAAAAACGCCTGAATGACGGGTGTGTGGATTTTAGTACGGATCAGGAGCGGACCCTGTGGATGGAGAATCTGGCGATGTGTGACGAGGCATTGCTGGAGAGCTATATGGAAAACGGGAAGATAAAGAAAGAGGATATCAGAGCATTGATCGCAGGAAGAAAGGTATTCCCATGCTATTTTGGCTCAGCCCTGAGGCTGGAGGGCGTGGAGGATTTTCTTAAGGGCCTGGAGCAATATACGAATTGTATCCATTATCCGGAGCAGTTTGGAGCGAAGATTTATAAGATAGCTAGAGACGAGCAGGGGAACCGATTGACTTATATGAAGGTTACCGGAGGTAATTTAAAGGTGAAAATGCCGCTTACCAACCAAAAGGAGGCGGCAGACGGCAGAGAACGGCAGGAAAACTCTGTCTGGGAAGAAAAGGTTGACCAGATACGGATTTATTCCGGCGCCAGATATGATACGGCGGAGGCGGTTGCGGCAGGCAATGTATGTGCGGTAACGGGACTTAGCCGGACTTATCCGGGAGAAGGATTGGGAGCTGAGGAAGCGCCTTTCCTGCCGGTCCTAGAACCGGTGCTTAGCTTTCGGATTGCGCTGCCGCCGGAGTGTGATGCCCATGTTATGATTTCGAAATTGCGGCAGTTGGAGGAAGAGGATCCGCAGCTTCATATCGTCTGGTCGGAGCATCTGAAAGAGATCCATATACAGCTGATGGGAGAAGTACAGATCGAAATCCTAAAAAGCCTTATCCGGGAGCGTTTTGGCGTGGAGGTGGAATTTGATTCTGGCAATATCGTATATAAAGAGTCGATCCTGGAGCCGGTGGAGGGCGTAGGACATTATGAACCCCTGCGGCATTATGCGGAGGTCCATCTGCTCCTGGAGCCCGGTGAGCCGGGAAGCGGAATCGTTTTTAATTCAACCTGCAGCGAGGATGAGTTGGAACGCAGCTGGCAGCGGCTTATTATGACCCATCTTGAGGAAAAAGAGCATATAGGGGTCCTGACGGGTTCACCGATTACGGACATGAGGATTACTCTGATCGCCGGCCGGGCACATTTAAAGCATACGGAGGGCGGAGATTTCAGGCAGGCAACCTACCGGGCTGTGCGCCAGGGGCTTAAAAAAGCAAAAAGTGTGCTTCTGGAGCCTTATTATAATTTCAGGATTGAGCTTCCTCCGGAAGCTTTGGGAAGGGCCATGTCAGATATCAGCCGGATGTCCGGCAGCTTTCATCCTCCCGAGACGGACGGAGCGCTGTCTGTTCTTACAGGAAGTGCTCCGGTGGCAACGATGCGGGGATATCAGACGGAAGTAAATGCTTATACCAGAGGAAAAGGAAAATTAATATGCGCTCTCAAAGGCTATGAACCCTGCCATAATGCCGAGGAGGTGATTGCTTCAATCGGTTATGACAGTGAGAGGGACCCGGATAATCCGACCGGCTCCGTATTTTGCTCCCATGGGGCAGGCTTTCTTGTGGAATGGGATAAAGTACAGGACTATATGCATGTGGAAAGCGGGTGGCAATCGCAATCAGAAAAGGAACAGGAAAAAAAGGAAGAGCATGAGGAATCACGGAAAGCGATTACTCCGGCAAAGGGCGGAGCTTCACAGGCAGGCTCCCTGCAGGAGGATAAGGAACTGGAAGCTATTTTCGCAAGAACCTACGGACCCGTCAAGCAGAGAAGGAACTCCTCCTATAGCAGCCTGGGATATGAGAAGAATGTTCCGGATAAGGTACGGACAGGTCAGACATCCGATGCAAAAGAGAAGAATGCGGTGAAGGAGTATCTGCTCGTAGACGGTTACAATATCATATTTTCCTGGGATGAATTGAATGATTTGGCGAAAGAGAATATAGATGCGGCAAGAAATAAACTGATGGATATCCTAAGCAATTATAATGGCTTTAAAAAATGTATCCTGATATTGGTGTTTGATGCCTATAAGGTGAGGGGAGGAGTCGGCGAGGTACAGGATTATCACGGTATTCATGTGGTATATACAAAAGAAGCGGAAACTGCCGATATGTATATTGAGAAGGTAACTCATGAAATTGACCGGAAGCACAGAATAACGGTTGCGACCTCGGATGCGGTAGAACAATTAATTATCCTGGGGCAGGGTGCGGCCAGGCTTTCGGCAAAAGATCTGGAAGAAGAAATCCGCAGAGTAAAGGAAGAAATCCGCAGGGATTACCTGGAGAAACCGCCCGCAGGCCGTAATTTCCTTGGAAATCATATGGACAGCGGATTATTGGAGTCCTATGTGGACGAAGATGGAGATAAGCTGTTTTTTCAGCAATAATATGGCCGGTATTCATAAGGTCAAAGATTTTTGAGAGAAAAGAATGATAAACAAAGCGGTATATCCGGAATAACGATAAGGAGGAACCCATATGAATTTAGCAGAGATTATGAGCGAGTTAGAAGCACTGGGCAGTGAAAGAATGAAGAAATACTATGTGGGCCAGGGGGCCAAAGAACCGGTTTTCGGTGTGGCTACCGGCGCCATGAAGCCAATTGTGAAAAAAACCAAGAGGAACCAGCCTCTTGCCGAGGAATTATATGCAACCGGAAACTATGATGCGATGTATCTGGCCGGAATGGTCGCAGACCCCAAGAGCATGATCCCCGCAGACTTTGACCGTTGGATTGAGAAGGCTTATTTCCATATGATTTCAGACTTTATTGTTGCCGTAACCCTGGCGGAAACCGATTTTGCCCAGGAGGTTGCGGATAAATTTATCGCCGACGGCAGAGAGCTTGTTATGTCAGCGGGCTGGAGCTGCTATGAGTGGCTGATCGGCTCCAGGAAGGACAGCGAGTTTGAAAGAAGCAAGCTGTTATCTATGCTGAAAATGGTCGAGGAGACCATACACTCCCAGCCGGGCAGGACGAAACATGCAATGAATCGTTTTGTCATAGCCGTGGGCGTATCCTATATTCCCCTGCATGAGGAGGCATTACGTACGGCAGAGCGGATAGGTGAAGTACCGGCTGCATACAATGCTTTCCTGAGTATCAAAAAGGAAACGGATAAGGGGCGTCTGGGCTTTAAGAGGAAGAATGTCAGGTGTTAGGTGTTTTGTAAGGAGGAAGTATCATTGAAGAAATGTAGAAACCGAAAGAATTATCGCTGCACCAACCGGAGGATAAAAGGATTAGTCATAATCTGCATATGTTTACTTGCGGCCGCCTCTGGTATCATAAAACCAGAAAAAACGGCCGCCGCAGAAAACGGCACGCTTCATGCCTTCTATCCGTCAAATGCAGTATTTTCCGAGCAGATAAAAAATTATATCGATGCTTTGGATTCCATAAGCTTTGCCTGGAGCCGGATTGATTCAGAAGAACCGGGAGCCTTGAATATAACAAAAGGCAAGAATGGAAATACAGGCTTTTATTATCCGTCTGATTTTATTCAACCGGTGGAATATGCAAGCGGCAAAGGAAAATCCATTCAGCTGAGCATTTATATGGACAGTAGTGACTGCATCCTGCTGCTACCCTATGAGAATAAACGTGCGGCCATGATTCAGGCTATTCTCGATACGATGAAAAGCGATATCTCTCAGGGGAAGGGGATATATTTTGATGGTGTGGTAATTGATTTTGAGGGGCTGCGGAATACGAATGCCGATAAGAAGCCCCTGCTTTATGAGGGTAAGCCCATCAGCGAGCATTTTACACAGTTTTTAACGGAGCTGAAGGCACAGCTGACACCACTGAAAAACAAGCTGTATGTGGCTGTTAATCCGGGATTATATTATGACGGCTTTGATTATGCCGATATTATTGATGCGGCGGACCGCGTTATTTTGATGGCCCATGATTATGAGCCTACACAAAGGCTTCGGAAGGATCAGATACAGCAGTACACAGGCTATAACGCACTGGAGCCTGTGAGCAGTATGGCCCCTGTCAATATGGTAAGGCTGGCCCTGAATGAAATGGCAGGTGCGGCTTCCGATAAAGCAAAGCTGTCAAAGGTCTGGCTTCAGATCACATTTGACAGCGCTCAATGGCAGTTCGACGTAAATAGCGCAGAAGAATGGGAGAGCTTAGATAATTCCAGCCTCAGCAGAAAAGGAAGACTTACTCCGCTTTATAAGTCGATCAAGGCACGGGTCGATAATACGGACGGTTACGGTAAGAATATAACATACGGCTACAATAATGAGCTGCAAAGTCCTTACATACAATATTACAATTCCTCCGACCAGTCCTGGAACATCATTCTTTATGAGGACAGCAACAGTATCAGTGCCAAGATCAATCTTGCAAAATCCTATGGCTTGGGTGGAATCTCACTTTGGAGTCTTGCTAATGTACCGGATTATACCGATGCCAATGGATTAAAGTACCATTTGGACGGATGGACTACAATTGTAGAAAAGATGAACAGCTATAATGAACCGCAGGAGGAAAGCAACCCATATGTTAAGCTGGCGGATGCCGCGGTTGAAAAAGCGGTCAGAGATAAGCTGGGGAAGCCGACGGATCGTTTAACGGTGTCGGACCTGCTTAGTATCTACCGCCTGAAGCTGCCCCAGGGAACAAAAAGTCTGGCGGACCTGAAGCATTTGACAAACCTTGAATATCTGGATGCACAGCAGTTGGAGATCAAAGATATCACAGCAGTCGGGAGCCTTAAAGATCTCCGGGTTCTGTATCTTCAGCGCAATAAAATATCGGATATCAGTGCTCTGAAGAAGCTGACGAAGCTGGAGGTCCTGTCACTGAACGGCAATCAGGTGGCCTCCATAAGCGCCCTATCCTCCCTGACAAAGCTGAAGGAACTTTATCTGAGAGAGAACAAAATAACAAAAATAACGGCTTTAAAGGGTTTGACGAGATTAGAAGTCTTGGAAATAGGCATGAACAGCATCAGTAAAATAGATGATTTAAAGAATCTTAAAAAACTACGTCAGCTGGCTTTAGATAATAATAAAATTATTGATATTCAACCGCTCAAAAGCCTGACCGGCCTGGAGACATTATACCTGCAGAGGAATACGATCAGCAGTATTAGCTCCCTGTCAAGTCTGAAGGGTTTGCGGTTATTATCGCTGAACGGGAATATAATAAGTGATTTAAAGCCGTTAGCCAAGCTTACCTTACTGGAGAAGCTATATCTGAAGGAGAATAAAATTACAAGTATCACATCGTTGAAGGGGTTATCAAACCTTAAGGAGCTGTACCTTGGCGGAAATAAAATCTCCGATTACAGCCCGGTTAAGAAGGTGTACGTTAAGCCTGGCTTCAGCAGTGATTTTGCAATGCAAAAATAAAGATCCTGGAGAAGACGAATATGTGTGCGGTGTTGGTAGCATCTGCATCAGGAAAACAAACGGAGGAATGATAATGTCCTTAACGGAAGGAGTAATGGAGCAAAAAAGAATTGCCGGCGCAAAAGCTGCGGAATATATAGAAGATGGTATGATTCTAGGGCTGGGAACGGGTTCGACTGCTTATTATTTGACCGAAAAGGTCAGTGAATTAGTCTTAAGCGGAATGGATATAAAAGCGGTGCCGACCTCAAAGGATACGGAAAAATTAGCTGAAAAATTCGGCATTCCCTTAATATCCATTGATAGGGTAGATAGAATTGATCTGGCTATTGACGGAGTGGATGAAATCGATCCTTGTTTTAACGCCATAAAAGGCGGGGGCGGGGCCTTATTCAGAGAAAAAATAGTTGCCGATATGGCTGAAACGGTCATTTGGATCATGGCTGAAAATAAGTTGGTTGAAAGGATCGGAGCTTTTCCATTGCCTGTGGAAGTTCTGCCCTTTGGGTATACGTATGTCATACGGAGATTAAAAGAATTTTCCTTCCGTCCGGCGCTCAGAATGAAAGCCGGGAAACCCTATGTAACGGACAATGGAAATTATATAATGGATATACCCATTGAGAATACAATGGACATACAGGATATAGCCGAAAAACTTAATTCAATTACAGGGATTGTTGAAACAGGCCTGTTCCTGAATAAGTGTAAACGGATTATTGTCGGGACGGATCAAGGCGTTAGAATTATTGAGAATCAGTTACATGGAATTTGAGTTTGTCATTTATAGAGGGCGAAAGGCCGGAAAAATAAGAGCTTCCAAGTATGTGAGTATCGTTCCGATATGCGGTCGGAGATTTTCATATCTGGAAGCCCTTATTTTCATATTTCTGATATAGTGCTGATGATACAGCAGGGGAAGCTGTGATAACAGAAGGGATATGGTATATTTCAGAGGAATATTATACTTAATGTAAAAAATATTTGACAATATGTAAAAACAATGATACAATATGTATACTAGAAGGAACAAGAAAATATAGAGACATGTTTTGACGATATTTACATGAGGCGGAATTCCAGAAGGAAGGAGATTGTATTATGAAAGTGGTTATAAGCAGGAGATATGGGCCTCCGGAGGTCCTTCGGCTGGTGGAAGCGGAAAAGCCGGTACCCGGAGATAATGAGGTGCTGATAAGGATTATGGCAACGGTGGCGGCTCCGGCGGACTGTGCCTTTCGAAAAGGAGACCCCTTTATCTCACGATTTTTTACAGGGCTTATCCGTCCTAAAAAAGTACCCGGAGACGCATTTTCAGGTGTAATCGAGAAGACAGGCCGCGGGGTATCGCTTTTTCAATCAGGGGATGAAGTTTACGGGTCTTCCGGTGTTAACATGGGCACCAATGCCGAATACCTGGTATTGTCGGAAGCGGAAGCACTCACGATCAAACCGGCCGGCATAACCTTTGAAGAGGCTGCGGCAATAAGCGAAGGCTCGTTAACCGCATTACCCTTTCTGAGAGACAGAGGTAACATTAAACCTGGTCAAAAAATCCTTATTATCGGGGCCTCCGGAGGGATCGGTGTGTATGCCGTACAGCTTGCCAAATGCTTTGGAGCAGAGGTCACAGCAGTTTGTGGTCCGACGAATCTTGAGCCGGTGAAAGCGATCGGAGCTGACAGAGCGGTTGACTATACAAAAGAAGACTATACAAAATCCGGTGAAAGGTACGATATTGTCTTTGATGCCGTATCCAAAAGCACGTACTCCAAATGCAAAGGCATACTCAAACCGGATGGGATCTATCTTTGTACGGTTCCGTCCTTGAAAATTATGTGGAATATGCTCCGGACCTCGCTGTTTGGAAGTAGAAAGGCTATTTTTGCCGCAACCGGTCTGCGAAAGCCCGATGAAAAGAAAAAAGATCTGAGTTTTCTGAAGGGATTGATCGAAGCCGGAAAGCTGAGGGCTGTAATTGACAGAACCTATCCACTTGAACAGATTACGGAAGCGCACCGCTATGTGGAAACAGGGCACAAAAAAGGAAGCGTGGCTATTCGCATACATCAATAATGTATAAGAAGAAAGCTCTTTTATAAGTAATGGTAACGCGGGAATAACGACAGCAGCAAAAACAGCAGCTCCACAATAACAGCTACTGCAATAACAATAATAAAGCTAATAATAATAAATAATAAGGAGTGTGCTTCATATGTCCTATAAGGAAAAGAGAATAATCGCATCAATAATAACCGGAATATTGGTTTTGGCTGCATACGGCATCTATGCGGCTGTCAGGTATCAATCGGGTATGGCTGCTCCGGAGGATATGAAATTTTGGGCGTTGACAATCCTTGCATTTATCGGTATCGGTATTGCCGTCTCTGTCGTTACCCAAATTCTTTTTCATGTTTTGATTGCCGCAGCGGTTGCTGTGAAAGAAAGCGGACAGAATGGGAAAGATGGGGATAAAAGGGTAGAAGAGGTGATTGGTGCGGAGATGGTGGAGGACGAGATGGATAAGCTGATCAGTCTTAAAGCCATGAAATTCAGCTTTGTCATTGCCGGTATGGGATTTGTTGCGGCGTTGGTGTCTATTGTCTTAGGATATTCCCCCGTAGTGATGCTCAACATTTTATTCGTGTCATTCTGTACAGGGTCACTGGCTGAGGGATTTATTCAGCTATATTTTTACAGAAGGGGAATTAAGCATGGCTAAGAAAATCATGATTACAAACAACATCCGAAAGCTTCGTTTCTTTGCCAATGAGATGACACAGCAGCAGCTTGCCGAGAAAACCGGAGCCTCCAGGCAAACCATAATTGCTGTGGAGGCCGGTAAGTATTCACCGTCCCTAGAGCTTGCTTTCCGTATTGCCGACGCCTTCGGTGTCAGGATTGATGAGGTATTCGACTATGAAGTAAAGGGGGATTCCTAAGCAACAATTTAATTATTAAAATTAACAGCCTATCAATCCTTAAATGATTGATAGGCTGCTTTGTATTTATGAAGGAATAATTTCGCTTAAAACAATTTCTCCTGCACAGAATTTAATGCTGTTCATGGAAAATTAAACCATAAAATGAAACATTGTTAAAATTTTGTTTCATTTTTTATTTAGTATCATTTTATACTATCCATATCGGAATGTCAACACATCAGTTATAATGTCGGTTATTATGTTATTAGGAAGAATTTAATAAATTCACGTGAAAAACAACTTTTTATAGTTGAACAATAGAATACAATTCATCCTTTTGATCTTGATTGATACCGATATAGCGTAGTGTAATGTTAGCCGAGCTATGATTAAAGGTATCCATAATGAGCCCTATGTTGTATTTCGATATTTTATAAGTCCAATAACCCCATGTTTTTCTTAAACTGTGAGTACCAAAGTTTTCAATGCCTATTACCGTTGCGGCTTCCTTCAGCACCCTGTAAATCTGGATTCTTCCTAAATAACCGCCTTTCTGACTTTGAAAAAGATAGTCCGTTAAAGCAAGATTTTGTGCTTTCACATAGCTATAAAGGCATTTTCGCAAGGTTTCATTTAATTTGATTTTCTTTTCCTTTGATGTTTTCTTTTCATTAACAATAAGATATTCTTTAAATTGCAGTTTTTCATTAAAAATATCCTGCACCTTAATCGATATAATATCACTGATTCTCAAGCCGGTATTAATACCGAATTTAAAGATCAACGCATACTTAGGGTCATTTCCGTTCAGATATTGATAGAGTTGCTTTATCTTGGCTTTTTCCCTTATCGGTTCTACAGTCATAATTATCATTCTCCTTCTAATGTATCTTTTACATATTATATTATCTAAAAAAGATAGAGTTGTATACAGATGAATATATAAAAAATTCAAAAAAATTCGGCTCGAACCGCTTGTATTGTAGGAACTTATAATTTATTAAATGTAACATAATTTTAAAAATGATGTATTATCAAAGCAGTATAGGATAAAATGCATTAGCAACGCCGAAAGAAAGGAATTAGTAAAAGTGCCCAAGTATTTTGCGAAGAAAGATATTTACGATAGAAACGGGAGATTGCTGCTAAGTAAAGGCCAAAAAATGACGGATGCAATTATTGCTAAGCTGAAAAGTCTTGGAAACTATAGTCCAGAAGAGCTAATCAATTTTGATGACAAACAAAGCGTTATTCTTACTTCGACTGTCCAGGCATTTAAAGAAAGAGTAAATATCCGTAACGATCTGGTTCTGGAGCAATCGAATAAGGTATTAAGCACTATCATATTTGAGTCTAAAACTAAGCCATGGTGGATCTACGTCAATGCATTGGGTAACTATGTGGATTGGCTATATACACATTCGATTGATGTCGCTATGATTTCGCTGATGATGGCGGTGGAGCTGGGATACCGTGACGAAGCACTTATGAATATAGGATTGGGAGCTTTTCTGCATGATGTAGGTAAACTGTTGATTCCAAAATCCATTATACAAAAACCGGGACCTTTAACTGAAAAAGAAATGGTTTATATGCGGCAGCATTGTGAACTGGGTATGAGTTCCCTTATACCATTTAATCTTTCAAAGGAATGTACGGATATTGTTTTACAGCATCATGAACGGCTCGACGGAAGCGGATATCCAAACAGACTAAAGAGAAATGAAATATGCCGTGACGCCAGAATTGTAATGATTGCCGATGCGATTGATGCAATTACATCCGGCCGGCCTTATAAGCAATCACGGGATATGGATATTGCAATAAAAATATTAAGAAATGAAGGGAAAAAATACTCCCAGGAACTAATTACGCTGTTGGAAGAAATGCTGGAATAGTGCCGACGGCTTGCGGTCTTTTATCAGATACCCCATCATCTGTTTATATTTATATATGGCAAAAAGGAGGGAGCGGGTGGGCATCCCTCCTTTTGCCATATGAAAATTAACTGTCTTATCTGCCGGAGCCTGTATTTAAAGATTATCTGCGGCAGAAGACGCATTCTATATGCCTCTTACTTTGTCCAAAGCTCTTCCGCTTTCTCTTTCCAGACAGCCGCGTATTCACTGCATTTGCCGCATAGGGACTCTACCGGCTCCGGTGACTGAAGATCGGTCGATGCAGCTCCTGAGGCTTTGACCATACTTTGCAGCAGCTCCGGATTCTCGAGCATCGGGCAGGGCCGCAGGTGATTTTTGTTAAAAGGCTGATTCCTGCGATAAGCCCGGAACAGCGGCTGCTTCAGGGCATCCAGCAGAGAGACCTCCTTAATATTGGCGCTGGAATAATGGATGAAGACGCAGGGCTCGACATCCCCGTTGGCATTAATGTGCAGGTAAACACGGCCGCCGGCGATGCAGCCTCCGACGAATTCCCCGTCATTTTGAAAATCGATCGCAAAGATGGATTTGCCGCCCTTAAGATCCCTAATTTCCCGGATACGGTGATACATATGCTCCCGCTGCTCCTTCGTGGGGAGAAGCTCGGGCCTTGCCTCGCTTCCGATTGGCATGTAGTGGAAATACCATGCGAACCTGCAGCCTTTTTCAATCATCATATCAAAGAATTCATCCGAGGTGACGCTGTCAATATTCTTGCTGGTGTAGCACACACTGGCGCCGAAGAACAGCCGGTGCTTCTTTAAAAGATCCATGGAAGCCATTACTTTATCAAAGGTACCGGCCCCGCGCCTTGCATCATTGGTTTCAGAAAAGCCTTCCAGGCTGATGGATAGGGACAGATTTCCCACACGTACCATTTCCTTACAGAAGGCATCGTTGATTAAGGTTCCGTTGGTAAACGCATGAAAGATACAATCCTTATGGACATCACAGAGGCGGATCAGGTCGGCCTTTCTGACCAGGGGTTCTCCTCCGGTATATAAGTAGAAATAACATCCAAGCTCTTTACCCTGACTCACGATACGGTCCAAATCGTCATAGCTCAGGCTTACCTTATGCCCGTATTGTGCAGCCCAGCAGCCCTCGCATTTTAGATTGCAGGCACTGGTCGGATCCATCAGAATTGCCCAGGGGACAGTGCAATCATGCAATTTACTCATCTTTGCCACTCTATGGATACCATGAAAGATGGCTTCGTAACCGACATTCAGCACATGCTTCCGGATAACCCTTGGGTGAGTCTCGTCTAAAAGCTTATCGGTAAACATCATCCATTTGCTGTCCTTCTCACAGATCAGCTTTCCCGCATTCTCATAAAATGCTTCACTATAAGTATTTCCCATAAATTTCTTCGCTATGTTTAACAAATGTAACAGATTCTTTTGTCGGGTTTTTTTATTTTTAACGATTCTCATAATCGTTGCTCCAAAAGCCAGTCTGCATAGCTTATGCCAAAATTTCATTTTTGACCTCATTTCTGCGCTGATTTTTGCGTGTTACAAGTTTGTGATTGCAGCGCAGACACAAACCTGCCGAGTGAAAAATTTGCTGATCTTTCCACTCTTATTTCTCCCTTAATTGGTCAGATATAGGTTATTATATATGATATGTAGGAACCGATGATTGTGCAACAGACGTACTAGTCCCGGTTTTGCCGAGACTATACTACGCACTGGGAATAGGGCTTTTTATTGGCTGATAACAGACAGATGGGACTGCCCTGCCCGGAAAGAATTAGGGGCAAGTAAATATAGGGATAAGGATACCTCTTCCTTATATCCGTGGGTTGAGAACAGAATATTACCGGAGGATACAGTAAAAAGGGAAGAGCAATATAGATTATCCGGGTTATAATAAGTGAATAAATCTGTTTGCTTTCCGCAAGAGCCGGCAGTCAGGCTGATGGTAAGATTTTGCCTTGAATTTCGAACAGCCAGCAGATTGATGGAAAAGGATATGCTGTAATATTTATCCGGTGCCAGCAAGATTGCTCCGCAGTCGGAAGGATTGTACCGGATGCAGCTGCCCGTAATAAAATCCGCCTTCCAGGGAAATGGGCTGGAACAATCCCATAAATAATCCGACTTAGCCTCTGAAAAAGCGGCAAGACATCTCGGACATTTTCCGGGAGGACCGGCGGGCCCGGTGGCTCCGGTAGCTCCTTTCGGTCCGGCAGGCCCGATAGGTCCGATAGCGCCGGTAGCTCCTTTCGGTCCGGTAGGACCGGCAGGTCCGATAGCGCCGGTAGCTCCCTTTGGTCCCTTCGGACCCATAGCACCGGTAGGACCGGCAGGTCCGGTGGGGCCTATTCCGGAGGACATAATATCCAGAACCTTATCCATCTTGCTTTTTAAGAAAATCTGACTCTGCATTAATACCTCCAGCAAAGACTCCACACTTTTATTCACGGCCAATACATCCTCAAGAGAGGCTCCGCATTTTATATCCTCGGATAAATCCTTCAGGACATATTGAATCTTTTCACCCTCGGCATTAATAATATGGCTGAGGGCAAGTTCTTCCATGGCAATTGAGGCCAATATCATATTCAATGCTTTTTCTCGTGTGATTTCAGGACTTATACCTGGAAATGTTGGCATGGACATTTGGATTGCTCCCTTCACAATTATTATAGTTTTGTTTTAAAGTAAGCTTTGTTTTTCAAGGCAGACAGGGAATTGGGCTTTAATAAAAGAGCCTGATTGTTATAATCGTCCGCCTTTTTATAATCACCTAATTGGTCATAACAGACAGCGCATTCAATCAGCGGGATATAGTTCCAGCAATCCGGCTGCAGAAAGCCCCAGGTTTTTGCAGGCATTTTTAAACCTAAGATGAAATTAAACCAAAAGGCCGCGCGTTCATAATCCTTTTGCTCCTGATAATAGTAACCGATCTGGCAGCAAAGCTCTGCCCGCGGAAGATCATAGGAAAAACTGCGAAACATAGCCTGGAGCACCTTATCCTGGCAGTTTATTTTGCTGTAGCATTTGGCAAGCTCACCACAGGCTGTGATATTATCCTCCTTCCATCCCTGCCCGGAATCCAAAAAAGTCTCAAACTGGGCGATGGCTTCCGATATTCTGCCGTTATCCCTTAATTCTCTTGCATAATAATAAGTACCTCTTGGTGACAATGACAGTCCCCTTTTTATTATACTTTCGTAAATATCCAGATTTCTCGTGGAATGCTTAGCCAGAAGAGACTTTCCGTGAGTAATGGCGATATCAGAGGTGATGATATTGCCGTAAATCTGTAAGTATTCATGGACGGGCTCTCTCCACCGGAAGCCGCATTCCCTTTTTGCCAGCCGTTCCCTGTAGTATGAAAAAACAATATTTCCGCCTGTATCAATTCCGGTATTGTACTTCATCATGACAGCGGTAACTTCCGGAGAAAGATTCTTTTTTAGTTCCAGAAGGCGGATATTGTCCTCCGGCAGCAGGATATCATCCGCATCCAGCCACATAATATAGTCCATGGAGGCAAAGCTGTAGGAATAGTTACGTGCGGCCGAAAAGTCATTAATCCATTCAAAATCATATATTTTTTCAGTGTATCCGGAACATAATTCCTTCGTACGGTCCGTAGAGCCGGTATCTATTATGATAATTTCATCCATTACATTTACAACAGAATTCAGGCATCGTTCAATGGTCCTCTCTTCATTTTTAACAATCATACATAAGCTGACTGTACTCATTTTTCTCTTCACTCCCAGGACAGATATTTTATGAAGCAAGCTTGCAGCATTTTTACTGCGTTTTCATAATATCATATGTCGGGCTTTGGTTAATGGTGATGAAATACAGTAAAATATGTAACATTATGAGTGGAGCACACATAAAATGATATTGACCTGAAGAAATAGGGGGAATTGTACCATGAGCACCGTCAGCCTATGTATGATAGTGAAGAATGAAGAAAATAACATCCGGCGCTGTTTGGAAAGTGCAAAGGATGCAGTAGATGAAATAATTATTGTTGACACCGGCTCCTCCGACCGAACAAAGGATATCTGTCTGGAATACAAAGCAAAGATATATGATTTTGAATGGAAGGATGATTTTGCAAAAGCACGTAACTTTAGTATAGATAAGGCGGCCTCGGACTGGATTCTGTGGATGGATGCCGATGAAGAATTGCGGATCAGGAATAAGGAGAGTCTGAAGAATTATCTTGAGAATAAGACAACAGCGGCCTATTCCGTTAAAATGCTGCATTTATATGGGACCGAAGCTGAAAATGACAGGCAATATTATATTTCATATAACCATAGGTTATTTCAAAACGGATTGGACCTATGTTTTCAGGGAGCAATCCATGAAAAGCTTATTATGGATAAGGGGAAGGAGGAAACAAAGATATGCCCTTTTCTGGAAATCATGCATTACGGCTATCTGGAAGACTGCATTGGCCGGAAGGCGCTGCGTAATCTGAAGCTTCTGGTTAAGGAAAAGGCATCCGGGAAAGAAGATCCATGGCTCGATTATCATCTGGCCGCAGAACTTTACAGGCTAAATGATATAGAAAGAGCCTTTCAATTTATAAACCAGGCCATTGCAGGATTCCTGATTAAGGGAACCATACCGCCGGCCCTTGTCTATAAATTGAAGTATGATATGCTGCTTCATACAGGCAGCATGGAAAATGCATATAAAGGGATAGATAAAGCAATTGAATTATATCCGGATTATGTGGAACTGCATTTTTATAAAGGTATGGTTTTATACCGTATGGAACAATATGAAGACGCATTAAAGGCATTTACTTACTGTACTATTCTGGGAGAGAATAATCCAGATTACCTCATCCGGTCAGGAAGCGGAAGCTTTTATGCCCTTTATTATATTGGTGAATGCTACACGCAAATGAAAAAGTATGAGGCTGCCAGGGAGGCATACCGCCAGTCGGTTTTATGCCATCCTCAGTTTGAGATAGCAAAAGCAAAATTTAACGAATGAAAGAAAAAAACAATGAGCAAGAGGTTATCTTTAGAGAGGAAGTGTATTTGACATGTCTATGCCTAATTTTCCAGTAATCAGTCCGGCCATAACAAGGGAGGATGCTGTGAATCAGATATTAGCCTCCATAGCAATGGAGGAACTGGGATTAAGCCATATTATTAATTCAGAAGGAGAGAAGCTTCAATATATAATCGGAACACTGCCCGGTATCAGCGGACCGCCTGCTACCGTAGAGGATGTACTGGCAGCCAACGAAAGTGTAAGAGCAATGCTGGATACCATAACCCAGAATCAGTTATTTTACCGGAATAAAATGCAAAGTGCACTTGCATCCTCAGAGCTGCAGGGGGCTACCGGACCGACGGGACCTACGGGAGCCACAGGACCTTCCGGCGGACCGACGGGGCCTACGGGAGCCACAGGACCTACAGGACCCACCGGGGCAGCGGGAGCAGCAGGAGCCACCGGTGACACAGGACCTGCCGGAGCCACGGGAGCCACGGGACCGACGGGACCGACGGGAACCACAGGAGCGGCAGGAGCAGCAGGGGCCACGGGACCTACAGGGCCGACCGGAGCAGCCGGAGCAGCAGGAGCCACAGGAGCGACCGGACCGGTAGGACCTACGGGACCTGCAGGAGCACTTGGACCTACGGGAGCCACGGGAGCCACAGGAGCCACAGGGGCGACAGGAGCCACGGGAGCCACAGGGCCCACCGGACCGACGGCTGCACAGATTTATGCTCAAGGTCAGAAAAAACCTCTATCATTCATATACTTTTGCAATTCTCCTAACATATGCGAAAGTATATGATAAAATACATAATGGGATTTTTTATATTGCAAAGACGATTGTATGTCCGAAAACAGCCAGATATTAATTTGAAATGTGATATAATGAAAGCAGAATAGAGGATAGTATGAGAAAGACACTCGCATGCTTGCAGGCAAGGAGGTGAAAATAATGATAGAAAATACCAGTGGTCTGTATGCAGCCTTTAAAGCGAAAGATGCTCGCTTTGACGGACGTTTCTTTGTAGGGATATCGTCTACGGGAATATATTGCCGCCCGATATGCCGGGCAAGACAGCCGAAAGCCGAAAATTGCACCTTTTACCCGACCGCAGCAGAGGCGGAACAAGCCGGATACCGCCCGTGCCTTTTATGCAGACCTGAGCTTGCCCCCGGTACTTCGATCACTGACGCCACCTCCAATTTAGCTTACCGGGCGGCAAGAATGCTGGAAGAAAACTGCGGAAGCGGACAGAGGTTAGAGGAAATAGCCGGGCAGCTTGGTTGCACCGGTAGGCATTTGCGCCGCGTGTTCACCGCAGAATACAATGTATCGCCGGTTCAATATCTGCAGACATGCAGATTACTCCTCGCTAAAAATCTGCTCACTGATACCGATCTGCCAGTACTGGAGGTCGCAATGGTGGCCGGCTTTGGGAGCTTGCGCCGCTTCAATGATCTTTTCAAAAAACAATATAAGCTTTCGCCCACAGCTTTACGGAAACATACCGCAGAAGAAAAAAAGCATAACGACAACATTACTTTAGTATTGGGCTACCGCCCGCCCTATCATTGGGAAAAAATGCTGAACTTCCTTGCCGGACGTGCGATCACGGGAATTGAGGTTGTAAAAAACGGTGAATACATGCGCACCGTGCGTTTAGAAAATGCCGCCGGAAAGCATGTATACGGTTGGATTCGGGTGAGCCACAAACCGAAAAAGAATGCATTGAGCGTTACTGTGAGTGAAGCTTTACTGCCTGTACTGCTGCAAGTATTAGCGCGGATACGGCATCTCTTTGATTTGTATTGCGATCCGGATGCGGTGTATGAGACACTTCAGGTAATGAACGATATCCGCCCTGGCCTCTGCGTTTTGGGAATCCGTGTGCCGGGGTGCTTCGACGCATTTGAAATGGCAGTGCGGGCGGTGCTCGGACAGCAAATTACTGTGAAAGCAGCAAGTACATTGGCCGCAAGAATTGTTAAAGCTTACGGCACTCCTGTTCAAACCGGGATTGAGGGTTTGACCCATATCTTCCCCTCATCGGAAGAAATATTAGCATTAGACGGAGCGATTGAAAATCACTTTGGTACGTTAGGCGTTACTGCTGCGCGGTCAAATACTATTTACGAATTGGCATATGCATTCATGCAGAAAGAAATTGATTTTGATCTTTGTGCCCGGCCGGAGGAGGAAATAAAAAAGCTGACGGCTATCCGCGGTATCGGAAGCTGGACAGCCCAATATATTGCCATGCGTGCTATGGAATGGCCTGACGCTTTTCTCGAAACAGACGCGGGGGTAAAAAAAGCATTGCAGCCCTTCACATCAAAAGAATTACGGAACATGGCAGAAGCGTGGCGGCCGTGGCGCAGTTATGCCACAGTTAACCTTTGGAATACATTATAGGAGGTACCATATGTATTATTCAATAAAATATCCGTCACCCGCAGGAATAATTACACTTGCAAGTGACGGAAATAGTCTTGTGGGTTTGTGGATTGAGGGACAAAAATATCATGGGGGCACGATATCCGATGCTATGGCAGAGAACAACCACTTGCCGGTATTTGACACAACAAAAAGATGGTTAGACAGATACTTTTCCGGTGAAAAGCCAGGCATTTCTGAATTGCCATTAGCTCCCGCCGGCGGCGAGTTCCGCCAAGGGATATGGAGTATTTTATGTGAAATACCATACGGCGAGGTTATCACCTACGGCGACATTGCCAGAAAAATGGCTGCGAAGATGAACCGGAAAAGCATGTCAAGTCAAGCGGTCGGCGGAGCAGTTGGGCATAATCCTATATCTATTATTATCCCCTGTCATCGGGTTGTCGGCTCAAACGGCAGTTTGACAGGGTATGCCGGGGGACTTCATACAAAAATAAAATTGCTTGAATTAGAGGGTGTCGATATGTCCCGGCTGTTTGTACCCTCAAAAGGCACAGCGCTCTAGAATAGATGCCTGGTTGGTTCCTGTCCAACCGGGCATTTCTGCGCTTAAACAGGTTTTCCGTATCTATGCCTTTCACACCGGACGCTCAATCTTCATATCTTAGAAATGGGGGAAACCTTCATTTCTAATGCAGCTTTCTCCTTCCTGGAAAGGGGAAACTATGATGATTACAAACAGCGAACTCACGGTTATGAGTCAGCAGAATATTGAGGCAATAAACCGGAATGAACTGGTGGAGTTATCCGCCATTCACATAAGACAGGATTTACCCCATGAAGAGAAGATACTGGACTTCCTGGAGCAGATAAAAAACCCATACTGCTTTCTCTGCGGTGGTGTTCCCGTGAAAGTGTGCTTTACCGATAACGGCCCGAAGCTCGGTGAAATCCTGGAAAATTATTTTATTCGCATAAAACAAGGCTGACATTTCACCAATAACAAGGCGCAATAATATTGTTGACATGCGGGATTGGAGGCAAGATGGCTCGCATACGAAAATCCCAAACAAATGGAAGCTCCGTATTACAGAAAATTGTTTGGCACATTGCACTCTATATCCGTCTTTCTAAGGATGATGGAAATGAAGAAAGCCTCAGTGTGACAAATCAGAAAAAAATTCTTACAGAATATATGGAGAAGTTTTTTCAGGGAGATTATATCATTGCGGACTATTATACAGACGACGGACAAACAGGTACGGACCATGACCGTCCTGATTTTCAGCGTATGATACATGATGTGGAATCCGGAAAAGTCAACTGTGTTATCTGCAAAAATCTGGCCCGTGCTTTTCGCAATTATGCCGATCAGGGCTACTTTCTGGAGAACTACTTTCCCTTGCACAGCACCCGGTTCATTACACTTGAGGATCCCAAAATGGATACCTATCTGAATCCCGAAATGATTAACGGGATGGAGGTTCCAATCAATGGATTGATGAATGACCGTTTTGCTTATACGACTTCCAGCAGCGTACGCCGAACCTTTGACACGAAACGCCGCAGCGGAGAGTTTATCGGGGCTTTCGCCCCATATGGATATGAAAAGCACTCATCTAATAAAAACTCTCTTGTCATTGATGAGGAAGCGGCACAAGTTGTACGGGATATTTTCCGGTGGTTTGTATATGGCGACGGAGCTTCCGGTAAGGGCCTCAGCAAAGAGGGTATTGCCCGCAAGCTCAATGAAATGGGCGTACCCAATCCAACGCTGTATAAGGTTAAAAAGGGATACCGATATAAAAATCCCCGCTCCAGGGAAAATGACGGGCTCTGGGCGGGAACCTCCGTTTCAAGGCTTCTGAAAAATAAGGTGTATGCCGGAACAATGGTACAGGGCAGGCAGCGGGTTATCAGCTACAAAGTGCATGATATGGTGAATGTTCCTGAAGAAGAATGGTATCAGGTGAACAATACACATGAGGCAATCATACCCTCAGAGCTTTTTGAAAAAGCTCGGGAGCTCCATGAAAAAGATACACGGACCGCACCCGGCAAAACAGAAAATTATCTGTTTTCCGGCTTCCTCAAATGTGCGGATTGCGGCAAATCCATGACCCGCAGGGCTTCAAACGGATTAGTGTACTACAACTGCTCCACTTATAAGAGAAAATCAAAGGATAAATGCACCAAGCACACAATGCGGCTTGATATACTGGAAAAGACCATTCTGCTTGTTATTCAAAAGCAAATTGAGCTTGCAGAAAGTCTGGAAGAAATTCTTAATAACATCAAACAGGCGCCTGTTGTACAGACAAAGTCCGCGCGATTGAAACGCCTTTTGAAACTCCGTGAGCAGGAGCTCGAAAAAACCGGAGACTTAATTTCTGGTCTCTATATGGATTGGAAAACCGGTGATATTACACGTGAACAGTACAGAAAGATGAAAGAAAAGTTTGAACAGCAGGAAATACAATTGAAAGAGGCCATCCGGCATATACAGGATGAAATCATCACATTGGAAGAGGGTATTATCTTTGAGGACCCGTATCTGGAAACTTTCCTGAAGTATAAAAATATCCAGACGCTTTCTCAAGGAATATTGGTGGAGTTGGTGAACACCATTCTAATCCATGAGAACGGGGAAATCACAGTACACTTCAAGTTGGAAAACCGGTATAAACGTATGATAGACTTTATTGAAAACAACAAATATATATTTCACTGTCGCGGAGAATAAAGCAGGCGGATTTTAGCCGAAAAGAAATTCTCTATTATTTTAATTAAATTGTTTGAGCATAAATTATCGGCTTCACCGGACCCACAGGGACCAATATCACGGATACATCTGCATTTGCAGCCAATACAAGCGGTACATCGATTACGGTTGTATCCACCGGAACCTTAGTATCGCTTCCGAATAGTCAGATATTACCTACGGGTATTACTGTGAATGGCACGAATGATACCTTTACCATTGCCGAGGCAGGGCGATATAGAATATCCTATCATGTGAATATCACTCTGGCCTTAGCGCTGGGAACAAGAATCGTCATCAATGGAGCACCGGTGGTACAATCAACCATTACACCGGTTCTGACGTTATCGAATTTTTCAAATGAAATATTAATTGATATTGCTGCCAATGATACTGTATCACTGGAGTTATTTGGATTAGCCGGAGCAGTGGTTTTGTTGGGAGGCTCTGCAGGTGCGTCCTTAATGATAATCCGGTTAAGCTAGAAGGAGGGAATGTATATGTCACAACCCAGCTTTCCGACAATTAGCCCTCCTCTGTCCAGAGGGGATGCGATTAATCAGATTATATCCTCTATTGCAATGGAAGAGCTTGGACTAAGTCATATTTTAAATGCCGAAGGAGAAAAGCTGCAATTTGTACTTGGTTCTCTGCCTGGATTAACAGGAGGGAATGCAACCTATGAGGATGTAATTAATGTAAATGAAAGTATACAGCAGATGCTGGACGGCACCTTGGAAAGCCAGCTGATGCTTAGTTCAAAAATGGCATTAGCCCTTAGTGCACCTGTCATTCCAGGGGTGACCGGCCCTACCGGTCCTACCGGGGCTACCGGCCCTGCCGAAGGGGCTGAAGGAGCCATAGGAGCTACCGGCGCTACCGGCGCCACGGGAGCTACGGGAGCCACAGGAAGTATCGGTCCGATCGGTCCCATGGGAGCCACAGGTCCGGCGGGTGTGGCAGGAGCCGTTGGAGCTGTCGGCCCAACGGGAGCCACGGGAGCCACTGGACCAACAGGAAATACCGGGGCAACCGGAGCTGTTGGAGCCATAGGAGCTACCGGACCCACCGGTCCGGAGGGAGAAATCGGTCCCACCGGAGCTACCGGCCCAACGGGGGATGCAGGAGCTACGGGAGCCATAGGAGATCTCGGTCCCGCAGGCCCCCCCGGTCCGACGGGAGCCCCCGGTCCGAATCTGACCGCCACCGCAGGATATGCAGCGAATACAATTGGTTCAACCATTAATGTTTTATTAGGAGGAACACTGATCCCGCTGCCGAATACGCAACTGTTATCTCCGAATATCACGGTAAATGGTGCAAATACAGTTTTTACAATCAATACGTTTGGCCTTTACCGGATTTCCTATCATATTAATACAACGACCTCCCTGTTATTGGGAGCACGGCTGGTCATTAACGGATCGCCCAATACGGCATCAACGATTCAGCCGCTCATATCCTTATCCAATTATACAAATGAAATTGAAATCAACCTAGGAGTTGGAGCAACGGTATCCTTACAGATGTTTGCATCGATTTTAGGCTCGGCAATCCTGTTGAATAATGGAGCAGGGGCATCCCTGATGATCATCCGGCTAAGCTGATTAATAATCAGAAACTGCAACAGACCCGAAAGGAAGATTGAAGTTAAAAAATTTAAACAACATGAAAAAGGGAAGCAGCTGATATATAATGCTTCCCTTTTATCCATTATCATTTATCCTTCTGATAAATGATAATATTTTTCATCAAATCATTGACAAAAAGCGAATTATATTATAGTATAAATAGGAACGATTACTAATATTGTCTAAAACATAATAAAAGGAGAGACTGGTATGAATTTAAAGGGTACAAAGACAGAGAAGAATTTATGGGAGGCATTTGCGGGGGAGTCCCAGGCAAGAAATAAATATACATATTTTGCCTCTGTTGCAAAGAAGGAAGGTTATGAGCAAATCGCGGCAATCTTTGAGGCAACTGCCAACAATGAGAAGGAGCATGCAAAGCTTTGGTTTAAAGCACTAGGCGAGCTGGGTGATACTGCCGCAAATCTTCTTCATGCTGCTGAAGGTGAAAATTACGAGTGGACCGACATGTATGCGAATTTTGCCAAGGATGCGGAGGAAGAAGGCTTTACCTCCCTGGCGGCTCAGTTCAGAATGGTTGCCAAGATTGAGAAATCTCATGAGGAAAGATACCGTGCACTTCTTAACAATGTGGAAATGCAGAAGGTATTTGAAAAGGCCGAGGAGACCATGTGGGAATGCCGCAACTGCGGACATCTGGTGATGGGCAAGAAGGCACCTTCCATCTGTCCGGTATGTGCTCATCCTCTGAGCTTTTTTGAGGTAAGAAAAGAGAATTATTAATATTAATCTGATATTAGGTTCATGATACGTACGGCGGCTGACTTTGGAATATTCCGAAGTCAGCCGCTTTTGTTTTTTTACATAAATATTGTAATTGTTTGAAATAATATCCATTGCATAACTGGAATCCCTGTGCTACAATAAAATAACTTAATATATTAACATGTTAATATAACAAGCATGAAATATATAAATCAATAAAGAAGGAGGAGAATATATGGAAATACTTAATTATAACCAAAGGTATGAAGCAGAAGTGGTTGCCTTATGGAACAAGCTGCTGGTCTTTGATACCGTTACGATTCATAAATTCCGTAAACAAGCTTTATTTGATGATAATTTTGATACCGGGCTATGCTTTGTCGCCGTAGAGAAGAATCGGGTAATCGGCTTCTTACTGGCAACCAAGCGAAGATTTCCTTATCTGGAGCGCGGATTGGAACCGACAAAGGGCTGGATCAATGTCATGTTTGTGGACTGTGATTTTCGGCGGAGAGGGATCGGAACCAGGCTTTTATGCCATGCGGAAGCGAAGCTGAAGGCTCTGGGGGCCCAAACCATCACCCTGGGGGCCTACAGCCCGAATTATTTTTTCCCAGGGATTGATAAGGTAAATTACAGGGAAGCGATACAATTTTTTGAGAATATGGGTTATCAGGCGGGAAAAGAAAGCTATTCCATGTGTAAGGATCTCCATAACTACAGGATCAGTGAAGAGACCCTGGAAAAGCTTCGCAAAGCAGAGGAAGCCGGCTTCTCCTTCCGTCCGTTTGAATATCGCTATGCCCTGGAGCTTCTGGAATTCCTGAAGAAGGAATTTGGCGGCGGTTGGAAGCGTAATGCATTGATTGCCATGCAGAACAATACCGCTGAGGCCTGCATTCTGCTGGTGCTGGATAAGGAGCAGCAAATCGCAGGCTTTTGTATGAGGATGATTGACGGAAACCCGATGCGGTTTGGTCCGATCGGAGTGAAGGATGAGGTGAGGAATTTCGGAATTGGCGGAATATTGTTTGATCTCATGCAATCCGAAATGAAAAAGAGGGGAATCTATCACTTGTATTTTGTATCGACCGACGAACCGGGAAGAAGATTTTATGAAAGACATGGAGTCACAGTTTTCCGCACCTTTGCAGATTATCAAAAAACATTATAAGAGGGAGGCAATCATGAGCGATATCAAACGAGTGGTCAGTATCGGCGCCCATTCCCTGGACGCTGAGATTTTGGGCGGGGCCTTAATGCTGAGGTATGCGAAGCAGGGAGCACATTGCACCTATATCCATGTTACACAGGGGCGTCTGGAGGACCCGGAGGCTACCGAGGAGGCGAAGAGTGAATATTTGAGGGAGCTGCTGAACCAGAATCAAAGAGCTGCTGAAAAATTAGGCGGCGATACGATCTGGCTGGGGTATGTGTCAAGTAATATGCCCTCCCAGGAAATATTTTCAGCGAGATTGGAACAATATCTCCTGGAGGAAAAGGCAGACCTGGTAATTACCCACTGGCGCGGTTCCATGCATCCGAGGCATGTAAATACCCACGATGCGGTCACAGCCGCAGTCAAGCGTCTGCGGGAGAAAGGACATTCCCTCCGGTTAATCTACGGAGAAAACTTTGAGGATTTGGTTGGTTTTCTTCCGCAGGCATACTTTCAGCTGGAGCAGGAAGAAATTGAGCAATGGTATTCCGGGCTGAAGGAATACTCGGTCTTTCAGGGAGAGATTAACGACTTCCCTTATCGGGACTACTATTCCACGATTGGAAAGGTCCGTCAGATTGAATCAAATAATCACGGATACACCGTAGCCTATATGTATGCCAGCCTGATTGAGAACAGGCTATGGTAAGCACTATGGATAAGATGAAAATAGATCATTTAAACACAGAGCGGCAGAATCCGAAAACCTTGGCGCTGGATACCATGAATACGATGGAATTGCTTCGGATTATGAATGAGGAGGACCAAAAGGTGATTGACACCGTCCGGGAGGCGCTGCCGCAGATTGAAGAGAGCATCCGATTGGTAATCGCCGCTCTGAAGGATCAGGGAAGATTGATCTATATGGGGGCGGGGACCAGCGGAAGATTGGGGATATTAGATGCAGTGGAATGTGTTCCGACGTTTTCCACCACCAATGAAGTGATCGGTATCATAGCCGGCGGAGAGGAGGCATTTGTCAGAGCGGTGGAAGGAGCGGAGGATTCAGAGGAGCTTGCTGCCAGAGATCTGGAAGCAGTCCATATAGGGAATAAGGATGTTGTTATTGCAATTGCGGCCTCCGGCCGGACACCTTATGCAATCGGCGCTCTAAAGTATGCAAGACAGGCCGGGGCGAAAGGAATTGCGCTCTCCTGCAACAGAAATTCCCTGCTATCAGCCTATGCGGATACGGCAATCGAAGTGGATGCCGGTCCGGAGGTTTTAACCGGATCGACCCGGCTGAAAGCAGGGACCTGCCAGAAAATCATTCTGAATATGATATCAACGGCATCCATGGTTGGTATCGGGAAGGTTTATGGTAATCTGATGGTGGATATGAAGGCTACCAATTTAAAGCTTGTGGAGCGGGCGAAACGGATTGTAATGGAAAGCACCGGCTGCGACAGCATAACGGCCGGTAACAGCCTGGAGCTAAGCGGATTTTCCATCAAGGAAGCGATTGTCATGCTTCTGACGGGAAAAAGTAAGGAGGAGGCCAAAGAAAGAATCAAGCAAAATCATGGCTTTATCAGAAGGTGCATTGAGCAGTAATTCAAAAATCTTAAGGAAAGGAGGAACAAAAATGGCAAAGACTTATATCCGGGTGGATGACAGATTAATCCACGGTCAGACGATTGTTGCATGGTGTCCGACGTTATCCATCAAGGAAATTATTGCGATTGATGATGAGAGCGCCAGGAATCCGGTTCTGAAGTCGATCCTGACAATGGGGGTGCCGGCATCCTATAAGACACATATTGTTACGGTCCAGGAAGCAATAAGGCTGCTGAAAGAGGAGAGCAATGCAAACCGGCTTGTCATCGTTAAATCTATAAGTAAGCTGGAGGAAATCAAGGATGTGATCAGTTCGGCCGAGCAGGTAATTCTGGGGAATTTGGCGAAGCGTGAGGATACGATCCATAAAGTAAGCGGCGCCACAGGGATTTTCTATCTGAGCGGCCAGGATGTGGCAAGCATGGATGGATTGACGGAGAAGGGTATTAACGTATGGTTCCAGCAATTGCCGTCAACGGCAAAAACCAGTTGGGAAGCATTTAAAAAATCTATATAATCCGGAGGAGGAGAAGTTATGCAGATTTATCAGATGATATTAATTGCATTGTTTGTGTATTTGGGTTCTATCGGCTCGATCGTGGGTAATACCATCGGCTGGTATACCTTAGGAAGGCCGTTGGTTGCTTCACTGGTGGTCGGGTTCATCATGGGGGATGTACAGACCGCTGTATTAGTGGGTATCTCCCTGCAGATTATGTATATGGGTAATGTGACACCGGGCGGCGCGGTTGCCTGGGACTTATCCTACGCCACCTATATCGGTGTGGCCGGTGCCCTTGTATTCGGAAAGGGCCTGGACATTACGCAGGTCATCGGCTTAGCGGTTGTATTTGCAGGGATCGGCGGATTGGTCGGTCAGATCATGTGGAATATATCCTATGCATTGAACCTGCCCCTCAATGTGGTGGCAAATAAATACGCTGAAGCAGGGGAAACCGGGAAAATGTTTATACCTAACCTGGTGCTGGGTCAGTTGATCGGCTTTGCCTGCCGTTTCATTCCGGCAATCCTGGTATTGACCTCCATGACAGCGGCCTCCGGTCAGGGTGACTTTGCCTCCATAATCCCCGGTTGGGTTACAACCGCATTAGGGATCTTCGGCGGTATGATGGCAGCCCTGGGAATGGGGATTATTCTTTCCTTCCTGCTGAAGAAAAAGTATCACGTGGTCATTTTCCTTGCCGGCTTTGTTTTGATTACCTACTTTAATCTGAGCACAATGGCAGTTGCTGTTGTGGCAATTATAACCGCAGTTTTGTATTACGTTGCAAGTACAAGCATAACAGCTACGAAGGGAGATAACTGATTATGAAGAAATTAAGCAGCAAGACATTAAAAAAAGCCTTCTTCAATTGGTTTTTCTGGAACGGATGCTCACAGCAGGCGGAAAGTATGCTGGGAATGGCCTTCGGACAGTCCATGGCACCGGTCATTGATGAATTATATGATAAAAAGGAAGATAAAGCAGCGGCGTTAAAACGTCATATCACCTTGTTTAATACGGAATCCCAGGTAGGTTCCATCTGCAACGGTGTTGTCTGCGGTTTGGAGGAGGCCAATGCCAATGGAGCCTGCACCCCGGAGCTAATCAGCAGCGTCAAGGTTGCCTTGATCGGACCTACTTCAGCCATCGGTGATTCCTTATGGGTAGCTACCTTTATTCCGATCCTGCTGACCATCTGCCTGTCAATTTCACAGTCCGCGGCATCCCTTGGGTGGCTGGGACCGGTAATCTACATGCTGGTATATCCGCTTGGAACCTGTATTTTAAGCTGGAAGCTGTTTAAGCTGGGTTACCGCTCCGGTATCGAAGGTATGCAGGGCTTTATGTCCGCAGGTAAGCTGAATTCCCTGACGGATACCATGACGGTGCTGGGCCTGATTGTCGTCGGCGCTTTAACGGCCTCCTTTGTTAATTTCACTCTGCCGGTTCAGATTATCCGGGATGTATTTGATGCTACGAAGGGCGAGCTGCTGACAAATCAGGTAATCTTCGATGCGGACAAGATGCTTAATTCCATCTTCCCGAAGATCCTGCCCTTATTCCTGACCTTGTTTGTTTACTACTTATATTCCAAGAGAAAATGGTCTCCTCTGAAATTAATGGGACTAATTCTTGTAATAGCCTGCGGTCTGACCTTTATAGGCTATGCAACAGGATTTTATGCATAAACAGCGATTACGGAGGATGATATGAAGAGGATTATCGTATTAGGGCATGGCGGCTATGCCGAAGGTGTGAGACAAAATATTGAGATGATTGCCGGGTCCACGGAAGGGATGTACTTTATCGATTTGACCAAAGAGGATGATCTGGCCTCCTTTCAAAACAAGGTAAATATTCAGATACCGGAGCATCCTGGAGCAGAAGTACTATTTGCCTGTGATCTGCTGGGAGCGTCCCCCTTTCGTGTGGCGGCTGAGCTCTGTGCCGGGCACTCCGGGCAGTATTATACCGTAGCAGGATTAAATACTATGGCTTTTTTGGAACTGAGCATGAGTGCGGACAGTGAATTATCCGTCAGGGAGCTGGCCGACCGGGCAGTAGAGACTACAAAGGCAGCGGTAGCCAAATTTCCGGAATAGCAGTGCAAATAAAGCGGGAGGCTTTGCACTTTCGGAATAATATGTTATAATGACTTGAGGTTGTTATGTTAACATATTAGGAGGTATAAGAAATCCATGGAATATAAGGTCCCAAAATATTTGCAGATTAAACAGGATATCATCAATGCCATTAAGTCAGGAGCATTGCAGCCGGGGGATAAGGTCGACAGTGAATCCATGCTGAAGAAAAAATATGGAGTTTCCACCATAACGGTCAGAAAGGCTTTTAATGATCTGATCAGCGAAGAATATTTATATGGAGTACAAGGCTTAGGGACATTTGTTGCCAAGAAGCAGATGAACCGTAAGCTGACCTCCATCAGCTTCAGTGATGAGCTGCTGCAGCAGGGCTACAAGATAGATATGCAGGTCGACAGGATTGAGGAAATCGTCAACAAAACCATAGCGGAAAAGCTGTCCATCCCGGCTGGGCAGCCTATGGTTTGCGTCCGGAGAATCCGTCTGGTGAATAATGAGCCGATTGCTTATCAGAGCTCCTACATGGACAGCAGGATATTCAGTTTCGAACAGGCACAAAAAATATATGAAAATAAATCCTTCTACAAAACTCTGGCGGAGCATAATATTATTCCGGCCGGAGCTACGGAAAATTACTCGATAAAGGAAGTAAATGACAGCAGAATTGCAAATCTGATGAATATAAAGAAGAACACAGTTACCTTCTTTGTTAAGAGAAATACGGTGGATGAAGGCGGTAAGGTCATAGAATATGCTGAGACCTATTTTAACAAGGACTGGTATTCCGTTACCGTGGAGGTTAAGATTCGATAAATGTGATGAAGCAGATTGGCAATGAAGGAGGACAGCTATGGTTAAACAAAATATTGTTGTAATAAATAAATCGGGACTGCATGCAAGACCGGCCAGCAATCTGGTCAAAGCGGCATCAAGATTTAAGTCGAGGATCACACTGATTAAGGGAGATAAAAATTTTGATGTGAAATCAATCCTGGGGATCTTAAGTGCGGGAATTATCTGCGGAACTGAGATTACGCTGGTCTGTGAAGGTGAGGATGAAGCAGAGGCGCTGTCAGGCCTTGCAGAACTCATCGCTTCCGGATTAGGGGAATAATTGTACAAAAAGCAGTATAGAAATGAGGAAAAATATGAAAAGTGGAATTGCAGCTTCAAAAGGATATGCGATCGGAGAGGTTCTCCTTCATGTTCCGAAGGAGGCTTTTGTTACCGATGAGCTGATTACTGATATCGATGCAGAAAAAGAGCTGTTTGCAGCGGCAGTAGAGAAATCCAGGGAACAGCTGGAGAAGATCAGAGAGCATACGATGAAGTCCGTAGGAGAGGAAGAAGCTGCGATCTTTGACGCACATATTATGCTGCTGGAGGATCCGGAGCTGATATCCTCGGTGCTTGCCCTGATTGAAGAACAGCATATGAATGCGGCAGGAGCAGTCAGTCTGGTGAAGGATCGGTTTGCTGCGGTCTTTGATGCGATAGAGAATGATTATCTAAGGGAGAGAGCGGCAGATTTAAAGGATGTAACCGGGCGTCTGATCCGAAATCTTAAGGGTGATCTATCAGAATTCAATGTTATAAAAGATAATACCGTTATTGTTGCCCATGATCTGACTCCTTCGGACACCGCCCAATTGGACCGGGGTAAGGTGACAGCCTTTCTAACCGATGTCGGAGGCAAAACCTCCCATTCCGCTATTATGGCAAGAAGTATGGAGATACCCGCCGTAGTCGGGATGGGCGACATCACCGCTGCCTTAAGGAATGGAGATCTGGTTATTGTGGACGGATTTAGCGGGACGGTAATCATTAATCCCGGAGAAGAGGAGCTGGAACGATACCGGGCGAAGCAAAAAGGATATGAAGAAGAAAGGGTAAGACTTAAGGAGCTTGTGTCTGTGAAGACAGTTACCGAAGCAGGGAAGAGAATCCTCATTGCCGGTAATATCGGGACACCGGAGGATATCCATCCGGTGATGGAAAACGGCGGCGACGGTGTAGGGCTGTTCCGGACAGAATTTCTTTATATGGACCGTGACAGCGCTCCCACGGAACAGGAGCAGTTTGAAAGCTACCGGTATGTATTAGAAAAGGCGGAAGGGAATAAAGTTATCATCCGAACCCTGGATATCGGCGGAGATAAACAATTGCCCTATTTGAAGCTTCCGAGCGAGATGAATCCCTTCCTTGGCTACCGGGCTATCCGGCTCTGCCTGGATCAGAAGGAGCTTTTTAAAACCCAATTAAGGGCACTCCTAAGGGCCTCCGGCTATGGGAAGCTTGGGATCATGTTTCCGATGATCTCCGGATTGGAGGAGTTTACGGCAGCGAAGGAAATTGTCCGTGAGTGTGAACAGGAGCTTGCTTCCCAGGGTATTCCCTATTCCGATGACATCGAATGGGGAATCATGGTGGAGATTCCCGCAGCAGCCATATGCTCGGAAGAGTTGGCGTCCCATGTGGACTTTTTCTCGATCGGCACCAATGATCTGGTCCAGTATACCCTGGCGGTGGACCGCATGAACGAGAAGGTGGCCGATTTGTATAATCCGATGCATCCGGCTGTCCTGAGACTGATTAAAATGACCATTGACGCAGCTCACAGGCACGGTAAATGGGTCGGCATGTGCGGCGAGATGGCCGGAGATGAGACGGCGATCCCCACCCTTTTGGAATATGGACTCGATGAATTCTCCATGAGCGCATCCGCGATATTGCCTGCAAAGCAGCAGATTATGAATCTAATAAGATTATGTAAAATCGAGAAGGAATTTTCTTGACAAATGTGTTTGCAGGGCTTAAGATTACTTTCAATAAGCGATGACGAAAAGGAGTACATAATTTCCGAAGCATAGAGAGGGAGTGGACGGTGCAAATTCCCATGAAGAGATTATGGAAGCAGTTTCTGAGCTACGGACCGAACATCGTGGAATATGATAAGTAGACTTCGTCGGGCTCTGACCGTTATATCAGAATCAGTATGCGGATGAAATATGCGATGTGCATGTGGATATGTACTGAGTGAGAGCAGACAGGAATAGGATTCCTTCTGAATTTAGGTGGTAACGCGGATCATTTATTCGCCCTAAGCTAAGTTTTTAGCTTGGGGCTTTTTTTTGCAACAATTCGAAAGAATAAAACTATTTAGGAGGAGATCAGTATGAAGACATTTGAGAAATCAAGAAAGCTGGATAACGTTTGCTATGATGTCAGGGGGCCGGTTGTTGATGAGGCGGACCGGATGATTGAACAGGGAATTGGTATTATGAAGCTGAATATTGGCAATCCGGCGCCCTTCGGTTTTGAAGCCCCAACCGAAATCATTCATGATATGATAGCGAATCTGACCAGTTCGGAGGGCTATTCGGATTCCAAGGGGATATTTCCGGCCAGAAAAGCGATCATGCAATATTGCCAGCTGAAGGGGTTTCCGGATGTCGGAATACAGGATATCTATACCGGCAATGGTGTCAGTGAGCTGATAACGATGGCGATGCAGGGGTTATTAAATGATGGGGACGAAATCTTAATTCCCGCACCGGATTATCCTTTATGGACCGCATCGGCTACCCTGGCGGGCGGCAAGGCAGTTCATTATCTCTGCGACGAACAATCCGACTGGAATCCGGATATCCAGGATATCAAAAGCAAGATTACGGACAGAACCAAGGGAATTGTCATTATCAATCCGAATAATCCCACCGGCGCACTTTATCCCAGAGATATCCTGGAAAAGATTGTGGAGCTGGCCAGGGAACATGAATTGATCATCTATGCGGATGAAATCTATGACCGGCTGGTTATGGACGGGAGGGAGCATATCTCCATAGCTGCCCTGGCGCCGGATTTAATGGTGGTTACCTTCAACGGCCTGTCAAAGTCTCATCGGATTGCAGGCTTCCGCGCAGGCTGGATGTGCTTAAGCGGTGATAAGACCAGGGCGAAGGGCTATATTGAAGGACTGAACATGCTCTCCTCCATGCGTCTTTGCTCCAACGTTCCCTCCCAGCAGATTATACAGACCGCACTGGGCGGCCGCCAGAGCGCCGATGAATTATTGCTGCCCGGTGGAAGAATTTATGAACAGAGAGAATACATTACAAATAGGCTGAACAGCATTCCGGGCATTACGGCTGTGAAACCGAAGGCGGCTTTTTATATATTTCCTAAAATTGATACCAAAAGATATCATATACTGGATGATGAGAAATTTGTTCTTGACTTCCTGAAGGAACAGCATGTTCTTATGGTTCATGGGAAGGGCTTTAACTGGCATAAGCCGGATCACTTCCGCATTGTGTATCTGCCGAGGGTGGAGGAGCTTAAGCTTGCGCTGGATAAATTTGAACGGTTCCTTAACGGGTATAAAGGAACCAGATAGAAAAGGGATGGTATCCCGGCCTTGAATACCGGAGCTTAAGCCGACGGAAGGGAAACGAATAGCATGGAGGTTACTCGGAATGAAATTTTATTTTGCCCCTATGGAGGGGCTGACCGGATATGTGTATCGAAATGTTCATCAAACCTTTTATCATAATATAGACAAGTATTTTACACCTTTTATCGTTGCAAACCAAAGCGAGGGGTTTCGCACCCGGGAACTGAATGACATTTTGCCGGAGAATAATCCCGGACAGACGTTGATACCGCAAATACTGACCAATCAGGCAAAGGACTTCATTCATACCTCTAAAAAAATAAAACAGATGGGCTATAATGAGATCAATCTGAATCTGGGATGTCCCTCCGGAACCGTCGTATCAAAAGGCAAAGGCTCCGGCTTCCTGGCAAAAAAGGAAGAGCTGGATATATTTCTGGAGGAGATCTTTGGGGCTGCGATAACAGGAATCTCCATAAAGACCAGAATAGGGAAGGATGATCCGGAGGAATTTTATGCCCTGATTGAGATATTCAATAAGTATCCCCTAAAAGAACTGATCATCCATCCCAGAATCCAGAAGGATTATTATCATAACAAGCCCAATCTTAAAGTGTTTCGGGACGCCCTGCAACTAAGCAGAAACCCTGTCTGCTACAACGGAGAAATCTTTACGGTACAAGATTACAGGGAGTTTATTATTGATTTTCCCGAGGTGGATACGATTATGCTTGGCAGGGGGCTGCTGGCCAATCCGGGATTGATCGATGCAATCAATCATTGCAGGAAAACGGATAAGGCTGTTCTGAGAGATTTTCATGATGCGGTTTATGAAGGCTATAAGAGAGTTCTCATGGGGGATAGAAATATCCTGTTTAAGATGAAGGAGTTATGGTATTATATGCTTCCGGTGTTCTCTGACGCTGCAAAGTATGGGAAGAAAATCAAGAAATCGGAAAGGCTTTGTGATTACGACGAAGCAGTTTTCAGCCTGTTCAGAGAACGGGAAATCCTATAGTGCCCATAGGGCATGGACGAATGCTTATGGGTGTGATGATAAAGGTTATCAAGAATCTCCTTGGATTTGCAAACAATTAAAATAAATGTTTATAAATATATAGACAAACCAATTGAAATGGTGTATATATTATTATAGTAATTGTTGAAATAAACCGGGAGGTCAGTGATGGATTATAACGAATTGTTATGGAATTATTCTATTGATGAAATCGTCAGGGGTTACAGAGAAAGTAAGGAAGAGGTCCTATGTGTCTTTTGCGGCGAACGGTTTGTGAAAGGCCGGATCTATCAGAGCGGTGATCAACTATATGATGCATATGGAGCTGTGAAACAGCACGGCAGAAACACCCATGGAACTGCAGCGGATTATCTGTTGCGGCAGGGAACCGCTCTTGTCGGTATCTCCGATGTACAGCAGCAAATTCTGAAGCTGATGTCCTTTGGTAAGGAGGATAAGCTGATTGCCCAGGAAATAGGCATTGCGCAGTCAACAGTCAGAAACCACCGGTTTAAGCTTAGGGAGAAGGAAAAACAGGCCAGGCTTTACCTTGCCCTGATGCAATCCCTGGAAGAGAAAATTAACCGGGCGATCAATCAATCCGATAGCGGCAGAATCGAGGAGGTGCATCCGTCAGCCAGAATGATGGACGATCGTTATAATATTACGGATCAGGACAGAGAGAAAACGTTGAAGGCATATATGGATGAGAACGGTTTCATAAAGCAATTTCCCGCGAAGGAGAAAAAGAAAATTATACTCCTGGGAGAAATTATGAAGAATTTTGTCCGTGACCGGGAATATTCTGAAGCGGAGGTTAATAAAATCCTGAAACGGATACATGACGATTTCCCGACAATCCGAAGAACCTTAGTGGAATACGGGTTTTTGGACCGCTCCGATGACTGCAGGGTGTATAGGGTAAAGGAATAGAAATACTAAAATAATCCGGCCGGAGGATTTGGCCGGATTATTTTAGCATCCGGAGCTTTTCCTTCGGATGGAAGAGGGCAGCATCGCGTCAATATCCTTGTCGGTAAAAGCCGAGTCCTCAAGCTTTTTCAAAGCCTTCCTTGCGTCCCGTGCACTTCTGGCATCCGTCCGAGGGGCATTTTTATATATGGAGGAGGTTTCCTTCTGCAGCATATCCCGCTTACTGATGATCTCCTCCTGGGACAGGTGTTCAAAGTCAGTAAGCAGTGAAATGTATTTTTCCTTTATGTCCCATAAGGCATCAGAGGCCTTTTGGTGCTTTGACGCATTTTCTGCTATTTCAAAATTTTTAACAAACGTATTTAACAGGAGCAGGCACATTGATAATAAGGAGCCTACGATACCTGAGATTTTCTCATTTGAAATCGCGGTCAATACAAAGCTGCCGGTAGTGATCGAGGATAATATGATCTGCCATATCTTAATCTTGCTATTGATCGATAATAATCTCTTGATGATTCTTTCGTGGCAGGTTTGAGAATATATCACCTTGCCATAGGATAGACGGATTTGTGATTCGAGCTTATAGCCCGGACTGTCCTGGGAGCTCCGATCCATATAAACCTCCGTGCTGCCGATGCCCGTGAATTTGTGCCAAACGTGCTTATACGCTTTGATGGCGCAGGCACGAACTTTTAAGCGTGAATTATGCTTTTATAATTCGCACTGTTTACCCGGGTTTGCATAAACATTTGATAGTACTTTGTATGCGGGGAGGGTCGGGTGAGTGCCTGCCCTTTGATTATTCTTTTCATAGGAATGGTTTAGAAATTTATAAAATACCCCTTCCCTAAATTACGATGTTATAGTAAAATATTTAAAATATATTTAAGTAGATTTCAAAGAAATTACCAATTTAAACCTGATTAAGGGGAAGCACGAATGAAGATAACTGACATAGAAACCGATAAAAAATGCATTTTCCGATTTATGTATAAAGAAAAAACCTACAGCATGAATGTTGATATCATCGCAAAATCCAGTAAATACATAATCATACCTGCAATTTTGAATAATAATCAGGTGCTTGACCCCAGTCTTGTTACAGAGGCGGTATTTATATATACCGTAAAGGACGGGGTGTTTATGTATACCAATATAAATGTCAGTACTTCGGTCATTATGGATATGAGGGTCTATCTTCTCAGCTCGGAGGAAGATATCGCCCGGGTTAACAGAAGAGAAGCTTACCGGGTATTTATAGGTGAGATTACGAAGATGATTACGGTCTCCCGCGGCGGAAGAAAGAGGCTGCAGGAGGGAATTCTTAAGGATGTCAGTGTCATTGGGATGGGTGTTGTATTAAAAAGCGATTTGGAAATAGGTTCGGGAATCAGCATTTTATATAACTATGAAGGACTCAATGTGCATCTGGTCGGAGAGATTGTCAGAAAGAATAAATTAGGCAGATACCGGGCCTTTACTTATGGATGCCGGTTTAGGGAGCCGAATAACAATATTAACCGGATTGTTGTGCTGAAACAGATCAAGAATAAAAATGATACTGCCGAATAAGGAAAGGAGAATTTTATGATTTGGAAATATGAAGAAGGGCGTATTTATAGCACTGATGAGGATGGCAGACTGATGGCAGAGGCGAATTATGTCCGCCAAAATAACAATGAAATTAATATTGAGCGTGTATATGTGGACCCGAACTTAAGAGGCCAGGGAGTTGCCGGACAGATAATGTCGGCTGTGGCCGAATATCTGCGGGAGAACGGGCTGAAGGCTACCGCCTCCTGCCCCTACGCAAAAACCTGGTTCCAGAAAAATGAAAGCCGGTATTCGGATATTATAGCGAAGGGGATGTAGCACCGGGAGGCTGCCGGAAAGACCGTGGATTAATTAATTTTTATATAAGATTAATTAATTTTTCACAAGGAGTTGACAATAATTATTATGGTGATAAAATATTCTTAAGATAAGATTCTGATATTTTTCAAAATGAAACAGTGATTTATGGAATACAGGTGAAAGACTGTTACATCCATGAAAGATTCGAGGTGATAATTATCAGTTCAGAGTTTGATTTTACATCCTATATCCATCTGGTGGATTTTTTAGGAGCCTGTTTTGGCGATAATACGGAAGTGGTTTTATATGACTTTAAAGATATCAATCATTCTGTCATAGCGATACATAACGGTCATATCAGCGGCAGGACGGTTGGAGCGCCGATAACCAGTTTCGCCTTATCCAAGCTGAAGGATAAAGGAAAGGAAGGACCGCCCTATTATCTTGACTACCTGGGTATGTCGAGGCATAATACCACCTTGAAATCCAATAGCTTCTTTATATTGGACAAGGGCGGAAAGCCCAGAGGTATGCTCAGCATCAATATTGATGTGTCAAAGTATCAGGAGGCGGCTAACCTATTGCAGAAACTGGCATTTCTTCCGGCGGTAAAACCGGTGGAAAAGGGCAACAATAACATTGAAGCCTTTCATTCCTCCCCGAGGGACATGATTCATGGGATAATCAATGAAGTTACTAATTCGGGAGAGATTTCTATCGAGCGCTTAACGGCGGAAGAAAAGGTAGAAATTGTGAAGCGTCTGAATTCAGAGAAGCTATTTCTGATCAAAGGTGCGGTAAACGAAGTTGCAGACGCATTAGGAATATCCATTGCAACCGTTTACAGATATTTAGGTAAAATCAATAAAAATGGAAAGGCGGATACGCATTATGTCTAAAAAAGTGATTAACGCAGCAGCAGCTCCCAAAGCAATCGGACCATATTCCCATGCAATTGATACCGGTTTGGGTTTCCTATTTACTTCAGGTCAGATCCCGATCGACCCATCAACCGGTGAATTGGTGGAGGGCGGAATTGAAGCCCAGACCGAGCGGGTATTTCTGAATCTGAAGGAGGTATTGGAAGCAGCCGGCTCCTCTCTGGACAAGGTCGTAAAGGCTACGGTATTTCTGCAGGATTTAAAGGATTTTGCAGCAATGAACGAGATCTACGGAAAGTATCTCGGGACGGAGTCCCCGGCCCGTTCTGCGGTACAGGTCGCAGGACTTCCTAAGGGCTCGCTGGTTGAGATTGAGGTAGTGGCGCTGCAATAAACCAGAAGGGTTTACAGGTATTTTTATCAAAATGAATAAGAAAAATTGTCTAAAAAAGGGCTATGATTATATTTTGTTTTATATATAATCACAGCTCTTTTTTATTTCAAAAAAATACCAGTTGAATTATGTTGTATATTTTTGATAGATTTATTGACAAAATGTCGAAAACAGTATACAATTACACCATGATAATAATTTATTATCACTATAATAAATCATTGACAGGAGGATAAAATGATGTCTATCGTTAAACATCCGGCAGAACCCTTTAAAATCAAAATGGTAGAGCCATTACACATCATAACGGAAGAAGAAAGAAAGAAGGCGCTGAAGGAGGCAGGCTACAATCCCTTCTTACTGAAATCCAAGGATGTATATATTGATCTTCTTACCGATAGCGGAACGGGAGCCATGAGTGACAACCAGTGGGCAGGCTTAATGCTGGGTGATGAAGCTTATGCCGGCAGTAAGAATTACTACAATATCTGCAATGCGGTGAAGGATATTTTTGATTATGACTATGTTGTTCCTACCCATCAGGGCAGAGGTGCGGAGCAGGTACTTTTTCCGTTATTATTAACTCCCGGACAGTACGTCTGCAGTAACTTCCATTTCGATACAACCAAAGCCCATGTGGAATTATCCGGCGCAAAGGCCAGAAACTTTCTGATTCCTGAAGCTACCGATACCGGTACATACTATGACTTCAAGGGTAATTTCAATATCCCCGCATTAGAAGCCTTCATAGAAGAAGCCGGTGCAGAGAATATCGCATTCTTTATTATGACAGTTACCAATAACTCCGCAGGCGGACAGCCGGTATCCATGGGTAACATGAAGGAATTAAAAAGAGTGGCGGATAAATACGGCAAGAAAATTGTTATTGATTCAGCCCGATTTGCGGAAAATGCCATGTTTATCAAGATGAGAGAGCCTGGTTATGAGAATACTCCGATAAAGGACATCATTAAGGAAATGTACTCCTATGCGGATGTCCTGACGATGAGCGCTAAGAAGGATGCCATTGTTAATATGGGCGGCATGATAGCAATTAAGAGGGACGAAGAAATCTATAAGGGTGCACAGGCTCGATGTGTGCCGATGGAAGGCTTCGCTACCTATGGCGGGTTATCCGGCAGAGATATGGAAGCTTTAGCGAGGGGCCTTTATGAAGGTATTGATGAGGATTATTTAAAATACCGTCTTGGCCAGGTCAAATATCTTGGTGATAAGCTGATGGAAATCGGTGTTCCGATCCAGTATCCGACCGGAGGGCACGCGGTATTCGTAGACGCCAGAAAGATTCTCCCGAATATACCCGGTGACCAGTTCCCGGCTCAGGCACTTTGCAATGCCCTTTACCTGGCTTCCGGAGTAAGAGCGGTCGAGATCGGTTCCTTCTTACTTGGAAGAAATCCTTTAACAGGCATTCAGGAGCCCGCACCCCTGGAGCTGGTGAGATTAACAATCCCCAGAAGGGTTTACACTCAGAGCCATATGGACGAAATTGTGGAAGGCTTCAAAAAGGTTATGGAGCAGAAGGATAAGCTGGTTGGGTTGACCTTTGATTACGAGCCTCCGGTATTAAGACATTTCCTCGCACGATTAAGACCATTGGATCAATAAATTTCTTCTCAATAACAAAAACTATATAATCATGGGAGGTTACATTCATGAGAGAAAACTGGCAAAGTAGAAAAGGGTTTATCTTTGCTGCAGCAGGAGCTGCAATCGGATTGGGTAATCTATGGAGATTCCCGTTCCAGGCTTACAAAAACGGAGGAGGCGCATTCCTGCTGCCCTATTTCGTAGCCTTGATTACCTGTGCAATTCCGTTGATGATTATGGAATATGCTTACGGACGGAAGATTCGCGGCGGAGCGGTAAAAGCCTTCGCCAATCTGAAGAAGAAGCTTGAAGTAATCGGCTGGGTTCAGGTAATGGTACCGATTGTTGTTATGACCTATTATTGCGCTATCATAGGGGTATCAGTTGTCTTTATGGTGTATTCCCTGGGACATGCCTTCGGTATCGTCAATTGGCTTTCGGACCCCGGGCCGATTATGGGTATGGTTACCGGCAGCGCTGATAATGCGTTGGATCTTGGAGCAGGTATCAGCATTTATATTCTGTTGGCTATCATCATCGTATGGCTTTGTAACTGGCTGATTGTAAGAAAAGGTATTTCCGGCGGCATTGAAAAGATGTCAAACATCTTTACCCCGATGTTAATGGTATTGATGCTGATCTTTATGGTGAATGCAATCCGGTTAAACGGTTCCTCGATTGGACTGGAAGCATTATTTAAGCCCGATTTTTCTAAGATAATGGAACCCGGTATCTGGGTATCCGCCTACGCACAGGTATTTTTCTCCACAACACTGGCTGTCGGTGTTATGATTGCTTATGGTTCCTATCTCCATGACAAGGCAGATGTTGTAAATAGTGCGATTATCACGGTATTTGCTAACTCCAGCTTTGACCTGATTGCCGGTGTGCTGGTATTCTCTACCTTAGGTCATCTGGTTACGACGATGGGTGTGGAATTTACTTCCTTTGGGACCGGTGCAGGCGTTGCCTTTATCGCATTTCCGATTGCGATTTCAACCATGTCCGGCAATATCGTAGTTCAGGGATTATTAGGCTTTGTTTTCTTCTTCTGCTTGTTTATTGCGGGGATATCCTCCAGTATTTCCATGCTGGAATCCTTTGCAACTGCAGCCTTGGATAAGTTTAATATTCCGAGAAAGAAGCTGGTAAACATTATTTCTATTGTTGGTTTTGCAGGAAGTGCCTGCTTCGCCAGCTATGCAGGCTTTAACTACATCCTGGATATCGTGGATGGATATGTGGGGAATATCATTATTGCCGGCCTGGGTCTGGTGGAGGTAATAGCGATCAGCTATATCTACGGAACTAAAGAGCTTAGGCGCGAAGCCAATGAATTCTCTGACTTTAAGGTCGGTAAATGGTGGGATTATCTGCTGAGATATTTTACTCCCTTACTGCTGGGTGCAGTTGTAGTCACCAATATCTTCAATATCATTACCGGATTATCCGCCATGGATAAAGTAGGTATTATGTCAAATATCATATTCGGATGGGGTATCGTTGTAATCATGATCGGAGCGTCTCTGGTATTCTATAAGAGAAAATGGTCTGCAAACGCACAACAATAAATGGAGGTATGAACTATGTCTACAGGAGCTGTTATAATGATGCTGGTCGGTTTAGGTACCGTATGGGGCGGTGTAATCGTGACCGTTTTAATCGCGCTGGCCGTTGAAAAGAAGAATAAATTAAGAGCAGGACAATAATTCAATTTGTATCCTGTAATAAAAGGGTATTTCCGGTTCCAAGATACCGGGGTACCCTTTTATCTTATAAAAACCTGAATTCTTGGAAATTAATATAAAGCAGAGGAAGTGTTGCTTATGCTGGTTGATGTATTGCGGCTGCAGGAGGGAGACCTGGGCGCGGCAATAACGATATATATCCCGGATTTTTTAACGGAGACTGTGAATACTGCGGCAAGGCCGGCAGTAGTCATCTGTCCGGGAGGCGCCTATATGGGGATTACGGAGAAGGAGGCTGAACCGGTGGCACTTCGGTTTTTAGCCGCAGGATTTTGTGCTTTTGTTCTTAGGTATTCCATTGGTGCGGGTATGGCTGTATTTCCAAGCCCCTTTCTTGATGCGGCAAGGGCAGTGATGCTTGTCCGCAGCAATGCAGGCAGGTGGGGGATTGATCCGAATAGAATATGCCTCTGCGGTTTCTCAACGGGGGGACATGTGGCTGCGGTATTAGCTTCTACCTGGCAGGAGGACTATTTACGGGAGGCACTGGGAACGGATTTTGCATGGTTTAAGCCAAATACATTACTGCTGGGATATCCGCTTCTGGATATGAACAGCTTTAGAAGGAATAATCAAGGAAAATCAGAGGATATGAATACCTTATTGGATATGATGTTCCGGACGGTGTACGGGACGGACCAACCACCGGAAAGCCTCCTTGAGGAATGGAATGTGAAGCAGAGGGTCACCTTCCGAATGCCGCCAACCTTTCTTTGGACAACGGCAGAGGATACTCTGGTTGCCAGAGAAGATCATTTCGATTTTATTAAGGCGCTGGCGGTTAATCAGGTTCCCTATGAGTTCCATATTTTTGAAAATGGTCCCCATGGATTATCCTTAGGCGACCGGACGGTCGGTTATTCCGAAGAGGAAATGAGAAGAAACGACAATGCACATAAGTGGGCAGAGCTGGCAGCCGATTGGGTGAGGCGGCAGTAATTCAAAACAGGTTGGGAATATACCTCAGGATGGCAGAGTGCAATCACTTGATAAGAATACCGGATATATATTTTGCTGCAGCCTTATGCTGCGGGCAGAAGTCATATCCGGTATTCTTATGATATCGTCAGCATTCATATAAACCCTGATGAACCTGCCCCACGCTCATGAACTCAGCTGTGACAAAGGCTTCTATCTCCTTTGTGCCCGGCTCGATCGGTGTCGCGGCAATTTCTCCCCTCATCATAAAGCTCTGCTGATAAGGAATGGGCGGAGCGCTGTTCTCCGTTATGGAAAGTAACAGGGGATCCGTTGTAATTCCCAGATTTTCGGCAATGGATTTTGCTTTCTGCATTGCATTCAGTACGGCAAGATTTAAAGCCTGCTGATAATAAAAGTCCGGCTCGGATACCTCAAAGGAGATGAGATCGACCACATTCGCCCCGTTCGCCACGGCGGCATCAATGATGGACCCCACCAGATCCAACTGTTCCGTTCGAAATTCCAGGATATTACGGACCGAATAACCGCGGTCAATCCGGACTCCATTCTCAAAGTCATAAATTTTATCAATGGAATATTGGTGTGTTTTAATATCGGTGATACCCATTTGCTCCAGAACCTGAAGCACGGCCTGGCTGATGGCGGCGTTCTGGGTTTGGGCTGCGGACAGATTTTCACCGGCGGTTTGGACGCCAAGGCGGAGGACTGCCAGATCAGGGAAGGTGGTAACCCGCCCCCTTCCGGTCAGCGTCATACATTGACGGTCATTGTAGGAATCATAAAATGCTTTCGTCATATTGGATGCGATACTTCTCCTATCTGCTTTTACTGTATTATATGAATTGTCTGGAAAATCAAGTACGTTATTTTAGAGATGAAAGCTTTCATAAGCCGGAGGTGCAAATCTTTCAGAAACTTCTTGAGAAAGTATGGGAAAGGTTGTAAGATATGGTATATCAGATATATTCCCTGATTTATGAAAAAGGGGAGGAGCTAGTGTGAAAATTAAAAGCAATTTTCACACGTTGAATTTATGCGCGCGAGCAAGTCGCACGCATGGACGTTAGTGTGAATATTGTGCCTGAAGCCCAAAGTTTGCAGGCATATATGAAAGGTATGGTGATTTTATGAAGATAGGAATCGTTGTCTATTCCCAAACAGGTAACACCTTATCCGTAGCAGAAAAAATGGAAGAGCATCTGACAAAAGAGGGGCATACGGTCAGACTTGAAAGGGTAGTTCCGGTGGACCCAAAGGCGGTAAAGGAGATACAGCTGGAAAACAGTCCGGAGGTGGACTCCTATGAGCTGCTGATATTTGGCGCACCGGTACAGGCATTTTCACTGTCGGCGGTTATGCAGACCTATCTGAAGCAGCTGCCTGACCTTGGGGGAAAAACCGTATGCTGTTATGTAACCCAGCAGCTTAAGAAGGCCTGGATGGGGGGCAGCCGTTCCCTTCGTCAGATGCAGGCTGTTTGTGCGGCAAAGGGAGCAAAATTATCGAAAACCGGCGATATCCACTGGTCCGATAAGAAACGGGATGAGCAGATCGACAGCCTGATCCGTGATTTTACTGCGTTATAAATGGAAATTAACACGATTACAGCCGGAGGTTTGAGATGAACACCTTTTTATTTGATTTGGACGGAACCCTATTACCCATGGAACAGGAGACCTTTCTGGAAGCTTATTTTCATGCCTTGGCCCGGAAGATGGCTCCCTATGGAGTGGAACCGGAAAAGCTGACCCAATCCGTCTGGGAGGGAACGAAGGCAATGATTGGAAATGACGGTTCCGTCACAAACGAACAGCGCTTCTGGGATACCTTTACCGGTGAGGAAGGAGAGGAGATGCGCAGGCTCAAACCGGTTTTTGATGATTTCTATCGAAACGAATTCCATGAGGTAAAGAAAACCACCAGGATGAACCCGGCAGCCGGACAGTGCATCCGGCAGTTGAAGGAGAAGGGTTATCGGCTGGCTCTTGCCACGAATCCGCTGTTTCCTCGGATCGCAACTGTGAACCGGATCCGTTGGGCAGGGCTTAAGGAGGAGGATTTTGATCTGATTACAACCTACGAGAACTCTTCCTTCTGCAAGCCGAATCAGGACTATTATAAGGCTATACTGAAGGAATTGGGGAAAGAGCCAAAAGAGTGCTGTATGGTGGGTAACGATACCAGGGAAGATATGTGTGCGGCAATGCTCGGAGTTAAGACCTATCTCCTGAAGGATTGTCTGATCTGTCAGGAAGATGAGGACATTGCCTCTTACTGCCAGGGAGGTTTTAAGGAGCTGCTCCGGTATATCAGCAGCCTTCCGGATCTGACGATTAAAATCTGATACAGGCAGAACTCGCTTTCATGATTTTTTCATAAATAAGAGCGTCCTTACCGTTAATGCTGACTGTGCATTTGCCGTAAAGGACGCTTTCGTTGACTAATCTGTCGATGATTATACCATATTGTAAAAGAAGGGAAGCAGGATTACCCACAGCACATGGGACAGGTTAACCAGTGCATAGATGGATAACGATATGTTGATTCCGATATTCGTTGCCCTTAGCTGCGAAGGGTCCGATTGGCAGATTCTCCGATACAGATAATACAACAGGAAAGCCGGTAGGATTACCTTAAGCAAAAAGCTGGTAACCGGGCTCTGCACGGCATTCACCATAAAGATGTTGACCTCGGAGAAAAAGCCGGTTTGCAGCAAGGCCAGGGTAAATATAATATCTGTAACATTTAAGAGATATAGAATCATCAATTTTTTTCTGATGGTATCAAGCTTATGACTTTTTATGAATGTAATCATGGGCACACCTCCTTATCGGGAGTATTGCCAGCTTATGGTAATATATTCACAGGGTTCCATAATCAATTCTCAGCGTATTAAAGGACTTGTATATATCAAGAATACCATATCCCCAGTCACGGTTTGGATAAGTCAGGATCGGATTTCTTACGGCACCCCGAATTAAATAATTTTTTAAAGCAAGGGTATCTAATCCGGGCTGATTTCCGTCAACAATGCTCCATTCGAGGATCAGGGCTGCGATACCGGCGGTGTGTGCGGCAGCAGTCGAGGTTCCGCTATAGGGGACAAACCCCTGATTCAAGTCGGGGGCCAGATAACCCACTCCGGGAGCAGCCAGGTCAGGCTTAACATTATTATTACGGGTGTAGCCGCGGCTGGAATTTCCATACAGGTTTTTATTGGCCGGATTATAAGCGGTCATTGCGATAGGTAAATCAGCGTCTGCGGGCACCAATATCGTAGTATTGATATTTGGCTGGATGAAATAGGTATTGTCGGAAATCATATTGCCCATCGGCAGCCATATGTTGAAGGATAGAGGCAGATCACCCTGACCGTAGACATTAAAGCTCCAGGTTCCGGAGGATACATTCCGAAAACGGAGCAGGATCAGCTGATCCCCGGTTTCCGATTCCGATAACAGATAATCAATATTGATTACCGTATGTTCGAAGGTAAACGTAATTTCTCTGTTAACCCGGAGACCCGGAGGAATCCGGGTAACATATTCCCCATTGGGAGTTAGGATATCGATGGAATAGATCCCCGGAGAGGTCCCCCACAATTCCATCGAAAAGCCGGTATCCTCCTCCCCGACATTCAGTTCCACCGCATTATATCCGATCGCCGGATCGATAACACCGTAATAATGCCTGCCCCGGTTCCCTTCGTTACCCACGGAGCTTACCACAACAACTCCGGGATAGTCCGATATGATATTGACCAGTCTTGAGATTGCCGAGCGTCCGTCATGGGAGCCCTGAGAGGAACCAAGGCCCAAACAGATAACCAGAGGCCGCACCAGATCCCTTGATAATAACAGGCAGTACAGAATACCCCACATAATATGATTTTCCTGGTAGCAGGTGATATCCTCAGGAACCACGAAAAAATTGCGCAGATTGGATTTTGCCTCTCTGAGCTTGACGATAATCAGCTCGGCTGCCGGAGCCACTCCGGAGAAATTCTCCGAAGGTACGTCATTTCCTGCCGCAATGGCTGCCATCATGGTTCCGTGTCCATTCATATCACGGCTTGGAACGATAGAATAAGGATCGTCTGAGGCCAGGGCCTGATTAATCTGTGAGCTCCGGTATTCAGCTCCGAAGGGAGTATGATAGGGATGGAGGTCTGCTTCAATGGTCTGGTCCCATATAGCGGCAATTTTTGTTGTTCCGTCCTCTTTTATGAACACAGGATTGGTATAATCAATACCGGTATCAATGATACCGATCAACGTACCATCCCCTCTGAGGTTCAATTTGGGAATGTTCCGAATCCGATCCACACCGGAAGCCTGCAGGTTGAGCTCGCTGGTCAGTCCGAACAGCTTGGGTAAGGCCGCATAGCCGAAGGTGCTGACGGTTTTAATATTAATCTGGGATACGGGAATATGGACGACAGCGAAAATAGGATTCAGGTAATGGATGTCATAATTCTCGAATCTTCCCAGAATGGCAGGGTTATAGAGATAATGAACAATTAAATCAACGAATTCTTCTCTAAACATATGCCGTCCCTCCTATCGGATCAGACCGGTACGCAGGCTGTCTAATATATTATAAAGATCCAGTATTCCAAAACCCCAGTCACGGTTCGGATATATCAGCTCGGAAGATCTTCTGGCTCCGCGTATCATCAATTTCTTCATTTCAAGAGTACTCATATCGGACAGATGCCCCCTTACAATACCCCATTCCAAAAGAATTGCGGCTACGCCGGTCGTATGTGCCGCGGCCACGCTGGTTCCCGAAAACTCTGCAAAGCCATGACTTAAGGTCGGACCGGTCACATTCACTCCGGGTGCGGCGAGACTGGGATTGATATCATTCGCCCTGGTATATCCCCTGCTTGAGTTGATATAGAGACTGTCGTTGGTATGGTCATAAGCCGTCGTAATAACCGGTACCAGTGTCGAAGCAAGAGTAAGTACCGTAGTATAGGGATCGGATCGGATGAAATAGGTACTGTTTGATATAAACCCCTCCATCGGCAGCCAGATATCGAAGCCCCTGGAAATGTCACCCCGTTCGTAAACTCTGAATCTCCAGATTCCGGGAGAGGGGTTGCTGAAACGCATCAGTATCAACTGGTCACCGCTCTGGGATTCTACCATCTGATAATCCAAGTGTATTATGGTCGGTTCGAAAATGAAAGACAATTCCTGATATTCATCCTTCCCCACATCAATTCGGGGAATATATTCGCCGGAGGGTGACAGGATATCGACGGAAAATAATCCGGGGTGGCGTCCCCAAAGCTCCATGGAAAATCCGTCTTCGTTTCCTCCGACATTAAGCTCGACAGTATCATATCCGATGGACCGGTTGACCATCCCATAATAATGCCTTCTGGCATTCCCTTCATTTCCTGCGGGAATGATTACGGCAATACCGTCCGTCTCGGCAAAGCTGGATAAATAGGTACTCAAGGTTCCTCTGCCGTCATGGGAGCTCTGGGAGGTATCTACGGCGATACAAATTGCCATAGGTTTTTTTTCACGGTTATATACACGGTTTAAATAATTCAAAGCAAAGGCAACATCATTTTCCTGAAAGCCTACGGCATCCTCCGGGATGAAAAAGAAATTCTTCAGATATCGCTTGGCAGGCTTCAGCTTTACAATTACGTATTCGGCATCGGTTGCAACTCCGTAAAAATTACTTTCCGGGACCTCATTACCGCCTGCAATCCCGGCAATCATAGTGCCATGTCCGTTTGTATCCATGGAGGGGACAATATCATAAGGATTATCGCTCATCAATGCCAGATTAATCTGGTCCCCGGTGAATTCCGTTCCATAGTACAATCCCTCCGGCGGATTATTACTGACGATGGTCTGATCCCAGATGGAAGTGATTCTTGTCGTACCGTCCGCATGTCGGAAAATGGGATTGGTATAGTCGATTCCGGTATCAATAATGCCAATCAGAATCCCCTGTCCCCGAAAATCAAAGCCCGGAATGGAACGCAACCTGGTTATGCCGGAGGCTTCGAGGGAGGATTGGCTAACCAGCCCAAGGATGGAGGGCATGGAACCATATCCAAGCTCCTTGACGGTTCGATTGGTAATCTCTGTTACCGGAACATGCACAACGGACAACAGAAAGTTGATCTCATTGACGGTAGCGCCAGGAAACACCTGTGATATCGGTATTCCTGCAAATTCTATCAATAAATCAGCATAATCCTCACTGATAATATGGTTCATTTCCTCCGTTGTCATGGAATACCCTCTCATTGCAGCTCTTACTATAATATATTGCGGAGGGAAATGTATAATACTCTAATAATTCCAAGGCTGGGCTTTTGTCTGTATCGGGACATTGGGCTGCTTTAAGGCGTCCTGCATCAGAAGAAAGAAATAGGTATCCTGACAGCCTTCCGCAAAGGAATAGAAGTCCTCTCCGGATACCAGGTAGTCCCGCATTCCCAACAGACAGCGGGCAATGGCGATTTCGTCATCCGTGAGTCTGGCATGAACCAGGGGATTTACATAGAGGCATTCACTCCCCAAATTAACAGAATAAGTGGAGAGGGTGTTAATATCCTCAGTTACATGGAAGGTCTGCAGGAGCGGCCGGTGATCGGGGGTCAGGGAGCGGACCGTAAGATCATCCATTTCACCCCGGGTACCCTGGATATTTAAATGCCGGGTACGGATTTTGGATCGGTATTGAACATCGGAAGAAAAATCATAGAAGGCAACCTTACCGCTCTCGAATTCAAAGGCGTAACGGGCGCGGCTTGCAGTTATGATATCTCCGCCGGTTCGGATACCATAACGGGAATCGGTTACCGTTACCGGGAATTGATACCTCTTGCCATAGAGGGAAGCTTTTTCAAAGCCAACACCAAGCAGCTTCCGGATCAGGCTGACTCCATGGTAGTCATGGGCCCAGGATATTGTCATATTATTCACTTCACCAAGAATGCCGCCGGAAAGGGCTTTTAACTTTGCCTGATAAAGCGGGTGAAGGAAATACTGCTCAGCCACCTGAATTTTTGCATGATACGTAACAGAGGCATTCCATAAGGAGATCAGATCCTCATAATTCATGGCCGGCGGAGTCTCTACCAGGATTGGAACTCCATAGGGCATCAATTTTCTCATCATATCCGGTATCGCATCGCGCCCTATGGCTACGATAACGTAATCCGGCTTTGTAGCAAGGCAGTCTTCAATGGTCAAAACAGCCGGAACGGAGTGGGTTTTGGAGAAATTGGCGGCCTTTTCCGGGTTTCGAAACAGCACGGAGGTTACCTCGAAGTACTCCGGCAGAGTTTGACCTACCCTCAAAAAAGCCATGGCACGATAGCCGTTTCCGATGATTGCATACCTGATCTTATCCATAATAAGTGATCTCCTCCTGATTTTGCATATAGTATATCAATGATAATATCAGAATAACCTGTGATTTTCAATCAAATGCTGCCCGCAATGGGTATTCATAAAAGTTCCAGGTAGACGAAAATACTGTAAATGGATATAATGGAAGAAAAAGCATTACAGGGATGGGAGGCAATATATGCTGGGTGACAAACGGTTTGCTGTTCTGATTGATGCAGACAATGTATCAGCGAAATATATCAAGTATATCCTGGACGAGATTTCCAATTATGGTGTGGCAACCTATAAGCGGATTTATGGGGACTGGACAAAGCCGACGGCTGCTTCCTGGAAGGACGTGCTTCTGGAGAACTCCGTCACGCCGGTACAGCAGTATGGTTATACCGTAGGTAAGAATGCCACAGATTCAGCCATGATCATTGATGCTATGGATATCCTGTATTCCGGGAATGTGGAAGGGTTCTGTATCGTATCCAGTGACAGTGATTTTACGAAACTATCGTCCCGGTTACGGGAATCCGGTATGCTGATCGTGGGGATGGGAGAGAAGAAGACCCCGAAGCCTTTTATCGCTTCCTGCAATCAGTTCAAGTACCTGGATGTTCTGGCTGAAACAGAAAAAAAGAGTATGGAGCTGGATAATAGTCAAAAGAAAAATGAGTCTGTTAAGGATAAAAAAACGGATAGCAGCAAGGAAACGGATACCGAGACCGACACCGGCAGCAAGGCTGCGAAAAATTCAGCATCCCAGGACAGCGGGGACAATGTAAAGAATATGACGGATATTAATGTAATCAAGGCTGCCATATTAAAGATGATGAACGAAGTGGATGAAGAAGACCAGAGTATGAACATGGGTGAACTGGGCAGCCGCCTCGTAAAACGCTATCCTGATTTTGATGTCAGAAATTATGGGGACACGAAATTATCAAAATTTCTTAAGAAGTTTGATTTTCTTGAAATTGATACGAAGGACAGTTCCATGTGGGTATCCTTAAAATCCGATACGCCCCAGCCCAAGGAAGATAACAAGGGAAATCCGCAGCCAAAGAAGAAGCGGACCTATAATAAGAAGAAAAAATAACTGACAGGGTGAGCGCATATGAAGCTGGCAGGAAGAGAAAAAGGGAAAAGCTTCCGCCTGGTTGTGAACGGACTTATCATCCAGGTGGAACGAAAGAAGATAAAAAACATGTATCTGAAGGTGCTGCCGCCGACGGGAGGAATCTACGTCAGCGCCCCTGCCGGAATACCGGAGGAGACCGTTAAAAGCTTTGTCCGGGAGAAGGAAGAATGGATTCGGCGGCAGCAGGACAGGCTGCTTGCCCGCAGTGCCGCCGACACCTTAGAAGAACCGGAATATGTGTCGGGAGAAGAGATACCCTTATGGGGAAGCAGGCTGCCGCTTGAGGTACGGTATTCCCGGAAGAAAAATGAGGTTATCCGCACCGGGGACAAGCTGCTGCTTATGATTAAGAAGACGGAACCGGAAAGCCGGGCGGAAGAACGTTTACGGGTATTAAAGCAATGGTACCGGGAAGAATTAAGCGCCGGACTGCCGTGCCTGTTCGACCAATGGGAGCGGATCATAGGAGTAAAAGCGCAGGAGTGGACTATCCGTGATATGAAAACCAGATGGGGCACCTGCAATGTCAGACAAAGGAAAATCTGTCTGAATCTTAAATTGGCGGAGAAAGCGCCGGAGTGCCTGGAATATGTCGTCGTCCATGAGTTGGTGCATCTGTTGGAGAGAAGCCATAACCAGGTATTTAGGTCCTATATGGACCAATATCTTCCGGGATGGCGGGGTATTAAGGCAAGATTGAACGGAAGGGGGGACTGATCCGTAATTTTAAAAAATATGCCAGTACAAAAATCCTGCCCGGATATGGTTTCTGGGACATTCTGTCCTTGGCCCAGCACCATGGACTCCCGACAAGATTGTTGGACCGGACCTTCTCACCGTTTATTGCCCTGCATTTTGCCATGGAGGACCTGACAAAGTATGACAGGGATGCGGCTATCTGGGGCATTGATTTCCTAAAGCTGTCAGAATATCTGTCCGGGGTTCCTTATGAGGAATTAAAGAGGAATAAGTCCACGGTATTTACAACGGAGATGCTGAATAAAACCATTCCCGATCTGGAAACCTTGGAGAAACTGGAGGATGAAAAAAGGCAGAATAACAGCGGAGAGAAAAGCTATTTTCTGTTCTTTGAGCCGCCTTCGGTGAACGACAGGATCGTCAACCAGTATTCTCTGTTTACCGTTGCCTCCCGTACGGACATCTTATTGGACCAATGGCGGGCAAGGCATTATACTCCGGCTGACCGGATTTATATAAAACCGGGCGATAAGAAGAAAACACAGGTCAGGGAAAGATGAAGGGGATCAATCAGCGAAAAGAGATATTGAAAAAAACGACAAGGAATGGTATAATAATCCATGATTGTTAAAGTATTAACTATATCCGTTTGTTGCTCTGCAAAGAAGCTGGTTAGTTACAAAAGAGGCCGCTATGATAAGAATCGTATTTTATGAGGAAAGCCGTCAGAGAGAAGAGAAAATCGTTCAGGAATTCAGCAGGATATTCAATTTACTCCAGCTCAGCTATGAATTACATATTATCCTTCACCGGGAACAGCTGTTAACGATGATCGAGAAAGATCCGTTCCGTTATGATATTGTCTGCCTGACGCTGGATCATATGGAGTTTACGGAGAAGGTGCTGATGAGTCTTCGGGAACATAACCAGCTTACCGAACTTATTTTGATGAACGGGACCCTGGAGGGCTTTAGCAGACTGATGAGGTATAAGCCGTCGGAATGGCTTACCGTTGAAGAGTTCCTTGCGGGGAAGCTGCTTCCCGGTATGAGATACCGGTGTTCCCTTCTGCTAAGAAGCAGGAATCAAAGCTTTGTTATCCGGACTAAGACAAATATCGTCCGGATTCCCTATAAGAGGATCAATTATTTTGAAAGTGTCCAGCGGCAGGTGATTGTTCATGGAATTGATTCGGGGAACACCTATGCCTTTCTGGCAAAGCTGGATGACGTGAGTCTGACACTTCCGAAGAATATTTTCTGCAGATGTCATAAAAGCCTGATTATCAATCTGAATAATGTAAGGACCCTGGATAAGTCAATGAAGCAGTTTATATTAAATAACGGGGATGAAGTCGATATCAGCAAAGCCCATTATAAGGATGTCATTGATATTTTTGAACGGTTTGCGGTAAGAAATTAGGAGACAAGGGAGTTGGTTCCTGTAAAGCAGGATTTCCGGCTCCTTTTTGAATGATAAAACGGCTGTATAAGATAAACAAAAATGTACAAAAATGACATTTTGAGCTCCAATTCCGCAGGAGGCATTGACTTGCAGATTCAAAATTATATAATTACCTTAAAAAAGGAGGGCACCTATATGAATGATTTTAATCCTTTCAATATGCAGGGGATCGATACGGACGGGGACGGAATTATCGACGCAATCGTAACCTCGGCCGCATATGATATGAACGGAGATTTTGTGGTTGATATGACGGTCAGCGGTATTGACAGCAACATGGACGGCATCATTGACACCTTCCTCTACTCCGGGGATCTGGACATGGACGGCATCTTTGAGACATCGGCTATAGAACTGGATATGAACGGCGACGGTTATATGGATTACTATTCCGAGATGAGAATGGTAGATACGGACGGTGATCTGGTAGCCGACACTCTGGTTTTCAGCGAAGACATTAATCATGATAACATTTTTGACACAGTAGAGGTCTATGACGGGGATGAGATCTACACCTTCTTTAACCAGGAAGCCTTCGGGGACTATGATCAGAATAATATGGATTATCAGGGCGATTATGGAAGCTCAGAGAGCAGGTTCAATCCGGACAGCCGGGAGAACGATTATGATACATTGATCGGAAACCCCGGTGAGGATATGCAATATTGGGAATATCAGGGGTATAGTGGCCCATGTGCAATCTATGCCCAGATGTTTGCTTATGAAGGACTGACCGGCAAAGAATGTGATATCGAGGAATTGATCGAGGTTGCCACAGAAAACGGATGGTACGATGAAAATGGCACCCCCATGGAGGATATGGATAAAATCCTTAATCATCTCGGTATGGATACGGAGCTTACCTATGAGAATGATATGGAGGATATTATCAATACCCTGGAAAACGGCGGTAAAGTTGTGGTCGCTGTGGATGGGGATGAAATCTGGTACGGGGACAATGATGACATATATACCCCGAACAGTCCGAATCATGCGATTGAAGTAATCGGAGTGGATTATTCCTCCGGAGAACCGATGGTAATCCTGAATGACTCCGGAACACCGGACGGACAGGGGCTAATGGTGCCGGTGGATCAATTCGTAGATGCCTGGGATGACAGCGGCTGCCTTATGGTAGAAGCATACGTATAGAAAGGTGGAGGGATATGGAGTCAATGGATATGACAATGCAGGAATTTTTAAAAGTATTAAATAAGAGCGATATCGTCAGGAAGCAGGTCCCGATGGGATTGGGAATGGGCCTTCCGATGCCAGATATCATCGGGGATACCCTCTGCGTTTCGGTACCTTACTATAAGGTAATTCCGGCGAAGGAGGATAAAACCTTAATCTTTCCCCCGGAATACGTAATCACAGCCAAATGGCCGAACGGCGCCGTCATCGGCTTTAAGAATTTACGGTATGACAGGGAATATTCGAAGGTAAAATTCGACAAGCCGGTAGGAACCTTCCGCCATGATGCCATCAAACAATGGAATAAGGGTGAGTATCAGAGTAAGAAGACAGAATTGTTTCAAAAGTATGATATCTTCATTGCATCCCTTTATTCAGAGGAACCCTATACGGAGGAGGGCTTCAGCGATTTACTGAATGTTATTATAGAACCCTCTCTGAGACCCTTCTATCAGAGAATCGGAAGAAGCTTTTATAACAAGTTTTTATCTCAATAGGAGGAGCCGCTATGAATATTAAGAAAAAAGATTTTTTTGAAACACCGGCTGGGCAACCGGGGACCGAACGCAGGACAGACCGTGAATTAAGACTGCATCCGATAAAAAAGCCGGCACCCTTCCACGAAATTAAGAAGGATAAAATCAGATTTATTGATAATGAGCTTAAGGAGCTGATCGAAGCTACGGAGGAAGCCTGCAGGCAGCAGAGGCAGCCGCAGTTGGCAGCCCAGGTGGAGCAGGTGAAAAAGTATGTCCAGTCGGTACGATTTACCGTAACCGTGGTTGGTGAGTTCAGCAGGGGGAAAAGCACGCTGATCAATAAGCTTCTCGGTGAGGAGGTTATGCCGGTCGGGAATCTTCCCACCACGGCCATGCTGACCAAGATTACCTATAATGAGAATCCGATGCTGGTACATATCAATGAAACAGGAAAAAAAACCAGACTTCCAATTCAGCCGGATAGCTGGGAAGGGCTGACGGCCGATATGAACGGTAATGACGCCAAAGGGGTCATCTATGCGGGAGTGCCGAATCGCTGGCTTTTGGAGCATGATATGGAATTCATCGATACTCCGGGGGCGGGAGATCTCCAGGATAAGAGAATGGAATATGTGGACCAGGCCATAATGACCAGCGATTGTGCCATTGTAACCGTCAGTGCCGCCAACGGACTGAGCCTGACGGAGAAGATGTTCTTGGAGGAACGGATTATGACGAGAAAGCTGCCCCGGATTCTGCTGGCAGTAACAAAGCTTGATCTGGTTTCAAAGGAACAGCAGGAGGATGTTCTTAATTATATTAAGAATCGTCTGAGAGAATGGAACATGGAGGTTCCGATCTTTGTAGCCACAGAGGAGGCTTTCGATAAACCGGAGGGAGTAGGTGCGGGAATCGATGCTGTCCGTACCCAACTGGAGGACTGGGTGAAGGATGACGGACATCTTGGGAAGAAAAACCGGGCCGCATATGCCTCCCTCAATGAAGTTGCGGATCTGCTGAAGCAAAGTATGGAGACAAAGCTTTCCCTTTATGAGCTGGAAGAAGATAAACGCAGAGCCGCGGCAGCAAAGCAGAAGGAGCAGATTAGGAACAATGAACTCCGCTGGGAGGATTTGCAGACACAGATGCTGATGCGCTGCAATAATAATTTTGAATGGATGGGTGGCACGATATCGGAGAAGCAGGAAGCCATGATTGAGCGTCTCCAATATGAGCTGGCCCACACCGGCAGCCCGAAGGAATGGTGGGAGAAGGATTATCCCTACCGACTTAAAATGGAAATGATAGCCCTCGGTTCGATACTGGAAAACGGGCTCCAGCAGCTCTATATGAAGGATATCACCTGGTTGAATAACATTCTGGAGAATGATTATAAGACCAATATTCTTCAGCAACGGGAAGTAATGGCCGACAAGGAGCTGTTCAAGCGGTGGAATGCTTCTCCGGAGGCAGGCCTGCCGGATCTGAAAAAAAGCCGGCTGATCAGCCGGATTGGCACCGGTGTGGCTACCGTCGGAGGTTATCTGATTTTCGGAGCCTTTGGCCTTGCTCCCCTGGGAACAGCCGTAGGTCTTAGCGGAGGTATCCTCTCGGAGGTATTTCTTAATAAGAATATCGAGGCACAGAAGAAAAAACTATCGGAGCTTTTAAGAGCACAGGTTCCCAAGGTGATCGACCAGGCGGCGGAGGAGGTAGAGAAAAAGCTTCGAAGAGCTTACGAGGCCGCCGTCGAACAGGCGAAGCAGAGGGAGGAGGCCTGGATAGCCTCCCGGTATGACGCAATTGATTCCGCATTAAAGCAGGCAGACACAAGCAGTGAGCAATCCCTGAGGGACGAATATGATAAAGTGATGGAACTGAAATCAAGAATAAATCAAACGGAGTGATGAGGCTATGGCAGAGAACAAATATCAATACCAGGATTTTAAAGAAAAACAAGTGAAATTAGCCGGACTGATCAGTGAGACCTCAAAGATTATAGCGGGACTTAAAATGGAGCAGTATGCAAAAACCTTGGATGGACTTAGTAAGAAGATTGCGACGGACAATCTAAAAATTCAAGTGCTTGGCACCTTTAAAAACGGCAAGAGCACCTTCATCAACTCCCTGTTAGGCCAGGAAATCCTGCCGGCTTATGCAACACCGACCACAGCCATCATCAACGAGGTAAAATACGGCAGGGAACCGAAGGCGGTCCTGTACTTCATGAATCCTCTGCCGGAGAAGATGCACAGCGAAATAGCGGAAAAAGCGATGAATCATATGAAGAAGAATAATATGAAGAACATTCCGCCGCTGGAGATCCCCTATGATGAAATCGAGGATTATGTGGTCATACCGATGGGTATGGAGCATAAGGATGCCTTGAAGGAAAGTCCCTTCGAAAAGGTGGAGCTGTTCTGGCCTCTGGAAATTCTGGAAAACGGAATTGAGATTATTGATTCACCGGGACTTAATGAGCATCCGGTAAGAACCAAGGTGACGATGGAATATCTGAAGAATGCCGACGCAATCATCTTTGTTTTCACCGCTCTGGCCTGCTGTTCCGCGAAGGAGATGGAATTTTTAAACGATATCCTAAAGCCCCAGGGCTTTGGAGACGGGGATATCTATTGCATCGTCAACCGGTTTGACAACCTGATCAATGACCGGGAGCGGGAGAGAGTGAAAAATTATGCCGCAAAGATGCTGAAGCCCTACGCCAAAGAAATATTCTGCGTATCCGCCTATAATGCGCTGGAAGGGAAGGTTCATAACTCCTCAGAGCAATACCGGCAATCCGGTATGCCTGAGTTTGAGAAATCCATCCTGCAATATCTGACCCATGAAAGGGGCAATATCAAGCTCGCTCCTGCAACGAGGGAACTGAGCCGGATCATCCGTCAGGATACCCTGGAAAAGATTATTCCCGAGCAGAGAAGTGCTTATGATACGGATATCAATGTTCTGAAAGCAAGATACGAGGAAGCAAAGCCGAAGCTTGATATGATGGAGAAGAAAAAGCTGGTGCTGGAGAACAGGATCAAGACGATTATCGAGAGCATGATGCCGGACTTCAGACGCTGTATCGTAAGCTATTTCAATGATCTTCCCGGGAAGATCAAGGTATGGGTGGATGAATATGAACCGACCACTGAGCTCACCATGTCACACCTAAGCAAGGATGCCGAGAGGCTGTCCAATGAAATCAGTGAATTTCTGATTCAGAAGGTGGACAGTGAGCAGGTATTATGGACCAATACGACTCTGCAATCCATTATAACCTCCAAGGTGGAGGGAATGATAGCGGCCATTGAGGGGAATTTGGAGAATTTCTTCATCGAATTGGATGAGATTAAGATGGATATCTCCGGAGTGGATAAATCCAAGGTGGAACAGGTTCCGATGTGGCAGAGAATTGTAGCGGCAGGAGGAGGCTTGCTGGTAAGCGGTTACGGCGGAGCGGCACTCGGTGCCGCAACCGGCCTGACGAAGGATTTTGCCAAGGGACTGGCTTTGCAGGTGGGCGCTTATCTGGCCCTGGCTTTTGTAGGCTTGCTCAATCCGGTAACGATTATTGCTGTTATCGTTGCTTCTGTTCTGGGCGGCGGCTTTGCGGCCAAGAAGGACATCCTGAAAAAGGTGAAGAAGGGAATTTCTGAGGAATTTTGCAATAATATCATGAATCACAGTCCCAGTACGGTGGAGAATTTCATGGAGGATATCAAGCTTAAGATATCGGAAATCGGCAATACGATTGTGGGCTCCATGGATACAGAAATTCAGGAGATCCAGCTTCAGGTGGAAAGCATTATCAAGGAGATGGAGTTAGGCAAGGAGAACATAGAGAAACAGAAGAAGGAGCTGGCAGCGAGGGAAACGCAGCTGAGAAGGATCAGCAGAGAGCTGGATGAATTCATCTTCCTTCTGGTGGGGAAATAAAACATGGATAAGCAATATGATATGAAGCATATGCGGATGGATATCCTGGATGATCTGATTGACCTAAACGGCAATCTGGAATTCATTGAAGCTTTGAACAGCAAATATGATTTGTCTGTAGAAAATACCGATGATATTGAGAAGCGGCTCCGGGAAATCAGGGAGAAACAAAAGGATACCAATCTCAACCTGTCGGTAATCGGTGAATTTTCCACAGGAAAAAGTACGTTTATCAATGCACTGCTCCGGGCGGCAATCTTAGAATCAGATATTCTGCAGGGGACAACAGTAGCGGCGACTGTCATACGATACGGAGAGAAGAGCAATATTTTTATTAAACGGATGGTGGACGGGACGGAGCATCTGTATGAAGTATTGCCGGAGAAGATCAAAGACCACCGGTCCTTTGTGGAAAATGTAACCAAAGAAACCACCAGAAAGTCTATGGATAGTAAGAAGGAAACGGTAATTATAGAGTATCCTTCGAAAACACTTCAGAGCAATCTGGTTATTGTAGATACTCCGGGCACGAATGTTACGGAGGTTTGGCATGAGGAAATCACCTCCCACGCCATACATAACCTGTCCGACGCTTCTATTATTGTAGTGGATGCCGTCAAGCCCATGCCGGTCAGCCTGGTTAATTTTATTAATAATAACCTTCAGGCCGTCATCAGGAATTGTGTCTTTGTCGTAAACCGGATTGACCTGCTGCGTCCGAAGGAGCGGGAAAGAGTATTGGCTTATATCCGGGAGCATATCGCAAAGACCTTTGAGATAGAGAATCCGATCGTTTGTCCGTATACGGCCCTCTTTGTCCTGGGGGCAAGTATTCCTGAGATAATTCGGGAGATACAATATGACGAGGAGGATGTCAATAGGCTGGTGGAGGAATCCTACCGGACAGAGGCGGCGATTTATTCCTATCTGGCCGAGCGGCGATTGATTATCCAAAGAACCAAGCTTCTTGCGTTGATGGACCATACCCTGGATGTACTTAAAATCAGCTTAGAGCTTCAGCTTCGTTATTATAAAGAGAAGCATAGAGAGATTGAAGAGACAAAAATAAAGAATGTTGACAGTTTCATGCAGGATAAGATCGACCGGGCGGCGCAGGGGATCGCTGACCAATGCCTTTCGGACAAGACGGCATTCTGCCGGAAGGGGATGAATGACAGGAAGGAGAGAATCCGCCTGAACCTTGTCAGTCTGGAGGACAGAAAATATCTCACAGCCTTTGTGAACAATCTGCCGAGTAATCTTCAGAAGGCGGCGAAAGAAGCAATGGAGCAGGAGGTTCATCCGATTCTGGAGAGTATGAACCGGGTGGAGCAGGAGGAATGGGAGAGATTCTTTGAGGATTTTCGCAGGCAGTATCACCGTCTGGCCATTCATGGCAATCAGAAGGATTTTAAAGCGGATATGAATCTGCCCCAATTCCAACCGGTTATGACGGCCAATCTGTCCTCTGCCCTGACGGATGCCAGTAATAAATACCAGAAGCTCGGGGAAGCCGCCAGCTATGGAGGAGCAGCCGGCGGAGCTGTGCTCGGACAGTTAATTATTCCGATTCCGGTGGTGGGGGCAGCCCTCGGCTGGATGGCAGGCTGGGCTTTCGGTGATAAGATCGGAGCATCGGTGAAGAAAATGAAAGCGGACTATTGGGAAAAGATGGAGCCGGTAATCAACCAGTATTTTAACACGGTTATGATAGAATTTATCGGATGTATCAATCAATACCAGATTGCCTTAATGAATCAGTTCCGGAAAAAGGTATTAAGCTGCAGGGATAAGTATAATCTGTTGATAAAGGCCGTCGATCAGCAGGATAATGAGCGGCAGCAGGATTTAAGGAACAGACAGGCGGAGGTACAGCAGGATCTGATGAGATTGGAAAGCCGGAAGGACAATATTAAATCTTCGATCGGTCTGACATCCAGACTATAGCGGTAAGCTTTGGTTTGGAAGGGGCGGAATCGGTTGATAATAAAGAAAGGGAGAATAAGCAATGGGAATTAGAGTGAATGGCTGCGGGACGCATACGGCAGCAAAGAAGATTAAATATCTGGGGGATATGCATTGTGAAAAATGCAATACTACCCATCCGTTTTATCTGTATGAATTGAAAAATCAGATCACGGTATTTTTTATTCCGGTGGCAAAAACCTCACAGAAATATGCCGTTATGTGTTCCAAGTGCGAAACCGGCTATTATGTGGATGAAAGTAAGAAGAATGAGCTTCTGGGCTTATAATACTCCGGGTTCATCGGTCATACATAACATAATTGGTTCGTTCATTCATTATGGTATTATGATCTGCCTGATGGCAAAAAGCCTGAAAAGCATAGGCATAAGGAGGTTATTATGAAGGATTATAGCAGCGAATTTAACCAATGCTGGGAACGGTTTCGATTAAACGTAAAAGCGAAGCTGATGGAACACAGTGAGGATAGCCGGTTGAAGCTGTCCATCGCCAATCTGGCTTTAAAGGATGCCGGAACGGGATGGCTGGATGAATTCGATATTCTGGGCAGTTGGCTGAAAGGACTTAAGAAGGCGCAGCCTGCCAAAGCAGAGAAGATTGAAAGGATTATCCGGTATGAGCTGTCCTTTCAGGAAGCGGAGCGGGATAAGGGACTGGCGGATATCGCCTCCTATGCGGTTCCGATCGGAGGAGCTCTGGCAGGAGCAGGCATCAGTGTACTGAAGCGGGCCAATTTCTTCGTTACCGCCGCATCCATTATATTACCGGCAGCCGTCCTGACTCCGGTCATGAAGAAGGTGAAGCAGAATCAGGAACAGGAAATCGATAAAAAGCTGATTGGGAAATACATGGAACAATTGAATCCATTTAAAGAGAAAATTCTGGAGCTGCTGCAGGAATAAGGATTTCATGCGATGCCTCAGGAAGGCTCGGACACTATGAATATTCTGTGAATAGGCGTACAGGGAGGAATAAACGTTGATAAAGCTGGAAGTTATGATAAAGGATGTTGATTACGGTGATATTGCTGACAAGGTAATACCGGTCGTACTACAGAAGCTTTCGGAAAAAGGGGATAAAACCAGTAAATTGGCTAAGCTGTTGGTTGGCATGAAAGGTATGCCGAATAAAATAATAAAAGCCGCATTAGCGGTATTACCCAAACAGACGAAGGATGAATTAGCAGTTTATTTTCTGTCGGAATATAAAGAGGATATTATATCCTACGTGAATAAAATGGCGGAGGAAAAGCAGATATCAATTGAAATTGATGAGGTCAATATCGAGAAGGTTGATGAGGAATAGTTGTAAAAGGCTATGATAACAGTTGTTTGGATACAGGAAGTGCCGGATGCTTCCCTCACACATCTGGCACTTCTTGCTCTGTTTTTGTCAGTATATCACAGTCTATTTTCATCTGTGTGAAACATGTTTCACATCTTAATGCAACAGCTGTAAGAGCGTTGTCAGCTTTGCTGCAGCTTGGAATGAGCCAGGCTCAGTCTGCGGTATAAGCCCGGCTGTTCCATCAGCTCGGCATGATTGCCGCTCTGAACAATCCGGCCTTCCTCCAGAACCAGGATCTGATCGGCATTTTGGATGGTGGAGAGGCGGTGGGCGATGGCTATGATGGTACGGGTCCCCGCAAGATCAGCGATGGCCTTTTGTATTTCCCGTTCGGTTTCTACGTCTACGGATGCCGTTGCCTCATCCAGAATGATAATCGGAGCCTTCCGAAGGATTGCCCTGGCAATTGCAATCCTTTGTTTCTGTCCTCCGGACAAGCGCATACCCCGTTCTCCGACCTTGGTTTCATATTGATCCGGCATCTCCAGGATATTATCATGAATCCGGGCAGCCTTTGCAGCGGTCATAATATCCTCTCCGGACGCCCCCGGATCTGCATAACCGATATTCTCGGCTATTGTACCGTTAAAGAGGAAGGTATCCTGCAGGACCGGTGCAATATTGGCCCTGAGGCTTTGGAGAGTGACCTCCCGTATGTCCGTTTTGTCGATCAGAACGCGGCCGTTCGTCGGATCATAGAATCTGGAGATGAGCTGGGTCAGGGTGGTTTTACCCACACCGGTCGGACCCACCAGAGCAATCATCTGGCCGGGACGACAGGAAAAGCTGATATTTTTCAAAACCTGGACCTTCTCTTCATACTGAAAATCCACAGAGTCGAAGGTGATGCTTCCCTGCACTTCGGTCAGATCCCTGGCATCAGGAGCATTGACGATATCATTGGGAGTATCCAATACCATCATGACACGTTCCGCACCGGCATAAGCCTGCTGAACCTCCTCCAGAATTCTTGCCAGTCCCGAGATTGGTGCATAGAAGAGGGAGAGATACAGAAGAAAGGCAACGATATCAGCCACGGACAAATCACCGTGATACGCCAGGATTCCTCCCATGCCGACCACAATAACCGTTCCCGCGGAGGATAGGAACTCAACGGCGGGATGGAAAACGGCAGAAAGCTTCAGGGCATGGAGAATGGATTTTGTATAAGTACCGGCCTGGCTTTTTACCAGATTTTTTTCATAATCCTCCTGACCGAAGGCTTGAATTTCCTGGACTCCCGAGAAGTTATCCTGGAGCTTGGAATTAAGCTCTGCCAGGGATTTCTGGGCCACACGGAAGTTCGGCCGGATCTTTGCGGAGAAAATCCATCCGGAGAAGAGAATGAAAGGAATCGGGATACAGGTCAGCAGAGCCAGTTTTGCATTGATGGTAAGTAAGATTATCATAACACCCGCTACGGTGACAATGTTGGTCACCATCTCAGGAATGATATGTGCATATAACAGTTCAAAGGTCGCGGTATCATTCACAACCCGGCTCATCAGATCCCCGGTCTGTTTGTCCTGAAAAAAGCTCATGGAGAATTCCTGGATCTTACTGTATACACGGACCCTTAAGTCCTCCACCAAATTCCAGGCAGCCTTATGGGCCAGGTAATTGCTCAAGTACCGGAACAGGATCCGGATCAGATAAAGCAGAATTAAAGCAAGGGTAATCCATAGGATCTTATCCCGGGATTCTGCCGTAATCCCGTCAGCTACCAAAGCGGTCATCATAGACAGCAGCTTCGGTGCAATCAGGTTCACGACAGTAAGCGCAAAGGTAGCAAGGATCGCTGCCAGATAGAGGGCCCGGTATCTTATGGCTTCCTTTCCCATCTTCCATAACAATTTCATTCAATAAACCTCCTGTCAGCCTGCGAAGCATACCGCAGGTATAAATTTGCCGTGAGATTTTTCGTGGAGCATTCTCACTTTCCTCAGCAGTCATTGAATTATTTTATCATAACAGCCGGGGAATGTCTTTAGTTTCGAAATGTCTTATATTATATATTTTTGTATCCGGAGAGGGAGGATGGTCCGGCCGGCTTTCGATATATTAAAATGAACATTGTTTGGGCTGTTCTGTATGAGACAGCCCGTTGCTGTGCATGCTATCCTTATTATAAAGGATGGGAAGTGATGCTTTATCAGAAGAAAACATGTATTGCCCCCGACTGCCCAGCGGGTTTATCTTCGGACCGATCCTCTGATCAATGCGGAAATCAGAAACCAGACAATCCGGAGCCTGAAGCTATATAAGGGATGCGGTAAGGAGGAAATTACCGACCGGATCAGGGAGCTGAATCTGGAATGGGATACGGAGCGGGTGCTGGAAGTGAATGCTGCCGTACTATTATTGGGCAGCACCCTTCTCGGAATGAAAACCAGCCGATGCTGGTTCCTTTTGACCGGTCTGATCGGAGCGTTTATGCTGCAGCATTCTCTGCAGGGCTGGTGTCCTCCGGTTCCCTTCATCCGGCGCTGGGGCATCAGGACAGAAGATGAGATCAATGCGGAAAAGATTGTCCTGAAGATGATCCGGGGAGATTTTAATGAAGAGAACTCCTCTATGGAAGATATTCTGGACATAGCGGAAAAGCAATGAGGATGTACTGTTTTAAAAAATTGTACCACCCGGAGATATTCCAGGGAAAGTATAAGAAAAGACATTATTTTGAAGGCTGGTATTATAAATTAATCGACAAGAGCAGGAAGCATGCAATTGCGATCATACCCGGAGTTTCCATGGGCAGGGACAGGAAGGATTCCCATGCCTTTATTCAGGTATTGCATAATGGCAGCCAGGTTTCCTATACCCGCTTTGACCGGAAGGATTTTAAGTATCGTACGGATAAATTTGCAGTCAGGATCGGAAATCATAAATTCACCGGCGCCAGTCTTTCGCTTAAGCCGGGAGGAAAAGGTCTTCCGGTAGAAGGAGAGCTTAAATTCCGCCATATCAGACGGCTTCCGAAATCCCTGCTCCTGCCGGGAATTATGGGACCCTTCACCTATGTCCCATTCATGGAATGCCACCACGGTATTGTCAACATTCATCATGAAATTACCGGAGTCTTAAAGATAGCCGGTAAAACGATAGATTTTACCGGCGGCTATGGGTATATAGAAAAGGATTGGGGAACCTCCTTCCCCAAGACCTGGATTTGGTTTCAATCCAACCATTTCGGGAAGAAGGACGCCACAATAATGCTTTCGGTAGCCAGGATTCCCTGGTTGGGCAGTTCCTTTCCCGGTTTTATCTCTTTTTTCAGACTGGGGGACAAGCTCAGAGTATTTTCCACCTACACTCATGCGAAGCTTAAGCGGCTTGACTATCATCATGGAATATTAACGGCGGTAATCGAAGACCGCAAATACCGCCTGGAGCTTAAGGTATTGCGCGGGGGCGGCGGTGAATTGAAGGCACCTGTGAAAGGAATGATGGACAGAACCATTCTGGAAAGCATCAATTCTGAGGTTGAGATAAGGCTTCTTGACCGGTTCGGCCGCCTTTTGTTTGCAGGGACAGGAACGAATGCCGGGTTGGAAATCGTACAAAGCAATCAGTACAGAATACTTAGGGACTGAGTATTCTATGCCATTGGCCGTCTTCTTTTACCGGTTATTTGTTCCACGGATAATTCCCAGACGGCCACAGCCTTCAGATGGCGGGGGTCAAATTCCAGGAGGGGCAGATCGGTATACTGCTTCATCAGCAGACGCAAGGCATATTCCGCCCGGTCCGGTTCCAATACAGCGATGGTTCCATTGCCGCAGACACTTTCGTAATCCATGGAATAATCACAGGCCTTCTCTCCGGTAACCAACTGATGGGAGCAGTCCATCTCAAAGGCAGCCTTCGGGTTCCTGGCGATCAGGGTGAGCTTCTTACCTTCCCTTGCACCATGGAAATATAACTTCAGCCGGCCCTCCTCATAGCTGAAACCAAAATTCAGGGGTACGATATAGGGATATTCCTCATCGAACAAAGCCAGACGGCATACGTCACATTTTCTTATAATACTTAAGATATCCTCTAAATCAGTAATCTCTCTGTCTTTTCTTCTCATAGGGTAACCTCGCTTTCGAATTAATTATCAGCTAATTATACCACAGGCAGTTCCAAAATACATCAAAAGAGAAAGAATATTACATTTCTATTTTATTCTTCTTCTGCTATAATCAGGAAGAACAGTTAGTTATCTATGCTCGATTACTATAACAGGGAAAATGGGGATGATATACAGTGAAAAAGGTTGATGAGGGAAGAATTGAACAGCTATTGGCCGAGCTGACACTGGAGGAGAAAATCGGAATGATCCACGGGGAGGGTATCTTTCAGACCGCGGGTGTTAAGAGGCTGGGGATACCGCCGCTTAAGATGTCCGACGGACCTATGGGAGTCAGGAAGGAATTTGCGTTAGGGGACTGGACGAATATCGGCTCAACCTTTGACTACGTTACCTACCTGCCCAGCAATAGTGCGCTGGCTTCTACCTGGAACAGGGAGGCGGCATATCAGACGGGTAAGGTATTGGGTGCGGAAGCCAGGGGCAGAGGGAAGGATGTGATTCTGGCGCCGGGCATTAATATTAAGAGAAGCCCTCTTTGCGGCAGGAATTTTGAATATATGAGTGAGGACCCGAAGCTTATCGAGGAGCTGACCGTTCCCCTGATTAAAGGAATCCAGGAGAATGATGTGGCGGCCTGTGTAAAGCATTTTGCGGCGAATAACCAGGAGACCGAACGCCTCTGGGTGGATACACAGATGGAAGAAAGAACCTTGAGGGAGATTTATTTTCCCGGATTTCGGGCGGCGGTAGACCGGGCCGGGAGCCATTCCCTGATGGGAGCCTATAATATGCTGTACGGGGAGCATTGCTCCCAGAGCAAATATCTGTTTAATACCGTTCTGCGGGAGGAATGGGGATATGACGGAGCCATAATCTCCGACTGGGGAGCCATCCATGATACGAAGGCTGCCGCAGAATCCGGGCTGGATATCGAGATGTCCGTAGGACCGGATTTTGACGGATATTATATGGCAAAGCCCCTTCTTGAGGCAGTCCGTAAGGGTGAAATCCGGGAAGAATTCATTGATGTGAAAATCCGGAACATTCTTCGCATGATGCTCCGGTTAAATATGCTGGGAGAGGAAAGGCAATCCCGGAAATCCGGTACTTATAATGCTCCCTGCCACAGGGAGGCGGTACTTGAAACCGCCAGGGAAGCCGTGATTCTGTTAAAGAATGAGGAAAACCGGCTGCCGATTGGGAGGAAGGGCTTACAAACCCTGGCTGTGATCGGATTGAATGCGGAGGTACTGCATTCCGGCGGAGGAGGAAGCGCCGAGATTAAAGCGCTCTATGAGACATCGCCGCTGATGGGTCTTAAGACGAAGCTGGGCGGAAATGTAGAAATCCGCTATGCAAGGGGGTATTATATTCCGGAAAAGCAGGAGAAAAAAGCGAACTGGCAGCAGCATAGCCTGGAGAGACGGCCGGAGGAGGAAGCGCAAAGAGGAGGGCGGAAGCTGCATAAAGCGTTTAAGAAGAGGTCCGATATAGAGACAAGGCTGTTCCGGGAAGCCCTGGCTTTAGCCGGAGAGTGCGATGAGGTAATTTTCATCGGCGGCTTGAACCATGAATTTGATGTTGAGGGGAAGGACCGCAGGGACATGAAGCTTCCCTACGAACAGGAGGAGCTGATTAAGGCGGTTCTTGAGGTCAACCCCAGGACGGTTATCGTAATGGTGGCCGGTTCTCCTGTGGAGATGAAAGAGTGGTCAGATAAGGCCAAGGCGATTGTCTGGAGCTATTATGCAGGTATGGAGGGCGGTAATGCCCTGGCTGAGGTACTTTTCGGGGATACCAATCCTTCCGGCAAGCTTCCTGAAACCTTCCCCAGGGATTTGTCCGATTGCCCGGCGCACAAGCTGGGAGAATTCGGTAAACAGAAGAAGGTTACCTATAAGGAGGGAATATTTGTCGGTTACCGTTATTATGACTCTGAAGGGGTTGAGCCGGAATTTTGTTTCGGCCACGGTTTGTCCTATACAGATTTTCAGTACAGGGACTTAAAACTTACCCTGGAGCCTGCAGAAACAAAGCTGCGATCCGAAGCGGAAGCTGATCAGGACAATATGCTTATCAAACTGGAATTATTTGTAAAGAATACAGGCGCAAGGGACGGAGCAGAGGTGGTACAGGTCTATACGGCGGAGAAATGCCCCTCGATCCGGCGGCCTGCCCATGAACTTAAGGGCTTTGAAAAGGTATTTCTGCGGGCAGGCGAGGAACGCAGGGTAGAGATTCTTCTGGACAAGACGGCCTTCGGATATTATAACAGGGATTTGGGCTACTTCCTGGCAGAAGCCGGGGATTATGAGCTTCAGGTGGGCAGTTCCTCCAGAGATATCAGGCTGACCGGAAATATAACACTTACCCGGAGGTATCGGTACCGATAAACAACAGATGGGGGATAAGTATGAGGATCGTTATATTTGGCTGCGGCGGAAGCGGTAAATCTACCTTGGCCTTACAGCTTGGGAAACAGCTTAAATTACCGGTAATTCATCTGGACCAGTTGTACTGGCGGCCGGGATGGAAGCATATCACGGATGAGGAATTTGATGTATTGCTTCAACAGGAATTGATAAAAAAGGATTGGATCATGGACGGAAATTATAACCGTACCCTTCCCCTTCGGATGGAGTATAGCGATATTATTCTATATCTGGACTTTTCCAGGCTTACCTGTTTGAGGGGAGCAATCAGAAGAGTGATCAAAAACCATGGTAAAACCAGGCAGGATATGGGTGTGGATTGCCCGGAGAGGTTTGACCTTGAGTTTCTGTCCTGGATATGGAACTTTAATAAGAATAACAGGAAGAGGTATTATCAGATACTTTCTGAACTTCAGGGTAAAGAGGTACATGTTCTGAAGAAACGCGAGGAAATAAAAGGGCTGATTACGCAGCTCGCCGCAACAGCCCCTTCCTTTCATTACCTTTCCTTAAAATAATCCCAGACCCTGAGGGCCAGTTCCCTGCATAAGCCAAGATCGAACAGCAGCTGCAATAAACCATACCGGTTTCGCAGTTCCTTCGCAACAAGGAAGCTGTCAATAAAAGTATCCCTGTCAATACCAATCTCTGCCGGAGAGGAAGGAGCGCCGAAGGACCTTATGATATCCCGTATCCGGTCTGCCGTCGGCAGAGCAAAAGAAAGGGCAAGAATTTCTTCCCAATGCTTTTCTGATTGCTCCAGGCGGGCAAGCACCTTCTCTGGTGAATTTTTCCCAAGCTCTTTCTCAAGCCGGAGCACGGAGGGAGCAGCCGGACCATAGGTTCTGATCATATCAGCTTCCCATTTTACCTCTGAGTAATGGGGAGCTTTTTCTCGCGCTGCCGTAAAATCAATTACCCGCTCTCTTAATAATTCATATGCCTTCAACACGGCGATGGTGGCGATACCAACCTCTGTGCCGTGAAGTGTCGGTTTCTTCCCCTGGGATAAGAACTTCATCTCCCAGTAATGGGCAATGTGATGCTCACTGCCGGAGGCAGGTCTGGAATTGCCTGCAAAGCTCATGGCGATTCCGGATAATACCAGTGCTTCCATAACATCCCGGATCGCCCGGGGCTCCCCGGTCTTTGCCGCCTCTGTGCTCAGAAGGACAGTTTTGATGGACCTTCGGACCATTCCTTCGATCGTTTCACAATGATATTCTCCCAGAAGGAGGTGAGCGATGGCCCAGTCACACAGACTGGTGTATTTCCCCAGGATATCACCAATCCCGGCCGCAATCATATGCTTCGGAGCAGCCGCTAACAAGTCAAGATCACCGAGGATGGCATAAGGAGCATGGGCTTCATAGGTGGTCTTCATATGATTTACAATCAGGGGAGCGACTGTGGAGGCAAACCCATCCATGGAGGGTGCCGTTGCGGCGATGATATAGGGAAGCTTAAGCTGATAGCTGATAAACCGGCAGATATCGTTCAGGGTCCCGCTGCCAACCGCTATAATCAGATCACAGGAGGAGCCGCAGTGCATTAACACGGAACCAACGGCTTTTTCATCAGGAACCGGCGAAGCTTCTTCTAAAATATAATGGGTAAAATCCACCCCTGCCGCCGTCAGGATATCTTCCGTTATACGGCCGGCAATCGGATAGGTGGTCGAATCATAAAGCAGAAACGGTTTATGGCGGCCGGCCTGAGCAATCACCTCCGGCAGCCGCTTCAGGGCGGCCGCTTCTACAATCACCTGCCGGACAGGGACCTGATGGACCCTTTTGCAGGAGCAGGGGAATTCAGCGTTTAAATAATCCCCGACAGTAAATTCATGGAATCGGGACAGTTGCAGAGCAGTAATATTTTTATCAGATAACATAGGGATCAACCTTTCTGTATTGACATGTTGTTTATAGTCACGGCCATTGCAGGTCCATTTTCTGGTCTCAAGCAGGTTAAGTATAGCATAATCTTTATAAAATGCAAGCCACTCGCCGGGGAACAGTATTAATTTCTGCTTAACAGTATTTTAATGTATTTCAAATTGACGCATATCATTAAGTTATATATAATTTGTTTAAGTTAACACCTTACAGGAAGTTATTTCAGATGCCTGTCCATGTTAATGCGGATCAAAGCAGCAAAGAGGTTAATAAAAGGAGATAGCAGATGGAACAAGATTTCAGCCTTGAGGAGTATCTGAATAAAGGGGTGGAGGATATCATAAAAGGGGCCTTAAAAGCCTCCCTGAAGAATCCGAAGGAGAGCATCTTTATTACCAGGTTTTCCCTTGCGGTCCGGGAAGCAAGAAAGACAAGATATACCTATGAGAAGAACGGGATACATATACCGCCGTTTCTGATCGCCAGTATTACAAGCTCCTGCAATCTGCATTGTACCGGTTGCTATGCGAGAGCAAATCATCTCTGCCATGAACAGGGGACGGACCCTATGCTGGCAGTGCAGGATTGGGACAGAATATTTACGGAGGCTTCCGGGCTGGGGATCAGCTTTATTTTATTGGCAGGGGGAGAGCCCATGCTTCGCCGGGATGTCATGGATGCGGCTTCTGTTCATAATGACATCCTGTTCCCGGTATTTACAAACGGTACCCTGTTCCGGGAGGATTATCTGAAATTGTTTGACAGGAAACGTAATCTGCTTCCGATACTCAGCTTGGAAGGAGACGAGAAATATACGGATATCCGCAGAGGAGAAGGAATCTATCGAAAGCTGACGGAGGCTATGGAAAGCATGAACAAAAAAGGCATTCTCTTCGGGACCTCCATAACGGTAACCAGGGAAAATCTTCCGGATATCACAGAGGCAGCCTTCATGGAGAAGCTGTACCGGATGGGCTGCAAGGTGGTATTTCTGGTGGAATATGTTCCCGTAAACAGTGAGATTAAAGGGCTGGCACCCACGGAGGAAGACAGGATATATCTGGAGGAGAGGCTTTTTCTGCTGCGGAAGCAGTACGAGAATATGATCTTCATCTCTTTCCCGGGAGATGAGAAAAGCTCAGGCGGCTGTCTTGCGGCAGGAAGAGGCTTCTTCCACATCAATCCCGCCGGGGGTACGGAACCTTGTCCCTTTTCACCGTTTTCAGATATGAATCTGAAGAATTCCTCAATCCTGGAGGCACTAAAATCCCCACTATTCCGGAAGCTTAAAGAAAGTAGTATGTTAATGAAGGAACATGCAGGCGGATGCGTTTTGTTTCAACAGGAAGAGGAGGTGCGCAAGCTGACAGAATTCGATTCATGGGAGGCCGTATCGGAAAAAACAAGGATTAAGAAAATCAGGTAAAATTCATTTGCAATTACAAATATTCCCGCTATAATAGACTTAAAGGTAACTTATGGTAAGAATATCAAAAGCCGATGGGAGGAATATTTTTGAGCAGGATTCGCAAGATAAAGTTGATTTTCGTAAGCTTCGTACTGGCAGTTACGCTATCTGTCAATGTGCCGGCAGTTTCCGGAGGGGTTTCTGCCTCCATTGCGGAAGCAGCGGTAAAGGCTCCGACAATAACGGTAAGCAAGAAAACATTATATGTAGGTTATAACACCCATACGATTGAATTTAAGAATAAGTCCAAGGAAGCCGCAGTTACATATAAATCCAGTAACAGCAAGGTAGCGTCCGTGACGAAAGCCGGGATTGTAAAGCCTGTGGCAGCCGGAACGGCAACCATTACCGCAGCGGTGA
>JAFAFU010000050.1 GCA_023423335.1 Bacillota bacterium | reverse complement strand
ATCCTTCCGTCAAGCATCCATGAAATCATACTGATTCCTAAGGGAAAGGGTATTCAGAAGGAAGTCTTAAACCGTATGGTGGAGGATGTGAACCGCAGCCAGGTATCGGCAGAGGAGGTTTTGTCAGACCGGGTTTATATTTATTCCAGGGAAGGGAATTCCATCCTGATGTGACTTTTCCTCCTGATCCGGCGAATGTCCCCCGAAGCAAAAAAGTCAGGAATTATTGATTATATTTTATCAATAATAAAAGAATCTTTCATTATTATATATATTTTGTGTTTCACAATTTTATATAATGTGTTATAATAATGAATCGACGAATAAAAACAATAAATGAGTCATACCAAATAGGGTTTGGTATCGTGTTAAATTTTAAGGAGGACATTAGAATGGCAAGGAAAATGAAAACAATGGACGGTAATACTGCTGCGGCACACGTCTCGTATGCATTTACCGATGTTGCGGCAATCTATCCGATTACGCCAAGTTCTGTCATGGCTGAAGTGACCGACAAATGGTCAGCGGAAGGCAGAACAAATATTTTTGGTCAAGAGGTTAAGGTTGTTGAAATGCAGTCCGAAGCAGGTGCGGCTGGTACAGTTCACGGCTCCTTAGCAGCAGGGGCTTTGACAACTACCTTTACAGCATCACAGGGTTTGTTACTTATGATTCCGAATATGTATAAGATGGCAGGTGAGTTGCTTCCGGGCGTTATCAATGTATCGGCTCGTGCACTGGCCAGCCATGCATTATCCATCTTCGGCGATCATTCCGATATTTATGCATGCCGTCAGACTGGTTTTGCAATGCTTGCAAGCAGCAACCCTCAGGAGGTTATGGACCTGGGAGCAGTAGCCCATCTGGCAGCAATCAAGGGAAGAGTTCCTTTCCTGCATTTCTTTGATGGCTTCAGAACCTCCCACGAGATCCAGAAGATTGAGGCCTGGGATTATGCAGACTTAAAGGACATGGTTGATATGGATGCAGTGGATGCATTCCGCCGTAATTCCTTAAGCCCGGAGCATCCGGTGCTCAGAGGCTCCGCCCAGAACCCGGACGTTTTCTTCCAGGCAAGAGAAGCCTGCAATACATACTACGAAGCGGTTCCCGGTATCGTAGAAGATTATATGGATGTAGTGAATAAGAAGCTCGGAACGGACTACAAGCTCTTTAATTACTATGGTGCCGCAGATGCGGAGCATGTAATCGTTGCGATGGGTTCCGTTAACGATACAATCGAAGAGACTATTGATTACCTGAATGCAAACGGTAGCAAGGTTGGTCTTGTTAAGGTTCGTTTATACCGTCCCTTCAATGCGTCCCGTCTTGTGGAAGCTATCCCTGCGTCTGTTAAGAAGATTTCCGTACTTGACAGAACGAAGGAGCCCGGTTCCCTTGGTGAGCCTTTATATCTGGATGTTGTTGCGGCACTGAAGGATACCCAGTTTGGTAATGTTCCCGTATTTAACGGCCGCTATGGTTTGGGCTCCAAAAATACAACACCGGCTCAGATTATTGCCGTTTATAAGAATACCGAGAAGAAGACCTTCACGATCGGTATCAAGGATGATGTTACCAACTTATCCCTTGATATAAAAGAAAATCCGAATACAACACCGGAAGGAACCATCAGCTGTAAATTCTGGGGTCTCGGTGCTGACGGTACGGTTGGTGCCAATAAGAACTCCATCAAGATCATCGGTGACCATACCAATATGTATGCGCAGGCATACTTTGATTATGACTCCAAGAAGTCCGGCTGCGTTACCATGTCTCACTTGAGATTTGGTAAGAAGCCGATTAAATCCACCTATCTGATTACCGAAGCGAACTTTGTTGCCTGCCACAATCCTTCCTATGTAAGAAAATACAATATGGTTCAGGAAGTGAAAGACGGCGGTTCCTTCCTGTTAAACTGCGGCTGGAATATGGACGAGATCGAAGAGCATTTACCCGGCCAGGTGAAGCGTTATATGGCTGAGCACAATATCAGGTTCTATACCATTGACGGTATCAGCATTGGTAAGGAAATCGGCTTGGGCGGACGTATCAATACTATCCTGCAGGCTGCTTTCTTCAAACTGGCGAACATCATTCCGGCAGAAGAGGCTGTAAAATACATGAAGGATGCGGCTACCGCTTCCTACTCCAAGAAGGGTGATGCGGTTGTTGCTATGAATCATGCGGCAATTGACCGCGGTATTACCGATGTGAAGGAAATCAAGGTTCCTGAGCATTGGAAAAATGCTGCGGATGAGGAGCTTCTGACCAAGGTTACCGGAGACAGAAAAGATGTTGTCGACTTCATCAATAATATACTGACACCGGTCAATGCGCAGCAGGGAAATGATCTTCCTGTTTCTGCATTTGTTGAAAACGCTGACGGTACACTTCCTCAGGGTTCTGCTGCATACGAGAAGCGCGGTATTGCGGTTGATGTACCCACATGGAATTCCGAGAATTGTATTCAGTGTAACTTCTGTGCTTATGTATGTCCCCATGCGGTAATCCGTCCAGTTGCTATGAACGCTGACGAAGCGGCTAAGGCTCCGGAAGGAATGAAGAAGACTGCCATGACAGGTTTGGCAGGCTATGAATTTGCTATTACGGTATCCGTACTTGACTGTACCGGCTGCGGCTCCTGTGCGAATGTATGTCCCGGTAAGAAGGGTGCCAAGGCTCTGCTTATGACTCCGCTGGAAGCGAATCTGGAAGAGCAGAAATCCTTTGATTATGGCTTTGGTTTAGAGGAAAAGGCTGAAGTAAGAGAGAAATTCAAAGATGTAACCGTTAAGGGCAGCCAGTTCAATCAGCCGTTACTGGAGTTCTCCGGTGCTTGTGCAGGCTGCGGTGAAACTCCCTATGCAAAGCTGGTAACACAGTTATTTGGCGAGAGAATGTTTATCTCCAATGCGACTGGATGCTCCTCCATCTGGGGCGGTTCCATGCCTTCTACTCCTTACACCGTAAACAAGAAGGGGAAGGGACCTGCTTGGGCAAACTCCCTGTTTGAGGATAATGCGGAATATGGTTACGGCATGCTTCTGGCACAGCAGACCTTAAGAACTAGAGCAAAGAGTAAGATTGAAGCGCTTGCAGCCACAACCTCGAATGAGGAAGCTAAGGCAGCAGCTGAGAGATACCTTGCAACCTATGAGAATGGCCGTGAAAATTCCGGCGCTGCCAGCGCATTAGTAAGAGCACTTGAAGCATGCGGCTGTGCGGAAGGCAATGAGATCTTAAAGGATAAGGATTTCTTATCCAAGAAGTCCCAGTGGATTTTCGGCGGTGACGGCTGGGCTTATGATATTGGTTTTGGCGGTCTGGATCATGTAATTGCCAGCGGCCAGGATGTAAATATCCTTGTATTTGACACGGAGATTTATTCCAATACCGGCGGACAGTCCTCCAAAGCAACGCCTACCGGTGCAATTGCGCAGTTTGCCGCAGCCGGTAAGGATGTAAAGAAGAAGGATTTAGCTGCCATCGCAATGAGCTACGGTTATGTATATGTAGCACAGATCGCTATGGGTGCCGACTACAACCAGACCATCAAGGCTTTGGTTGAAGCAGAGAGCTACAACGGTCCTTCCATCGTAATCGCATATGCTCCTTGTATCAGCCATGGTATCAAGGGTGGTATGGCTACTTCCCAGACAGAGGAGAAGAATGCCGTAGCAGCAGGTTACTGGAATACCTTCCGCTTCGATCCCCGTATGGCGGAGCAAGGCAAGAATCCGTTCCAGTTAGACTGCAAGGCTCCTACAGCAAGCTATCAGGACTTCTTGAAGAATGAAGTGCGTTATAGTGCACTCAGCCGCCAGAACCCGGAAAGAGCCGCAGAATTATTTGATAAGGCTGAGAAAAACGCTATTGCAAAATATGCTCACCTTCAGAAGCTGGCCGCTTTATATGAGACCCAGGAATAAGCAGCAGGCTTTCGGGCAATGATCCGCTTACATTCATAGAATACATGCTATAATAAAAAGCCCGGTGCAGCAGCACCGGGCTTTTTCAGTGTTTATACAGAGATTCCCGAACCTAAAAAAATCCGCAAAAAATGCACCTGACTGGATTTGAACCGGCGGCCTTTCGCTCCGGAGGCGAACGCTCTATCCACTGAGCTACAGGTGCAAAGTGTATATCATCTTCTGATAAGTGTTCTCGGACTATGCTATTATATACTAATCGTCTCATAAAGTAAAGAACGTTTCCAGCTTTTTTATAAAACCATACAACCTTTTTATTGTAAAAAAGACTCAAAACTTCCCGAAAAAAATCAGACCGGGGCGAAATATTACAAAAATATTAAATTATATTACAAAAAAATTAAATAAGGAGGTTGACTTTTTATAAATTCTTTGCTATTATATTATTAATAACATGCAGGAATACGAGCTCAAGGGAGATAGTAAATTTGTGCTCGCGCCCGAGTCCACGGGTATTGGCAACATGGAGGATTATTATGAAATTAAAATATAAAAAGATTATATTATTAACGACAATGAGTACAATGGGAATAGGGCTGCTTACTCTTTCTATAAGTAAGGATCAGCCGAAGGCCCAGGAGAGTCTGAAGCTTGAGGCTGAAGCGGACGCCGGCACCTTAATGAGCGGCCTGGAAGATTCCGTGGCGCTTGCCGCTGTTGAAACAGATAATATTGGGGAAGAGGCCGAAGCCACAACTACACCGGCTCCTACAGCTACGCCGATACCGACTCCTACACCATTACCGGTAAACGGATTTGAAGAAGTTGAAGGTATGGATGCTTTGTTGATAGAATATTATAATGCGAAAGCCGGTCGTGATATCAGTAAGATGAAGAGTCTGTACAGTGATCCTTCAAAAGCAGAATCCGAGGAAGAGCTTGAGAGAAAAGTAAAGTACATTGAAGAATGTAAGAATATAAAGACCTATGCCAAGAAGAGTTATGAGGAAGGTGCTTATATCGTATATGCATATTACGATATTAAATTTGCGCGTATTAATACACTGGCCCCGAGTCTCTCAAAGTTCTATGTTATAACGGATAGCAGCGGCGCCTTGAAAATATATTCAGAAGATATGAGCCCGGAACTCAAGGCTTATTATGATGAGAGGAATAATGACGAGGACGTGCTGACACTCATAAGTTTTACTGATGAGAAGGGTATTGAAGCGAAGGAAAGTGATGAGGACCTGAATGTATTCTGGACCGGTTATGAAAAGATAGCCCAGGAAAAGTTAACTGCTCAGGCGCAGGGAGATGCGGCGCCAGAATAAATAAAGCATAAATATTGCATTTACTCCTTATACTATTTATCATAATAAGTATAAGGAGTGTTTTTATGATAGGTAATATTGATTTGGATTTACTGGAAAAAACATACCAGAATGCCAGTATCGGAATAACCGCAATTGAAGAGGTAATGGATAAGGCTGAGAATAAAGATTTAATCCGTGATCTGAATAAGCAGTTGAAGGATTATCAGGAGATCGCCGGCAAAGCGAGGGAACAGCTGCTTAAGAACGGAGCCGGAGCAAAAGAAAAACCTTTATATGAACGGGCTATGATGAGAGGTAATATAAAGATGAACACATGGATGGACCCTACGGACAGCCGGATTGCCGAAATGGTAATGAAGGGAAGCACAATGGGCATGACTCAGATGACGAAGCTGCTTCACGATAAGACAGATGCGGATGGGACAAGTGTTCAGATTGTAAAGGACTTCATCCACAAGGAAGAGAATAATATTGAAACAATGAAAGGGTATTTATAGAATAATAACCGGACCATGCTGCTGCTTCGGACGAAATGTCTGAGACGGCAGCTTTTTACTGACATATGCGGGCAGATCAATAAAACGCCTGGGTCTTAAGGCTAAAAACCAGTGGACGAAAGATATGAAATCAAGTATAATTTATCACAAACAGTGAAGCGAATGAAGTCAGCCCAGGCTGGCTTTTAATCTTAGGCTGATGAATGGATTGAATACCGATAAATCTATTGCAGACTGATTGAAGAAGGAAAGCAGGAATAAAATGGCCAAAAGAACGAAGTATCTGACCGCTCAGGGAGATGAAAAAGCAGAAGTAAGAATAAATAAATATTTGAGTGAGGCAGGAATCTGCTCAAGAAGGGAAGCTGACCGGTATATTCTTGAGGGCAAAATACAGATTGACGGTATTACCGCAGTCATGGGCTCCAAGGTGGGAAAGAGCAGTCGTGTTACCTTCGAGGGGAAGCCGGTAAGGAAGGAAGAAAGGCTGGTATTGATTGCCTTTAATAAGCCGGAAGGGATCGTGAGTACTACTGCCTCGGACGAGCCCGATAACATTGTGGATTTCATCCAGTATGGAATGCGGATTTATCCCATCGGAAGATTGGATAAAGATTCGGACGGTCTGATACTGCTTACGAATGACGGAAACATTGTCAACAAAATACTGAGAGCGGAAAATTACCATGAGAAGGAATATATTGTTACGGTGAATAAGGAGATAACCCGGGAGTTTTTAAGCCGGATGTCCGAGGGGGTTCCCGTCCTGGATAAAATCACAAAGCCCTGCGAGGTATTTCCGGTGGATCGGTTTACCTTTCGGATTATCCTGACGCAAGGGCTGAACAGGCAGATACGCCGGATGTGTGAATATTTTGGGTATCGAGTTACGGAGCTTACCAGAATCCGCATCATGAATATTAATTTAGGCAGATTAAAGCCGGGCAGCTGGCGGAATGTAACAGAGAAGGAAATTGAGGAGATGAACCGTCTGATACAGTCCGGCGGCAGCGGACAAAGGAAGCAGGCCGCCGATGAAAGGGTACAGGCGAAATCTGCCGGTACGGACACACGGCAGAGGAGACAGTCTGCTGAAGCAGCCAGGAGATATCAGAAACAGCGTTCCGAGCAGGGCGATAGGCCGCGGAAACAGCCTTCCGAGCAGAGTGGTAGGCCGCGGAAACAGTTTTCCGAGCAGGGCGATAAGCCACGGAAACAGCCTTCAGGGCAGAGTGATAGGCCACGGAAACAGCCTTCAGGGCAGAGTGGTAGGCCACGGAAACAGTTTTCAGACAGGGGAAAGCCGCAGGAACGGCTTCCGGGTGCGGATAAGGACAAATACAAGCGAAGATAATATTTGCGAAGGCAAGTGAGAGTAAAGTAAATTGGTGGAAAGATAGGGTGATCTGGCATGAGTATGGAGGTAAAACAGGAGATTGAAAGCTTAAGACAACTGTTAAATTATCATAACGACAGATATTATAATCAGGATGATCCGGAGATTTCTGATTTTGAATATGATCAATTATCCTTACGCTTAAGGAAGCTGGAGGAGGAACACCCGGAATATGCCGCAGAGAATTCGCCGACTAAAAAGATCGGAGGCAGTGCGAAACGGGAAGCCGGGGTACTGGTTAAACATAATGTACCCATGCTGAGTCTCCAGGATGTATTTACAAAGGAAGAGGTATACAGCTTCGTTGATAAGATTAAGAAAGAACGGGAAGATGTCATATTCGCCGTAGAGCGGAAAATCGACGGACTGTCCGTAGCCCTGCGTTATGAAGAAGGTAAGCTGATCCTGGGTATTACCAGGGGGGACGGCATTAATTACGGAGAAGATGTAACGGAAAATATTAAGGTAATCGGGGATGTCAGGACTGCTCTTGCGACACCCGTACCCTACCTGGAAATCAGGGGAGAGGTATATATGAAGGCCAGGGATTTTGAGGCGGTGAATGAAAGGCTGGAAGCGGCAGGGAAGAAGCTGTTTGCCAATCCCAGGAACTGTGCTGCCGGAACCTTGAGGCAGCTTGATTCGTCTGTTGTTAAGGAACGTAAGCTCTCCCTGTTTGTTTTCAATGTACAGGATGCCAGGGGAATCACCTTCTCAAAGCACTCTGAAAGTCTGGAGTGGCTGGCAGGCCAGGGCATTAAGGTCATCGAGAATATTAAGCTATGCCGGACTGCGGAGGAGGTATGGAAAGCAATCACGGATATCGGTGAATCCAGAGGCAGCTTTCCCTATGATATCGACGGGGCTGTTGTCAAGGTGGATGATTTACAGGACCGGGAATATTTTGGGGCTACCTCCAAGGTGCCAAGATGGGCTATCGCATATAAGTACCCGCCGGAGGAGAAGGAAACGGTGATCAGGGAAATCCGGCTTTCCGTCGGCAGAACCGGAAGAATTACTCCGACGGCAATCTTTGATCCGATCCGGTTATGCGGGACCAGTGTGGAAAGGGCAACACTCCATAACCAGGACAGGATTTCCGAACTGGATGTCAGAATCGGTGACACCATTGTGGTAAGGAAGGCCGGAGAGATTATTCCGGAAGTGTTGTCCGTGGTGAAGGATAAGAGGCCTGAGGGGACCGATCCCTTTAAGCTTCCGGAATTCTGTCCCTCCTGCAAAGCTCCTGCTGTCAGGGATGAGAATACGGCAGACACCAGATGTGTCAATCTCAATTGTCCCGCACAGCTGACTCAGCATATTATTAATTTTGTCGGAAGGAATGCAATGGATATCAAAGGCTTTGGAGAAGCATATGTGGAGGCCTTGATAAAGGAAGGGTATCTTAGGGATATTGCAGATGTGTATTATCTGAACCGGTACCGTGATGAGCTGATAGAAAAGGGGCTCATTGGGAAGGAGAAGAATACGGACAAACTTCTCAATATGATTGAGGAGAGCAAGAAGAATGATATTGATCGTTTGATTACCGGCCTTGGTATAAGGAACATCGGGAAGCAGGCCGGCCTTGAGCTTAAGAAGCATTTTCGCAGTCTGAATGATTTAATGAATGCTTCCTATGAAGAGCTGGTTGCTGTCGAAGACGTCGGGGATATCACAGCCAGATCCATCACAGAGTTTTTCTCTAATTCGGATAACCTGGATATTCTAAGGAGACTGGAGGAGGCCGGAGTTAATTTTAAATCTCTGGCAGCACCTTCGGATAACAAATTAGAAGGGCTGACCTTTGTTTTGACCGGAACACTGCCCACCATGGGGCGAAGTGAGATGGAGGAGATGCTCCGCAGCCGGGGCGGGAAAATATCCGGAAGCGTTTCCAAAAAAACCGATTATGTTGTGGCTGGCGACAATGCGGGCAGTAAGCTGGCAAAGGCTCAGGAACTGGGTGTCGCTGTCCTGACGGAAGAGGATGTCATAGCTATGCTGAAATAATTTATTCTGCAACATAATACGAAAATAATATCGGCATAATTTGGATATTGGCAAGAATAAAGGTTGATTTTATAAACCATACATGGTATGATATTTTTTGCTATGAAAAAAATAAAGGCGGTGATGACGGATGCCTATAAAAATACAAAGGGATTTACCCGCAAAGAAAATATTGGAAGATGAGAATATATTCATAATGGATGAGACCAGGGCAATGCACCAGGATATCCGTCCGCTGCAGATTGCTATCTTAAATCTGATGCCTGTGAAAGAGGATACGGAGGTGCAGTTGTTACGCAGCCTTTCTAACACGCCGCTGCAGGTGGATGTTACGTTTCTTACGACCGGTACTTATGTCGGTAAGCATACGCCTACCAGCCACCTGGATCAGTTCTATCAGACCTTTGAGGATGTCAGAGACCGTAAATTCGATGGTTTGATTATTACCGGCGCACCGGTGGAGCTTATGGAATTTAAGGATGTTAACTATTGGGATGAGCTGGTCCGGATTATGGAATGGTCCAAAACCAATGTGACCTCTACGCTCCATATCTGCTGGGGAGCTCAGGCAGGCTTATATTATCATTATGGTATTCAGAAGCTGACCTTGGATAAGAAGATGTTTGGTATCTTTGAACACAGGGTTTTAAAACGCAAGGTACCGTTTGTAAGAGGCTTCGATGATGTTTTTTATGCTCCCCATTCAAGATATACCACAGTTGCCAGGGAGGATATCCTTAAGCACGAGGAACTGACGCTGCTGGCGGAATCAGAGGAAGCCGGCGTATTTATCGTGATCGCCCAGGACGGTAAGCAGATTTTCATTATGGGGCATCCGGAGTATGACAGAGTATCATTGGATAAAGAATATAAAAGAGACATTGATAAAGGCTTGGAAATAGACTTACCGAAGAATTATTATCCGTCAGACCAATCAGAGCACCGGCCCAATCTGGTTTGGCGTGCACATGCGAATGCTATATATACAAATTGGCTGAATTATTACGTTTACCAAGTCACTCCCTATGATTTATAAGGTGGGACTTGGTAATAATCAGAGGGACTCCGTACGAATTGTAATCAATAGTAATACTCCGGAGGGAGGGGTGTATTATGAAATTGATGGAATACCTTCAGAGTGAACCGGCGGTCTTTTTAGGTTTTGTTCTATTTATATGTTTATGTATCGTAATTGTGGTAATTAACATATTTATTAAACTCGAGCATGAAAAGAAAGTCACAAAGGCGGCGCTTGAGCTGAATAAAATTACGAACAGTATCAAGGCAGGTCTGGTACACTTTGTCTATGAGGACAATTGCAGGATACTATATGCCAGCAGAGGCTTCTATGAACTACTGGGGTATAGCAAGCAGGAAGTCAGGGAAGCAAACAAGCTGAGCATTCGGGACTTTTTCTGTCCGACGGATACCGATGTCTGTAAGGAGATTGAGGAACAACTGGGGAGCGATACTTTGACCCTGGAGGTGCGGATGGTAACAAAGACAGGGCAGATATTGTATTCCCTGGTCAATGGCAACAGTGTTCTCGGAAGGGATGGTAAGCATACCATTTCTGCCGTTTTTGTTGATATTTCAGAACAGAAGAGGATGCAGGAGATGCTGCTGCTGGAAGGAGAACGCTACCGGATCGCTGCCGAGCTATCGAAGGACGTACTCTTTGAGTATGTCATCAAGACGGATGAGATGGTCTACACGGAAAAATACAAGGAGTTATTCGGCAAATCCCCGATTATTCCTTTGTACCATAAAAATAATGAACTTAGAAGGGATTCGATTCATCCGGATGACTGGGGGATTTATCTGGAATTCTGCCAGCAATTATCCTCAGGCAAGAAGATGATCGAAGCACAGTTCAGGCTGAAGGATCGTTTGAATGAATATATCTGGTGCCAGGCCATGGGTAAAACGATATATGATGATGAAAAGCATCCGATCCGTGTGATTGGCAAGCTTGTGAATGTTGATTCCCAAAAGCGTGAATTGGAAGCATTGGAATATAAGGCAACCAGGGATCCGCTGACCGGGGTCTATAATAAAGAGATTACGATCAAAAAGATTGATAAGTATATCAACGGTAACAAGGACAGCAAGCATATTCTGATGTTCATTGATTTTGATGATTTTAAGAAGGTAAATGACAGCTACGGTCATTTGCTGGGCGATAAAGTTCTGATTTATGTCATCGGACGGATCAAGGAGGTATTCTCCGAAGGGGAAATCATTGGACGGATCGGCGGCGACGAATTTGTTGTTTTTGCCGGAGGTATTAACAGCACGGATGAGGTCCTGATGAAAGCCGATAGTTTAGTCAAAGTGCTGGATACGACTTATCTTGAGAACGGCCTTGCAATACCGATTTCCGGCAGCATAGGAATTGCATCCTATCCGGAGGACGGGATGCATTATGAACAGCTGATCCAGTGTGCGGATAAAGCGATGTACCGTGTGAAGGAGCAGGGAAAGAATAATTATCTCCTCTATAACTCGGCTATCTGAAATCCTTTCTGGATACGGCGCGGGTAATAATCAGTAAACCAATACAGATAACGCAGAACAGCAAGCAGAACGATAATATCATCACTGCCTGGTGGATATGCGTTATTTTTTGCGCATATTCCGCAAATTTTTTTAACAGAAAGCCTGCCAGGGCCACAATTAAACCGGGCTTTAAAATACTGTCCACCGCATTGAAGGGGAAATGTACAAACCGGATTACAGAGAAGGTATCCAGTCCCGTAACAATCAATTGGCCGACTAACAAGGCCGCAAGATAGCCCTTTATGCCAAACCGAGGAATTAGTATTACGGTCATAAGGATCTTGCTTAAGGACCCGGCGACGGAATTGATAAAGGTAATATGAGCCTTTCCAAGGCCGTTAATGATGCTCCCCAAGGTAGTGGTAAGATAGATGAGGGGGCAGATCCAGGCCAGAATAATCAGATAGGCCCCGGCTTCTGCGTTGTGAAATATCGCAATTCCCAGCTCCTGTCCGAAGACAATAAAAATACCGGTGCTGATGATGCCGATGATTAAGCTGTATTTGATTGCAACAGCGCTTGTCTTTCCAATCAGCTTATCATTGTTCACCGCCTGTGCTTCGGAAATCATGGGGAGAAGGAGAACGGCCAAAGCATTGATGACCGCCGTAGGAAACATGATGAAGGGTACCGACATACCGTTTAAAATTCCAAAGGTACTTAATGCATCCTTGTTCGTCAGACCAAATCTTTTGAGCATAGTCGGAATCAATATGGCTTCAATGCTATGAAGAATGTTGATCAATAAACGATTAGCGCTTAAGGGGACGCTGAAGCTCAGGATGTTTTTTAATATATTCCGCCTGCCGGAGGCTTTTGCGTTCGGATCGGGTCCCATAAGCAACAGGGACGAAGGTGACTTTGTAACAAAGATGGAGATAACGTTATACATGCTGGAAAAAAATTCGCCGATTACAAGACCTGTTACAGCCATTTCACAAGTAACCCGGAGGTTCCCTTTACCGAAATAAACAGCCAGTACATAAACGACAATAACCCGGATCACCTGCTCCAGTAATTGCGTAGAGGCCGGGACACCGGCTTTTTTC
>JAFAFU010000049.1 GCA_023423335.1 Bacillota bacterium | reverse complement strand
GCACGATACTGCCCACTTCAAGGGATTTGTTGTAGGGAAAATTCTTTCTCAGATGCGCATAGTAATAATATCTCTTATGGTCAAAGCTGCGGATACCGATCCGCCAGCCCCCGTACTGGTTCCAGCCGAGAGCCTCGACAATGCCGGACTCCGCTGCAACAATCGGTGTTCCAACTTGCCCCATCATATCATGTCCCAGATGTTTTCTCTTATAGCCATAGCTGCGGGAGACTCCGAAATCATCAAAGTGGTTGAAGGGATAATATTTTGCTATCGGCAGAAAGGCCTTAAGACCATATTGGTTCTCCCATTTCTTCCCCCCGGGGGAAGCTTCATCCGCCACCTCTATTTTAAATTCACCGACCATCCCCCCTAGGACGGCGGAATATGCTTCGAAATAATAATTATAATATTTCATGTCCGATGTAAGGGTTTCCATGGTAGCTTCCTTACGAGTCAGCTTATCTGCCAGCTCCGTCATATGCTTTTCTTTGTAGTGTGAAAAATCACCGCCGTATTTTGCACCGAGATAAGCCAGCAGCTCAATCCAATTCAAATGTACCTCCTCATCATAGGTATCCACATCAAACCGGTATGCCCGCTCCAGGGCTCTCTGACTTACATCAAAGCTGACCCACTTGATGAATTTCTTCTCAGTGTCATACATCGAAGTTAAAACAGCAGAGTCCCGGTCAAAATCCTGCTTTACCAGAATGGAAGAAAATATAAATAAAACAATCAGTTCACATAAAATGATATGTTTCGTTTTCGTATTGAAAAACATGTGGGATACGTCCTTGCATGAAAACTTGTAACATTTTATGAATATTTTAAGCCAAGTATAACTATTATTCGAAAATGTCATTGAGCATTTTCTTATGAAATTTCAAATAAACGTTTATCTCACCCGTCGAAGCATCAAAGGTGGCCAGCATGACTTCCTTAATATCCTTGACACCCTTGCCTTTCAATTGCTTGTACACCCAGGCCTCATTCTTCCCCGTGCTTCTCAGATTACGAAATAAGAATTTTCCGTCAATGATGATATTGGCCAGGGGGACGGATTGAACAGGCTCTAATTTTAAATCGGAGGGTGTGACCGGGCGGTACAGGGACATGGGCAAAACACTGATTTGACCATTTGTTTCAAGATATATGGAATGTATTTCTTCCAGATCATAATAACCGCTGAGCCTGCAGACGCTTAACAGCTCATCCACATCCAACTTTGCCTTCAGTAGATTTTTTTCATAGATCTGACCATCCTGATAAAGGAGATAGGCCTGCCCCTCGAAAAAACGGCGGAGAACAATGGATTTGCAGGTGGCATAGGAAATCAATACTGAGATTCCGGAGAATATCAGCATGGAAACCAGAGGCTCGATAATACTGTCCGTGGACATAACGGCCATTTCACCGGCGACCGACCCGATAGCAATACTGCTGATATAGTCAAACATACTGAGCTGCGACATTTCCCTGTTACCCATCAGTTTTGTCAGGACAAAGAGCAGGGTAAGGGATACCAGGGATGAAATTACGATTTTTAAGATATCCATTCTTGATCCTCCAAAGACTTTATTCATCATAGGAATTTCATAAAAGCTGTTTCTCATAGATAATGCCTATTATTTATATTAGCATGTACAGAATCATAAAAAGTATGAATTATACCATAAGGAACCGGACGTTTCGCTGAATTATTTAAGAATTATTTAAGAATTCCTTCCTTGTATCCAAGGGAAGAAAAGGATAAACTGGGAATACGATAATATCGGGAAGCCGTAAGGATGCACAGGCTTTGAATACCGCTTCCGCGGCACAGGTATCGGCAGCATGGAGGATTAATATGAGGGATTTTATTAAGCTGGAAAATGTAATCAAGACCTATCATATGGGAGAGGTGGCGATCCATGCCCTGGATGGAGTTGATTTTGCAATAAAGGAAGGGGAATTTGTTATTATTGTCGGTCCCAGCGGAGCGGGTAAAACCACGGTATTAAATATTCTCGGAGGTATGGACACCGCCACCGAGGGGAATGTGTGGGTGGACAATACAGATATTGCAGGCTTCCGTGAAAAAAAGCTGACCAGATACCGCAGGGAGGAAATCGGCTTTGTGTTCCAGTTCTATAATCTGGTCCAGAATCTGACGGCAAAAGAAAATGTCGAGCTGGCCTCCCAGATTTGTAAGGACCCACTGGATGCGGAGCAGATTTTGAAGGAGGTCGGTTTGGAGGAGAGAAAACTTAATTTTCCTGCCCAGCTTTCCGGCGGAGAACAGCAAAGAGTAGCCATAGCCAGGGCTTTAGCGAAGAATCCAAAGCTGCTGCTGTGTGATGAGCCTACGGGGGCTTTGGACTATATGACCGGCAAGTCAATCCTCAAGCTTCTTCAGGATACCTGCAGGGAGCGTTCCATGACGGTCATAGTGATTACCCATAATTCCGCTTTGATGCCGATGGCGGATCGGGTGATAAAGATAAAAAACGGAAGGGTGTCCGGCATTATAACGAATGAGAATCCGGTTCCGGTGGATGCGATCGAGTGGTAAAACTGATAAAAAGCAATCCGTTGGCAAAAAGTACTTCCGTACTTTTCGCATAGGTAATGAAATGTTGCAGAAGGCAATCCGTTGGCAGAAAATACTTTCGCACTTTATATTTATATCTTTGGAGAATGATGATGAGACGAAAAGCCCTATGGAAAGATATATTCATGGAGATTAAGACAACCTGGAACAGGTTTCTCTCCATATTCCTTATCGTTGCTCTGGGAGTAGCCTTTTTTGCGGGACTCCGTGCGACGAATCCGGATATGAGACTCACAGCGGATCAATACTTTGATGACAGCAGGCTCATGGATATCAAGGTTATGGGAACCTGGGGACTGACCGAGGAAGAGATTACGGCAATTTCACGGGTTAATGGGGTAGAGGCAGTGGAGCCAATGTATTCTACACATGTAGTGTGTGATGTACAGGGGAATGAACTGGTGCTGGAGGCCATGTCAGCTACCAATTATTTGAATCTGATTTCAGTAACAGAAGGCCGATTGCCGGAGCAGGCAGGGGAAGTACTGGTCGATCCTTTCTTTCTGGATTCCTCCGGATATCAGGTCGGTGATACAATACGGCTGATGTCGGGTACTGAAGCAGAGCTTTCGGCAACGTTAAGCCGCGATGAATTCGTAATCACCGGCGTGGGTACGACCGCCTATTATCTTTCTTTCCAGCGGGGCAGTACTACCATCGGAAGCGGTGATGTGGACAGCTTCATTGTCCTTCTGCCGGAGGTCTTTGCACAGCAGGTCTATTCAGGAGCTTATGTCGCCGTCCGGGGAGCCAGGGAACTGACGGCCTTTACGGACAAATATGAGACAGCAGTAGAACAGACGGCGGATGCCATCAAAGCAATTGCTGACGAGTATAACGCTTTGCGGTATGAAAAGCAGCTTAAAATGGCCCGAGGGGCCCTTACGGAAGCGGGGGAGAGGCCGGCTGCGGAAAAGTCCGGACAGGCGGAGGAAAGCTTCGCAGCTGCGGAGCGCGGGCTTATGGAGCTTAAGAAACCGGAGTGGTATGTCCTTGACCGTTCCAGTATAGAGGCATATGTGGAATACGAACAGAATGCGGACCGCATCGGTGCAATCGGGCAGGTATTTCCGGCCATATTCTTTCTGGTGGCGGCATTAATCAGCCTGACTACAATGACCAGAATGGTTGAGGAAGAGCGGACACAAATCGGAACCCTGAAGGCTCTGGGATATTCTAAGATGTCAATTGCCTTAAAATATATTCTATATGCTTTGCTGGCAACCCTGGGCGGCAGTATTGCCGGAGCCATAGTCGGATTAAGACTTCTGCCTGCCGTTATTATAACGGCATACAAGATCCTGTACCGGAATCTGCCAGGTATTGTGACGCCTTTTAATCCTTATTATGCAGGCCTGGCGACCTTATTCTCCGTATTTGCGGTCGGTTTGGCAACCTTTCTGGCCTGCTATAAGGAATTGAAGGCTAAGCCTGCCGACCTGATGAGACCGGCAGCTCCGAAGAACGGGAAAAGAGTTCTTATGGAACGGGCAGGCTTTTTGTGGAACCGCCTGTCCTTTACCTGGAAAGCAACCATTCGGAGTCTGTTCCGATATAAGAAGAGATTCCTAATGACTATCTTTGGGATCGGCGGCTGTATGGCTTTGCTATTAGTCGGTTTCGGTCTGAAGGATTCCATTTTCGTTATCTATACCAGGCAGTTTGATGAAATCATGTTATATGATTCTGCGTTAAACGTTGATACGAAGGCTTCTGTACAAGAAAGAAATGAGTTGAATGAAGCATTATCCGAAAATCCCACAATCGGTGCCTTTGCCAAATCATTGGCAGGTCCCGCTGTCATCAGCGGGGGAGGTAAGGAAGAGAGGCTTAGTCTGATTGTATTTGAGAATCCGGAGAAGATCAGCGACTTTATTGTTCTGCGAAGCAGGCAGACCCATCAAAATTACCGGCTTACTGACGAAGGGATTATCCTGACGGAACAGATTGCAGGGAGAATTGGAGTAAAAGCCGGAGACACCGTTAATGTTACGGTTAAAGAGAGTACGGCAGAGGTAAAGGTCGCAGCGATTACAGAAAACTATATGACACATTATATCTATATGACACCTTCCCTTTATACCAAACTCTATGGGGAGGGGCCTGAATATAACCAATACTACCTTACAGCAGAAGATAACAAGGAGAAAGAAGCAGAGAACCGGTTGCTGGAGCTGCCGGCCGCCTCAGGTATCTTTTATGTGAGCTATCTTCAGGAACTGTTGGGCAATGTCTTAGCCAGTCTTGATATCGTGGTCTGGGTATTGATAATTGCCGCCGGAGCCCTGGCTTTTGTCGTATTATATAATCTGAATAATATCAATATCAATGAACGCAGACGGGAGCTTGCAACAATAAAAGTTCTGGGTTTTTATGATAATGAAGTCAGTGCCTATGTGTATCGGGAGAATATCATACTGACTATGCTTGGTATCATATTTGGTCTGGTGTTTGGAGTTATCCTTCACCGTTATGTGATTGAGACGGTTGAGATTGAAATGGTCATGTTCGGAAGGAATATCGATTTGTCCAGCTATATCTCCAGTATACTGATGACCATATTTTTCTCGACCTTTGTAAATTTTGTCATGTTCTTTAAGCTTAGAAAAATTAATATGGTAGAGTCCTTAAAAAGTGTGGAATAAATACCCAGGGTTCTGTTTTTGTTTTATTATTGATGAATCTGTGCTATGATTAAGTATCACAGTGTGAATTTTATAATTCACATTTTAACCATGGGGAAACAGGAGGGAACATGAAGACACTTTATCAAAAACATAAAAAAAGCATTATTCTTATGGGTATCTTAGCGGTGACGGCGATTGTTCTGCTGTTAGCCCTTCCTCAACTAAAAAAGGTCAGGGATGGATCAGAAGTGAATTCCGATAAAACCGGGGAAGAGAATATAGCGGATGAGCTTCCGGCTGATAAAGCACCGGAAGCCGGGGCTGATAATGATACGGAGGAAGCCGGAGAAGCTGAGGATGAAACAGAGAATACTTCGGAGGATATGGCGGAAGGAGATACGGATGACCGGGAAATACAGGAGAATCCCCAAGATACTGCCGGGGAAGCGGTCCGCCTGGTTTTTGAAGACAGGGATGACACAGTCATTACAAGGCCCGGGGTAAATATAAGAAAAGGAGCCTCCACGGATACGGACATATTAGCTAATTTAGCTGAAAGCACAGAGCTAAAGAGAACCGGCTATCATGAAGAATGGACCAGGGTGGTGTACCAGAATAATACCGCCTATATTGCGTCCTATCTGGTTACAGAAAAAACGGCAGACATGGCAGACGAACAGGCAGCCCTGCCAGCCGGACCGTCAGTAAGCGGGGGAGGTAAATTAATTGTTATCGATGCAGGGCATCAATCCAAGGGAAATTACGATACGGAGCCGATCGGTCCGGGGGCTGTGGCGACAAAGCCGAAAGTATCCTCAGGAACCACCGGTGTCAGTACGGGTCTGCGGGAATATGAGTTAAATCTGACCGTTTCCCTGAAGCTGAAGGAAGAACTGGTGAAGAGGGGCTATGAAGTCATCATGATCCGGGAAACTCATGATGTGGATTTATCGAATTCCGAGCGGGCTGCGATTGCCAATGATGCGAATGCAGATGCATTTCTCCGGGTACATGCCAACGGCAGCGAGTCTGCCTCTGTCAAAGGTGCTATGACCATCTGCCAGACAAAGAATAATCCCTTTAATGCTAATTTTTATAAAACAAACAGAAAATTATCCGAAAGTATCTTGAACGGTATTGTTAAAAAAACCGGTTCCGTAAGTAAGGGAGTCTGGGAGACAGACACTATGAGCGGGATTAACTGGTGTACCGTACCGGTAACAATTATTGAGATGGGATATATGTCAAATAAAGAAGAAGATGAGCGGATGGCGACAGACAGCTATCAGAATAAAATAGTGCAGGGAATAGCAGACGGGCTGGACGCATATTTTGCGGAGGAATAGGTTAATTTAGGTGTCAAAAGTAAATTCAATGATATGGCTTCGTTAATTTGCACAGTTTAACAAGTGTACTGTATCACTGACAATCAAACAAACTGTGCTGAAAGGTCAACGATACAGTAGACTTTCAATAGTGTGATGCAGAACATAGTTCATTCGCAACACGCTTCCCGCTTGGATGAAGTACGTAGTGGTACGTAAGGCCCTAAAACACAGGGCCTAAGTACCAACGACTTCATAACAGTTGCTCATCGAACTATGTTCTGCATCACTTTAATATAGTCAGTGAAGGTGCAAATTGCGAAGCCATGATGCTTAATGGGCTTTTGACCCCTGAATCATGGTTTTGAAATTCAAAAAGCACCTTGATTTCGCCCGATTGTTTCGGCGGAATCAAAAGTGCTTTTTGTGTCATACTGATATAGCGGACAATCTTGTTGACTCATTTACCCAAGCTGCTTTTACTCGTCAAGATCAATTACACTGACCGGGCAGCCGTCTCTTGATTCAATCGCCCTGTCTATACAGTCTGCCGGAACATCACCTTCAATTGCCTGGGAAACTTCGTTTTCATTATAACTGAATACTTCCGGACATATATCTATGCATAATCCGCAGCTGATGCAACCGTCCTGATCAACCGATGCTTTCATGGACTTACTCCTTTCCGATAGAATGTTCAACTATATTATGGATGGATAGGACCTGATTTATTCAGATACAACTCTATGGCTTGACACAGGCAGAGACCGGAGGTACTATGATAGAGCAAAGTGAACAGAAAGGAAGCGTCCTATGGAAAAAGAATATTTTCCTCCCGGCAATATGCTTTATCCAATTCCGGCTGTTATGGTCAGTTGTGCCGGTAAGAATCAGAAACCGAATATTATTACGGTGGCATGGGCAGGGACCGTATGCAGCAGTCCGGCCATGGTATCCGTATCCATTCGGAAAGAACGCTATTCTTACGATATTATCAAGGAGAGCGGTGAGTTTGTCATTAACCTGGTGACCGAGGAACTGACGAAGGCGGCAGATTTCTGTGGTGTCAGATCCGGTAGGGATATTGATAAATTTAAAGAAATGAAGCTGACCCCCGTACCGGGACGATTGGAGCAGGCACCCATGATAGCCCAGGCTCCGGTCAGTATTGAATGCAGGGTGAAGGAAATTATCCCTTTGGGGTCTCATGATATGTTTCTTGCCGAGGTGGTAAATGTAGCTGTGGATAAGAGCTATATGGATGAAAAAGGCAAATTCCACTTAAATAAGACCAAGCTGATCGCATATTCCCACGGTGAGTATTACGGCCTGGGGAAGCTGATCGGTAAATTCGGTTATTCCGTTAAAAAGCCAGATAAGAAAAGGAAATAATTGTTACTGCGGTCTATGTAAATCGGGCTGTTCCGTAACGTTATCCGGAAAGATAACGTTACGGCGGCCCCCTTTTTATTCTGCTTTATTTTGTGCGGCAAAATAGTCAATCAGCCTGATTGGAGACTCTAATACTTCCCTGCCTACGAACAGGCTTCGGTCCGGCTTTATCATGATTGCCCATTTTACCAGAGAAATGGTTCCATTGATGATCTCCAGGGCTGTGATGCTTCGGGGATGGATACAACTGCCGTCATTGAAATATAACGGCTGGCCGGGCTTTGGGAATACGGGGCGGTGGGTATGTCCGCAGACTATCATCTGGTTTTCCTTAACGGACCAATCCACCAGTTTTTTTTCCACAGTATTTTTTAATTCATTATTCTTAGCGGCGCTGGTCGGATCACGGATCCCAATCAGCTCCAGGGGCTTCCACAGGTATCGGACCATAAAACGGGATAATCTCCACAGAGTATCGTTCAGGATATCTGCCTGGTGTCCATGGGTCAGAAATATCCGGTAGCCGGTATTTCCATAGTCCAGCAGGAGACCTTCCGTAATCTTAATTCCGGGAAATAGTGCCAGCATGGTACGGGCACTCTCACAATAATAAGATTCGCATTTTGCTTTAGCAAATTTCGGGTCTCTTTTTACAATATCATGGTTTCCATACATCATATAAAACCTTCCTGTGCGGTAAAACTGTGACATAAGCCAGAAGGCATCACTGTGAATTTGTATGATCGGATCTATGCTTCTGTTCTCCCAAAGTTCATCACCATCACCTAATTCTATATAAGTATAGCCTCGTTCGTAATAGAACGTCAGTGCTGCAAAGAAGAGGTTCTGATTATCGGAAAAGTTGTCAGACCAGCCACCAATACCCCGGTGACAGTCACTCATAATGACAATTCTGGAATTGTCATCGATGGGTATTCTCGGTGAGGAGGAGAGTACCTGGGATAAACGCTTTGAAGCTGACATGCTATCACCCTCCCTCTATTCGGCCTCTTGCTTTTTGATAAATCCTATAATCTTGTTGTAGGCTTCAAATACCTCAAGGGGCTTCCCCATACGGAGAATTTGATTATACATATTCGGAGACTCGTTCCTGACAATTTCCAGCTTATCGGGGGTATCGGTATAGGCATCCGTCAGATAATGGTAAGCCTCACAGAATGAGCGGTTATTATTCTGCATCAGCCTCTCGGTAAAATACGTCCGGCTGTTGGGCTGAGGGGTATGGGGCTTATCAAATCGGATCCAGACCCTTCTGCCCCGGACAGCGAATTCCGCCTCGGTATATCCTGCTTTCATTAAGGCTTCACCGAAAGTATAAGCCATCTTATGGTCATAGAGATCCATGATGATATCCATGGACAGCTCATCGGGCCAGGAAAATTCCCCCAGCTTAAATCCGGTAATCCACCAATGGTAAGCAGTTCTGGTAAACATAAGGTTGCCATTCTTGCGGAAGGCAAAGGACATATTAATCCGATCTTCATCCTTTACCGCATGGTAGAAGGTTCCGTTAAAAACTCCCGGTATATTTATGTCGGAACTCGTAGTATAATAAATGCCTACTTCTCCTCCCGTTGTCATGCCGTATTGACCTTTCCAGAATTCGATCAGATACTTCACACCATTATATTCAAAAGTTATTGGTTCACAATCAATGATCATACTGAAAGCCGCACTGCCCTCGTCATAAAGTCTGCAATATCCAAAAGCTCTCTGCCAGCCGTCCATCAGGGAATAGAAAAAATCCTGTATCGGTTCATAGGCGAAGCCGAAGGGTTTCATATCCTTATTTATTTCTTCTATGCGATCCTGGTTGGTACCGATCACATCCGTAATCGGACGGACTATTTTTTTCTCCTGTTCCTTCTTCTTTTTCTTAGCTCTCCATTTTGGCAGTCGGAAGAATAAGGAGGTACCGAGCATCAGCAGTAATATAAGGATGGCGACCAATAACTTATTCTGCAGATAAAAACCCCAAAGAATGGAGGCTCCTATAAATCCGGCCATTATTGCCGGTAAAGATAACATAAAAATCACTCCCTTCATAATGTTATATATCATCATATTCCTGTGGGCAGGCAGTTGTTAAAGATTATCGGGGGAATAGGAAAGTATTTCTGTGGAAAGTATTTCTGTGGAAAGTATTTCCATGGACAGCTGTCCTGTGCCGGAGCTGCGGCATCAGCCAGGTGAATGAAAGCCTGTCCTCCATAAAGGCACCAGCCAGGCTCAGACATTGACATATACCAAAAAAGGATTATAATTGGAAGCAAATGAATTTCGACGAAGGAAGAGAAAGGAGAATTCTATGAGTGATAATTGTAATTCAAATTGTGATTCCTGCGGTGTGGATTGCGACAGCAGAAAAAATAATAAAACCGATTTTGCTCTTCAGCCCCATGAAATGAGCCGTATTAAGAAGGTGATCGGAGTAGTCAGCGGAAAAGGCGGGGTTGGAAAGTCCCTGGTCACCTCACTGATGGCTGTTTTAATGAACAGGAAGGGCTATCATAGTGCAATTCTGGATGCAGATATTACCGGACCGTCTATTCCGAGAGCATTCGGACTGAAGGAAAAGGCAAGGGGAAATGAACTGGGATTATTCCCGTCAAAGAGTAAAACAGGAGTGGACATTATGTCCATCAATCTGCTTTTAGATAAGGAAACAGATCCCGTTGTCTGGAGAGGACCGATTATTGCCGGGACTGTGAAACAGTTCTGGACGGATGTTATCTGGAACAATGTTGATTTTATGTTTGTGGATATGCCGCCGGGAACCGGAGATGTGCCGCTGACTGTATTCCAGTCGCTGGATATTGACGGTATCATTATCGTTACTACGCCCCAGGAGCTGGTATCCATGATTGTTGCCAAGGCTGTAAGGATGGCAGAGATGATGAATATCCCCATCTTAGGAATTGTGGAGAATATGTCCTACTTTAAATGTCCGGATTGCGATAAGGCTTATCCGATCTTTGGAGAAAGCCGTGTGAAAGATACAGCAAGAAAGCATCAGATACCGATCGCTGCAAAGCTGCCGGTTGATCCTAAATTTACGGCAGCCTGTGACAAAGGAATGATAGAACTGTTTGAAGGGGATTATTTGGGAGAGCTGGCCGATTACCTTGAGTCGCTGCTGGATGACCAGGAATAGCATAATGATAAAATGGATATAATTGGCACTGTTAGATCAGCCAATCCCTTGACATTTGATTTCTGAGGTATTATGATGTTGGTTATGTGCTGCGGACAGGAAGGCACCGGTTCTTTGATATAACCATGTTAGATCGGGAGACATCTGAATGAAAAAAAATGATTTTATACTGATCGGAGGCCTGCTGCTGATTGTAGCTATTGTTCTGCTGATTATAAATTTAACGAAACAGGAGGGCAATAAGGTCCTGGTTATGGTGGACGGGAAGGAATATACGCAGTTGTACCTTGATGAGGATACGACATATAAAGTCGAGCTGCCGGGTGGGGCTTGGAATACCTTTATAATAAAGGACGGTCATGTTGATATGATTGATGCCAACTGTCCCGATAAGCTATGCGTAAAGAGTCCCGATACCATCCATTACAATAACGAAACAATTACATGCCTGCCCCACAATGTAGTTCTTCAGATTATGGGAGGCGAGGAAAGCGATGTGGATGCAGTAGCCAGATAATACACGGACTTAAAGGAGTTTGCATGAAATCGAGAAAAATAGCAACCTATGGACTGCTGATTGCGTTGGCGTTCATATTCAGTTATATTGAAAGCCTGATTCCGATCCCCTTTGGGGTCCCGGGAATGAAGCTGGGTCTGGCAAATCTGGTTGTAATAACCGCACTCTATGGATTGGGTTGGAAGGATGCCTTTGTCCTTTCCGTGATCCGTATCCTGTTGGTGGGCTTTACCTTCCGTGATCCGGGAACCATTGCTTTCAGCCTGGCCGGAGGTATTCTAAGCTGGTTATTGATGGTGCTGTTCCAAAAGAGCAAATTATTCAGTATGGTAGGTGTCAGCATCATCGGAGGAGTCGGTCATAATGTCGGACAGATTGCGGTAGCAATTGTCTATGTCCATAATGCAAACTTGGTTTATTATCTGCCGTTTCTTTTGATTACGGGGGCGGTAACCGGAACCCTGATCGGAATCTTAGGCTCCATGATATTGAAAAGACTGAAGCATAGTTTTAATAAATACGGAACATAGCGGAGGATGAGAATGGCGAAATTATACTTTAAGTATGGTGTTATGGGCAGTTCAAAAACAGCCCAGGCATTGATTACTAAGTTTAATTATGAAGAGAGGGGTATGGAAGTATGGCTTATTAAGCCTATGGTGGATAACCGGGATGGAGAGCAGATGGTCCGGTCCCGTATCGGTTTGTCCTCACCGGCTTACGTGCTTCCAGATCAGGAAAATGTATATGAATCCTACCTGAGGCTGACGAAAAAGATTGATGTCATCATTGTGGATGAAGCACAGTTCTTATCGGAGGCCCAGGTAGACCAATTGTCCCTGGTCGTAATAGAATTCAATATTCCGGTTCTCTGCTTTGGACTCAGAACGGATTTCCGTACGAAGATGTTTCCCGGAAGCAAACGCCTCTTAGAGATTGCGGATTCCATTACGGAGATAAAAACGATCTGCGCCTGTGGGAAAAAGGCGACGGTTAACGTCAGAATGGATGCGCAGGGCAGGATAATCACCGAAGGAGAGCAGATTCTGATTGGAGGCAATGACACCTATACGCCGATGTGTTACCAATGTTATACAGAGGGGCTGAAAAGACAGCCGGATCGGAATAATATAAAATAAGGCAGCCGGAATAGTTACGATCATTGAAATATGTAGGAATACTACATATTTTTTTGATTCCATGGGATGATAAAGTTGTAAGAAATGCACTTTCAGCCTCAAAAATATGTGCCTGTGTCATCAAAGCGTGTAAACGCGCCTGGCATAAATTCGGAGGAGGTAAATACATACGCAGGAATGAGGCAAAACAGGGAAAAGTTTATTGGGTAAAATCCCGGAAACGCATAAAAATTCAAGGCTTTGACAATTTAAACATTTTTACATTTTTAACAGTATTTTGTAGTTTGCAGTTGAAAAATCCATTCAATTTAGTATAATTAGTATGACGGTGCTTGTACCGAAAAAAAGTAGGAGGAAACATTATGAAAAAGATTTTATCGTTGTTGTTGGTTATGGTGCTGGCTTTAAGCTCACTGACAGCATGCGGCAGCAAAAAAGAGGATGATGGGAAGGATACAAAGGTAGGCAGCTCCGATGAAGAAAAAAAGGACGATACCGGCAAAGGTGATACCAAAACGGACAATACCTTTGAAATCGCCCTGATAACGGACAAGGGTAACATTGATGACAAATCCTTCAACCAGGGCTCCTGGGAAGGTGTTGTAGAATTTGCGGAAGCAAATGGCAAGAGTCATCAGTACTACAAACCGGAGGAAGCGTCCGATGCCGGATATCTTGCGGCAATTGATCTGGCAGTACAGGGCGGTGCGAAGGTTATCGTAACTCCCGGCTTTTTATTCGAGGTTCCTATCTACGAAGCACAGACGAAGTATCCCGAGGTTAAGTTTATTCTTCTGGATGGTGCTCCCCACACGGCAGACTGGGAAACCTTCGAGACCAAATCAAACGTAGCAAGTGTTATGTACGCAGAAGAAGAGTCCGGTTATCTGGCGGGCTATGCGGCTGTTAAGGATGGCATGAAGAAACTCGGTTTCATGGGCGGTATGGCGGTTCCTGCAGTTCAGGCCTTTGGCTATGGCTTCTTACAGGGAGCACAGGATGCAGCGGCTGAATTGGGACTTGCAGACGGTGATGTAGCTGTGACCTACCACTATACCGGCAATTTTGATGAGAATGATACCAATAAGGCAACGGCGAAGACTATGTACCAGGAAGGTACGGAAGTTATTTTTGCCTGCGGCGGTTCTGTAGGTAAGAGCGTTATGGCGGCTGCTTCTGAGTCAGGCACCAAGGTAATCGGTGTTGACGTTGATCAGAGATATGACAGTGATACCGTAATTACCTCCGCTACCAAGGGTCTTGGAGCATCCGTTATTCAGGTTCTTGAAGCAATCTATAAGACCAATACCTGGGATACCTTCTCAGGAAAGACCACCTATTTCAATGCTACGAATAACGGCGTAGGTCTTCCGACCGAAGTAATCGGGGATGCGGCTGCCAATGCCTTTGACCGGTTTGCATCCTTTGATAAGGCAGCTTATGATGCCGTATTTGCAAAGCTGGTAGACGGAAGCGTAGATCCGATCCGCAGCATTACAGTGGCGGATGCCAGCGGTGTTGCAACCGTTGATGAGCTTGTAAGCGGTCTTAGCTTAAGTAAGGTTGTTGTTGAGGTTAGATAGTAGTCACTATAACAGATAGCAGACATATTGTCCGAGCCTTAGACAAGGTAAGTCTCAAGAGGGGGAAAGATGATTGTCTTTCCCCTTTTCTTATAAATAAAATAATTTATGTCTTATCGATGGAAGAGGTAAATGTGGAAAATTATATTATTGAAATGCGGGGTATAACGAAAGAATTTCCAGGTATCATTGCGAATGACGATATCACCCTAAAGCTTCGCAAGGGAGAAATCCATGCGCTTCTTGGGGAGAACGGCGCGGGTAAATCCACTTTGATGAGCGTACTGTTCGGCCTGTATAAGGCGGAAAAGGGTGAGATATTAAAGGACGGGAGTCCCGTTAAGATTGACAACCCCAATGATGCGAATGCTTTGGGAATCGGAATGGTTCATCAGCATTTTAAGCTGGTGGAGATATTTACTGTATTGGAGAATATAATTCTTGGCGTAGAGCCGAAGAAAATGGGCTTTGTCCAGAAGAAGGAAGCAAGGGAAAAGGTGATTGCCTTAAGTGAACAGTATGGTCTTAAGGTAAACCCGGACGCTTATATTGAGAAAATATCTGTCGGCATGCAGCAAAGAGTAGAGATTTTAAAGATGCTGTACCGTGAAAATGACATATTGATATTCGATGAACCGACCGCTGTACTTACTCCGCAGGAGATCGATGAGCTCATGGAAATCATGCGCGGCTTTGCAAAAGAAGGTAAGTCGATTTTGTTTATTACTCACAAGTTGAATGAAATAATGGCTGTTGCAGACCGTTGTACCGTACTCCGCAAGGGTAAATGCATCGGCACAGTTGACATAAAGGATACGACAAAGGAAGAATTGTCAAGGATGATGGTAGGACGGGATGTAAGCTTTAAGGTGGAGAAGAAAGATATTACTCCCGGAGAGGCCGTACTGAAGGTTCGTGATGTGACGGTACCCTCGGGGTCCCATAAGAATAATGCAGTGAAGAATATATCCCTCGATGTAAGGGCGGGGGAGATTGTCTGCATCGCCGGAATTGACGGGAACGGTCAAACGGAATTTGTATCTGCTCTTACCGGCCTGGAGAAGCTTAGCAGCGGACGTATTACTTTGGACGGAAAGGATATTACCAAAGTATCCATTCGTGAAAGATCGAAATCAGGCATGAGCCATATTCCCGAGGACAGACATAAGCACGGTCTGGTTCTGGATTATTCCCTGGAAGAGAACATGGTTTTGCAGCGTTATTGGCAGCCTGATTTTGAGAAGAAGGGCTTTATCCGTAAGCAGGAGGTTCGTTCCTACGCGGAAAAATTAATCGGCCAATATGATGTCAGAAGCGGCCAGGGCCCGGTTACTCAAGTCAGAAGCATGTCCGGGGGTAATCAGCAGAAGGCGATTGTCGCCCGTGAGATTGATAAAAAACACGAGCTTTTGGTGGCGGTCCAACCGACAAGGGGACTTGATGTCGGCGCAATTGAATACATCCACAGACAGCTGGTAGCAACCCGTGACGCCGGTAAAGCAGTTCTGTTGGTTTCCCTGGAGCTGGATGAGGTCATCAATGTCAGTGACCGTATTCTGGTTATGTATGAAGGGGAAATTGTCGGTGAGCTGGACCCGAAGATAACTACGGTTCAGGAGCTGGGCTTATATATGTCCGGAGCGAAACGAGATGCAGTAAAGGAGTATGGGGATGTATAAAATCAAAAGGTTAATAAAAGCAGTACTAAAATATAATTATCTGGGGCTGGTTAAGACCAAAGGCTTTTCCGCATTTACATCCGCACTGCTGGCAATTATCCTCGGTCTGATCCTTGGTTTTATCGTTATGATCATCGCTGGGTCAGAGAAGGCCGGGATCGGGTTTCGCACCGTTCTTACCGGGGGATTTTCCAAGCTTGGTGATGTGTTCTACTTTGCCACACCGATCATGATGACCGGTCTTGCCGTCGGTTTTGCCTTTAAGATGGGATTGTTCAATATCGGTGCCTCAGGCCAGTATACAATGGGGATGTTCTTTGCGATGTATGTCGGCTTCATGTGGAAGCTGCCGCCTGAGCTTCACTGGATTGCCTGTGTTCTGGCAGGTATGATCGGCGGCATGCTGTGGGGCATTATTCCGGGGATATTCAAAGCATTTCTGAACGTGAATGAGGTTATTACCTCCATTATGTTTAACTATATCGGTATGTATCTGGTGGATATGTGGATCAGAGGGAACAAAACCATGTATGTGGCGATGATGACCAGAACGGCATATCTTCCGACCTCTGCCCAGCTTCCCTCCTTAGGGGTCAAGGGCTCCAATGTCAATATATCCATATATATTGCAATTATTTTAGCTGTTCTGTTATTTATCGTATTGCATAAAACTACCTTCGGCTATGAACTTAAGGCTACCGGTTTTAACAAGCATGCCAGCAGATATGCAGGAATGAACGGTTCCAGAAATATCGTCTTAACCATGGCAATCGCAGGCGGGCTGGCCGGTCTCGGCGGAGCCTTCTATATTCTGGCTCCGGCAGCGATCAAAGGAAGCAGCATGACCTATGAGCCGATCAATGTGATTGCAGCGAACGGATTTAACGGCATTGCCGTAGCCCTGCTTGGAAATTCCAGTCCCCTCGGTATTATCTTCTCCGCAATCTTTATATCCCATATCCAGAGGGGCGGTACCCTGACCAGTCTTTATGGCTATAAACCGGAGATTATTGATATCGTAATTGCAGTCATCATCTACTTCTCGGCCTTTTCCATGCTGATGAAGACGGCTGCCGCCGGTTTTCTGGCAAGGACCAGAAAGCATATCGGGGGCAGGGCCAAGCAAGTGGATAACGCAGAAAGGGAGGAAGAATAGCATGAGTGATCTATATTATCTGATTCAAAATACACTTCCTGTTGCGATCGCTTTACTTTTAGTGGCCCTTGGCGGTATGTTCAGCGAGCGAAGCGGTGTTATCAACATTGCATTGGAGGGCATTATGCTGTTTGGAGCCTTCATCGGCTGTGTCTTCGTATATAATATTGAGAAGACTTCCCTGCAGCTGAATTCTCAGGTGATTTTGCTGATGGGTATGGCAGTAGCAGCGGTTGCAGGAATTGTATTCTCCTTATTATTGTCCCTGGCTGCAATCAATATGAAGGCGGACCAGACAATTGTCGGCACCTCCTTAAATATGCTGGTTCCTGCCGGCGTGTTATTGTTTTCCAAGATGTTTTTTGGTTCCGACGGCGTTACGACGAATACTTATTTTTATATCAAAGAAGTCCCCGGCCTAAGTAAGATACCGGTTCTGGGTGAGCTATTGTTCCAGAAGACATATTTAAGTGTTTATATCGGAATATTATTACTTGTTATTGTAACCGTTGTATATTATAAAACCAGCTTCGGCCTTCATCTGCGGGCCTGCGGCGAGCATCCTCATGCTGCGGATTCAGTAGGAATTAATGTATATCGCATGCGTTATGCCGGAGTCTGCCTGTCCGGTATTCTGGGCGGTATCGGAGGCTTCTTCTACGCGGTCGGTGTCATGAACGGAAATGCCAATGGCCATACTGGTGTTGCCGGTTTCGGTTTCCTGGCCCTGGCAGTTATGATTTTTGGACAGTGGAAGCCCATACGGATCCTGTTTGCTGCCGTGTTTTTTGCCTTCCTTAGAACCTTGGCATATTCGGTATCCTTATTTCCGTTCCTGGCTAATTTAAAGCTTGACCAGACCTATTATAAAATGCTTCCTTATATTGCAACCATGGTAGTCCTGGCCTTTACCTCAAAAAAATCCCGGGCACCGAAGGCAGAGGGTATCCCCTATGATAAGGGTATGAGATAGTCCGATTGGTAACAGGAAACTGATTTAGATTGAATGTGAAATAATAAGATAAAACGACAGATGATAGACTTGGTGACAGAGGGTTTTGCGTATGCAAAACCCTCTGTTCCTGTGGAAGTATGCCCGAAGAAATTGGACCACGCCAGTCGTTAGGATATCCAAATGTAGCTATGGCTACATGCGTAGAACTTTTAAACTGATATAATGGAGGCAACTTAAAACGACAGTAATGAAATTTAGGAGGATAATAGAATGATTAGAAAGATAATTCAGATTAATGAGGAATTATGTGATGGCTGCGGTTTGTGCGTGGATGCCTGTCATGAGTCCGCCATCGGTTTGGTAGACGGAAAAGCAAAGCTTTTAAGAGATGATTACTGTGATGGCTTGGGAAATTGCCTGCCGGTATGTCCGACCGGGGCAATTACCTTTATTGAAAGAGAAGCGCTGGAATACAATGAAGAAGAGGTTAAACAGAATATTCGTAAGAAAGAGCAGGAAGAGGCAGCCAGGGCAGCAAAAGCTTCTCCTATGCAGGCGTCAGGTCATCACGTTCCTTCCGGCGGTTGTCCCGGCTCCAGGATGCATAGCATCAGCCGCCAGGAGACAGAAGAAAAGTCGGTTAATATAAATCACGGGGAGAAGAATATTACGATCCCGTCCCAGTTAAGGCAGTGGCCGGTGCAGATCCAGCTGGTTCCGGTTAACGCACCGTATTTTAGCGGAGCGGATCTTTTAATTGCGGCAGACTGTACGGCATATGCCTATGGTGATTTCCATAAATTTATGAAGGGTAAGATCACATTAATCGGCTGTCCAAAGCTGGATGATGCGGATTATGAAGGAAAGCTGACACAAATTCTTTCACTCAATGATCTGAACAGCCTGACCGTGATCCGTATGGAGGTCCCCTGCTGCGGCGGTATTGTTCATGCGGTAAAGGCAGCTATGATTAACTCCGGTAAGTTGATCCCCTGGAGGGTGGTTACCATCTCTACGGATGGTCTGATTTTGGAGGATAGAGGCTAATGTCTGCGTAATCAAAGCGTGTGTTAGCACGCTTGCACAAACTAACACAAAGGGAAGGTTGCGAATGTTCACAGTTCTTCCGGGCTTTCCCCGCTGCCTGACGGCAGAAGGAAGATTACTACGGCAGCTTTGTAGCGACAGCGGCGGTTGTATCCTGGGAACAGAGAAAATGTCGGATTCAGAAATAGTCTTACTTGTGCTGAATCGGTGATTTGGAGTACCATTTGCCCCGGAATTTCATATGATTGATGTATAGAGTATTGGAAAAGAGGGCTGTTATGGAGGAATATCAAGCTAACCGTATGCCGCTCATCGGGGATATGGCACCCGCCTTCCATGCAAAGACTACCCAGGGAGAAATTGATTTTCCGGGAGATTACTGCGGGAAATGGGTAATTTTCTTCTCTCATCCGGGAGATTTTACGCCGGTATGTACGACAGAATTTATGACATTTGCATCCATGATAATGGATTTTAAGGAATTGAATACGGAACTGGTCGGATTATCGATTGATACCATCTATGCGCATATCGCATGGCTGAGAAAAATACAGGAACTGGTTTGGAAGGACATCAAGCATGTGGAGATCACCTTCCCGCTGATTGAAGATATTAAGATGGAGATTGCGTCCAGATACGGCATGATCCATCCGGGAATGTCCACGACCCAGACGGTTCGGGCAGTGTTTATCATAGACCCGGAGGGGAGAATCCGGGCAATTCTATATTATCCGGCAAGCACGGGACGAAATATGGAGGAACTGAAAAGAATGATTATTGCCTTGCAGAAGGCAGATTGTGAGGGGGTTGCCACACCTGCAAACTGGATGCCCTGTGATGATGTCATTCTTCCGCCGCCGGGCTCCTGCGGCGCAGCAAAAGAGAGAACGGAAGGTACGCATGAAAACAGATATTGTCTTGATTGGTTCCTGTGCTTTCAGCAGTCGAACTGTATACCCTGCGGTGATTGCGAGCCGGCACCTTCCTATGATTATTATTCCAAATATCAGGGGAGGGGAAGAGGACATTATCGCAGATAAGGGATTTAAGCAGCAGATAGGCACCATCCGCATCGAATATTGCATTGACAGCCCGCCGACAGGAAGCTATAATTACATTTATGCGGGCTCAGGATTCGCAACGACATACAAAGGATGGATTACATGAATCAGAATATGAAACGAAATATAACTGCAAAATCTGCATTGTTTGGGGCTTCTCTCATCTGGGGGAGCTCCTTCCTCATAGTTAAAAATTCAGTGGATGTCATTGGACCTCATATGCTGCTGGGAATACGGTTCACCACAGGCTGTCTGCTGCTATGTATCCTGTTCCATCGTAAGTTAAAGGCAATTAACCGGCAATATCTTATGAAGGGCGGTCTCCTTGGTCTTTTTCTGTTTATCGCCTATAGTTTGCAAACGATTGGAATTACCGGCACGACTCCGGGCAAAAATGCATTTCTGACAGCAATTTATTGTATCATAGTTCCTTTCCTGTATTGGGCAGTGGACCGCGCAAAGCCGGACAAATACAATATTTCGGCTGCACTGGTCAGTATCCTGGGAATTGGTCTGGTGTCTTTAAGCGGAGACTTGCGAATCCGGTATGGGGATGCTTTTACGCTGGCCAGCGGCTTCTTTTATGCAGCTCATATGGTGGCGGTTTCGAAATTCGGAAGGGACCGGGATCCGGTATTAATTACAATACTGCAATTTGGCTATGCTGCTGTTTTCTCCTGGATTGTAACCTTCCTGTTTGAGGATGTGAACATACCGATGGATGCCGGTGTAATTACAGGAATTGTCTATTTGTCTGTAGTTGCTACTGCATTGGCGCTTCTGCTTCAGAACATCGGACAGAAGTATACCAGTCCGACACCGGCCGCAGTAATTCTAAGCCTGGAAGCGGTATTCGGCGTCATATTCTCTGTCATTTTTTACCGGGAACAGGTCACAGCGAAGCTTTTTACCGGATTTGTGCTGATATTCCTCGGAGTTATCATATCGGAAACAAAGCTATCCTTTATAAAGAAGAACCGTGCATAATCCATCCGCTGTTCTTTGGGCTGGTCCGGAGGCTGCCAATAGTCTGAAATATTATATATGGGGTATTATTCTCTAAGCAGGTATTCTTTGATAATTTCGGATACACCATCTTCCTTGCAGGCGTATTGCGAGGTCAGGTGTGCGGCTGCTTTTACACTCTCCAGTGCGTTCTTCATCGCTATTCCGAGTCCTGCCTTTTGAAGCATGGAAATATCATTTTCACCGTCACCGGCTGCAATGGCCTGTGAAAGGGGGTAGCCGAAGAGCTTGCAAACATATTCCATACCAAGGCCCTTACTGGCATGGACAGAGGTGAATTCCAAGGTATATATACCGGAGAATTCAGCATTCAAAGTTCCGGAGGTCAGTTCCTCCGCCTCCATTCGGAACGCCCTCAGCTTCTCCCGGTCTTTGGACAACAAGAAGAATTTTAAAGGAATTTCTTCTAAGCCAAGCTCCGGGTCCTCAAGCCTGATCAGCCGGCAGTTACAGCCTTCCTTCTGATACCATTCAAATTGATAATCCAAGTAATTGAAATATACATAGTTTTCCGTATATACATGACTGGATATCTCATATTCATAGGACTTTTCAAAAAGATAACGAGTCAGATGGAGCGGTATGGGTACGGTATGCAGCGTCCTGCCAGTATGATTTTCGATAATATGTGCGCCGTTTAGCGCAATGGTATAGGATTCACCGTTCCGATTTAATTGTAATTCCTTCACTGTTCTTAATATCATGTCTCTATTCCGGCCGGAGGCGATGGATATCTTCTTGCCGGCTTCCATGGCCGTAAGGATGGTTTCTTTATTTTTATCTGAAATTCCGTAGGGCTCTTGTTTTAAGGTTCCGTCCACATCCAGAAAAATCAATTCATAACTCATGATAGATTCCTTTCGTATGAAACTTAAATCCGCTTCCTGTTCAGAGGCTGAGATATCCGGTATTTGCAATGGTTATTATTATATACGATAATTTGCAAAATGACAATCACCGAAGCACTCCGGCATCATATGATGAAGTATAGGAATCACTTTGCACTGCGCAGGCAGGAAACTGCCGCTCCACAGTACAATCTGATCAGGCGGCGGACCCTGAAGGCAGTGGGCTGTGCAGCCGGGCTGGGAGACAGCAGCAGGTAAAAATAAACAGGCCTGCGGGACAGTTGTATATTCGGATATACGTGTTCCCGCAGGCCTTTCTATGCCCATAGATCCAACGGGGCCTGTAAACGGGAACACATAGCAGCGCGGAAATGAGGGAAAATGGCGCGTCTGAATGGGTTAACCGATAGAGAGGTAAAGGAACTGCAGCTGCAATACGGCAAAAATGAAATCATTTCTGTAAGAAAGAGAAAAGTCACCGGTAAACTGGTGCATATACTGGCAGAACCGATTTATGGTTTGCTGGCCGGAGCTGCCGTTATTTATTTTGTTCTGGGAGAGAGAACAGAAGGGCTTCTCATGTTAGCCTTTGTATTATTTGTCATCGGAATTGACTTACTCCAGGAAATAAGAACAGGCAACACCCTAAGGAAGCTTAAAACGATGTCCGCACCGATGGTTAAGGTGATCCGCAACGGAACGGAAAGGAATATCCACAGTTTTGAGCTGGTTCCGGGAGATGTTATGCTGGTGTCGGAGGGGGTGAAAATTCCTGCCGACGGAAGGATCATTTATTCCAATGGATTATGCGTGGATGAGAGTATCCTTACCGGCGAAGCGGAGGGGGTCTGGAAGCACACATTGGCGGAGGGACGGGAGGAAGCGGAGGAATTTTACCGCAAGGATTATTGCTATGCAGGCAGTCTGGTGACACTGGGAAATGGTACTGTCATCGTGGAAAAGACGGGGAACCGTACAGAATACGGACAACTGGCAGAGGCGCTGGATAATGCCGGAGAGGAAGAAAGCCTGCTGCAAAAAAAGATGGGAAAGCTTGCAGGAGGATTCACCAGAATTTCATTGGTTTTTCTCTTGTTGGTCGGAATCGTGACCTATATTAATATGAAGGATATTCCTTTAAGGCAAAGATTAATTGAAAGCTTTCTGGCCGGAGTGGTTCTGGCCTTATCGATGATACCGGGGGAATTCCCGGTGATCCAGTCCGTGTTTTTATCTATGGGAGCCCTGAGACTGGCAAAGAAGCATGCTCTGGTACGGAGATTGTCTGCGGTGGAGACGCTGGGCTATGTATCAGTTCTGTGTGTGGATAAGACGGGAACCATTACGGATAACCGAATGGAGGTAAAGGAATTCTGGCATACGGATCATGAAGGCAACGGATTATGCCGGGCAGTTGCCCTTGCCTGCAGGGAGGATACCTATGATCCGATGGAAAAGGCAATGCTTCGCCACTGCGGAGTCAGATGTATCAAAGGAAAATTAGAATCCGAATGTGTGAAAGCCTGTATTCTTACAAGCGACAGGGGACGGTTCCTATGGGGATACCCTTTTACCAATGAACTTAAGGCGATGGGCCAGGTGTGGCAATTTGGTAAAGAGAACGTCATAGCAATCAAGGGCTCCTTTGAGACGGTGCTTCCCCTGTGTGTTCTGACCCGGGAACAGGAAGAAAAGGCAAAGAACAAGGCGGAGAAGATGTCGGAGGAAGGCCTTCGTGTAATAGCCGTAGCGGAAATGGCGTTTCCTGCGAGTGAAAAAATACCCGCAAGCCTGATGGCCTGCCGGCCGGTTCTCAAAGGCCTGATCGGATTATACGATCCGCCCAGGGAAAATATTGCCTTGCAGACAGCTGCCTGTTACAGGGCAGGAATAAGAATAATTATGATTACGGGAGATCACCCAAAGACGGCGGGAACCATAGCAAAGCAGGCAGGAATCCGGGTGAGCGGAGGAATAATTACCGGGAATGAGCTTACCGGTTTAAGCGACAGAGAACTTCGGGAAACTGTTAAGCATTGTAATGTCTTTGCCAGAGTTCTTCCGCTCCATAAGATGAGAATTGTAAAGGCCTTGAAGGATAACGGAGAGATTACGGCCATGACGGGAGACGGGGTGAATGATTCAACCGCCCTGAAGATAGCGGATATCGGTATAGCTATGGGAAAACATGGTTCCGAAGTATCCAGGGAAGCCGCGGATCTGATCCTGCTGGATGATAATCTGCAGACAATACTGGATTCCGTCGCGGATGGCAGGCGTATTTATCAAAATATTACGAAGACCATCGGATATATTATAGCAATCCATCTGCCGATCGCATTGATTTCACTTACGGCACCGCTTATGGGTATTCCAAAGGAATCGCTTATGCTGCTTCCGCTGCATATCGTTTTGATGGAACTGGTTATGGATCCGACCTGTTCCGTAGCGCTGGAACGGCAGCCGGCTGAGGAAAACATCATGGAGCAGCCGCCAAAAAAGCCGGAAGAAAAGCTGATGACAACCAGGATTTTTATGAAAAGCCTGCTTCAGGGATTAGTAATCTTTGGTGTCAGCTTTCTCACTTATCTGGGGTTTCTTAACTTCGGATATCCTGCAGCCGCAGCCAGATCCTTTGGCTTTAGTATATTGATTTTATCCAACAGCTTTCTGGTGCTGGTAAACTGTTCGGAGAAGGAATCCATTCTTCATACGATTCAAAAGCTAAGGAAAGAGCGGGGCATCTGGCTGTTAAACCTGATCATTGCAGCTGAATTATGCCTGATACTTTACACCCCTGTCTCCGGCTTGCTGGCACTGGAACCATTGCCGCCAGGCAGATTACTTTCTGCAGTTCTGTTGTCGGCACTGTCTGCCCTATGGTATGAAGCGGTAAAATGGGTGAAGAGAAGCTTACATCCTTAACAGCAATAAAGCAGGAATTGGAATGGGTCAATATAGGATTGAATTCCTATATATCCTATGATATCATTGTAGAATAAACAGTACCAATTTATCATAATATTTATGAAACCGGAGGCTGTACCATGAAGATTTCTACAAAAGGAAGATATGCTCTGCGACTGATGCTGGATTTGGCATTGAACAACACCGGTGAATATATCACGATAAAAAGTATTGCAGGAAGGCAGGAGATATCGGAGAAATATCTGGAACAGATTATATCCATCTTAAATAAAGCGGGTTATGTAAAAAGTATCCGTGGTGCACAAGGGGGATACCGGCTGGCAAAGGACCCGACCGAATATACTGTGGGCATGATTCTCAGACTGACAGAGGGCAGTATCGCCCCGGTGGATTGTCTGGATGGAGGCTTGAAGGAATGCAGCCGATATAATGGCTGTGTTACCAGGGAGGTATGGGAGGAATTATATGATGCGATCCAAAACGTAGTCGACCGTATCACCCTTCAGGATTTGGTTGACCGTCAGAAGAACATGGTCCCTTATGATTTTATGATATAATGAAAACGTAGTGAGTATATGCAAGCTTACATGCAATATACGAGCGGAGTGAACGATCATGAACGCGCATTATGTTCATGATATAACATATTGCTGCAGTGCCGGTATCCCGATGAATTCGGAATGGTGCTGCAGTATTTTTGTTCCGTAACTTTCCACTGACTCATATAATGCTACATAAAAACATTATCGAGCTTAACGGAGTGTGGAAAGAATATGCCAAAAATTATTTTGGATGCAGGTCATGGGGGAAATGACTTGGGAGATATCTATAAGAACAGGGCGGAAAAGGACGATAATCTCAGATTAACCATGGAGGTGGGAGAGATACTTCAGAGGGATTATGGCTATGAGGTGGCATATACCAGGATAAGGGACAGCTATCTTTCGCAGCTGGACCGGGTTGAGATTGCCAATTCGGAAGGCGGAGATTTACTTGTCTCTTTCCATCGGATCATAGGTGAGGTTCCGCCCACTCCGTTTGGATTGGGCTTCTATATCTATGATGAGGGAGGAGCTGCTGAACAGGCAGCCAGAAGTATTGGGGAAAGCTTGGAGGAGGTATCGTTTCCGGGCTATACCATCACCATAAGAAGGGATTTGCCCTTGTTTCGGAATACCGATATGCCGGCGATAATGGTAGGAGTCGGATCCTTAAATTCTGATGAAGATAATGAATTCTATGATTCTAATTTAGAGGAGATTGCCGCAGCGATTGCCAAAGGGATAGTGAATTATTTTTCTGCATCAGAAAATGAAGCATCACAGACCCTGCCGTTAACAGTACAAAAGGTTCCTTCAAAGCCGGAAAAGGGAGGGGACAGGGGGAAATACAGTCACCTGTATCAGATCAGGGTCGGCAGATTCTCCAGATACCAGAATGCCTTTGATCAGCTGTCCGGTTTGGCATTAAAGGGGTATCCTGCCGAGATTATAAAGGAAAGTAATTACTATTTCGTTCACGTGGGCAATTATCCTGATCTCAATACAGCTATATGGCAGGAGCAATTACTTCGCAGGAATGGTTATTGTACCGTGATTATTTCAAGCTAACGATGGCTTGACTTGTCATCTCTTTTCATTTATAATAAATTGGATATAAGGAAATAGATAATATGGTATGTCATTATTGTTTAAAAATAAGCCGGAATGATTTATGAATCAGCCGGTAATCAAGAGAGTGTATAAACCATGTTGAAGAGTATGACAGGCTTCGGTCGGAATGAAATTGTACAAATTGACCGTAAAATTACGGTTGAGATGAAAGCGGTCAATCACAGATATTGTGAAATATCAATTAAGATGCCAAAGAAGCTGAGCTTTTTTGAAGCCGGAATTCGGAACATCCTGAAGCAATATATCGGACGAGGCAAGGTCGATGTGTTCATTCTGTATGAGGATTATACCGATAACAATGTCTGCGTGAAATATAATGCGGATCTTGCCAGAGAATATCTGAACAGCCTGAACCAGATGAGTAAGGAATTCGGAATTGAGAACGATATCCGTGTTTCTAACTTATCCAGATATCCGGAGGTATTTACCTTAGAGGAACAGACGATTGATGAAAAGGAACTCTGGGAGCTTGTGGAGGAGGCTGTTAAGGGAGCGGCTGTCAGTTTTGTTGATACAAGAATAGCGGAAGGCGAAAACCTGAAGCATGATATCAATCTTAAGCTGGATGAAATGCTGAATCTGGTCACTTTCATAGAGACCCGGTCACCGGAAATCGTAAATGAGTACCGGAACAGATTAATGGCGAAGGTAACGGAGCTGTTGGGGGATACGAAGGTTGAAGAGAGCATTCTTGTAACGGAAGTAACCGTATTTGCAGATAAAATCTGTGTGGACGAAGAAACTGTCAGACTGAAAAGCCATATCGGCAATATGAAGGCCACCTTAAATGAAAGTGATAATGTAGGAAGGAAGCTGGATTTTATTGCTCAGGAGATGAACAGGGAAGCGAACACCATATTATCAAAAGCAAATGATCTAGAGGTCACAAATAAGGCAATAGATCTTAAAACCGGGATTGAAAAGATCCGGGAACAGATACAGAATATTGAATAATCATTACCGAAAAGAGGTATAGCATTGAACAGGTTAATTAATGTTGGCTTTGGAAATGTGGTAAATTCCAATAAAATTATAGGAATTATCAGTCCGGATGCCGCCCCGGTAAAGAGAATGGTACAGTCTGCAAAGGATACCGGAACGGCAATCGATGCAACCTGCGGAAGAAGAACAAAGGCTGTGATTGTAACAGAGAGCGGACATCTGGTTTTATCCTCGCTTTTGCCTGAAACGATTGCAGGAAGGGTAAACCAGTTCAGTCAGAAGGAATTTTCGGATAGTCAGGATACATTCCCATTGAATACGGATTAATATCATAATAAACCACATCTATAGGAAGGAGATATAATATGTTGCATCCATCATATACTGATTTAATGAGAGTAGTAAATAGTGAGGTAGAACCGGGAGAACAGCCGGTCGTTAACAGCAGGTATTCTATCGTAATAGCAACAGCCAGAAGAGCCAGACAGCTGATCAACGGCGCCAATCCCATGATTGATGTTACCTATCCGAAACCATTATCCATTGCAGTTGAAGAATTATACCAATCCAGAGTTAAGATAGTCGGTGACGATGATAAGAGTATGGAGGATTAGCAATAGCGATTCGAGAGGGACAGTTTAACGGCACTTTCATATCAGAACATATGAAAGTGCTTTATCGATTGTACCGGGCAGGAGGCTATTTCCGCCCGAGAATGGTTGTAAAGGCAGAGTCGGAAAGGAAATATCATCATGGATAACAAAGAGGATTTCAACGGTGTGACCTCGGATGACTTTACGGACCCGGGGAACTACTCCCTGCCGGAGGAAACCATTACGGAAGAAGAGAATGACTTTCAATTTGAAGAACCGTATGATGCTTATTCCCAGGTGGAGCCGGAAGAAGTAAAGCCGGGTATGAAAGGCTTTCTGTTTGATCTGGTTTTTTACGGTGTACTGATTTTTGCCTGCATCTATATCATACCTAATTTTGTGATGCAGAGAACCATAGTGGACGGCTCTTCCATGGAGGAGACTTTGTCAAATGGAGATCATCTGTATGTGGAGAAGATATCCTACCGCTTCGATATGCTGAAGAGGTTTGATATCATAGTCTTTTATCCGTTTGGCAGGGAAAACGAGGAATATTATGTGAAACGGATCATCGGCCTGCCGGGTGAGACAGTCCAGATTAAAGATGGTCTGATTTATATTGATGATGAACTGCTCGAAGAGAATTACGGGATGGAGAAGATTGAATATGCGGGAAGAGCGGCGGAGCCGATCACTTTAGGTGAAGATGAATATTTTGTTATGGGAGACAATCGAAATATCAGTAAGGACAGCCGGTATGAGACGGTAGGAAATGTCTCCAAGGAGAATATCGGCGGAAGAGCCTTTTTCCGGGTGAGTCCCTTAAGTAAATTCGGAACAATTGATTAATGTATGCATTTCCTCTTGCAATTTACATACGGATTAGGTAGAATAGAAAAGGTCCTGAAAGGATGGCTGTATTTTATGATGATAATTAAAGAGCATATAAAAACAGGCAGCTTCAAACAATTCTATCTGCTGTATGGCAGCGAGGCGTATCTGAAAAAGCTTTACAGAGATAAATTAAAGGCAGCGATTCTTGGGGACAGTAATGAGATGAATTATTCCTGTTTTGAGGGTAGGGACCCGGATATGAAAGAAATATCAGGAGTAGCGCAGACCTTGCCGTTCTTCAGTGACCGAAGATTAATTCTTATAGAAAACAGCGGATTGTTTAAAAATCAAAGCGATTTAGCCGATCTGCTTAAGGAAATTCCGGATAGTACTGTCATTCTCTTTGTTGAGGAGGAAGTGGACAAGAGAAACCGTCTCTTTAAGCTGGTGAAGGATTCCGGAACCGTGTCGGAAATGAACGGTCTGGATGAGAAGAACCTGAAGCTTTTTGTTGCAACCCTGTTCCAGCAGGAAGGGAAGCGTATTTCGGAGCAAACGGTCACATGCCTTTTAGACCGATGCGGCTCGGATATGATAAATATCAGTAACGAGGTTGCCAAGCTTGTCAGCTATTCTGACGGCCGTAATGTCATTACGGCAGAGGATATAGAGGCAGTTGTTACGGTACAGCTCTCAGGTAAAATCTTTCAGATGATCGATGCCATCGCTTCAAGACAGCAGGATAAAGCACTGGGTTTATATTATGACCTGCTGGCACTTCGGGAAAAACCGATGTCAATCCTGTTTTTAATTATCAGACATTTTAATATCCTGTTGCAGGTAAAGGATCTGACCACAAGAGGATATCCGTCCTCCGCAATTAGTGAGAGGGTCGGTGTTCCCCCTTTTGCAGTCGGCAAATACATCAGTCAGTCAAAGAATTTCCCCATAAAGCGTCTGATGGATGCAATGGAATTCGGGACGGACATAGAAGAGCAGATTAAAACCGGACGCATGCCGGAGAAAATCGGTGTGGAATTACTGATCATTACCTTCAGCGCGAGGAATGTCGTAACAGTGTGATGCAGTAAGGATGTAATTATAACTGGGGTTATTCGGTATACATTCTCTTCAGAATGTATATTATTAACATAAATATGGATGAGTATCGAAGTGGTCACAACGGCCCGCACTCGAAATGCGGTAGTCCTCACAAGGGGCTCGTGGGTTCGAATCCCACCTCATCCGTCAAAAGAAAAGGGAATATAGATTTATTGGTCTCAAATCCAGTAAATCCGCGCCTTTTGAGGGCTTTCACTTTGAAAAGTGAAAGCCCTTTTTTCGTAGATTTATTGAGGTAAAAGCTTCAATCTGAAGAGAGTCGAACACACATGCGTGCTGGCTTGAATTCAACCTGTACGCATCATAAAAAATAATCACCTGTGGATGTGTTTTCTTATTTGAAAGTACATCCTTTTTATATTGATAAATTACTTTATAACAATCTTGCAATTCTTCGGAGTTGCGAATATAATATATTTATTAAGTATGCATAGGTGGGTTAACAAATGGAGTTTATTACAGCTAAAGAGGCTGCAAAGAAATGGGGAATAACATCGCGGCGTGTTCAAGTTCTTTGTTCCGAAGGCAGGATAGAAGGCGCGTGGAGATTAGGTAATGTGTGGGCCATTCCTTTGGATGCTCCTAAACCAGAAGATGGGCGTGTTTTACGGCGCTCCGGAGAGGAGGAGGACAATGCGGTCAATTGAAATATGTGCTGGTGCAGGTGGACAGGCGTTGGGGCTGGAGCAGGCCGGGTTTGAGCATATAGCACTTGTTGAGATAGATCAAGCAGCCTGTGCTACACTCAGAAAGAATCGCCCCAATTGGAATGTAATAGAAAAAGATGTTAAGTTATTCTCTTCAAAAGAGTATGTGACTGTAGATTTGCTTGCTGGGGGCGTACCTTGTCCCCCGTTTTCCGTTGCAGGTAAACAGTTGGGACATAAGGATGAAAGAGATTTGTTTCCTGAAGCTATACGTTTAGTGAGGGAATGTAAGCCGAATGCGGTTATGTTAGAAAACGTCCGCGGACTTTTTGATCCTAAATTTGAGGACTACCGAAACAAGATTAAACGGCAGTTAGGGCGCTTAGGATATAAATGTTTTTGGGAGCTCGTGCAATCCAATCATTACGGAGTCCCTCAGCAGCGGCCAAGAACCATATTGGTTGCGCTGAAAAAGAAATATGCGAAGCACTTTGCATGGCCAATTGGTGTTGTTGCACCCCCTCCTACTGTTGGACAGATTTTATATCCTGAAATGGCGAGTAACGGTTGGGAAGGTGCTGCCGAATGGGCTGAAAGTGCGAACGGAATAGCTCCCACGTTGGTTGGCGGCAGCAAGAAGCATGGAGGTGCAGATTTAGGTCCTACGCGTGCCAAGCTTGCTTGGGCAAAGCTTGGCGTAGATGGGATGGGAATCGTAGACACCCCTCCAGATGCAGGATTTACCGGCAGTCCAAGATTAACAATAAAAATGGCAGCTTTAATTCAGGGATTCCCTCCAGATTGGGAATTTGTTGGAAAAAAAACACCTGCATACAGGCAAGTAGGAAATGCATTCCCACCGCCGGTAGCAAAAGCGATTGGTCTTGCCATTAAAAAAGCTTTATCATCAGTTGATGCAAACAAATTGGAGGACGAAGATAATGAAGCAATTAGGAGCGCGCGATAAATTACGTGAATATTTTCTAACCCATCTGGGGCAAGTATTAGATTCAGACACATTACGTGAAGTAGCAGGAATAAGCGAGTGGGCACGAAGAGTTCGTGAATTGAGAAATGAAGAAGGATATCAAATTCTCACCCATCATGATCGCTCAGATTTAAAACCTGGACAATATATTTTGGAGAACGCCAAACCACAGCCTGCCTTTGCCCGTGAAATAAGCAAAGAAGTTCGTGCTTATGTGCTTGATAGAAACGGTTTCACTTGTCAAATGTGCGGAGCTGTCGCGGGAGAACCGCACCCATACGATCCGACCCGTAAAACACGACTGCATATCGGACACATTATTGATAAAAGTATGGGTGGAACTGACGACTCGGCAAACCTGCGAGCTATTTGCAGTGTCTGTAACGAGGGGGCATCCAATCTGACACTTGACAGACCTTCCTATGAAAAACTATTAATACAAGTAAGGCGTGCGACAGGTGCAGATCAACTTAAGGTGTTGGAGTGGTTAATTAACAAATTTCCCAAACAATCCGCCGAAATGATTAAGTAGAATGGAGGAGATTGTTTGAAAAAACTACTTTTAATATTGGGGAATGGTTTCTCTATTGATTTTATTAATCAAATTGAGAAGTCAGAGGGAATTGATGTAAGCAATTTATTTAGATTAGGGCATACAGTTAAGTTTCCCTATACAAAAACGCCCGGATTTCTCTCTCATAGACATTGTCCCGCTCTCTGGCTACTGGGAGCCCGTCCTAATAACGATAGCAAACAGTGTATGGCAATTATTGAAGAGATCATTACCTGTTCGAATATGCTTTTTGATTATTTAGACTTGGCAGGTACAGATAAAAATCGCTTAAAACTGATAGAGTTTGATAATCAATCTACATATATTAGAGCATACTCGGAATTGATAGCATATCTAAAATATTTATTTATTGATTATAACAACAAGGTATCCCCTACAGAATTGGATGGGTTTGTATCCACTGCACTGTGGGGATGGGTAAAATTCCTTAAGGAGACTTTGACGGGCGACAAGTACGAAAAAGTGAATATAATTACATATAACTATGATGTTTGGCTTGAACGGTTATTAGATGCGCTTGGCATCGGTTATACTATCTGTGGGTGTGATACAAAGGAAAATATAGTAAACATTATCAAGCCACATGGGTCAATAAGCTTTACTCATACGAGTGGGAAAAACACCATGTATGATATTACTTATAAAATTGATTCATCCGGTACAGATATTGATCAGATTAAACTCGAATATAATGATTTAGATCAATATGACAAAAGTTATCTCATTCCTCCTGCAGGTGATTCTTCTAGAAGGCAATCTGATACTTGGGCGGCTAAACTGCGGGAATGCGCTATATCTGCCGTCAAGGACTCCCATGATAATGATGATGTTTATATTTGCGGCATGTCATATTGGCATGTAGATCGTAAAGAATTAGATGAGTTACTTATAAATTTGAATCAGAATGTGAACATTACTCTTGTGAACCCCAATCCACCCAAAGAACTTAATGCCGTTTTGGTAAGCTTATTTAAGAATTATACAGTGTTTACATCATCAGATACACTAAAGGAGGCGATTAGATGATTAAGTTGTTCGATAGAAATTCCACAAAACTAACAATTTCCGAGTTTTATGATAACTTCGAATCAAAAAAGTATAATTTTCAGGTTGAATACCAAAGAAAAAGTAATGTGTGGAACGATGATAAAAAATCGTTTTTAATTGACTCCATCATGAAAAACTACCCCATGCCCCCTATTTTTATGCGTCCTAACATTGACACGCAGACAGGTAAAACCAAATATGATATTGTGGATGGAAAACAAAGACTGGAAGCTATTGTTGGGTTCATTCAAGACGGTGTTCCTCTTACATCTTATTTCTTTGAAGATGAGATATTTATTAATGGAGCTGGCGATGTTGAAAAAGAGATAAGCGGAAAACTATTCAGCGAAATAAAAGCTGACCCTAAATTTGCTGAGTTTGTGAAGCAATTTTGGACTTACTCCATTAACATCGATTATTTGTATGAAGACGATATCAATTTGATTTCCAATATCTTTGATAGGCTTAACCGTAATGGAGAGCCACTTACTCGCCAGGAGCTAAGAAATGCAAAATACAACGCAACCTCCCTATTACAGACTATAAAGAGGCTATCTCAGGATGAATATTGGAGAGAAAGATTTAATAGGCTAAAAATTGAACGGATGGAGGACGAAGAGTTTATTTCTGAGTTGTTTTTCTTAACTGCTGAAAACCAATTTTTTGATTCAAAACAAGATACTCTTGACGATCTATACGAAACATACAGTCAGAAGTCAGAGAAAGAAATAGCTCAAATTGTTGACGAGTTTAACGCAATTACAGGCTTTTTAAGTGCATTAGATATTGATTATGAAACTTTGAAGAAACTTAACTGGACCACACATCTTTATGGTTTATATTCCTTCGCTTGGTACTGTGTTAGGTCCGGAGTTAAAGCTAAAGTAACAAAGGATTTATTGATTCAACTATATACTGATTACTTCGCAAAAACGAGCAAAGATTATTCTACATCGCTAAAGAAGTATAAGGATAGTTGTTCCAGTAGAACCCGTTCGGATTCACAGAGAAAAAATAGATTAAATGCAATTATAGAGTATTGCGGATTACAGCCAGCAGATGGATGATCATATTTGTGGGACTGCAAGCGGTAACAATAATAGTATTTTGGGCTTGATTTTGCTCTTAAGCAGGTGAAATCTTTTTTGCGACTTTTCTGAAAAATGGCTTAGACACTATGTTTCGTCAACTAAATGCGGTAAAATCCACAAAAAATCTGGTGTTTCGACAAGAAAACAAGCTGAAAACAGAGGATTCTGTGGGTTTAAATCCGGCCGCTCGGGCCAAGTAAACAGACCTGCTTTTTGCAGAAGCAAAAGATAGGTCTGTTGCTATTTTATAAGGAAAACGACACTAAATTCCGGTGCGAGGTCAGTGTCAGCCCTAAATATAAGCACCAAAAGTCACGTATAGTTGACTTTTGGTGCTTTCTTTAATTTAAATCCCAACATATGTGGTTTTTAATAATTTAAGAAAGAGAGGAAAAGATCATGGCATATATCCCCTATGGCTTTGTTCAGAAGCAGGATGGTATCTTTGTAAAACCTCAGCAGGCAGAGGTAGTAAAAGAAATCTTTCAACTGTATTTAAATGGCGATAGCCTTGGCGGCATCGCTGATTTTCTTTCTGAGCAAGGAGTCCTTTCACCCACTGGGCAGGAAAGATGGACACGACCGACAATCAGCAAACTTTTGTCCAACTCTAAATATATCGGCTATATCATCAGCTTCGAGGATTACTTTGCCGTTCAAGTTGATAAGGGAAATCGCAGCAACATAGACGAAGATACCAACCAGAGAAAGGCCACTCGGTACAGTTCACAGAATGTACTGAGCGGCCTTTTAGTTTGTGCGGAATGCGGCGCTCATTATCGGCAAATCACCCGCCCCTCCGGCGAGGTGGTCTGGCGCTGTGCCAATAAAGTCGAGCATGGAAAGAAGATTTGTAAAAACGCACCATCTCTCAGTGAAGATACCCTTAAGAAACATCTTAGCACAACACTGAATATGGCCGAATGGGATGAGGAAGTTATTAAACGCTCGATTGAGAGAATCCTGATTCAACACGATGGAGGTTTAGAAATAGAGTATAAACACGAAATGAGGTGTAATTTGGAATATTAGGTCTATGCAGGCCACGCTCATCTTGATATAATATCCATATAAGTAGAATTGAGGTAGCGGCATGACTGAAGCTGAAAAACGGCGCGCTGAAGCAATTTGGACTTACAGAATATCACAGGAAAAGGTTATAAAGAGCCTTGTCGAAAAGGGAATCTTTACACAAGAGCATGCCGACTATATGTCTGATCATCTCTTTGAACAACTGAATCTGTTGGATGTCCCTGGTTCCCATCTATCTTCTATTGGAGAAAAGATGGTCGATGCCAATTGGGGACACAGTCCTCATATATCACTTACGGATATCGCACGAGAAAAGAATGGGAAATCCCCAGGGTACCTTGTTCAAAGTTGGCTGCGCAACAGCAATACCATTGAGTATTTAAGACTATGGGAAAAAAGATTCAATCCAAATTTCCTCGATGATGAGTGTGAAAAGCTCATTCAAGCCATCCGGACAAGCAGCGCTACCCTAACGCCAAAGATATGGATCAGTAATACCAAGACAGTAGGCATCGAATCCAAAGCAGGCAAGAATGGCGGAACAATGGCTCATCCAGAAATAGCAGAAGCATTTCGAGCTTGGCTGTTTCCAGAGGTTATGCTGGAGATGGTGAAGAGGTATAGGAGCTATCAACCTGAATTGGATGAGTCACCAGGCCATGTGGAAGAGGCTAAATCCTAATGTGCAAAGCTGCGTTTTAGATATGTATAAACCGAAATGTATATTTAATAGCGAAGATTACGAATGGACGGCACGCGAACCGCGCTTTGAGGAACATTTCAATAAATTTAACATTAACCATTTAAAAAACAAAAATTTAGAATTTGAATATTGGGATAATTTTTTGCCAATAGAAGAAATAAATAAATTAACGGAAAAACAAAGAAAAGAATTGAATACGGCTGTGCAAAATACGGAAGAACTCGCTTCACAAAATAAAGCGACAGAAATTGATTTGAAAACGATGAAACAAACCGGAAAATTTGATTTAAAATACGAAAACGGTTTGATAAAGTTAAAAGTGGACGTTGACAATCACAATTTTGGAATGGAAACATCGCAGCAATTCAAATTGCCGTTAAAAATAGAGCTTCGTGCCAAAACCGACGGCAAGGATATACGCATACACTATGCAAATGGCAAAATAATTCTTAACTGGTTTCATATCCGTTCTACGTTAGTTATAAGCGATATAATAGACGGATCATATAATTTGCATAAAAGACTCGGTGAAATTCCGGTAGATGAACTCGTCCTTATTGAATGGTTTTTTAATAAGGATATTATGGCGGTTAAGGTAAACGGCGAAATACGCTATACAACAGACGATTGCGGTTATATAAGAGCCTTAAAAGAAAATCCGGAGTTCAATTTGTTATCACCTGTAACCATTACAGGTGCGATGGGTTCGACGGTAACGGTGGAAAGATTGCGTATTATGGAGTTATAAATAAAAATAAGGAGAATATAAGTATGTCATTTGATAAGAATCAAATTGAATTTCCAACCACAGAACATAAACAAGTTTGGAACTGCGGCGTGCTTATCCTGCCGGAAAAGATCGTGTTGTCTGATAAAGTCAGGACATTGATGGACACGGACTTGTTTGAAAGTTGCAAGCAAATGAGGCTTTTTATGCTTCATTCTTTAAGCGATATGTATAATAATGCGGAAAGCTATAAAATGAACCCGCAGAAATATTTAGTATTCTGGTTTAATATAAGCTCTATAGTCCGTCAATACGGGGAACTGCTTAATAACCGTTTAATAATTTATTTTGCGAATTGGAAAAATAAAATCCAGCGGAATAGATATATATCAGAAATGACGGATGAATGTTATAAAAAAATATTTTCCGGTACGGGTGTTCAAATTAAGTTTGGTAAGGAATCGGTTGAAATAACGAGCTCACTATATCCGAAAATGTTCTGTGCAATGAGGGAAATGAGAGATATTGTGAGCATGAGAAAAGAAAAATCCGGTTCGGACAACAGCTTCTATTATTGTGATTTTAGAAAGCTTTGTTCGGCATATAAATATGACACATCTGAAAAGAAGTCTGAAAAGGAAAATAATATTAATGAGATTGAATATAAAATACCAACATTGCTTGACGGTGATATGAAGATGACCGCTTTGAATTTTGTTGCATATTTAAGGGAAAAAAAGATGCCACCCAAATATGCAGGAATCAATAACGCATGGAAAATTGATTATAAAGGTAAATGCCTTTTATATATAAGATTGTGCGATTTAAACCCTTCCGGAGAAAAGAAGAAATGGGTTATTAACCCTTACCTTTTACACATACAAAAATATGAAGATTTAATTATAAATGAAGGGTTGCAAAATTTTATTTGGGATAATATGCATCATTGTATAAATGTTTTGAGGGGCGGTTGTAATAGCCATAATTGCTCTCCGGGTAAAAATATAACACTCCTTGGCAAGGAAATAAAAAGTGTCTGCCGCGGTCGCCAGCCTGTGTGGTTTTTTGACCCCGACAAAACGGCGATTGATTGTATAAAAAAGTTGCTGGAATTTGAGAAAAACGCAAGAATGGAAAATATTGAAACAATGATAATAAATCATATCTCTACTAATAAGAATTTTCCACATTGAACCTTTGGCATCTTTTTCATAGTACCCTTCCATAATATTTTATCAAATACTGTCGCAAAGTCTGAAATTGATTTTGTGACAGTGTTTTGCTATAATGGAGGCGCATAAAAGACAATCTGGGAATGCAATACTCAAAATAAATAATCCATGCAAAGAAGTATTTACAGAATTTAACATATTACGTCAACCAAGAAGATCATAAAAGAATTAAAGTTAGAAATAACATCACTCAAGGAATGGAGTAATCCTACAGAATAGTTGCAGTCATATAATAAATTTAAAGGATGATTTTATCACTTTCAAAACAGAAAACTTCCCATTATGCTTAAACTGAGCATATTATTTTTACTTAAATTATGATACATTTACTAAGCTCAAAAATCTTTTTCCACGGTGATTACAAATATTTTGTCCAAAGAAGTCGATTGTTGTTATGACAGTTGACTTCTTTCACTTTATCACGAAACAATAATATAGATTTTAGAATATAACATGTAAGGACAAATAAAACCGAAAAAAGACGGGACAAGCCACGCTAAAAAATATATAATGCTTATGAGGTGATAAAATGAACTGGATTTATGATACTCAAAACGCGATAAACTTTATTGAGAATAATCTTCTGGAAAATATAAGCGCCGACGATATATCTAAACATATACATTCGTCAACCGATTATTTCCAAAGGACTTTCAATATAGTGACGGGACTTTCCATAAAGGAGTATATAAGGAACAGGCGATTGACGCTTGCGGGGGAAGAATTAAAAAATACACATGCTAAAGTTATCGATGTTTCCCTGAAATACGGCTACGATTCGCCCGATAGTTTTACGAAAGCGTTTACGCGGTTTCACGGCGTTACGCCGTCAGTCGCAAGGGTATCAAATGAAAATCTGAAATATTTTTATTCGCTCTCAATAGATATTTATATACGAGGCGGATTTAACATGGAAAGAAAAATTATACCCAATATACCGGATGTCGTCTACGATGGCAATGAAGTAGATTATGTTTTTAGTCTTTTAGCATCCATTTTTAACGGAGCGGGAGATAAAACGGAGTTGGCAGAATTGGCCGTGTACAGCGGAATGGCTAATCGGTTCGTTTGGATACCCGGAAGTTGGAGTCGTGGCTGTGAATGCTTGGGAAGTATTGACGAAACTCCTTATGAAGACATAGTGCGTTTGCTAAAAACCTTTGGGTGGGAAGCTAAGTGTATCAAAGTTCTTCGTGACAACCAAGGAAAACCGTTGAATACTGATAGCGAGCAAATCAGAAATGACTTCGTTGATTCCATTGATAAAGGTTTTCCGATTATGTCGTTAAGCACAAAAAATCACAGATTCAACGCGGTTATCGGCTACGAAAACTGCGGAAGTACAATCGTTTGCAAAGAGGGAACCGACGGACCGAATAACGAAAAAATATCTGTAACGAACACTCGGAAGAATTGGGAAGATACGATTTCAGATTATATTCTGTTGAAAGAAAAAAACGAAACCACTCCCGAACGTGAACGATTTCTTGACTTGCTGAAATTAATCGTTTACCGCGCCAGAAGAACCGATAAAATAAAAGGAAAAATGAACGTTGGTTTCGCCGCTTGGGAAGCGTATTTATATATGCTTGAACATGAAAATTTAGGCGAGCTTTCGTCGGAAAAAGTTAATGACATATTGGGGCAATACTGCGATGGTTTGTGCCAAATTTGGGGAAGAAACGGCGGTCTTCCATATTACCGTTCACTCGTTGAACGCTTTCCCGAATGGAAGGCCGAACTGGAAATTGCCATTAATGCGCTTGATGAATGTTCAAAATACGGTGGTTTTTTGTGGTCGCAGGGCATTGGTTGGGAAGGAACGGGACTCGAAAAATTCCGTTCAAAAGATGGACGAAAAATCCTCGCCGACGAGGGTCGCAAGGCAATGAAGAAGGATATGGAAGCCATTGAGCAGTTTGAGAAAATACTTAAAAAAGAAGGAATGTGAGAACAATGACCTACCCGTAGCCATCAAACCTATCGTGAAAAGGTACCCCCCCTCATAAACTTGCAACCAGTAAAATAAAAAACGAAGCCGGCGTGATTTCATCGGAGATAAACGCCGCCTTAACTTCAAGTTAAGTCTGATACAACTAATTTGGTATGGTGGAATAGTTTTGTACATGCTATGATAAACTCACCAAATAAATCTGATATGGAGGTTTTTTATGTTAGACAATATTGTCGTGGGGAAACAAATTGCCTTCTTGCGCAAACAGGCTAACTTTACTCAAGAGGAATTGGCTGTGAAATTGGGGATAACCGCACAAGCAATCAGCAAATGGGAAAATGGCCACACTTTGCCCGAAACGACGTTACTTCCGTTATTGGCAGGCCTTTTTAATTGTACGATAGATTCCGTATTGTTGCCGTTTGCTATGCGTGACTCTGCGTTTCAAGACTTTGTGAATGCCGCTTGCAGTAAACATGGTGAACTTGCGGTTCAGCTCTATCAAAGACTTAAAGATGAGTTCAATTTCACAGTATCTTATAACGAAAAATATCATATATTCGAGGCTGAATACAACGGCTGCAGTGCGACGTTTAATATTCCGGAAAAGGAAGATTTCATCATAAGGGTAGATGTTGAGAAAGGAGCCACAGCTGATGATAATAATTTAGCTGTGAGAATACCACTGCCGAATTGCTCGGATTATATGAACCTGATAGATAAAATGCCGGCACATATCAAGAACGGTTTCAGATGCAGCGATTGCAAGAGCTGTACTTGTAATTGCCCTTACTGTATGGTTTACATCTTTGAGGGAGTACAATATAAGCAATGCCATTTCATCACCATATGCCTTGATTCAGCTCAAAATATGGAACATATATTGACATTGATATGTGCAGAGCATAAAAAATTTATGTCTGATAAAATGTGATAAAATAAGCATTTTCCTCAGTGCATCTTTTTTACAGTACCTTTTGGTCCGGTATCCGATATAATTTGCCAACCGCATGGTTTAAATAAAGGGGTGCACCATTACACGAAATATGGAACTCTTACACGAAAGATAGAGAATACGTGAGAAAACGTGCTATTGTATCAATATCAATGTCTTTAGACAAAAAGATATATCTTCCGCCAGAGGGAAGGTATGTCTTTTTCTATGCAAAACAATGTGATATCATGGACACAATGGCACTTGTATTTGCCGATAAATTGGAGTTTATCTTTGCCAAGTGCTAAAACGCCTTGAATTATTTGCTGTAGTGGAGGAAAAAATGCTGGAAGTTAAGAACCGGACCTTTAAGGTGGATAAGAATGGTATAAAAAAATATATTACAAAATGTGCTAATATAATGGTAACATCATATTGAGAAAGTGAGGAGAATTTTATGTTAGATATGTTACTTACAAGGAGAAGCTGCCGGAAATTTGAAGACAAGGCAGTGGAAGCGGAGAAAAAGGAAAAGCTTCTTCAGGCAGCACAGCTTGGACCTACCGGGAAGAGTATCCGCCCATGGGAGTTTGTAGTTATCGAAAATAAAGAAACACTTCAAAAGCTTGGCGACTGTCGGAATCCGAATCAGCCGTTTTTACCGGAGACACCTCTTGCTATTGTGCTATTGGCCGATACACAGAAAACCGATACCTGGATAGAAGATGCCTCTATAGCCTCTATTGTTATACAGCTGGAGGCAGAGAAATTAGGGCTTGGCTCCTGCTGGGTGCAGATTCGGTTAAGAGAATCCAATCAGGGAATGAACAGTGAAGAGTATGTGCGTAAACTCCTTGGGATTCCGGAGCATATGGCAGTGCTTTCTATTATTGCAGTGGGATATCCGAGAGGAACAAGGCATGCACATACATTAGACGAAGTAAATCATGCAAAGATTCATACAGAAACTTATTAAGCACGACAAAATCAGGGCTTGTCCGGATTTCCGATATGAGCGCGACAAAATTAAAATCGCTGTTCAAACAATTTGCAGGACGAACTCTCACCGAGTATGTTCTTTAAAAAAGGCAATCGGCAGGCAGCGAACCCTCACTACCTGCCGATGCATACCGCCCACTTTACCACGGTTAGAGAATGGCCCTATAACACCGTGGAGAAAGAGAAGATATGTCTTTTTCTATACAAAACAATGTGATATTATAGATGCAATGGTACTTGTATTTTACTGATAAACAGGAATTTGAAAGAGAGTATTAAACCTATGATAAAAATTGTAAAGGCTACCGTACAGGATATTGATAAGGTATTAGATGCAAGATATGAAACAATAAAGGCAGTGTGCAACTTGGAAGAAAGCTATTGCTTTTCGGAGAGATTTATGGAAGATACAAAAAAGTATTTTCAAAATGCAGAGCAAACAACCGTACTCGCATTAGACGGTGAAAATGTGGTTGGGTGTGCGACTCTTTGTTATGTATGGCTTGTGCCTACTTTTGACCATTCTGGTGGGAAAAGGGGGCATATAATGAATGTATATACAAACAGAAGATACAGAAGACAGGGAATTGCATATCAAATGATGAATATGTTGATTGACGATGCAAGGGGAAAAGGTGCTACGGAATTAAGTCTGGATGCTACAGAAGATGGCAGACCGCTTTATGAAAAATGTGGTTTTGTGGCATCTACAGAAGGAATGGTTTTAAAGCTTAATTAAATCCATCAAACTAAGAAATGCTCTTTTGTTGTATTCTTAAAGCAGCAAATTCGAATTTAAGGAGATAAAAGGCATGATATATTTATTTGAATCAGAACCTTTGCGATTTAGAAAATTTGAGATAGCAGATGCCAAGAGATTATATGACAATCATTTAGAAGAAGAAATAAAGCATTGGATGACGTGCATTTTTCAGAGGCTTCGTATAGATGCATTTTAATATAAAAATAAAATGTTGGGAGTATGTTTTCATATACCCCAACATTTATTATAGAACCAATTTATTGAGTGTTAATCAAATTCATATATGTTTCTGTCTAAATTCTGGTTATTTCTTGTGCCATTATCATAGAAAATTAGAGCTGCTGTTGAAAGGTACATTAAAGCGCAATCGGGTCTATCTTCCTGCTGTACCTGCATACATAAGCATTTGATTTCTGACCGTCTCTGCAAGTTCGGGGGAAACTTGTTCCAGATGCCATAGGACGATACATTGCGTATTAGGCTGAGCATCTACAAGTCCTGACGCAATATTATCCGCAAGGTTTTTTTTCTCTGTTGCAGAAAAGGACGTATACCTCTGAGTCGCTTGTGTAAAATTGTCCGGATTCGGGATTTCGGCACGCATGATTTCACCGGCGACATATCTGCCGTTACCACTGGATACCATAGATGCAGGAGACCAGTCTGGCTGTTTATTGACGGGGATATTACGATAATCAGGACCCAGTCTGTGACGCTGTGCATCGGAATAAATAAAGGTACGCCCCTGCAGCACTTTGTCATCTGAAAATTCCAGACCGGGAAGTAAATTCGCTGGATTAAAGGCTAATTTGTCTACCTGTTCAGCATAATTTTCCGGGTTGCAGTTTAAAACCATACGTCCAACGGGTAAAAGGGGATATTGGGTTTCATTCCATACCTTAGTATCATCCAAAGGGTCAAAAGGAAGCCGCTTTGCATCTTCAGGATCCATCAGCTGTACACAAAGTTTGTATTCTACAGTCTTTCCTTTTGCTATGGTGTCATATAGGTCACGTCCGGCAATATTAGGGTCTTGACATGCCAGCCATTGAGCTTCCTGTTGATCAATGTGCTGGGCCCCTGCCACAGGGAGCCAGTTATACTTCACATAGTGGCGAACACCCTGTGAATTTCGCCAGACATAGGTGCTCACACTATATCCTTTGATATGGCGAAGGCTCTTTACCGTTCCCAAATCTGAGAAAAACCATATCAGCATATTTGTTGCTTCGGGATACTTGGCAAACAGACTCCAAAGCCTCTCCGGGTCAGGCAGATTATTCACCGGGGAAGGTGAAAGATGGCTGATGACATCTGGTACACGAATGGCATCCCGTACAAAAAAGACAGGGAGATGATTGCAGAGCAAATCAAAAAATCCTTCATCGGTATAAAACCTGGTGCTGAATCCCCGTACATTTCTTAAGGTGTCCGGTGTCCCCTGGTTGCTTGAAGCAAGGGAGAAACGCACTGCCACCGGCACTTGTTGATTAGGCGATTGGAAAAGTCCGGCTTTGGTGTATTCCTTCATTGAGTGAGTAGTGTAAAAATATCCGAAAGCACCATATCCTTTTGTATGGATACGCCTTGGCCGTGTGGTGGAGAATACAAAGGTTTCTAAGGACTCATGCAGAACGGTATCCTGCAGAAGGGCAGGTCCTTGTACACCCACCGTTTGGGAGTGAGATATATCTGACTTCCCTGTTTTTGGGGGTGTTGCATTTGGGCAGTGAGCTGGAGCAGCCATCGGGTTACTGTTCCTACGAGCACTTGGGAAAGACGATTGAGATTGATTGCGATTCATCTGTTCGTTTTGCCTGCCTGTCGTACACCGGGTATTTCCTTCCTTTGATTGAAACCTTCTGTTATCATTATACATGTATCAGAACCTCCAAAGCGCGTCAAAAAACACAAAATGATATAATACAGTATATTCGTAATCTCGATGAATAGTACCATTGTACTAGTATACTTCTATTTTTACAGAATGGTGTATTAGCTTATTATCCTTCCAATGATTCTTTGCATCCAGTCCACCTCCTAATACAATAGCATGGATATCAGGATGGAGGTTCATTTCCGGTCCCCAGGCATGAAGGATGCAGATCGATCCAATCTTTGCTCCCAGATGAGCAGAATCCGGGGATAGCTCATGCAGTGTTTTGGAGGCATGAGGAATCTCTTTCAGACCAATAATTTTTTTCCACGGTGATTGCAAAAAGACATACTTTCGCCAAGGGGAAGGTGTATCTTTTTGTATTTGGTAAAGTGTGGTATTATGGATATAAAGTTTACTACATCACGCCGACAAACAGGAATTCGCAACGGAAATTTTATATTAGGTACGGGAGGGTAGTGTCATGAAACAGGAATTTTCTACAAGACCTGAAAAAATTACTGAACCATGGTGTACATGGCAGAGCTTTTTGACCGCTATACCGTCATTGGTATTCGTCGTTACAGGCTGGAAATCAAACAGGAAAGAAAACGCCTGTCTGCAATCATGGTCAACCTTTGTAGGAGGCGGGAAAGATGAATTTATCTGTATTATGGGCGCAGTCTCAAAAGATGGACATAGTTAAAAAGTTAATACTTCCATATTCTTGGAGACATAAGTACAGCTAAAAGGCGCATGGCAGTAAAAATTTAGATGGTGAAGATTATTTATATTTTTGGTGTGGGTGGTTCTCTATGATGAAAGAAGCAGTTTATAAATATGAATATGTACTTAACTTAATCCAATACATAGAAAACAATGTACCGTTTAATTTAAAAACAGAATTCCTTTCAAACCACGGTTATGTTTCGCGTGGTAAGTTATATTATGATTTTTATAGCCTGAGCGGACACTCCGTTAAAGAATACATCCGCAAGCGGCGGCTTTCAAACGCTTTGGCTTTGATAAAAACATCTGATATAGAACTTACGGACATCGCTTTTCAATGCGGATATTCATCACACCAGGCATTATGCCGGGAGGTCAGGCAAACGCTCGGTTTAACGCCGTCTAAATACAAAAACAGCGATACCTATTATTTCTTCCCGCCGTTCAATGGAAAACCCTTGCAATCGGTAACTGTCAAAGATGAAATTATTCCCAACATGCTACGCATTTTATATTACCATTCAAAATTGACAAATATTGAAAACATAGTGGTCAACACTTTTTTGCAGGCATTCCCGAAATATGACGGACGGATTTTCGGCAGAAATGGCAAGCAGGAAGGAAGCAGGTTTTGTTATGAGTTATACCTGACCGACACCAATAATAATTACGATATATTAACGTCATACGGTTTTGAAGCAACGCGGGAGGTTTCCGGTTTCGCCGCCACTTTCGCTACATCAACAGTCCGAAACGACGAGCCGAAAATCAATGCCGCGTGGGATTATTTATACGCCGAATGGCTACAAAACAGCATGTTTGAATACACGGGCGATCCGTATTATGAAGAATACATATTGAAAAACGGCAAGCCTGTCAAGCTCAAGCTGTATCTGCCAATAAGAGAGCGCAGCGAGGATACAACAATTACCTTGATATATAATCCTGGATTACGTTTCATCATCGCGAAAGCCAAAGGATATAACGCCGAAGAAACTGCTTCCCGACGGATGATTGATTATTTGACGGCGTATTACCCCTATATCATAAATACTTTCAAAGAATTATATTTACAAAAAGGAATAAATTCCTATGTTTGCGGCGTCAGAATAAATCCTGAACTGAGGTTCGCGGAAGATGAAAACATCGCGAGCATTACCACGGACCATAATCATTATTTTGTGCTGGAGAGCAGCGTCATGGGAGATTACGACCGATACGCTGACATGCTGTTTTCATTTGCCCATGACAACGGTATGGACGCCGATAAAAAGGGGATCTTCGCCGTCTATGACACAGAAGAAGGTTATATAAATCCGAAAATAAAAATGTATTGCCCTGTAAAAGTTTGTACAAAATGATAAGACAGGCCGGGTACTTATATGATAGATTATTGGCAAAACCATATAGGAGAGTGTAAATATGAGCGAACCGATCAAAAAGCCGAATCAAATTGATCCGGAGAGTTATTCCCCGAAAACACCGAAGTTTTTGAATATGATGCAGGAACGGACGCAATCGGAAGTCGACAACATAATAAAAAATCATGTTGTCGAAATGTTAGGTATTGAGTACATCCATTTACCGGCATCGAGGTTCATCGGCAAGGAGATTGAAGGGAAGATAAAAATTACTGAAAAAGCGGATATGTTATGGGGGAAAGCTAATGAGATTTTCGCTGTTCTTGACGCGATGGAAGATTGTGCTTTTATGATAACTGAACCGTGCGGATTTATGCATCAGGATGATATGGAATCTGGAAAAAAGGGGACAAAGTATCATTATATCGTCGGCAAATTTATGAAAGCGGCTACTCCCGTTCCCGATGGTTTTTCATACAGGGATATTCCGGAATCTGATGTCGCACTCGCTACGTTTTACGGTGAATTTAACGATATGATAAAGAAAATGTATGTGGCCACAAGAGATAAAATTTTGGGGGATGGGAAGGGAATCCCGTATCCTGTTGGATATTTTCATGCAGAGGTTTATATAAAAGAATGTAATCCAAATCCCGGAGCAGTATCAAATTTATCCTATCTTTTTTCATGTAAAAAGGAGAAATGAAAATGAGCGAACCGATCAAAAGGACAAATCAAACTGGTCCGGAGAGTTATTCCCCAGCTAATTATCATTTTTGTAAGTGGCTTACATTAACGGCAAGGTATTTGACCGGAAATTGCCATTATGATTTCGTTTATTTCGGGGGGATGACGGGCGCGTTGGTAGACGGCGGATAACTTTGGCTACGTTTGAATTGCAAAACAGCCGTTCTAAGGTTATAGATGCCTCTGGCGAAGTTGAAAATGGAGGATACATAAAAATTCTTTTTCCATTGTTTTCACAAAATTGAAACCTGCCGAAAAGGCTGAAATTGCTTTGTCGGCAGGTTTTTGTTATAATGAGATTGCGCAGAAAATTTATATTTTATGCGAAAAAGCTATTGACTACGACGTTGCGTCGTACGGTATCATGATTGTAATAATCATGATGGGAGTTGAAAAATGAGCGAGCTTATCAAAATTCGCGAGGTATCAATAAAGTATGATATTTCCGCGAGGGCTTTGAAATACTATGAAGACATGGGGCTTATCCAAAGTGTAAAAAGCAATGATTATGCGTACCGAATGTATGACGAAGCCAATATAAAAAGACTTGAGCAGATTTTGATCTTGCGTAAGCTTAATATCAGCATCAAAGACATCCAGCGTATTTTTAACACGTCCGGTTCGGAGGTGGTGTTGGAAGTGCTGGGCAAAAAGGTGATCGACATTGACGAAGAAGTCGCGCTTTTGCATGAGTTAAAGGAGATCGTAATAGCATTTATCCGCCAGATTGAACAGGCCGATTTTAGTAAGGACTCCGATGTAAAATTGCTGTATGATAAGGCAAAGGAAATCGAAACACAGATCATCAATGTGGAGTATACCGGCAACCCCTCTCCTGTGCATCGGTTGTTTGAAGTAGCGGAAAAATTGAAGGAAAAAGCCGTATCAAGATTGCAAATACCCGATAATGTCTTGAAGCGATTGTTGCAGAATGTTTATTTTATCTTGGGGGACGGAGCGGCCGTGGCGGATGAGCTTGGCCGCAGATACGGTATTTTCGTATATCACACCTGCGAGTATAGGCATATACATCACCAAAACGCCGACCCTCAGTTTCAACCGGGATTATCAGAAAATATACCGGATTTTTTTGCGCAAGATCCTGAAGACGCTATGCAGAGGGAACGTGGAATCGTACATGATTTTACGCCGATGGTTATAATGGATTTGATTCAGCTTTCTGCAAAACATGAAAAAATAATCTGTGAAAACGATATTGACATTGACAGTATAATCCAAATTGTAACTTATGCAGTTGTGATTTCCAACAATAGACCTTTGGATGATTTTATCGATCGGTATAAAAATGAAATTCGCCGCCGTGATATTTCCGAAGATGAAAAGGAAAGGCTTATCCGCAAGTTAAATGCAGTATGGGGAAAGGGCAAACCCGAAAGTCCCCGTGGAACTAACCCGTATGGAGTAAAACAAATTTTCTTGGATGATAATTCGACAGTGGAACAAACAGCGGATATAATTGCGGAATATTTTGGATTTCCTCGCGCTTAATAGGCATTATACGAAGCTGAGGCCTGCATCTTTTTTGATCTAACTTTCCAAGAGACATACTTTCCCGCTAAAGGGGGATAGTATGTCTTTTTTTTTATTTAAAAATGTGATATTATGGAATTAACGGTATTGCATCGCGCAGGTAAACAGGAGGTTGCAGCGTAGATTATTTATATTAGGAGGGATTAGCGTTATGGATGATGTATTAAAAATCAAAATGTACTCATTTACGTTGGATAGCGAAGACCCGCATAAATTAGCAAAATTTTATGCGGCGTTGCTCAAGTGGGAAATAATGTTTATCGATGAAGATTGGGCATGTGTATACGCTCCAGGAACCAAGCAGGGAACATATCCTGGTATAATGTTTCAACGGAATCCTGGGTATAAACCGCCTGTGTGGCCGGCAAAACCTGAAGCTCAACAGCAAATGGCACATATAGACTTCGCCGTTAATGATTTAGAAAAAGCGGTTCAATATGCAATCCATTGTGGAGCAGCCATCGCAGATGAGCAATTTTCTGATCATTGGAGAGTTATGCTTGATCCCGCCGGACACCCTTTTTGCTTATGTCAAATGAAATCAATTATCGAGAGTGCCCATTTTGCGTTGTTATAAGCGAATAGTATAAGCATTATATGAGGCTTAACGAATGCTAATTTGTTGTTTAGGATATCAGCAATATTCTTCGATTCCAAAAATCTTTTTCCAGTATTATTATAAAAACAAGCTAAATTTAGCTACAATAAAAATCCCTTGATCTCAAGGGATTTTTATTGTAGCTGGGATTTGGCACATGCCTCTTCGAGGATATTCCTTATTTCAGCGCGGCGGTTTATGCACCCTCAGACCTTTCCTGTCAGCGCGCACCCTCTTTGCATTTATCTTTTACTTATCACCAATTTCCCGGCATAAATCAATGAACAACTGCATAAGCGGACTAATCCATTTATTTTTGTGATATCCGCAAATAGCTGATAGTTTATTCTCTGCAATCTCGGTTTCTATTGCGACTAACTCGCCTTTCTCTAATTCCTCCTGCACCGCAAAGTCCGGAAGGAATGAGATGCCCACATCGTTTTTTACAAGATTTTTGATGGTAGGAATACTCCATAGCTCGATTGTATGGTCAAGGATTATTTTTCTCTCGCGGAGATACTGCTCGAAAATTTGTCGGAATACACAGGTAGGTTCATTGATTATGAATGGAAGGGAAATCTTTTGATTCGGTGTAATAAAATCAGTATATTTTTTTTTCGTTTCGGGGGACGCGACTAATGTTAGTGGGTAGCATCCCATCTGCATTACAGTTAAATGGGAGTTATAGCCTCCAACGTAATCATAGAATACCCCCAAGTCTAACGAACCGTCCAAGAGCGCATCCCGAATGTCATAGCAATTCATGGAGCGGAGGAACAATCGGGCCTTTGGCGCCTGCCGATGAAACTCTTTCAAAATTGCGGGCAGACGGTAGCATAGCAAGGTTTCTCCCACACCAATATGCAAATCTCCTTGACAAGCCGCCAGATCTCGTTCAAAATAGCGCAACTTCTTAACGGACTGGAATACTTCGTCTACATAAGGAATCAAGCGTTTTCCCGCTTCGGTCAACACCATCTTTCTGCCAACCTTTTCAAAAAGCGTTGCAGACAGCTCATCCTCCAACTGCCCGATTTGGAAAGTAATTGTGGACTGTGTATAATTCAGCTTTTCCGCAGCTTTTGAGAAACTCCCTTCTTCCGCAATCATACGAAATGTGTTCAAGTATTTTAATTCCATAAGTGTTCTGACCCCTTTTCGAATACTTAAATTGTATTGAATAATATCTTAAAATATTTCGATTTTACAAAATCAATTTTCGTGTGTATTATAGCAGATAGAAAGGGGGTGTTTCAAGTGCTATTCTCAACGATTGTTTCGTATTTGCCCTATACGCTTGTCACGGCGTTTACGCCCGGCCCCAATAACATCGTTTCTTTGTATGCAGTCAGTCAAAATGGTTGGCGGAAGGGAAAAGATGTGCTGCTGGGAATCGCGGCGGGCTTCTTATGCGTTATGGTAATGTGCGCTTTGTTTTGCTATGAACTGGCAAAGTATGTTCCTTCCGTAGCGGACTTCTTAAAATATGTTGGGGCTCTTTATATTGTTTGGCTTGCGATTCATGTGGCGCACAGTCGGCCGGAAGATGGAGAAAGTCGGTCTATGTCATTTTGGAAAGGGTTTTGGCTGGAATTCGTCAATGTAAAAATTATTCTGTATGCAATTACGGTTTTTACAGGATATGTGCTGCCCTATGATACAAGCCTGCCCTCTCTGCTGATTCACTCAATCTGCCTGACGGCGATTGGTGTAGCCGGTACAATTACATGGGCAGCTGTCGGCGGTGCACTTCAAAAGTTTCTGACAAGGTATTATCGGCCCTTTAATTATGCGATGGCCTCTGTTCTGTTGTATTGTGCCGTATCACTGGCAATTTCTTAAAAGAAAGAAATAAAAATAAAATGTCCGAAAAAATAAAGGTGGATGTGTTGGGTGCTACCGGAACAGTGGGGCAGCAGCTTATCTCTTTGCTGACTGCTCATCCTTGTGCAGGGGATACTTTGTCAATACCGTAGGAAAAATGTAAAGAAAACAAAGCCCCCTTGTAAGGGCCAACCGGAAAATACTCTTGGCAGCGGCAGCGTAGAGGTGACTTTTAGCGTTAAATGAGTAAAACAGCCTGTCTTTGGCTTTCCTCTGTGACGCCATAGACAGGCATTTTATAGCCATTGAAGAGAGGGATTCATAAAAAAAAGTATATTGCTATCGCTGATTATCCAATCTGTGGACGCACACTAGATAATGAAGCAAAAGTACATAAACTCTCGTGAGTTAGGGTCTTTTGTTTATGTAACGTTTCTGATATACTAAATTCAGATTATTATGTTAGCCTAACACAACTGTGAATGTAAGCAGAGAGGTACGATCATGAAAGAGAGTATATTATTTCAGCTAGATATGTGCTGGCAGCTTTATCTATACCATATGGACAATCTTGAGGAGGCAGAGGCGCTATGGGCGTTCAATTCTGCGGGACTGCAGGTGCACAAGCAGGAAGATGGCTGGCGTGCAGATTGGCCTGAAACCGAAAACTACGAGATTGGACCGCCCAGCATTGCATGGACTTTGTGGCATATTATATATTGGTGGAGCACCGCATTGGATTACAATTTTGGAAATACCACCTTAAAAAAAGAAGATATTCCTTGGCCGGGAAGTGTTGAAAAAGCCAAAGTAATAATAAACTCACTACATGATAAATGGGTTTCAAAATTAAACGATTTGTCGGACGCAGTTTATCTGTCAAAGCAATATGCCAAATGGCCATTATCCAATAGGAGTTTTTCAGATACCGCATTATGGCTGAACGGGGAATTAATGAAAAATGCAGCAGAAATAGGCTATGGACGTTTCTTATATAAAACCTGTGCAAAATAGTTTTCATATATTGAAAGAAGCCGATTACTGCAAAGTGATGGGCTTCTTTTTGTTATACAAACATAAAAACGAAAAAGTACTTGTTGACATTGCCCCACGGTCAAGTGATATGATAAAAATATCGAATCTAGGTACGGGTGATTTTTATGAATTTAATTAAAATAACGGATTTAACAAACCATTTAGGAATATCTTCCCGTAGTTTACGTTATTATGAGCAGATGGGACTGATACAAAGTGTCCGTCCGGACTTTGAAAAATACCGCTATTATGATGCCGAAAATATAGAGCTGCTTAAACAAATCATGGTATTGCGTAAAATGCAAATCCCGATCAAGGATATAATCCGCATTTATCAAAGTCAGGATATGAGCGTTGTAGTAGAGGCCTTTGTCAACCGCATCGACGCCATCGACGAGGAAGTTAATACCTTATTTGAGCTGAAATGTATTGTTAATGAGTTTTTACAGACTATGATAAAGAACGGTATCAATAAAATATCGGCCTTACCATTGCTTTATGATGAAATGAACAAGCAGCTTGAAAGTATTGAAGAACATAAGCCAGGCACTTATGAGAAGCTATCAGCCGTATCCGATAAATTGCAAGCTGAAATTAATTTATCCATTATAGATCTACCGTCGATGAGAATGTTATCTTCCAAGCATAAAAATGGAAATACATCTGATCCGGACGGTTTCACTGATTGGCTGATGCTGCATGATATCCCTAGAGGTATACCAGGGCGTCATGAATTATTCGAATATCAAGACAGTAGAAATGACACTATTATCCTTCAGAAAGTAGAGGAAGAATTTAAAAATAACAGTCCTTATGCTGATATTCATTTTGACGGCGGATTATTTGCCGTTGGCAGTGGATTTATAGATGAGGATATAGGTGCATTTCATCGTGCGATGTTAAAAAGTTTCGATGAAAATAAATATTATAAAGTAGATTATCTTTATGACGGTCGGCTACGGCATGAAACGCTGGTTGAATCTGTGTTTTCACCAGATGATCAGCGTGAAAAAGTTGAGGTTTTTCTGCCTGTTAAAAAGCGTATGCCGGACAGTTCACTCTACAACCCCAATGAGCAGATATATGATATTACATTGGAAGAAATTGAAAGCGCCAATCCTATTTTATGGTCAGAAGAATTTCCGATTGATGGGGAAAGGGAATATTTGCTTTGGACTTCCCTAAAAATCGCAACCGATATTCATGTTAAATATCCGTTCAGAGTGGATATTAATTTCCGCATTGATAAAGAAAAAATACCATTTTATTCGGGTGCTGAACGAGGAATTTCAAGTGTGCGTTTTGAATACGGCAATGAAATATACGGCATTAATATGGGGAATGGCGCTGATTATGGTTCATCCAGTGAAGCTATTGCATTTCACCAGCCGATAATAGGAGATTATTACAGTTATCCTAAACTCGGCAGAATAAAAATTCCTGAAGACAATTATTTAACATGGATTGTCGGAGAAAAACATTTTGCCGTTATCATAAACAACGAAGTACGTTATTGCGGTATTCATTTTCCATATATGAAAATGGACTTAGCGCTGCAGGCGCCGCACGAGATTATTGTGGCTTCACGAGGCTTGAATAAGGTTTACTTTCGTAAAATTATGATTTCACAGTTAAAGGCAACTCCAAAAATAAATTTGAAAAAAGGAGAAATTTCAATGATCACAAAGCAGAGCAATAATGCCCTTCCGGATATCAGAGGTATTATCAACGGGATGGAAGGGAAAAATTATGCACTCAATGACTGCATGGCATTCCTTGTGGAACGGCTGGAGGAACCCCCAAAAATCAACTATTGGACTTTCACAGGGATTACCGGTGACGGTTTCACAATGGTGTATAACAAAAATAAATCAACATTTTGTGAATACTGCGTTTCGGGATATCTTTCAGGGCCGGAATATATAAGCTATGTATTTGATGCCATTGGATACGAACATACCTATGTAACTGCGGAACAAATCAACGCGAATAAGACAATGTATCTGCAAACATTGATGGCATATATCGACAGGGGTGTCCCTGTTATAGTAAAGACAACCCGGACAGATACTCCAGGCATAAGAACCGATGTTTTAACCCATTTTTTGTTTGTCGGATATGAAGATTACGGAAAAACATTATTATTTTTATGGGAGGACAAAGCTACGCTTTGCAAATACGATACAACGGGCACTATTAATCAGGATTGGATTTTTGTCGGTGAAAAGAAATGTGATATTTCCTTTGATGATGTTGTTCGTAATGCGGTTATTAAAATGCCGCATTGGTTGACATTGCCTGAGAAAAACGGTATGTTTTTCGGTGCGAAGGCATATCGTGCGTGGGCAGACGACATAGAAAACGGACGTTATGAAAGCGAAACCGATTTATGGAGTAATTACAGTGTTTATATATGCAACATGGCAACAAATTCCGGTGGTGCGTCCGCTTTTTTAGATCAAGTCAAGATATCGTATCCCCAATATACGGATATTATAAATAAAATAGCAGAACAATATACCAACACGGGTAATGGCGAAGGTGGATTATGGAAAGCACTCGAAGACCTTGGCGGTGGGTTTAATGTAACACCGGAAACCATTCAGGATAAAGAAAAACGTACGAAGATTGCCACTAAAATCCGTGAAGCAGCGATGTGTTTAGATAATGTATTAGATATTCTGAGCAAGAATTTAAATAAAAAAAAATAAATAATAATATGTATCAGATAAACAGGAATTTGTTGAGCAGATAATTTTTGAAGGAGGTGACCGGAGAATAGACATGAAGAACAGAACCTATATCTCAATCGACTTGAAATCCTTCTACGCTTCGGTCGAGTGTATTGAACGAGAACTTGATCCGCTGACTACTAACCTTGTTGTCGCTGACGCAAGCCGTACCGAAAAAACCATCTGTCTCGCTGTCTCTCCCTCCCTCAAAGCATATGGTATTTCCGGCAGGGCCAGGTTGTTTGAGGTCGTGCAGAAGGTTAGGGAAGCCAATGCGGCACGGCTGAACAAAGCACCAGGACGGGCCTTTTCCGGCGTTTCCTGCAACGATACTGAACTGAAATCCTCACCGGGTCTTAAGTTGGACTACATTGTTGCCCTACCGAGGATGGCGTATTATATAGAGTACAGCACGCGGATTTACAATATCTATTTGAAGTATATCGCGCCCGAGGATATTCATGTCTACTCCATTGATGAGGTATTCCTTGACGCCACCGATTATCTGAACCCCTCCAATCCTTCCGTCCGTGAGCTTGCCACAAAAATAATTCTGGATGTACTCAAAACAACCGGCATTACAGCAACGGCGGGAATTGGCACAAACCTGTACCTTAGCAAGATCGCTATGGATATTCAGGCAAAGCACATACCGGCTGACAATAACGGTATGCGGATCGCCGAGCTGGACGAAATGAGCTACCGTCGCTTTCTGTGGTCGCATCGGCCTCTCACAGATTTTTGGCGCATTGGCCATGGATATGCCAAGAAGCTGGAAGAACAAGGTCTCTTTACAATGGGAGATATTGCAAGATGCTCCCTCGGTAAACCTACCGATTATTACAATGAGGATTTACTGTACAAGCTGTTTGGCATCAACGCTGAGCTGCTGATCGACCATGCTTGGGGGTGGGAGCCATGTACAATTGCCGATATTAAAACGTATAAGCCAAGCACAAACAGTATTGGATCGGGGCAGGTGCTGCAAAGTGCCTATACTTTTGACAAAGCGAAGCTGATCGTGAGGGAAATGACTGATCTGCTGGTGCTTGATCTGGTGGATAAAAGGCTTGTGAGCGACCAGTTTGTTTTGGCGGTCGGATATGATATCGATAATCTAACAAATCCGGAGATAAAGAAATTATATCACGGGGAAATCACCACTGACCGCTACGGACGTGCCGTTCCGAAATCCGCACATGGTTCAGTAAATCTTACCAGACAGACTTCCTCTACAAAGCTGATTCTGGATGCCGTTACAGAGCTGTTTGAGTGCATTGTTGACAAAAATCTCTTAATCAGGAGAGTCAACATCACAGCGAATCATGTTGTTGATGAGGCAACTGTTCAAAAGACGGACAACTTTGAACAGCTTGATCTCTTTACGGATTACGCGGCTGTACAGGCGAAAAAAGAGGATGAAGAAGCCGAGCTTGCACGAGAAAAAAAGATGCAGCAAGCGATTCTGGAGATAAAAAAGAAACATGGCAAGAACGCCATACTAAAGGGGATGAATCTGGAGGAAGGCGCTACCACAGTAGACCGGAACAGGCAGATCGGAGGGCACAAGGCATGACGAGGGCATATGACGACATTATCAATCTACCGCACCATGTTTCTGCGGCACATCCCCATATAACAACGATTGACCGGGCAGCTCAGTTTTCCCCCTTTGCCGCACTGACCGGTTATGAGGCCGCCATCAAAGAAACCGCAAGACTGACTGGCGAAAGAGTAAAATTGGATGAACATATGAAGGACGCTTTGAGCGATAGATTGCAAATCATAGCAGATCGGATGAAAGAGCATCCCGAAATTGCAATTACCTACTTTCAGCCGGACGCGAAGAAGAATGGCGGCGCCTATGTTACTGCTATCAGTACGGCTAAAAAGATAGACAAATATGAACGGGTTGTTGTCATGACCGATGGCACAGCAATCCCTATTGATGAAATTATCAGTATAGATGGGCAGATATTCGAAACTATGTGTGATGAATGAATAATGATAAATCAGAATTTATCAGGCTGATGGATAGCACATGAGAGGAGTAGAGATATGGAAATCGGATCTATTGTTTGGGGTGTAAAAGATATCGAAAGGGCAGTGAGGTTTTGGAACCAGGCATTAAACTATCAGTTGAAGTATCCCGCATCAGATAACTGGGCAATTTTGATTCCCAAAGACGGAAACGGTATACAAATGTCCTTGAGTAAAATTTCTTCTGATAAGGCAAAACGCCACCATATAGATTTATTTACAACAAATCAGAAGGAGGAAGTTGACAGGCTGATTGCTCTTGGGGCCACGAAGGCCAAGTGGAACTATCCTCCTGATACGGACTATATTGTGCTGCATGATCCCGACGACAATCCGTTTTGTGTCGTCCAGCGTTAAGTTTCTATTTATTAAGGAGGAGAAAGATGATTTTCGATACAAATCAAGTAGAATTTCCAACACCGAGACATAAAGCAATATGGGACGCAGGACGACAGATTGTACCCATTGAAGTGTCACTTGCCGACATCTTTGATCCTGAAATGAGGGAGGGTTGTGCGCAAATTTATAACTGGACACAGGATTATTTTGAAAATATGTATAATAATCCGGATCAATATTCAGGGTATACTCCCTATGAAATGTTTCGTCTGTTAGACGATGTGGCGGAAAATGCAACAATGAAGGATAACGGTCTTATTTTCACACAAAACAAATACAACCAGATTTTAAGGTTAAGAAAAGATTATTTGCTGGATTGTCCATTGGTGGGACTGGCTATTACAGATTACTTCGGGAATAAAATGCTTATCAATCAACAATATCCTTTATTTTGCAAATACTTTAAATTATTTTATGATGCTGCATTCAACAAAAAAGTAAATCGTACGGATTATTTGGTTTACAATGATTTTCGTGTACTTGCCCCCAAATATAAGAGAACCTTTGACGACCTTTTACGTATTTTACCGGATCATTTAAAATGGTACGCAGCTGAGCTGAATGAATACGTAATGTCAAAGGGAGCAAAGCTTGAGTCACATAAATATTATTGCTATTTCAGATATAAATATAAAAAGGAAAATCTTCTTATTTTACAAAGAAATAATTGGAGACATACGCCCCTTGATATTGCTGTACCATATGGCCTGAGTGTCAAAGCGGACAGCTTTGGAACCTTTATGCAGGCGGCTGAGTCGCAACCTGATTCCGAAGAGATCATTGCTTACATACAAAAGGAGATATGTAAATGTGATGCCTGCGGCGGAAGTAAAAAATCCTCCAAACGCTGCAGCAGTATGTGGAAAGATATATACGGAGCAAGACGGTTGCTTTCTCTTTGCCACAGAGATATAAGCAAATGGAAAGCACCGAAATCTAATTTAGATTACAATGATTACGATATTAAAATGCTGAAACGAATGCTTGATATCCGATTTGAACAGATTAATAATCTTAACAATTGACATTGACCGCAAATCCGCGCCTGCTATGGATTTGTTCAGTTCCATCGGATTTTCACCCAAGCTGTGCTATAATGGGGTAGTAATCTTTTCTGCGTTCGCTGATGCAAAGGCAGAATAACTGCGTAATTTATATTTTGGACGAAGCACCAACCATCAAGAAGGGAGGATTGATTATGAAAAGGCCACTTGACTTAATGACGTATGAGGATTTTGAAACTCTGATAAATGGGCCCTATGCAGAGTATTACTTGGGAAGATGGGCGTACTATAAAGAGGTTGTAGATATTATTAAGAGGGAAAACATAGAAACGTCTGTTGAATTAGGCCCCGGGTATATGCCAATCGTAAAAAACGGCGATATTATTTTGAATCCGTTGGACGACCCGTTTGGGAAACCGGATGATATGCAAAGTCACATTCATGTATTTGATGCTACTATAAAACATTGGCCTATTGAAGATAAGGCTTATGACGTATTTATTGCATTGCAGGTTTGGGAACATTTGGACAGTAAGCAAACCAGAGCCTTTCGTGAAGTAATGAGGATTTCAAAAAAGGCTATACTTAGTTTTCCATATCATTGGGAGGGCGGTATAATAGACAGGCCGAGCCACAGAGCGCATCGTGATATTGATATGGAGTTGATTCAGGATTGGACTTTGGGAGTTGAGCCAAAATTGAAAATCGAAATCGAACGAACTGGCACCGAGTTTTCAAAAGGGCCGCGTATGATTTGTTTTTGGGATTTCAAAGATTGACGCATGCTTTGCATATTGACTGTCAGCTCAAAGATATTCATGGCATCTTTTTTGATCTGACTCTAACTTGATATTCCAAAAGAAGGTCCTATAGCCTTAATGGCCATAGGACCTTCCCTCTTTTCAAAATCAAACAGTCATATTAACTTTTGCGATTTTTTCTGCGGAGTAAAAGCCAAATAACGAAGGCAGCGAAGACAATACCGGCAAATATAATCATGGGGATAATCCATGGATTATTAGGGCTTGAGGAAGCGTCTGTGTCAACCGGTATGGTGTCCGGGTCCGGCGCTGTACTAGGCTCTGGTGCCGTGCTCGGGGTTGGTGTAGGACTCGGGGTTGATGCAGTGGGCTCCTCGTTGTCAGCGGAAGCCGGGTTTAAAAAGCCTTCAGGGTCAATGACTGCATAGTATGCCGGCTTGGCGGAAAATGATTTATCGAAGAGCAGCGGGTTGCCCGGAGCACGCCAGCTTTGAGGGTCAAGTTTGCCCCAGAAGGTAATGCGTTCGATATTGTCCGAATATTTTTTATAAACCTCAAATAACTGGGCATAAAACCGGGCCTGCCTCTGATAATTTTCCTCGGTAGGGTCCTTTGTGTAGCTATTGTAAGCGCCAAGAGGGATATCCAGTTCGGTAATACCGACTTTAACACCAGCCTCGATAAAGCGTGCAATGGTGGCATCTATGGAGGTGATATTAAAATCTGAGGTCCAGTAATGTGACTGCATGCCAAGGACTTCCACCAGTAAACGGTCAGGCTGGGTGTTACGCGGATCGGTTTTCCACTGATTATTAAGATCTTCTGCCATCATTGCCATGGCTTCCCGTTTCCAGGTTTCATTTTCGTTGAAGTCATTATAGTACAGTATGGCATCAGGATCTGCCAGGCGGGTGAATACAAACGCATCGTAGATATAGTCAGCGCCGCTCTCGCCCTTTGAATAGTCAGCCCCGTTATCATAGGCCAGATACCAATACGAAGTCTGTGAAGAACTAGAAGAATTTTTGCGCAGTGCGTCTTTCCAGTCCTTGGGAATAGCGGAGCTGCCATAAAAAGCCTCATTAACCACGTCCCAAGACAAAATCTTACCCTTGAAATGCCCTGCCACATTGTTTATGTACTCCTCCAGGTTGGCCTTGGCCTCTTCACGGGTGAGAGGATTACCGTTGGCATCCTTATTTACCCAGTCGGTCGATTGGGAGTGCCAGACTAATGTATGGCCGTGAACCAGGATGCCGTTAGCCTCGGCCCAGTCTACCAGCGCGTCGGCGGATGAGAAATTGTATACGCCCTTTCTCGGACTTAAATACACGGGCTTCATAGAATTTTCTGCACTCACTAAGTTATAGTGGTGATTATACATGGCAGTTATTTCGGCATTGGTGGTCTGATGGGGTTCCATCACATTGCCGATAAGGAAATAGTCCTTGTAAGTATCTTTGAGAGAGGGGAGTGTGAGGTCCCATTGGGGAATCCCTTCTGCCTCACCTGTCTGGGTTATTACAATTTGATCCAAGTACCATACATCGGGGTGAGTGGACTTATCGTTGGTGTACAACCGAAAATCAATGTATTCCAAAGGTTCCGCCATTACCTGGGTATTGCCGCTAACCTCTTTCCACTGATCGGTGGGAAGGGCGCCAACCTCATTTGGACTTGGGATTTTGAAGGCTTCGTCGGCGGATTTTCCATTAAGCAACAGAGCAGGGCCAATGAGCGTATCCTTTCCTTCGTTACCGGCAGCCGGAGCATAAAACCATGCGGAGATATGGTAGACAGCACCGGCGGGAATCGGCTCGGCAAAAGTTATCCGAACAGCGTTATTGATGCTGGTGTAATTATTGCTGCTCTTGATGTGTGTGACCTTCAAGGCTGTGTCGTCATCCTTTCCTATGCCGGGGGCATTAACCCATTCCATTTCCGAGTCTTGGGCTACGGTGAAAAGACTTTCCTGTTCGGCCTTATTGTCAAAGGTAAATGTAAATAGTTCGGTGCTTCCCGAAGCCGTGGCAAAGACGGTATTCCTGCCCGTCAAGGGTAACAGTGAAAGGCCTAATGCGAAACAACAAATAATAGTCAGAACTCGTTTTGACATCTAATATCCTCCTTATAAATCATCAAAGTATTATTGGGCTTTTTAGTAGAGATTACCATGATAGTCGATGCTTAAAGTATAACAGAAAATAAACAGAAAAGCCATGTAATTATTGACCGGTAATTGTATGGCTTAACCTTTCGTTATGATTGACAGTATAGTTTATGGATGATATCATTATTTGTATGACACCCATCCGATTGGAAAGGAAATAGTATGGCATCCTTTTTATCAATTAAAGATATGGTTTTGTTAAAAGAAGTCGATTGCAGGAATGGTCGCCTTCTTTTGTTTTACCACGAAACAACAGCTGGTTACTATGAAGTTTTTATATCCGGGAGGCGGTATGAATGCTGAGATTTGATTTTTTAAATAAAGATGAATTTGCTTTTTATGCGAAAGATATCTTTGATATACTCGCAGAAAACATGTCGGTAATTGCCCCGACCGGCAATACCTATGAAGAAGATTATAGCTCCTGGTTTGCTGGTATTAACCACGGGCTTAAAGAGGGGCTGCGTCAGATTATTCTCATTTATTCTTCCGAAGCTCTGATAGGTTATTTTCAGTATTTTGCCAATAACCAATTGTTGATGATGGAAGAGATTCAGCTCAAATCCAAATGGCATGGGAAAGAAAATATTTTCAGAGAATTATACGGCTTCGTATTCTCGATCCTGCCGCCCGATATTCAATTTGTTGAAGCATATGCAAACAAACAAAATGAAAAATCAAACGGAATTTTGCTACGTCTGGGATTGATGAAGGTGGGGGAAACCAAAAGCGGAAGGAGCTATCATTACAAAGGGGACTTTGCAAATCTGTTAAGCTGGTATAATAGACGTTAGCCCCGTAAAAATTGGTACAAAATGATAAGACAAGTCTTATTCTGTCTGACAAATTAGAAGAAAACCAATAGGAGAGTGCAAATATGCGGGGCGCAGTAAAAAAGCCGAATCAAACAAAACCGAAAAGTTACAGTCCTAAAAGACCGGAAATATTGAATATGGCAAAACAGGCACAGGAGGAATCGAGCTATCCCGGAGAGTTTATATTACCTGACAAAAGTACCGAAATCCCTCCCGGAATAAAGCATAATTGTCCCGGGTACGTGCCATTTGCTAATGAGTTTTCCTATTTCATGGATTATTCCGGCCAGGGGTATGGTTTTATAAACGGCAGTGACGGTTGGCGCTGCGATGTCAACTATACGCTGGCCGATATTATCACCGGCCATGCCATGCGCCCAGCCTGTTTGGTGCCGACCCGTGACGAGTTGCACCGCGTGTATGACGCAGCAGGATTTTCACCGCAAGTATATTTCGCCGACCCGGCAAAGGGTGAATATAGGAATGAAGCAAAGATGAATTGATGTGTAATACTTATATAAAACGCAGATAAGCAGGGATTTATCTGTGCTTAGCGGAATTTTAACAGAATCTATTTTCTATGCTATTACAAAAAGGAGTGAAAAAATATGGGTAGTAAATTAACATTGAACATGGTTGTAGCCAATGCGATGGAGGCGATGGTATTTTACGAAAGGGTATTTGATGCCAAACGGGGCGATGTATTTCATTTTCCCGACAAAAAAGGTGAAAACGAGGCCAATGTAATAGTTGGAAACGTTGAATTACGGCTGATTGATGAGAATGCGTCTTATAGCTGTTATCCCCCCAAAAAAGGTGAGACAGACTCCATATGGCTTCAGATGATTGTGGACGATACGGAAGCTGTGCTGAAAAGAGCCATAGAGAATGGCGCTGTGGTTGGGCAGGAGGTGTCCGAGTTTATGGGTACAAAACATGCAGAAATTACAGACCCTTTCGGTTACACGTGGACAATTAACCAGATTATTCGAGAAATCCCTTATGAAGAGCGCTATCAATTTTATCTGGAGCAACATTGATTGAACCAATGAAAGGACTATATGGAAATATCGGGATAAGTCTGTTGTTTTGCAATAGACTTATTTGCCTTTTTGTGGTAGAATATGGATTATTTATATTACTTTATTTTCTTATATTAGTGGAGTTATATGGAATCAAAAACATACATGCAAGCAATAATAGAAAACATCGAACAAAACATTTCCGAAAAAATTAATGTGGAAAAGCTTTCATCGGAATGCTTTGTATCTCCACGTCAGTTATACCGGGATTTTTATTCGTTTACCGGTCATTCGGTAAACGAATATATTCGCAAACGAAAATTATCAAAGGCATTAAGTCTGTTAAAATATTCGGAAATATCAGTAACGGATATTGCTTTTTTATGTGGTTATAGTTCCGGGCAGGCATTATGCAGAGATATAAAATTATTGCTTAATATAACCCCGACCGAGTATCGGAATAGTATGGATATATATTACTTTCCTTTGCATGACGGTATAAAAATGAAACAAATAGTCGTTAAGAGCCAGACAATACCTCAAATGTGTTGTTTAAAATTTTATCATTCACAATTAACCGGAATTGAAAACAGGGCTGTTTCTTATTTGCAAACTATTATCCCTGAATATACCGGCAAATTACTCGGCAGAAACGGATTGCAAAGCGGCAATCGTTTTTGCTACGAATTATATATTGAATACAGCAATGAATACATAAGGAAAATAAGGCGGGCTTCTTTTAACGATATCACCGTAATTCCCGGCTATACTGCTGTTTTTGCCTGCGCTACGGTAAAAAACAATGAACAGGATATTCATGCCTCATGGGACTTTTTATACGGTCACTGGTTGAAAAACAGTATGTTTGAACAAGATAACATCCCATATTTTGAAGAATACATCGTCAGAACTAATATTATAAAAAAGCTTATTCTGTACCTCCCGGTGAAACCGAGAGAAAACTTCTATAAAATAAGCGTGAAGTATTTTGATGACAGATTATTTGTTGCAGCTGCAAAAGCAGGGATAAATGCGGAGAAATCGGCATCAAATATGGTCGCCGAATTTATCGCCGACCATTATCCTTTTCTTTTAAAGTCGCAAAAAGAATTTTATGTTTCCAAAATTGGCAGCTGTTATACTTGTGGAATGCATATAAAAAGTCCAATAAACATTCCTGCTGGCAAAAGTGTAGAAATACGGTCAATCCCTAAAGGTTTGTATGCAGTTTTAGAAGGCTCCTGCTATGGAAGCGGCAATGAATATGAGCAAGTTTTATTAAAATGGTTGCAGGATCACGGTTTTGAAGCAGAAGGAATACCTTTTTCAATTTACGATATATCGAAAGGATCAAGTCAAAAAGAAATCATAGTAAAATCTCAAATTAAAATAAAAGATGGCAGAATATGATAAGGCAGGCTTGACCGGGTTGGATATAATAAAGGTATCAAATTTCAGAAGGGATGAAGATTATGAGTACAGCAAAGAAACCGAATCCAAAACCGGAAGGTTATAGTCCGAACGAAAAGCCGAGCATTGTGGAAGCCGTAATAAAAAAGGCGGAAAACAAATATCAGAAATATAAAGATTTTGAATTTTACCTGGAGCGGGAATCATACCTCGAAACATTTAAAATGGCAGGTGTACCGTGGCAGGCTGAATTTGGTAATATAAACGATTACCATAATAATTATCAGGATAAATTAATGGATCAATATGACCCGTATACGGAAGTCGGAATCGGCATTGAATTTATAAACGGATGGAATTATTTTTTCGGCTGCCGGGTGAATTCACTTGATAATCTGCCGGAAGGAATTACTGGCGTGGATACCGGACTTAAAAATTTTGCCGTTATCACGTTCAGGGCCGACAACACGGAAAAATTATTAGGAGGAACCGACGGTCCGGGCGACGCGATGAAAACTGCCGGTGAATATATAAGCAACGTATGGCTTCCGGAGCATAGAGATGAGGTTGAATTCTTTAACTCTGACCATGGAGTGTATAAAATAAAAAACGGCGACGTTGATTGCGGATGTGCACATATTGAAGTGTATAAAAATACAAGCTCCGATAATCCTGAAATGTGTTTTTATATTCCGCTTAAGGACAATCAGATTCCAGGAAGAATATCGGGTAAATAATTAAGGATCTTTACCAGGACTGCCTCAGGAATAGTTGAACGATAGGGATAAAGCGATGGATAAAGCAATTTATAAAAGTGAATACATGAGCAGCCTCATCCGATATATCGAAAATAATTTAATTTCTGATTTGGATATCGAACGGCTTACGAATGCCGGCTATGTTTCACATACCCAGCTTTACCGGGATTTTTACAGCCTAACAGGCCATCCTGTGAAAGAATATATCCGTAGACGGCGGCTTTCCAATGCGTTAGCCCTGTTAAGGCATCTGACTTTCCGCTTGCGGAGATTGCTTATCAGTGTGGATATTCTTCTCAGCAGGCATTTTGCCGTGCGGTGAAACAAGCGCTTAATATGACACCGCTTACATATAAAGGCTGTGATGCTTATTATTTCTTTCCGCCCTTCAACGGAGAATCCCTGCAATCCGTCACAGTATCAAACGAAACTATTCCGAGGACGCTTTGTATACGTTTTAATCATTCAAGCCTAAAAAACATCGAAACCAAAGCGATCAGCATTTTTTTGCATACGGTTCCGGATTACACCGGCCGAATTTTTGGCAGGAACGCAGATCAGGACGGCGGTAAATTTTATTATGAATTATATCTGACAGACACAGATAGAAATTATAACAAATTAGAGTCATGCGGATTTGAAATATCGCACGGGAGGGAGCCTTTCACCGCCATATTTGCCACATCAGACGTGCAAAACGATGAGCGAAAAATCAACATCGCATGGGATTATCTATACTCTTCCTGGCTGCAAAACAGTATGTTTGAATATGCAAATGAGCCGTACTACGAAGAATACATATTGAGAAACGGAAAGCCCGTTAAGCTGAAGCTTTACCTTCCGATCAAAAAGCGCGGCGAAGAAACAAAGATTATTTTGGTACACAATCCCAGATTTCATTTTATTGCCGCAAAAGCCATAGGATATTACGCTGAGAAGACCGCATCTAAAACGGTAATTAACTATTTATCGAATAACTACCGGTATATCATAAAATCCGCTAAGGAGTTCTATGTCCGCAAAGACATAAACTCTTGTGTTTGCGGTGTCCGGGTAAATTCTCAACTGCAGATTTCAGATGATAAAAATATAAAGAGCTTTTCCATAAGCAACGGTAACTATCTTGTTCTGGAAAGCAGCGTCCTGGGAGATTATGACCGATACACCGACATGCTGCTTTCTTTTGCGTCGGATAACGGCATGACCGCCGATAAAAAAGATATTTTTGCGGTATACGATGTGAAAGAGGGCTTTAACAACCCGAAAATCAGAATGTATTGTAAAGTCAAACAGAAGCGTCTGACTTAAAAATTGGTACAAAATGATAATATAGATTTATTATGGTATGGTAAAATAAGAACATAAAACTAAAAAGGGGTGCAGAAACATGAGAGATACCGTTACAAAGCAAACTCCGGCAACTCCCAATAGCTACAGTCCGAAAATACCGGAGATACTTAATTTGGCAGAGAAATTTCAAAATGAGCGATTGATTGATACGATTCAGGTCAATGGGGCCGTTTTTGAAATTGTCGGGCGGCCTGAGGTTGTATGGGTTGGAACAATATCATATGCAGAAAATCTTATTGATGAGCCTGATATCGGTAAGTTATTGCGGCGTTATCAGGAGCTTATACCAAATCCAAAGCTGGAAAGAATCAATCCGGATTGGGATGCCGCAATCAGCATCGATTACTGGCAGGGCGGTAAAGTTCCGAGAGGTATGATGTTTGGACAGGAAACAACGACAGAAAAACAGGCCGAATGCTATGATATTTACAAAATGCCGGCCTCAAAGTTCATGCGGATACTAAACGACGAAAATGCCGCAAGGCTTCTTGGCAAAGAGAGATGTGAAAACCATGAGTTATTTATCTATATGAGAGAGAAGATAATGCCGGAGCATGGATATAAATTCAATGAAAACGGAGCTCAGGAAATAGAATATCATAACTACAAAACTAATGCATTCATTGCATATGTACCTATTATTGAAATATAAGGAATGTTGATAAAGGAACGATATAGCCAAAGGTTACATGATATTGGTTTTTGCTCATATGGTATAAATTCCTGTCAAATATTTTTGTTTTTACTCTTGACTCTTCCGTCGCGGAAACTTGTATAATGATTTTGATGAAAGGAGGAAATCTGATACTCACCATACGTCAATTATCAAGTCAGTTTAATGTTTCAGCACGAGCTTTACGGTATTAAGATGACGATATAATAGGACTATACCAAAGGAACCCGAAAACAGAGGGTTTCACCGGTACAGTCCTATTTTTTAACTCTAAAAAGGAAATTTATCGTTAGGGCTACCGTCATGCCAGGGAAACGATAAAAAATCTGTTGACGGCGAAAGAAAATACGAATCGGCTTTTATGTTATTCACCCTCTGCTCCGGTGCAGGAAGGTCTGCGGCGATAGGCTCCCTGCCTCTTCCTTTTCCAGCATGTAAAAAGCGTTCTCGAAGGAACGCGCCGCAGGGCCGCAGGTTAACAGACGGACATATTTATCTGACGATGAAAATTTCCCTGCCGTAACAGGCAGGGATGAGATAGATACGCCTGCTGATCCGGAAAAGCCTGCGACTACTATTCCATCAGTCCCAGCTCCCGCGCTTTCAGCACGGCATCCATGGAATTGTTTACATCCAGCTTACTGTAGGCGGCAGTGGCATGGGATTTGACCGTGTGAATCGTAAGTCCGGTATGCTCCACAATCTCCTTGTATTTATATCCCTTTGAAAGCAGTATCAGAATATGCTTTTGCTGCTTTGACAGCTTGACAGCCTTCGGATTCAGATGGACGGTAAGTCCTTTTTTTCGTTTGGACTGTTCATAAGCAGCAAGGGTGACCTCATGGATGTAGTGTGGCTTCAGTGCGCCTGTACAGCCTTCCCGCTCCGCTCTTTGGGAGATTTTTCGAAGAATGGGCAGCACTGCCGCGCCTTCCTCCGCAAAGATTCGTACATAGCCATATTCCTGTGCGGCGGTCAGCGCAAGCTCCAGCGTATTCTGCGCTTCCTTTCTTTTGCCCAACGCCCACTCAAGGCTTGCCTGCAAAACGCTTGCTTCCGCTATGTCAAGGGGGCGGCGAAAATCCTCGCCCAGCTTTTTGAGCCCCCTGATGTAGCGTATGGCTTCCTCGGTTTTTGCCAGAACGATACAGGCTCTGGCCGTCGTGAAATGCTGAAAAATCCGATACAGCTCCAAGTCCTTGGCAGGCGTCACGAAAGAATGCTCAAACCATGCGGAGGCGGCATTTTTATCGCCGTCAGACAAGCGCAGCCTGGTTTCATAAGCCTTGAAATTAGGCAGCAGGTACTCCGCGTTTTGCTCGGTGATGCTCTTTTGTATCCCGGCAAGCTTGGCTTCTGCCGCTGCATTTTGCCCAAGTGCAAACAGGATGGCTGTCTGCGTAAGGATTGCGCTGAAGCTGAACTCGGCTGTCGCATCGGGCAAAAGTGCGGATACCGCCCGCGTACAGCAGGCGTCTGCTTCCTTTAGCAGGTTCTTTTCATAATAAAGCATGGCGCGCAGTGAAAAGGATATCGGGGAGCAATCCCCGCCCAGCAGGGTGGCAGCTACCGGATCGGTCCTGCGCATATTGCCTTCAATATCCGGTAAAAAATCGGAGTAATCCCTGTGGCTGCGGTGAACAAACGGCAGGGTTTTCATCAGCGTGGTCGCGCTGACCTTGTACTGGGCAATTTCAGCGGTGACTTCGGGAGTCAGCAGCTCCGATATGCTGAACATTGGGCGGCGAAAATCAATGGACGCCATAAAAAGCGTATGCTTGATGAAGGGTTTATGATGCTGCACAATTTCAGGCAGCCTGACATACAGCCGATCCAGACAGGCACAAAACCGCGCTGCATCGCCAAGCAGATAATAGTACCAGGTATGGCTGATGAAAAGATAGGGGTCATCGTCCGTAAAGCTCTCCGGGATACTGTCCCCCAAAAGGGAAAGGTCCTGCAGGGAAACGCCAGCGGAGGCGCTGTATTCGTGCATCTCCAGCATGTCAGAGGTAAGGGTTTCAAAATCCCTCGCTTTTACCGCAAAGCGTATACTGCTGTAATATTCGCCCCTTTCCCGGTAGTAGGCGGCGGCGGTTTTGTACAGGCCGGCTTTATCAAAGCCTGTAGCCGCTTCCAGCATGCTTCTTAAGAATTCCAAAAATATATGGTAATACCGGTAATGCTCCCTATCCGGACGGCTGACAAAGGAGTTGGCGGCACAGAGCTTGTCCAGTAGGGCTTCGCTGTCTCCCCTGCCCGTCAGGCGGTTTGCAAGCTCCACGGTCATTTCATCCGCCGGGCAGGTTTTCAGCATGAACTCTTGCAGGTCCCCGTCACATTGATCCCAAATCTGATGCTTGATATACCGCGCCAAAGCTTCATCACTTTTCGTCCCAGACTCCATTTGCCCGCTCTCAGCGACCACATGGACGCCGATGGCCCAGCCGCCGGTAATCGCTTTGACCGCGCGAGCTTCCTCCGGCGTAATAAAACGGCCGCAGGCTTTGAAATAACTCTGTATCTCGAACTCGGAAAAGATCAGCTCCCCGGAGGTAATCTGTGCAGCCTTTCCTTCGCTGATAGGGGACTCCATGTAATCGGTATGCTCGTCACGGGTCAGAAGCAATGTCACAAAGGACATGGGCAGCCGTTTCAGAACAAAGGACAGGGACTTTCTAATCTCTTTGCTTCTGATCAGGTGCATGCCGTCAAGCACCAGCGCGTAAGACGCAGCGTCAGGTTCAAGACCGGACAGAAGGCTGATGGTATGCTCCACCGGCGAGGCTGCAAAGGCCGGACTTTTGAGCAGTTCCGCCATAGCGCCGCTCACAGGGCAGGCGGAAAGAATTCCGGCGCAAAGCAGCTTATAAAATATAGCCGGGGAATCGTCGTATTCATCCAGTCCGATCCAAATGCTTTTTCGTCCCGAAGCCGCAAGCCAAAGGAGCGTAGATACTGTCTTCCCAAAACCGGCAGGGGCGGATACGAGGATGACCCGCCTCCTGGCATATTGATGGAACGTATTTAAAAGCGCAGGTCTGGGTGCACAGATGTCAGGTAATTTTACCGGTATGAATTTCTCATTTAATAGATTACTGGCCATAAAAATCCCCCCATTTTTCTCATGATACCATGTATAAAACACATGGTATTGGCACGTTGTGCCAGGATGCGTACTCACTTCGGTTGGCGCGGTATAATGTCTGTCGACATTATACCATATGCGCAAGCGCCCATGGTATTGGCACTTCGTGCCAGGATGCGCACTCACTGCGTTCGGCGCCGGTATAATATCTATCGATATTATACCATATTTTGTCATGGATTGCACGGAAAACATAGGATATGTATGAGGTTTTTATCAAAATTGAGCCCAAATAAAATAGCGACGCAATAAAAAAACTTCATACTTTTCAAATTTCAATCGAAATCCATAAGAAAATTATTTTGAAAACCTCATACAAGGCTAATTGTTTTTCAAGCTCAAAACACTACAATGATAAGTAAAGTTAACAGGAGGTGTTTTGATGAATGATAAGATTCGGGAAAAGGGTTTTGACTTTTCCATTCGCATTGCGGAGCTTGTACAGTTTTTGCGGACCGATCAGCGGGGCTTCCCCCTGTGTGAACGGCTGCTGGACTGCGGAATCGAAACAGGGCTTGCCTGCCGCACATCGGCGGAAGGCGGCAGGCAACAGGGGAAAAAAGCGAAGCAGGCGGCAGCGCTTGTCCTGGAAGCAGATTATATCATCGAAATGGCACAAGTGTCAGGATACCTGACGCAGGAGCAATGCATCTACATCCGGGCGGATTGTAAAAATCTGATCAGACTGCTTGCGGAGGGTGGGATCAGGGAAGAGCCCTCTGCTGATAAGATGGGGAAATTCAAAGAATAATAAATTGGAGGAAAAACGGATGAAAAAGAAAAGATTGTTAGCAGCTATATTGGCGGCCGCATTGATGCTTTCACTGCTGCCTGTGCCAGTGTCGGCGGCGGGGGAGGACCCTTTTATTGCCGGCGGCATTAAATACAAGGTGCTCACCGAGTTTGAGAGCACCGGTACCGTGGAGGTCATCGCAAACGGTTACAGCGGCGACATCACCATCCCGGCAACAGTTGACAACGGGGGTATCACCTACACTGTAACCGCTATTGGTTTATCTGCATTTCAGTATTGCACCGGCCTTACCAGTGTGACGATTCCCGGCAGTGTAACAAGCATTAATAATTTTGCGTTTAGTGATTGCACGGGCCTTACCAGTGTAACGATTCCAGACAGTGTAACAAGCATTGGTCCATATGTATTTTATGGATGCAGCGGCCTTACCAGTGTAGAGATTCCCGGCAGTGTGACAAGCATTGGTATTAGTGTGTTTAATGGATGTTCCGGCCTTACCAGTGTGACGATCCACGACGGTGTGATAAGCATTGGTGGTTCTGCGTTTTCTGGTTGCACCAAGCTTACCAGTGTGGAGATTCCCGGCAGTGTGGCAAGCATTGGTGAAGGTGCATTTTACGGTTGCACCGACCTTACCAGTATGACGATTCTCGACGGTGTAACAAGCATTGGCAAAATGGCGTTTTATGCTTGCCCCCTTACCAGTATGGAGATTCCCGGCAGTGTGACAAGCATTGGTGAAAGTGCGTTTGAGGGTTGCAACAGTCTTGAAAGTGTGACGTTTCTCGACGGTGTAACAAGCATTGGTAAAAGTGCGTTTGCTTATTGCCCCCTTACCAGTGTGGAGATTCCCGGCAGTGTAACAAGCATTGGTGAAAGTGCATTTGATTATACCGGCCTTATCAGCATCGCTTTTTCCAGCAGTACGCCGCCTTTTGATTCCTATATGTTTTACGGTGTATCGGCAGGTTTGCTGGTCATTGTACCGCACGGAGCGACATCAGCCTATGAAGCTGCTCTTACCTACATGCTTTTGTCCGGTACCGTCATAAAAGAAACGGTAGACATAACAGCGATCTCCGGCGTAACCGCTCCCGTAAGAGGTGAAGCTCCGGCAACGGCAATAACCGGGACAGATCAATATGCAGGAAGCATTGTATGGGCTCCGGCGGATAATCCGTTTGAGGCAGGCACAGCGTATACGGCGACCATCACACTGACGCCGGAAGACGGATATACCCTGACCGGCGTGGCTGCCAACTCCTTTACGGTAACAGGAGCCACTACGGTAAGCAACACTGCGAATTCAGGCGTCATAACGGCGGTATTCCCCGCAACGGCAGTGGGAATCGGCGGCACTTTTATTACCGGCGGCATTAAATACAAGGTGCTCACCGAGTCTGAGACCACCGGTACCGTGGAGGTCATCGCCAACAGTTACAGCGGCAACATCACCATTCCGGCAACAGTTAGCAACGGAGGTATCACCTACACCGTAACCACTATCGGAGATAGTGCGTTTGAGAATTGCTCCAGCCTTGAAAGTGTAACGTTTCCCGACAGTGTAACAAGCATTGGTGCAAATGCGTTTTATGGTTGCTCCGACCTTGAAAGTGTAACGTTTCCCGGCAGTGTAACAAGCATTGGTGAATGGGCGTTTTATGGTTGCTCCAGCCTTGAAAGTGTGATGCTTCCCGGCAGTGTAACAAGCATTGGTCAATATGCATTTCAGGGATGCAGCAGTCTTACCAGTGTGACGATTCCCGGCAGTGTGACAAGCATTGGTGAAGGTGCGTTTCTTGCTTGCTCCAGCCTTGAAAGTGTGATGCTTCCCGGCAGTGTAACAAGTATTGGTCAATATGCGTTTTATGGATGCAGCGGCCTTACCAGTGTAGAGTTTCCAGACAGCTTAATAAGCATTGGTGATTCTGCGTTTTATGGATGCAGCAGTCTTAGCAGCGCGTATTTCAATGGTGAATCCCCAACAATTGGAGCTGCTGTTTTTTCCGGCACTGCATCAGAGTTTAAAATATATTATGATGAAAATTTTGAATCGACATGGTCAAATCCTTGGAATGGTTACGAAACGGCTATATTCACGGCAGTCGAATGGCAGTCCGCAACTGCAGACGGTGCGACCGACTCAGCTACCTCCACCAAAATAAACCTTACCTTTGATAAGCCAATCACGGGACTGACAGCCGCTGATATCACCATTACCGATGGAACCGGCGCAGTGGTCAAAGGAGCGCTGACCGGCTCCGGAACTAGCTGGTCCATCGCTTTGACCGCTGTAATCACGCAAGGCAATATATCGGTGGCAGTAGCGGCGCCGGCAGGCCATCCCCTTACCGGTTCACCGAAAGCAGTTGCGGTGTACAAGTCGCCTACGCAAATAAACTACTCTGTTACCTTTAACTCCACGGGCGGCAGTCCGGTATCAAAAATAGACTACGTCGGTTCCGGCTCCGTTATAAGCGCACCGGAAACACCTATATTATTTTTCTATACCTTCGGAGGCTGGTATAAAGAACCATCCTGCACCAATCCATGGAATTTCAGCATAGATACGGTAAACAGCAATATAACTCTCTATGCAAAATGGATTTCTTTTATGGCGCCATCCCACACCGTCAGCGTATCGGCCAATCCGGCGGCAGGCGGTTCGGTCAGCGGAGGCGGCAGTTACATGGAAGGAGCAAGTGTGGCAGTTACGGCCACTGCAAACAGCCGCTACCGCTTCGTCAACTGGACCGAAAACAATATACCGGTCAGCACCAATACTGCATACACTTTTGTACTGGGTACAACAAATAGAACACTGGCAGCTAACTTTGCAGTAGATGTCACTTTTATTGCCGGCGGCATTAAATACAAGGTGCTCACCGAGTCTGGGAGCACCGGCACCGTGGAGGTCATCGCAAACGATGATGGTTACAACGGTGATATCATCATCCCGGCAGCAGTTAGCAACGAGGGAATCAACTACATCGTAACCGCTATCGGAGATAATGCGTTTGAGAATTGCTTCAGCCTTGAAAGTGTGACGATTCCGGGCAGTGTAACAAGCATTGGTAATTGGGCATTTGCTGATTGCTCCAGCCTGACAAGCATCGCCTTTTCCGGCAGTACACCGCCGACCTTTGGTATCGATGTATTTGATGGCATACCGTCAGGCTTGCAGATCCTTGTGCCGTCCGGCTCAGCATCAGACTTTGAAGCTGCTCTTTCCGGCATGCTTCCGGCCGACACCGTCATAAAAGAACCGGAGGCTGTTATAAGCATAACAGAGATCCCCGTCACAGCTCCGGTAACGGGTGCAGCTCCGGTAACGACAATAACCGAGACGGAGCAGTATACAGGAAGCATCGGATGGTATCCAGAGGATGATCTGTTTGTAAAGGACACAGTTTATACAGCAACGATAACCCTTCTGCCTAAAGAGGGATATACTCTGACCGGCGTGGCTGCCAATTCCTTTACGGTAACAGGAGCCACTACAATAAGCAACCCGGCAAATTCAGGCATCATAACGGCGGACTTCCCCGTCACAGAAGCGGAAATTTTTGATAAAGACGGCATTCGGTACAGGGTGCTCACCGAGTCCGGAGACACCGGTACCGTGGAGGTCATCGCAAACAGTTACACCGGCATCATCATCATCCCGGAAACAGTTGTCAACAGGGACATCACCTACACCGTAACGGCTATCGGAGATCATGCATTTTATAATTGTAACAGCCTGGAAAGCATCAGCATCCCCGCCAGTGTTACTGTTATCGGAGAGTATGCATTTAGGCATTGCAGCAGCCTGGAAAGCGTCAACCTCCCCGATAGTGTGACTGCTATCGGAAAGTATGCATTTGCTAATTGCAGCGGACTGGAAAGTGTCTACATCTCCGAAAATGTTACTGTTATCGGAGAGTATGTATTTAGGTATTGCAGCAGCCTGGAAAGCGTCAACATCCCCGGTAGTGTGACTACAATCGGATACGGGGCATTTGCTTATTGTTACGGCTTGACAAGCGTTGAAATCCCAGGCAGTGTGACTGCTATCGGAGATAGTGCATTTTATGATTGTGACAGCCTTACCAGTGCGTATTTCAACGGGGATGCTCCGACAGCCGGAATTGAAATTTTTGACGGTACCGCATCAGGGTTTAAAATATATTATTTTTATAGCGCTTCAGGTTGGAGCAATCCCTGGAATGGCTATGAAACGGCAGCTGTAGCTATGGCCATCGAATTGCAGTCCGCAACAGCAGATGGTACGGCCGATACGGCTACCTCCACCAAAATAGACCTTACCTTCGATACGGCAATCACGGGACTGACGGCAGATGACATCACCATTACCAATGGAACAGGCGCAGCGATCAAAGGAGCGCTGACCGGCTCCGGAACAAGCTGGTCCATCGCCCTAACCTCAGTAACAACGCAGGGCAATATATCAGTGGCAGTGGCGGCACCGGCAGGCTATACCCTTACCGGCTCACCGAAAGCAGTGGCGGTGTGCAAGGTACTTCCCCCGATAACCTACGTTGTTACCTTTGACTCCCAAAGCGGAAGTCAGGTATCGAGCATAAGCAACGTCAGTTTCGGCTCTGCTATAAGCGCGCCGGCAGCACCGGCACGGACTGGCTATACCTTCGGAGGCTGGTATAAGGAGGCATCCTGCACTAATGCATGGAATTTCAGCACAGATACTGTAACAAGTGATACGATCCTCTATGCAAAGTGGACTGTAGATAGCTCCGACAGCGGCGGCAACGGTTCCTCCGGTGACGACTCCGGCTCCGAAAGTAATACCGAAACCACTACTCCCGAAAAAAAGCCCGACCAACCTGTCACAGCGGCAGCTTCCGTAACGGCAAAAGCGGGAACAAAAGGAACAGCTAGCGCATCCATTCCGGATAAAGCCATCACCGACGCCATCGCTAAAGCACAAACTGACGCAAAAGCACAGGGCAAGGCAGCCAGCGGTATTTCAGTGGTGCTGAATGTAACGATGCCGCAGGGAGCAACCTCCCTGACTGCAACGCTTTCACAGACCGCCCTGCAAAGCTTGGTGAGCGCAGGTGTTTCCAGTCTTGAGCTGAAGGGCGCACCTGTTTCCCTTGGCCTTGACCTGAAAGCCTTGCAGGAAATCCAGAAGCAGAGCACCGGAAAAATCACAATCAGCATTACTCCGGCGACAGGACTCTCCAAGGCAGCCAAGGCGCTTGTGGGCAACCGGCCGGTATACAATATCATCGTCACTTACACGGATAAGAACAAAAAGTCGCAAAGTGTTTCAAGCCTTGGCAGCGGTACCGCTACGCTCTCCATTCCCTATGCGCCGGATAAAAATGAAGCAGTGGGCTACTTGTTCGGTGTGTATGTGGACGGCAAGGGCAATGCAAGCCGTATCGGCAGTTCGGTTTATGACGCGAACAGCAGAAGTATCCTATTGGATACCAACCACTTCTCGGTGTACGGAGTGGGCTATACGGTTCCGGCAGTAAAGTTTACCGATATCGAAAGCCATTGGGCAAAGGAAAGCATTGATTATATAGTCGGCAGAGGACTTATCTCCGGAGTATCAAAAACAGCGTTCTCGCCCGACACCGCTATGACCCGCGGAGTATTGGCAACAGCCCTCGGCAAACTGGCAGGCGTAGATGTGAAGCTCTACACAACCAACAGCTTCACGGATGTAAAGGCAGACAGCCCCTTCCGTCCCTACATCGAGTGGGCGTACAAGGAGGGCATTATTCAGGACATCGGCAACAGCCGGTTCGCCCCCAACCGCGCCATTACCCGTGAGGAAATTGCGGTCATTATTGCAAACTATGCCAAAGCCACCGGCTATGCCCTGCCTGTGCTCCGTGAAGCAGTCACCTATGCGGATAACAGCAACATTGGCAGCGTTTATCAAACAGCAGTCAAGGCCATGCAGCAGGCCGGCATTATGATGGGCGGCACCGGCAACAAGTTTAATCCCAGGTTCGACGCTACCCGTGCGGAGGTCAGCTCCATGCTGTATCGCTACATTAAGCTGACCATTGACCCCTCCACAGCGCAGGGCTGGGCATTAAATGACGCCGGACAGTATTTCTACTATAAGGACGGCAAAGCTCTCACAGGCTGGCAGACCGTTGACAGCACAAGGTACTTCTTTAATGCCGATGGTACGCTGAAAACCGGTTGGGTGCAGGATGAAGCTAACTGGCGTTATTATTCCGGCAACAAAGCGCCCATCGGCTGGTGGGATATCGGCAGCGGTGAAAGTAAAAAGACCTATTACTTCACCAAGGACGGTCTGATGGTATCCGGCAAGTGGCTCCAGATCGACGGTAAGTGGTATTATTTCACCGCCGACGGCTCCCTTGCCAGAAGTACTAAGATCAACGGCTATGAGGTCGATGAAAAAGGTATTAGGAAAACGAAGTAATCATAACAAAATAATAGAGCCAAGGAGAAATAGATATATATTCCATATATGTTTTCGGATAGAAGAAAAGCACCCTTTTGTGGTAAATTTAGGCTTACGAAGACCAAATAAACTACAAAAGAAGGTGCTTTTCATGATTTCATCAGTACCTTCTTTAACCCCGATAGCTAAGCCTGAGGCATCTTTCTTTGTAGTAAGTGTATTTGTCAATTCCTTTGCAAAGCCCTCTAGATTTTGTGTTAAGCATTGTAGTATAATCTAAATGGGTAAAACATAATAGCTCTGCTAATGGAAACTCAGTAAACAAATGGCTTAATGAAATACGGCTTACCGGAATCCCTTTGGATGCCGATAAGATAGTGTGTTTTTTGCACATTTAGATAAAGCCAAGGAAGGTGAGAAAAATAAAATGGTATCAGATAGCTTATTAAAATTTGCAGCTGAAAATTACAAATTTGATAAAGGCACTTTAAAATTTATCAGTGATTCTACAAATCAAATATATGTGTTTGAGAAGGACGGTCAGGGCTATATTCTTCGATTTGCCGAGCGTTCTTTGGCCCAAATCCATCAGACAAAGGCAGAAATGGAATGGTTACACTATCTGGCTAAGAATAATATAAATGTTTCTTTACCGCTGAGAACAGACGATGGAGAACTCGTTTTATCTACAGAAGATAATGGAAAAAACTTTATTATATCTTCTTTTGAAAAAGCGGATGGGACCTTTTGGGATAAAAACAATCCAAGCAAATGGAATAATAAGATATTCTATAACTGGGGTAAAGTGATGGGGGATGTACACAGACTCACAAAAGACTATATTCCCGCCAACGATATTGATGTACGAGGTAGCTTCACCGGCAGAGAAGCACTTGACGATAGTATTAAATCTTGCCCGTCCGTAAATGAAATTGCCGAAAAATTAATTGCTGAAATGATGGATTTGCCCAAGGATAAAGATTCCTATGGGCTTATCCACTACGATATACATCCTTGGAATTTCAATATTGACGGTGAAAAAATCAATCTTTTTGATTTTGATGACAGCTTATACGGCTGGTTCGTTTTGGATATAGGGATCGCATTATATCATGGTCTGTGGTGGGGACGAAAGGATGATGCCAGACAAAATTTTACAAATTCCATTATTAGAAATTTTATCAAGGGTTATCTTTCAAGTAATGATATAAGTGATTTTTGGCTCTCAAAAATCCCAATGTTTATGAAGTTTCGTCAGATATGTAAATTCAGTTGGTTCTTCAATCCTAAACATATTGACGATCATCAAAAAGAACGAATTTACAATATTGAAAATGATATTTTATTTACAGGATGTGATATAAATAAATCGTTATTTATTAGTAAATAGGATAAAAATGATCGAAAGTCATTACATAGGGTAAAACCGCATATGGAAACTCATTACCGCGAAGTCTACAGCCAACCTTGCAATGTAAAGTTATCTGTAGACTTCTTTTACATTATAGGGTATAATTCAACAAATAAAATATTGGGAGAAGGAAGACATAAATTGTGACCATTAGAACAATACAAAAGGACCATATTGCTATTGCGATTGTCCAAAGCGATGAATTGCTGATAACGGATGTTTCGTCCGCATTGGATCTTATAGCGACGGTAGGGTATCAAACGGGATGTGAGCGTATGATACTAAATAAGGAAGCCATCACGGAAAGCTTTTTTAAGCTGAGTACGGGTCTTGCCGGTGAAATACTGCAAAAGTTTGTCAACTATGATATGAAATTAGCCGTTATCGGTGATTTTAGCCATTATACAAGCAAACCGCTCAGAGATTTTATATATGAGAGCAATCGGGGCAAACATATATTTTTTGTGTCCGATGAAGAAAACGCCATCGGAAAATTGAGTAATATTTAGCGACTGGAAAGGATAACTCAGATCTTCCTGGCTTAAAGAATTCTACTTAAAAAATCTTCGAATTTCTTTCCGGAAAAAATCTCATTTGTAACAAACGTCCCGTTATAAAAGAAGCTATAGGTGGTGAAGGGAGCAGGAGCATTCTGCGCCTGTTCCGTGGTTTCAAACCTATGGAGCCTGACCTCCAAGCCATGCCGCCCGGCGATCTCATTGATCAGAGGGGCGTATTTATCGGTATGAGGGCACTGGTTGGAATAATAAAGCACCATCCCGGGTTCCTTTATTTTACCTTCTTTTACACAGGCTTTAAATCTGGGAACAGGGGCGTCATCACGAAACGGAAGATAATACAGTTCAAAATAGGGCACCGCGGTATCGGCCAATAGAAACCCCTTATATTTAAGGTGCTTCGGGTCAGAAAGAAAGGGCATCTTTCTGGTGGAGGACAATATCGTAAGACCCAGCCTTCCCTTAGCCTTTGAATCGGTTATACATTCCTCCAAAAGCCGGTTCGAATAACCCTGACCCTTGAATTGTCCGGATACCCAGAAACAATTAATAAACATATAACCGTCGGCAATCAGGGGACACCACGCTTTTTCTGCCGGAATATACTCGATGAATACCTTGCCTCTGACATCCAGTTTTTTGAAAACCAGCCCATCCTTAAAGCGGTCCTTAAGCCAGGTTTTTTTCGAGGATACTGAAGTTTCTCCCTTTTTATCCGTTATGGCACAGCAGATATGCTCCTGTTCAATATTATTCTGATTGACGTCAATGATTTTCATTCTATTTTCCCTCCTGTGATTCGATTTAATCCTTTTTATGTATCCTGCAGCTTCCGGGCGATATCATAGAACCAGTATATCATAGTAAATATGACATATACACGTCATATTTACTTCATTTTTATAAATTCCATGTCCTGTTTCCAATAGTAAAAAACATGTATTCGTGGTAAAATATTTATAAAGCTTATAAAATAATGAAACCATGGCAGATATTTCTTCGTCTAATGGACGAAAGGGTTGGATTACACCTAAAAGCATTATGAAAGGAGATATGATATGAAGAAAATAATTACATTGCTGTTATGCGGTGCAATGCTGGTGACATCACTTCCCGGAGGGGGTTCCCTGGGGACAAGTTTAGCGGCGGCCGAGTCTTCCGTTAAACCAATCTCAGCCGAGATAATCAGTTCACCGGCTCCCGTAACGAAGGACACCTCCGATAAAGCCCTGGAGAAAGCAATTAAGGCGGTAAAAGCAAAGATTACGATACCGAAGGAATATTCGGAGTTTGATTATTACTTCTCGCAATCAAATTCCTATGAGGCATCCTATTGGAGTTTATCCTGGAGAAATCCTTCGGATCACAGCTACATCCAGGTAGACTGCGATCAGGCTTACCATATCACCTATTACAACAATTATGATTATAGCCAAAAGCGCGACAATCTGCCGGTTTATCTTAAGAGCGAGCTGAAATCAAAGGCAGAAGAGTTCATTAAGCAGATCGCGCCTGAGGTGGCACCAAAGCTGGAATATCTTTCATCGACTTACAACGGTATCTATAGCGGAACATATTTTTACAGCTATCAGAGAATTGAGAATGGGATCAGCTTACCGGATAATACGGTTACCGTATCGGTCGACAGTGTTACCGGAAAGGTACAGGGAGCATCCATTTCATGGCTGTATGATGTGGAGGTCCCTTCCGCAGATGCGGTATTGACAAAGAATCAGGCAACCGACATTTTAAAGAAAAACCTTAAGATGAACCTGATCTATCAGATGAATTATTATCGGATTTATGACAGCATCAGCAGTAGTTATACGCAGAAGGCGTTCCTTGTCTATACACCGGAGCCTTCCTATATCTCGATTAATGCGAAAACCGGTGAGGTTTACCTGAACAAGTCAGAATGGATCCAGAGGAATCAAACAAGTAAAGATGAAGCAGAGATGGATGCGGGCTCCGCAACTGCAAATAAAATGGCTTTGAACGGCAGTGGCAGCATTTCTTTGACGGAGGAAGAGATTGCCAAGATCAATGAGCTGGAGAAGCTGATAACAAAGGATAAGGCAATTGAGCTTGTTACGGGAAATAAAGCTCTCTATATCGATGACAGCCTGATCAGTTACAATGCATATCTGAGTAAATCCTACGACAGAACCGGCAAGGAAGGCTCCTATGTATGGAACATTGATCTGAGGGATGCCAGACCGGTAAACTATGAGAAGGATACGGACACTTACCGTGCTTATGCCAGCGCAGCCGTAGACGCTAAGACCGGGAAGATCCTAAGCTTCTACGCAAGTATTAAGAGTAACTATGATAATAAGGAAAATAAGTGGAAAACGGTCAATGTGAAATATAGCAATGAAGAAAGCCGTAAAGTTCTTGAGACCTTCCTTAAGGAACAGGTAAACAGCCGCTTTAAGAATACGAAGCTGGTAAATACCGCGGAGGATTATGTGGCCTACTATAAAGAAGGAAATGTTCCGGTGTACGGCGGCTATCGCTACCAATACAACAGGGTCAATGAAGGAATAGAATTTGGATATAACGGTATCTACGGTTCCGTAGACGGAGTAACCGGTAAAATTTATTCCTTTAGCACCAATTGGGATGACTCGATTAATTTTGAATCACCGAAGGCTGCCATGACAGCAGATAAGGCACTGGATGCATATCTTGCCAAGGAGGGCTATCACCTGGTATATGAGATCAATCAGGTTAATATCTACGATCCGAATTACCGTGGTGAAAAGAAATATTATGATGACTCGGAGGCATATTCGGTTCAATACGAAATCAGACTGGTTTACCGCCCGGATGTAAATCCGCAGTATATTTCACCCTTTACCGGAGAACAGCTGAATTATGACGGTACTGTTTATACAAAGACGAAAACCTTTACCTATGAGGATGTACCGGATACACCGGAGAACAGGAAGATATTATTACTGGCTGATATGAATATCGGCTTTGAAGGGAATCAATTCTATCCGACCAAAGCCATCACGGCGAAAGAATTCGACACCCTGCTTTCTCAGGTCGGATATTATTATCCGGAGGAGAGCAATACCGGTACGGCAGATAAACTCCTCACCCGTGAAGAGGTAGCCTACCGCTTAATTGATAAGCTGGGACTGAAAAAGCTGGCCGGCCTCCAGGGAATTTATAATACCGGGTTTGCAGACGAATATGATATCAGATCGGATTACAGAGGGGCAGTTGCCCTGGCAAAAGGTCTTGCCTTAATGGGAGCAAATGCGGATAACAATTTCCTGCCGAAGCAAAACGTAACCAGAGCGGAAGCCGTCGAACTGATTATGAGCTTCATTAAAGTACAGAGAGAAGGAATTTATTAAATAAGTAAAACCCTGCGAATTCATGAAAGCAGAATTCGCAGGGTTTTACTTTATATACCTTGCTTTTACACAAAAAAAGGCTGTCCCTAAGGACAGCCTATTATTATGCAAGTTTATTAACAGCTTTGGTGATACGAGAAACCTTTCTTGCAACCGTATTCTTGTGGTATACACCCTTAGAACATGCTTTGCCAAGTTCAGAAACAGCTTCGACTAAAGCGGTATTAGCGCGTGCCTTGTCACCGGCAGCAACAGCAGCATCAACCTTCTTCACCATAGTCTTCACCTTAGACTTGATGGACTTATTTCTTTCAGCCTTTTTCTCGTTTACTAAAATTCTCTTCTTAGCAGATTTAATGTTAGCCAATATTACACCTCCAATAAAATATAATGGACCAACCGGTATTCCAAGGGCAACGTTTTGAGAGTGGGCTGCCGGGCCTGGATGTTGGTTTCGAATTCTTGTCTCATTAAATCCGGACACGGACGTTCTAATGAAAACATACTATTATATAGTAGTCCATCTAAACTATTCTGTCAATACATATTTTTAGAAACTTAGGCAAAAGATATACTTCATAAAACAAGAGAATTTACGAAACTAAGTCAATAGGAGATTGTCTCATGGAGAAAAAAATAAGGACAGATTTGGCACTGGAGGTCAGAGAAAGCTTTCCAGAGGATAATGTGGAGATTAAAGGGGTAATTCTGACCGAGGATTATGACGAAACGAATAAAATCAGAGTATCTACGGTGGAGATCAAGGATGAGAGGGGGGCCAAGGCTATGCAGAAGCCGATGGGGACCTATATTACGATAGAGGCTCCTGAATTAGCCAGATCAGACGAGGATTACCATAAGCCGGTTGCGGATGCGATTGCCGCGAATTTACGAAAATTGGCAGGAAATCTAAAAAAAGAAGAGGTGCTGGTCGTCGGTCTCGGCAACCGGGAGGTAACACCGGATGCGCTGGGTCCCCAGGTGGTTGACAACCTGTTTGTTACCAGACATCTGATCAAGGAATACGGAACCGAATTCAAGGATAAGAACCGTCTCGGCAATGTCAGTGCCATATCTCCCGGGGTCATGGCGCAGACCGGTATGGAGGCGCAGGAGATAGTGAAGGGGATTGTGGAGGAGACAAAGCCGAAACTGATCATTGCAATCGATGCCCTGGCGTCCAGAAGCGTCAGCCGGCTGAATACGACCGTACAGTTAGCCGATACGGGAATCAGCCCCGGCTCCGGTATCGGGAATAACAGAAAAGCCCTGAATGAGGAAAGTCTCGGTACGAAGGTGATTGCCCTGGGGGTTCCCACGGTGGTGGATGCCGGTACAATTGTTGCGGATACTCTGACAAAATATATGGAGAACAGCGATTTTTCCGAAGAGGAAATCCATAAATTCATATCGGAGGTCAATGGCCAGCAGATGGAAAATATGTTTGTTACCCCGAAAAATATTGATGAATCAATCAAACGGATCAGTTATACCGTATCGGAAGCATTGAATTCCTGTTTTTCTCAATCGGCATAATATGATTCAGGTATCAAAAGCCCTTCGAGCATCATGGTTCGTCAATTTGCACATTCACTAACGATATTAAAGTGATGCAGAACATGGTTTGATGAGCAGCTGTTATGAAGTCGTTGGTACTTAGGGCCTGTGTTTTAGGGCCTTACGTACCACTACGTACTTCATCCAAGCAAAAGCGTGCTGCGAATGAACTATGTTTTGTATCACGCTATTACTATCTGAATTGTGCAAATTGACGAACCATATTTTTAAATTAGCTTTTGACACCCGAATCATAATATAAGACAGGTACTAAAAACAAGCTTTCTGAATATAATGAATCAGGTCTGAATTGAGGTGTATCAGAAACCTGGTTTGGAGGCAGTAATGAGCAGATTAAGAAATAGCAAGGACAGAGGAAAGCTTCGTATACCGGCAGTGATCTGCATTGCCATTATTTTGGTATGCTTATCTATGCGTCTGCTTACTCTGTCCTTATCGGATGAAATAGGCCAAGCTGATCATAATCTGGGGTCACTGATTATGTCAAAGCTTTGCATCAATGTCATGGAATCCGGCGCCTCCCTGATTGGTTACCATTCCGAGGAAAAAGAATCTAAGGATTTTCTAATGAGATTACTGACGCAGGAATATGCATTATATGAATTTACCAAGGAAAACCGTTCTCTGGAAGCCTTACTGAATAACTCCGGCAGGTATCAAACCGGTGACGAAGCACGCAATATAGCGGAAGGTTCTGCGACGGTGGATACGGAACAAAAGTCAACAGAGAAGCATCCCATCGGAGGCATCGGCTTCCGGGATATAACGGAAGGAAAGGTGTCGAAGGAATACATACTAACCAACGGAGCTGCCTTTGATCGGAACAGCTTCCAAAATCTTGTATCCGCAGGAATAAAATCGGATAATACTACATATGCCCAGATGCCGGTCGGAGTGTTGGAGGGAGAAATCTATTTTGAGGAGTCGGAAGCAACCTTTGCGGGCGGCGAGGGCTCTGCGATGGAAGCCATGAGATCCAGCATCGGGAATACATTTACAATGGAGCAGTTGAAGAATATCAACTTTCTGATCAGCAATTTTTATATAGTTGACGGGGATACCAAGGTAATGGATAGTCTTTTTGACGCCGAGGTGATGCTCGGTAAGGATATGTCGATAAAACAGGGCAATGATGAGCCGCAGATCCTGATATATCATACCCATTCCCAGGAAGCCTTTATTGACAGCAGGACAGGAGTATCCGATGATACAGTAGTCGGCGTGGGCACCTATCTTGCCAAAATACTGGAGGAGGATTATGGCTATCATGTGATCCATGATACCTCTATCTATGATATGATGGGCGGCAGACTTAATCGAAATAAGGCATATAATTATGCGGAGGACGGAGTTCTTAAAATCCTGGAGGAAAATCCGACCATTGAGGTCTTGATTGATCTGCATAGAGACGCGGGGGGGAAACGCTCCACCATGTTGGATGGAAAAGAAACGGCACAAATCATGCTGTTCAACGGACTCAGCAGAAACTTAAGCGGACCGCGTGAAGATTTGGAAAATCCGAACCTTCAGGATAACCTGGCCTTCAGCCTGCAGCTGCAGTTAAAGTCCCTGGAAAAATATCCGGGGCTGTTTTACCGCAATTACCTGAAGAGCTATCGGTACAACCTGCATCTACGTCCAAAGAGTATTCTGGTCGAACTCGGTACCGAGGAAAATACCCTGGAATCTGCAATGAACGCTATGGAACCCCTGGCAGACGTACTTGATGAGGTACTGCAGGGCGGTTCGTAAGTATCTTGCCACTGGGAAACCGGTATGATATAATGTACACGGTAAGCGGAGTAATCCGCTTTATTTCAGGGCGGGGATGGACGAGCCTTGCCATTGTCAAGAACGAAATACTCAGGAGGAACAAGATGTCCATAGACCAAAGTAAAATAAGAAATTTCTGTATTATTGCCCATATTGACCATGGCAAGTCAACCCTGGCAGACCGTATCATAGAGATGACAGGGTTGCTGACCAGCCGCGAGATGCAGTCACAGGTGCTTGACAATATGGATCTGGAACGCGAACGGGGTATTACCATTAAAGCTCAGACTGTACGGACCGTTTATAAAAGCAGAAACGGTGAGGAATATATTTTTAACCTGATTGATACACCGGGACATGTGGATTTTAATTATGAAGTTTCCAGAAGCCTGGCGGCCTGTGAAGGTGCAATTTTAGTTGTGGATGCCGCCCAGGGAATTGAGGCCCAGACCCTGGCCAATGTATATCTGGCCATTGATCATAATTTGGATATCCTTCCGGTAATCAATAAGATCGACCTTCCCAGCGCCGATCCGGAACGGGTTGTTGCGGAGATAGAAGATGTCATCGGCATCGAGGCTCATGATGCACCGTTGATCTCTGCCAAGCAGGGGATTAATATTGATCAGGTATTGGAACAGATTGTTGCGAAGCTTCCGGCCCCGAACGGTGATGCTGACGCACCGCTGAAGGCATTGATTTTTGACTCTCTCTATGACTCCTACCGGGGAGTGATCATATTCTGCCGAATTAAGGAGGGCAGCGTAAGAAAAGGTACCATGATTAAGATGATGGCTACCGGGGCTGTTTCGGAGGTGGTTGAGGTGGGTATTTTCGGTCCCGGTCAATTTGTACCTACGGAGGAGCTGACTGCCGGAACCGTTGGATATATCACAGCCAGCCTGAAGAATGTGAAGGACACCAGAGTCGGTGATACCGTGACGGATGCGGAACGTCCCTGTGACCAGCCGCTGCCGGGTTATAAGAAGGTACATCCGATGGTCTACTGCGGTATGTATCCTGCGGATGGTGCAAAATATCCGGACCTTAGGGATGCTTTGGAAAAGCTTCAATTAAATGACGCGGCTCTTCAATTTGAGCCGGAAACCTCCGCCGCCTTAGGCTTTGGCTTCCGATGCGGCTTCCTGGGGCTTCTTCATCTGGAAATCATTCAGGAGAGGCTGGAAAGAGAATATAATCTGGATCTGGTAACCACGGCTCCGGGTGTTATATATAAGATACACAGAACGGACGGTACAATGATGGATATTACCAATCCCTCCAACATGCCGGACCCCTCCGTTATCGATTATATGGAGGAGCCGATTGTATCTGCCGAAATCATGGTTACGACTGAGTTTGTAGGCTCTATTATGACCCTTTGTCAGGAAAGACGCGGCGTTTATCTGGGTATGGAATATATGGAGACAACGAGAGCCTTACTCAAATACGAGCTGCCGTTAAATGAGATTATTTATGACTTCTTCGATGCTTTAAAATCCCGTTCCAAGGGTTATGCTTCCTTTGATTATGAGCTCAAGGGCTATGTAAGGTCCGAGCTGGTGAGATTGGACATCCTGATCAATAAGGAAGAGGTGGATGCCCTATCCTTCATAGTTCATGCCGAGAGTGCATATGAACGGGGCCGGAGGATGTGCGAGAGATTAAAGGACGAGATACCGCGCCAGATGTTTGAAATCCCGATCCAGGCTGCGATCGGGAGTAAGGTTATTGCCAGGGAAACCGTAAAGGCGATGAGAAAGGATGTTCTGGCCAAGTGTTATGGGGGCGACATCACCAGAAAGAAGAAGCTGCTGGAGAAGCAGAAGGAAGGCAAGAAGAGGATGAGACAGGTAGGTAACGTCGAGATACCGCAGAAAGCCTTCATGAGTGTCCTTAAGCTGGATGAGGACTAAACAGGCATAGATGTCAGTGGACGATCCGGCTGGTATAACTCCTTAAGCCGGTATCTGATATAGAAAAGGTGCTGCAAATGCATTCTTTCCGGAGAATAAAAGGAAAGGCGGTCTTTGCAGTACCTTTTTATTAAATATTCAATATATGGGAGGAAATCATATGGAGCAGAGAAAGGATAGAAGCAGAATACCGGAAAAACAGGAGCTGGAACTTTATATCCACATTCCGTTCTGTGAAAAGAAATGTGACTATTGTGATTTTCTTTCCTCCCCATCGAACGAGGCAGTAAAAAAGAGATACTTCGATGCTTTGTCGGCTGAAATCAGAAGCTATGAGGGGAGAACAAAGGATTATCTGGTATCCACAATATTTATTGGAGGGGGAACCCCCTCCTGTGTGGATGCGGTTTATATCAAGAAGCTGCTGGATGAGGTACGGAGGGTATTTTCATTATCGGAGGAGGAAGCGGTTCCCCGGTTCCCGGAGATAACAATTGAGGTGAATCCGGGTACTCTGGATCAGAAGAAGCTTACCATATATAAGGAGGCAGGAATTAACCGCATCAGCTTCGGCCTCCAGTCAACGGTTGAGAAAGAGCTTAAGCTTCTTGGAAGAATTCATGACTACAGCCAATTCCTCGAAAATTATAAGCTTGCAAGAAGGATGGGGTTTGTAAATATCAATGTGGATCTGATGTCGGCGCTGCCGGGCCAGACTCTTAAATCCTGGGAATTGACCCTGGACAGGATTGCGAAGCTGGAACCGGAGCATATCTCGGCCTACAGTCTGATTATTGAAGAAGGCACTCCGTTTTTCGAACGCTACGGAGAGGGACGGCAGGCTGCAGATGCCCTTCCGGGGGAAGAGGAAGACCGTCTGATTTATGCCAGAACGAAGGAACGATTGAAGGAATATGGCTATCACAGATATGAAATATCGAATTATTCCAGGGCGGGCTATGAATGCCGTCATAATCTGGGTTACTGGAAGGGTACCGCTTATCTGGGATTAGGTCTTGGAGCTTCCTCCCTGATCCGCCATACCCGATTTCATAATGTTTCAAACATGCCGGAATATCTCGATTTGTGCAATTGGTGGTGCAAAAATAAAATTAATGCACAACAAGAGCAAGGAGGAATTATAGATGATGATATTCGAAAAGACCGTTTAGGGATAAGGAGAGATGTGGAGCCCTTAAACATATCCGGACAGATGGAAGAATTCATGTTTCTGGGATTACGGGTTACGGACGGCATCAGCAAAGAGGAGTTTTATCGAAGATTTGGCAGGACTTTATCCGAGGTATACGGCTCAGCACTCGGACGGCTGATGAAGCAGGGCCTGATGACGGAAGAAGAGAATTACTATCGCCTGACGGATTACGGAATTGATATCAGCAATATGGTTTTGTCTGAATTTTTATTGAATTAACAACATCTGAGTGCAATTTATTTTACAAGAATTTTGCGTTTGCCAATATATTGCACAAAAATAAGTAAAATAATTAAGCGTTTTGACGGTGTACATGCAAAAGGGTATCTGTTACAATTATAGAGTAATGATAAGACGGATTATTATATATATATAAGGATATCATCCGTCCGATACATATCATCATCTATAATGAGGAGGAGTTATATCATGAAATTATTTAAGAAGATAGTTTCAACAGTGGCAGTTTTTACCCTTGCGGCAGCTGTTCCGATGAGCGCCGGTGCGGCAGCCGATGTGATTGATTTTGAAGACGGAAAAGTACCCGCAGCGATTCAGCTGGCATTGCTTGATGATGGAACAGTAGACGGCGATCCGTCCATTTTATCCGTGGTTGACTTTAACGGGTCCAAGATGCTAAAGGTTGATTCTCAGGCAAACGGTACGCCGAAGGTTAAATTCTATGTCGCCGACCTGGTTGGGGAAGAGAATTTCACGAAGGTTGTTACTATTTCCTACGATATGATTATTGAGAAGCCGGACGATGTTATGACTACCTGGAACGGTGGTACGGTTGGTGCAACTCCTACCGGCCCCAGCGGGTGGGCAAACGGAACGGAGTGGACACTTCAGGATGATACCAAGAACGTATCCGATGTTACCACTTTATCCCATACGTTAGAGGGGCCCTTCGTATTTAAGGAAGCCGACAAAGCATTCTTCATGTATATGAACTGGGCAAATAACGGAACGGATATCTATTTTGATAATGTCAGATTTCTGGATGCCGATGGCAATCCTGTAGCATTATTGGCCTCGGCAGAAGCGGCTGTTGAAGTAACGGCAGAAGTAACAGCTCCGAAGACAGGAACCACGAATTATACGGTTTATTATGCAATTGCCGCAGTGGTTATGCTGGCGGGTGCAGTTGTATTGAAGAAGCGTAATTCCACCAAGGCATAAGCCGGATTTGCTCCTTATAATCCCTTTACTTTTACGCATATATAGAAACACCCAGAAAAATGTCCCGTTTTACGGGGCATTTTTCTATGCCTTCTTTTTCTGTAATTCTATGAAATTACCCTTGACAAACGAAAATGATAGTGATATTTTATAACTAGATGTTAGCACTCCATCCGGGTGAGTGCTAACGGCAAATAAATCTTTTGCTGCAGATATGGATTGAGGTGGATTATGCAGGGACTGGACGAAAGAAAATTAAAAATTCTTCAGGCAATTATCCGGAATTATCTTGAGACCGGAGAACCGGTGGGTTCACGGACCATATCAAAGTATACGGATTTAAATCTCAGTTCAGCAACCATCCGGAATGAGATGTCGGATCTGGAGGAGCTGGGTTTCATTCTGCAGCCCCATACCTCGGCAGGACGTATCCCCTCGGATAAGGGCTACCGCCTCTATGTTGACTTGCTTTTGAAGGAAAAGATTAAAGAAGTGGAGGATATGAAGGTGGTTCTGCTGGAGAAAGCAGATAAGCTTGAGAATATTCTTCAACATGTAGCTAAGCTTCTTGCGGTCAATACCAACTATACCACGATGGTCACAACACCCCAATATAAAAAGAGGGTTAAGTTTGTCCAGCTGACGGAGCTGGAGGAAGACCAGCTTCTGGCTGTAATTGTATTTGAGCGGAATATTGTAAAGAATAAAATTATTCATGTATCAGCATCCTTAAATAAAGAAACGATTTTAAAGCTTAATATTGTATTGAATACCTTCCTTCAAGGCCTCGATCTGGCGGAGATTAATCTGCCGGTGATTACGAAGATGAAGGAGCAGGCCGGGGATTACCGGACTATAGTAAACGATATCCTGGATGCCATTATGCAGGCGGTATCCGAGGAGGAGGATATAGAGATCTTTACTTCGGGAACAACGAATATTCTAAGGTATCCCGAGCTGAGTGATAAGGATAAGGCTTCCGAGCTTTTGTATACGCTGGAAGAGAAGAAAATGCTTACGGAGTTGATTCAGGATAAGATCGAAGATGAGCCCAGCAGAGGTATTCAGGTATACATCGGCGATGAAACTCCGGTAGAGTCAATGAAGGATTGTTCCGTCGTAACGGCGACCTATGAAATAGAAGAGGGAGTTTACGGCAAAGTGGGTATTATCGGTCCGAAGAGGATGGATTATGAGAAGGTAGTCGGTACCCTGCAGACCCTGATGTCTCAGCTGGACGATATATTTAAAAGAAAAACATAGGATAGAAAGGCGGTTTATCAGATTTGGAAGAAATGGATAAGACAATTGAGGTGATAAAAGCGGCCATGGAAAAGGAGAGCAATATGATGGACAGAGAGCAGGAATCTATGGAGGAGCAGATAGATACAGCTGATCCGGACCTGACGGATGAGGCGGCTTCGGATATGGAAGAGGAGATCGAAGAGAATGAGGCTGCAAATGAAGAGAGCATCGAAGAAAAGCCTGTAAAGCAGGGCAAATCTTTTTTTAAGAATAACAAGAATAAGGATTTGGTTGCAAAGGACTTAAAGATCGAGGAGCTAACGGAGCGGCTCATGAGAACCATGGCTGAGTTTGATAATTACAGAAAACGCACCGAGAAAGAAAAAGCCCAGATGTATGATATCGGTGTCAAAAGTATCATAGAGAAGCTTCTGCCGATCATCGACAACTTTGAACGGGGACTGGGAACCATTACGGATAAGGATAAGGACAGCGCCTTTGCACAGGGCATCGAGATGATTTATAAGCAGCTGATGAATACACTGGAGGAGATCGGAGTTAAACCGATTGAAGCCGTGGGTAAGGAATTTGATCCTGCATTCCATAATGCAGTGATGCATGGAGAGGATGAAACCCTGGGTGAGAATATCATCTCGGATGAATTCCAGAAGGGTTATATGTATCGTGAGCTGGTAATAAGGCACAGTATGGTAAAGGTAGTGAATTGAGGAAGGTATCGGGCGGATAGATATACTGCCCGTATAACGAACCATTTACAGATAATTAATATATTAATATAGGAGGAAATGATTATGGGTAAAATAATTGGAATTGACTTAGGTACCACAAATTCATGTGTTGCCGTAATGGAAGGCGGAAAGCCGGTGGTCATCGCGAACACGGAAGGCTCCAGAACCACTCCTTCCGTAGTTGCATTTACTAAGACAGGAGAGCGTTTAGTTGGTGAGCCGGCAAAGCGTCAGGCGGTCACTAATTCCGATAAGACAATATCATCAATCAAAAGGCATATGGGCACGGATTACCGGGTAAAGATTGATGACAAGAGATTCTCTCCCCAGGAAATCTCCGCAATGGTTCTGCAAAAGCTTAAGGCAGATGCGGAAAGCTACCTTGGCGAGAAGGTTACGGAAGCGGTAATTACGGTACCCGCTTACTTTAACGACGCTCAGAGACAGGCGACAAAGGATGCCGGTAAGATTGCCGGTCTGGATGTTAAGAGAATCATCAACGAGCCTACGGCTGCAGCCTTAGCTTATGGACTCGACAACGAGCATGAGCAGAAGATCATGGTTTATGACCTCGGCGGCGGTACCTTCGACGTATCCATCATCGAGATCGGTGACGGCGTAATCGAGGTTCTGGCTACCTCCGGCGATAACCATCTTGGCGGCGATGATTTTGACGAGAGAATTACCAGATATATGATTGATGAATTTAAGAAATCCGATGGTGTGGATCTTGCTGCCGATAAAATGGCGTTGCAGAGATTAAGGGAAGCCGCCGAGAAGGCGAAGAAGGAATTATCCTCCGCTACCACGACGAACATCAATCTTCCTTTCATTACTGCAACCTCCGATGGTCCGAAGCATTTTGACATGAATTTAACCCGTGCCAAATTTGATGAATTAACCCATGACCTGGTAGAAAGAACCGTAGCTCCGGTTCAAAATGCTCTAAAGGATGCCGGTATCTCCACCTCGGAATTAAAGAAGGTACTGTTAGTCGGCGGTTCCACCCGTACGATTTCCGTACAGGATAAGGTAAGGCAGTTAACCGGACAGGAGCCGAGCAAAACCCTGAATCCGGATGAATGTGTGGCAATCGGTGCTTCCATCCAGGGCGGTAAGCTGGCAGGCGATGCCGGTGCAGGAGATATCCTGTTACTGGACGTTACGCCGCTGTCCCTTTCCATCGAAACCCTTGGCGGTGTTGCAACCAGATTGATTGAGAGAAATACAACGATTCCTACAAAGAAGAGCCAGATCTTCTCCACAGCGGCCGATAATCAGACCGCAGTAGATATCAATGTAGTTCAGGGTGAGAGACAGTTTGCCAAGGATAACAAGAGTCTCGGGCAATTCCGTCTGGACGGTATTCCGCCGGCAAGGAGAGGCGTTCCCCAGATCGAGGTTACCTTCGACATCGACGCCAACGGTATCGTAAATGTATCTGCTAAGGACCTTGGAACCGGCAGAGAGCAGCATATTACCATTACTGCAAGCTCCAATCTTTCAGATTCTGATATTGATAAGGCAGTCAGAGAAGCAGCGGAATATGAAGCACAGGATAAGAGACGCAAGGAAGCGGTTGATGTCAGAAATGATGCTGATTCCATGGTATTCCAGACTGAGAAAGCTCTTTCCGAGGTCGGCGATAAGATCAGCGCCGGCGACAAGGAAACCGTAGAGGCTGACCTGGCAAGACTGAAGGAGCTGATTGAAAAATCAAATCCCGAGGTTATGAGTGAAGGCGAAGTTGCGGATATCAAATCGGCCAAAGAAAAGTTGATGAATGATGCCCAGGCATTATTTGCAAAGCTTTATGAACAGAGCGGCGCTGCCGGTGCAGGCGGACCCGGACCGGATATGTCCGGAGCCGGAAATCAGGGATCCCAGACCTATGACGGTGATGTGGTCGACGGAGATTATAAAGAGGTGTAATCGGCAGGTAAGAGCCTGACCGGTAAATAGATCGATAGGCAGATGTCACAGAGGGGGAGAACTCTTCTGTGACAGATTTGCCTGACGGATATTCCCTGCACCAACTAACGTAAAGGACAGGGGTGTCTGGTTAGTGCGAATATGGTTATTGATAGGTGGTCTGACGATGACTGCCTATTTGCCTATGATAAAGAGAAATTTGCAGCTATGAAAGGTGAAGGGTAAGATGGCGGATAAAAGAGATTATTATGAGGTCTTAGGTGTCAGTAGGACAGCGACAGATGAGGATTTGAAGAAAGCATACAGACAACTGGCGAAAAAATACCATCCTGATACCAACCCCGGAGACAAGACGGCAGAAGCTAAATTCAAGGAAGCTTCCGAAGCCTATGCAGTGCTCAGTGATGCGGATAAACGCAGACAGTATGACCAATTCGGTCATTCCGCCTTTGAGGGCGGTGCCGGTGGAGCCGGAGGCTTTGATTTCAGCGGCTTTGATATGGGAGACATCTTCGGGGATATCTTCGGAGACCTGTTTGGCGGACGCTCCAGACGGACCAGCAACGGGCCGATGCAGGGTGCAAATCTCAGAACTGCTGTCAGAATTTCCTTTGAGGATGCTGTATTCGGTACGGAGAAGGAACTGGATTTAAATCTGAAGGATGAATGCGCCACCTGCCATGGCAGCGGCGCAAAGCCCGGTAGCAGTGCGGAGACCTGCCAGAAGTGCGGAGGCAAGGGACAGGTGGTATATACCCAGCAATCCCTGTTCGGCATGGTAAGGAATGTCCAGACTTGTCCGGATTGTAAGGGAACCGGTAAAATCATCAGAGAAAAATGCCCGGATTGTTACGGCGGAGGGTTCATCACCAGCAGGAAGAAGATCAAGGTATCGATCCCGGCAGGTATTGATAACGGCCAAAGTGTCCGGATCCGCGGAAAGGGCGAACCCGGTACCAATGGCGGACCGAGGGGCGACTTACTCGTAGAAGTGGAAGTCAGCAGGCATCCGATCTTCCAGAGACAGGATTTTGATATCTTCTCCACTGCCCCGATATCCTATGCAACCGCGGTACTTGGCGGAGATATTAAGATCAGTACCGTAGACGGCGATGTAGTCTATAATGTAAAGCCCGGAACCCAGACGGACACGAAGGTACGCTTGAGAGAAAAAGGAGTCTCCACCTTACGGAATAAGAATGTCAGAGGCGATCATTATGTGACCCTGGTAGTGCAGATCCCTACGGGCTTAAATTCAGAGCAGAAGGAATTATTAAAGAAATTCGATGATGCCATGAACGGAAGACGGGATGAAAGCCAGGAAACCGATGGTGAGAAAGAAAAGGGTAAGAAGAAATTTTGGAAATAGTAAAACACAGCATGTCATATGAGAATAATATCTGCCTCACGGACAGGAGGAATCCCTTCGTGAGGCATAGCCATGTAATACTCCGGGAAACAGATGTCCCGGAAATAAAAACCTTGCAGACAAAGTGAATTGTGAACAATTCACTTTGAAAATATTGTGCTGACGCCGGGATTCGCGAGCATCGGCAGCCTGGAGGTTAGGTTGAAAAGAAATGCATTTTTCAAAAAGCGAATTTCTAAATTCGCTTTGCAAAACAGCACTCACATGCTTTCCGCTTAGGTTTTGTATGCCGCTGAAGCGGCAGATGGAGGTTAATATGAAATGGACAAAGATTACCCTGGAGACAACGACGGAAGCAGTTGATCTGATCAGTGATATGTTGTCTGAGCTGGGAATAGAAGGAATTGAAATAAGTGATAAGATTCAGATCACGGAAGAAGAAAGAAAGAGACTTTTTATTGATTTTCTGCCGGAGCTCCCGGAGGATGACGGGCAGGCGGTAATCACCTTCTACAGGGATCCGGCGGAAGAGATCGGAGTCTTTCTCGATCAGGTGAAGGAAGGCCTTGAGGAGCTGTCCGGGTTTGTCAATATCGGCAGCGGTAAGCTTACGGTATCGGATACGGAGGATAAGGATTGGATCAATAACTGGAAGCAGTTTTTCAAACCCTTCCGTATCGATGATACAATTATAATTAAGCCGACCTGGGAAGAGCTGCCGGAGAGAAAGGCTTCTGACCTTGTCCTTGAGATTGATCCGGGGACCTCTTTCGGAACCGGTTCCCATGAAACAACAAAGCTTTGTATCCTCAGCTTAAAGAAATATATGAAGGATGGGTATACCGTGCTGGATGCGGGCAGCGGAAGTGGAATATTATCCATTCTGGCAAAGAAGCTCGGTGCCGGAGAAGTAGTGGGAATAGACATCGATCCCTTAGCCACGGATGCAGCCATAGAGAACGCCGCGGTCAACGGTATTGATACAGCAATTACCTTCATAACCGGAAATATCATAGAGGATGCCGGCCTTCGCGACAGGGTAGGTAAGGCTCATTTTGATCTTGTCGTAGCAAATATTCTTGCCGATGTTATTATTCCATTGTCAGCTGTCATTGAAGAAAACATGATGCCGGGCGGCCTTTTTATCAGCTCCGGCATCATAAATACTAAGGAGACAGCTGTAGAACAAACTTTATTGCAGAACGGCTTTCGGATTCTTGAAGTAAATCGCATGGGAGACTGGGTAAGTTTCGTGGCAGTGAAATAATTTACTCGAACACAAGAGTATTCAGCATCGCATTGATTCTGGCACCATAGCCCTCTTCTGCCTCCAGGAAATACTTTATATTGATGGTATAAATATAGTCACCGTGTTGAATAAAATAAATATTACTGATAATGGAATCCCACTCGGTTCCGGTGACTAATTTACAATGCTTGAGATCCTGCCATAGTAAAGGTCAGCTCAGAATCCACCGGATTCCTTTGGCAATACGTTCCGGGATATCCGCAAAATGATTACCGCGGTTTATCTCAAATATTGTTTTTGCACCCAGATCCTGCAGTATTCGCTCAGAATCCAGAGTACATTGTTTCACTTTGGATGACCGTATATTTTTTGTAAAGCCTTCCTGTTCCCCCAGAGAGAAATAAACCTGTTCCGGACGCTTATACGGATGGTTTTCTTTCATAAAGTTTACAAATCCATCGTACCATAAGGAGCCCGAAACAGAAGCCGCCCGGCTGAACATATCCGTACGGTAAAGGGCATAGACAGAAAATAGCCCGGCCAGGGAATATCCTGCCAGGTAACGGCAATCCGGCTGAAAATCTAGGGTTGCTTCAACTGCCGGTATGATATCATTCCCCAGCTCTTGAAGATAGGTATCTGCATGACCCGTAAAGTCATTCCCCCGGCGAAAGGCTCTGGGTGCTGGCCAGGGTGACAGCTCGGCATCCCAGTCTACACCGTCCACAGCCGCAAGTACGATATTTTCATTCTCAAGCAGTGAGTACACAGCTTCGGCAGTCTCAATCGAGAGATGGGTATAGACAATGGGACGCTTCATGTTATAGTTGGGTGCAAATAGAGCAACCTGGCGTTCCCCGAGCATAATTATATTCATATTCGTTATATATTCCTTTCAGTTTTATCATTGTGTTATTACTCCGGAGGCAAGCAGGCTTGTATTCCTTATCTTTTATTTTAACACCAGATATCATAAAATCAACGAAAAATGTAAATAACGGATGAAGGGCTTTACCTGTAATGGTATTTTTAAATAATTAATATCATGAAACAGTACAATTAGTTATTGAACATATGTTCTTGCTGGTGTATAATAGTAATTATGGAACAGATTGAACCAGGTAAGGAGAGGCCCCCATGCACCGCTTTTATGTGAATCAAGATCAGATAAATCAAGACAGTATTATGATTACAGGTCCCGATGTTAACCATATCAGGAATGTACTCCGTATGAAGCAGGGGGATGAGCTTATAATTTGTAATGGACAGGGAAAAGATTGTTATTGTATAATTATAAGGGTAGCAGATACCATAATAGAGGCTCAGATCAAGTCAATAACAGACACCGGTACGGAGCTTCCTGCGCGGATTACCTTATTCCAGGGACTTCCGAAGAAGGATAAGATGGAGCTGATCATCCAGAAGGCGGTGGAGCTTGGAATATATGAGATTATCCCGGTCATGACAGCGAGATGTGTGGTAAAGCTGGAGGATAAGAAGAAGGAAGAAAAGAAACTGGAGCGCTGGCAGGCGATTGCAGAAAGTGCTGCCAAGCAGTCAAATCGGGGGTATCTTCCTAAGGTTTTACCGGTAATAAGCTTTAAGGAAGCCATGAAACGGGCTGCAGCCATGGATTTGGCTGTAATACCCTATGAGAACGCCTCAGGGATCCAGGCCACGAAGGATATCATAGGAAGACTTACAAAAAATACGGATATCGGAATCCTGATCGGCCCCGAGGGAGGCTTTGAAGAAGCAGAGATTGATCTGGCAAGAAGCAGCGATATAACCCCGATCACGTTGGGAAGACGAATCCTGCGGACCGAGACGGCCGGGTTTGCCCTGCTCTCTATGATGATGCTGGCATTGGAGGAAGAATGACGGCACATTACAGAGTTTCTGCCGTATAGTATAATATAAGACGGCATCTTAATCACCATTTCTTTAAAGGGATATATAGGGAGGTAAGCGATAGATGGAGATTCAACTTTGGAGAGAAATACTGGCTCCGTATTCCTTGGCAGTCAATGAGCTGATTGTAAAATTCAATCACATCATTGAGGAGTATAAACATGTCGGTGCTTATTCCCCGATTGAACAGGTAACCGGAAGAGTGAAAACCATCTCCAGCATTCTGGAGAAAGCACAGAAGAAGAATATGGACCTGGAGAATTTTGAAGAGAAGATTGATGATATTGCCGGTCTTCGCATTATCTGCCAGTTTGTAGAGGACATCTATAAAGTGGCTGATATTATCAAAAAAAGGTCCGACATGAGGATAAAGAGTGAGAAGGATTATATCAATAATGCGAAGGAGAGCGGTTACCGTTCTTATCATATTATTGTTTATTATAATGTAGAGACCTTAAAGGGAACAAAGGAGCTCCAGGTGGAGATCCAGATCCGGACCCTGGCAATGAATTTCTGGGCGACGATCGAGCATTCCCTGAGGTATAAGTATAAGCAGCATATGCCGGAGCATATCAGAGAACGTCTGTCCTCCGCGGCGGAAGCAATCCTTATCCTGGACCGTGAGATGAGCGTGGTCCGGGATGAGATCATGGACGCGCAGAATTCCTTTACAATCAAAGCCAATATCGTTGCGGATATTCTGACCAATATCCAGAATCTATATAAGGTAGCGAATAAGCAGGAGGTTATAAAGATACAGGACGAATTTTTCCGGATCTATCAGGTTGGTGACAGAGCGGAGCTGGAGAGATTTAACAAAGAGCTGGATATGATTTCACAGAGATACCGGGCACAGAGCCTAAGATGACATGCAGCCCACAGGGACTGCCGGAAGACCAATATTATGCTGCCGCAGGGATTCGCGGATTTGCGGCAGAATGGAGATTATTTATAATGAATTTACCTATAGCATTTGAGGACAGGATGAGAAGACTTTTGGGGGAGGAATTTGAGGAGTATTTGCAATGCTATTCCAAGCCGCATTTCGGCGGGATACGAGTGAATACCTTAAAGATATCCCCGGAGGAATTCGAAAAACTCTGTCCTTTTTCAATCAGGCGGATTCCCTGGGTTGCCAACGGGTATTATTACGACACCGAAGAACAACCGGCCAGGCATCCCTATTATTATGCAGGGCTTTACTACATCCAGGAACCCAGTGCGATGACTCCGGCAAGCCTTCTGCCCGTAAAGCCGGGAGAGAAGGTTCTTGATATCTGTGCTGCGCCGGGCGGGAAGAGTACGGAATTAGGAGCAAAGCTATCCGGCGAGGGACTTTTGGTTTCCAACGATATCAGCAACTCCAGGGCGAAGGCTCTGCTTAAAAATATCGAATTATTTGGCATCCGGAATGCCCTGGTGCTTTCAGAAGCCCCGAATAAGCTGAACGATTATTTCCCGGAATATTTTGATAAGATATTAATCGATGCTCCCTGTTCCGGCGAAGGAATGTTTCGTAAGACCCCGGCCATTATGAAGAACTGGGAACAATATGGAGTGGAATATTATAATAAGCTGCAGAAGGAGATCATTCTTTTTGCGGCAAGGATGCTGAAACCAGGCGGTATGATGCTGTATTCCACCTGCACCTTCTCTCCGGAGGAGAATGAGGGGACAATCGCCTATCTGCTGGAGAAGCATCCTGAATTTCATGTGGTAAATGCCCTGCCCGGGGATGAAGTCAGGTCAAAGCTTGGACTCTCCTATGAGGGCTTTGATTTTGGAAAGCCGGAATGGGTGGAGGGCCTGCGGTCGGATGCTCCCTATCGAAAGGAGCTTCGCAGCTGCCTGCGGCTCTGGCCTCATAAGATAAACGGAGAGGGGCATTTCATTGCCCTGCTGCAAAAAGGGGATGCTTCGGAGTCCATGGATTATAACGGCGCCCAGCCGTTGTTAAGAACCCGGAGAATGAATTCGGATAAGTATACACAGAATAAGCAAGGCAGTCCGATCTCTGAGGAAGCCCGGGAATTTTTTGAAAGCATCCGGCTGACAGGCCTGCGGGAAGCTGATTTTTATAGACGGCTGGAGGTCCGTGATGGCAGGGTCTATATGGTCCCGGAGGGATTACCGGATACCGGAGGGCTCAGAATCTTAAGACAGGGGCTTCTGCTGGGAGAGATGAAGAAGCAGAGGTTTGAACCGGCCCAGGCCCTGGCCAGTGCCCTGAGTATTTCGGAGTATGATAAGACAATCCGCCTTTCCGGGAATAATCCGGAGACAATCCGGTATTTAAAATGTGAAGCAATTAATCCGGAGGATACCGGTGAGGGCTGGCAGCTGGTCTGTGTTGACGGGCATTCCCTGGGTTGGGCAAAAACGGCCAGGGGAAGCTTTAAGAACAAATATCTGCCCGGCTGGAGATGGATGTAGGACAAGCATGTATTGAAATAAGGGGATATTCGGGCTTATAAGGAGCGTTTATGACAGAGTGGTTAAGGCTGGATAAATATCTGGCAGATATGGGGTTGGGTACCCGAAGCGAGATAAGGGAACGGATCCGGAAGGGAAGGGTCCGTATTAATCAGGAGGTTTGCAAGAGACCTGAGACAAAGGTTTTAATCGGCAGGGACGAGGTTTATATGGAGGATGCCAGGGTGGAATATCGGAAATTTTTCTATCTGATGCTCCATAAACCAGCAGGAGTTGTCTCGGCAACGACGGACCTGGTTAACCGGACGGTTTTGGACCTGATCAAAGAGAAACAGGGTAAGGAGCTTTTTCCGGTCGGACGGCTGGATAAGGATACCGAAGGGCTTTTACTTCTGACCAATGACGGAGATCTGGCCCACAGGCTGTTATCACCCCGCAAGCATGTGGATAAGGTTTATTATGCCAGGGTGGCCGGAAAGGTGACAGAGGAGGACAAGGAAGCCTTCCTGCAGGGTGTATTGATAGAAGAAGACTATACTACGCTGCCGGCAAGGCTGAATATTCTTCGGTCCGGTGAGGTTTCAGAAATTGAGCTGACGATCACCGAAGGCAAATTTCATCAGGTCAAGAGAATGTTTGAGGCAGTGGGGAAGGAAGTAATCTATCTGAAACGCCTGTCCATGGGAGGGCTTATCCTGGATACGGAATTGGCGCCGGGTGATTACCGTGAGCTGACTGACGGTGAGCTTAAATATTTAAACAGCCTTCGGGGAGAATTACAAGGTAATACTGACTACGATGAAGAAGGATAAAGGTGATAGTTTGAAAAATCTCAATTTTTCAAAACGGTAAATTTGTGCTGACGCCCAAATTCACGGGCATCGGCAACCTGGAGGATTATTATGCTAAAGGATATTGATGCAGTGATTTTTGACCTGGACGGTACTCTGGTTGACTCTATGTGGATGTGGAAAAGTATCGATATCGAATATCTAAGACAATTTGGAATTGAATTTCCGGAGGATCTTCAAAAATGTATTGAAGGAATGAGCTTTTCGGAAACTGCCGTATATTTCAAAAAGAGATTTCATCTGGAGCATAGTCTGGAGCAGATTAAAAGTGACTGGAATACGATGGCCCGGAATAAATATATGAATGAGGTTCCGGTGAAGGAAGGGGTAAGAGAGCTGCTTGCGCACCTGAAGAAAAATAATATTCCTGCCGGAATTGCCACCAGTAATTCCAGAGAGCTGGCGGAACTGATTATTGAGAAGCACCAATTGAGCGATTATTTTACCTCCATCCGTACCTCCTGTGAAGTAGCCAGGGGAAAGCCTTCACCGGATATCTATCTGCTGGTGGCCGATGATCTTCAGGTGGAACCCTTCCGGTGTCTGGTATTTGAAGATGTTCTGCAGGGTATCATGGCCGGAAAGAATGCCAATATGAAGGTCTGCGCGGTCTATGATGAATACTCGGAGGAGGATAATGAAAAGAAGAGAAGGCTGGCAAATTATTATATCCGTTCGATGAATGAGGTTTTGAAGCGGTAAAGAAACGCTTAATGAATTCAGATAAGCAGGTATTATTAAAAAAATGAGATAGCTGAAAAGAAAAGCAGGGAATTTAAGATGAAGCTTATTAATGTAGAACAAAATGAAGCGGGACAAAGACTGGATAAGCTGCTGGCAAAGATATTGAACAAAGCCCCGAAGAGCTTTCTTTATAAGATGCTCCGGAAGAAGAACATTGTATTGAACGGAAAAAAGGCCGACGGTTCTGAGAAGCTTGTATTGAAAGACCAGATTACCCTTTTTTTGTCCGATGAGACCATTGCACAATTTTCAGAGCAGCCGGTAACCCGGATGGTGAAGAAGCCGTTGGATATTATATATGAGGACCCGCACATCCTGGTGGTCAATAAGCCCATCGGAGAGCTGTCCCAGAAGGCGGAAAAGGAGGATGTATCCATGGTGGAATATATCCTGTCCTATCTGATATCTACAGGACAGTTATCGGAGGAGCAGCTGAAAAGCTTTAGGCCCGGGATCTGCAACCGCCTGGACCGCAATACCAGCGGACTCCTGATTGCCGGCAAATCCCTTCCCGGACTTCAGGAGATGTCCCGGATCCTTAAGGACAGGTCCCTGGATAAATACTACCTCTGTATCGTTAAGGGCAGAGTGGAGGAAAAGAAGCGGATAGAAGGGTATCTAAGCAAGGATGGGGATATCAATAAGGTTACTGTCCATCCGGAAAAACGGGAGGACGCGGAATATATCTGTACGGAATATGATCCCCTTTTGCATACAGCGGGAGGCTTTACCCTGCTGCAGGTCAAGCTCATTACCGGCCGTTCCCATCAGATTCGCGCTCATTTGGCAAGCATAAAGCATCCTTTGATCGGTGATTATAAGTACGGGGATCAGAAGACGAATCATTATTTTAAGCAAAATTATGGACTGACCCATCAGCTGCTGCATTCCTGTCGTATGGTTTTACCTGAGCTTACCGGGGAATTGGCGTATCTTTCCGGTAAGGAGTTAACAGCGGCGGAGCCGGAGATATTTCTCCGGATAAAGAAGGAGTTGTTCGATAAATAATTAATTAGGAGGCGTTCATTATGCCATCTTGGAAATCCAGAGGCCTGCGCGGTTCCATGCTGGAGGAAATGATTAATTTCACCAACGGCAAATACCGGGAAAAAAAGCTGGCTTTGATACAGAAGGTGCCGACACCGATTACTCCGATTGATATCGACAAGGACAGCCGGCATATCACCCTGGCTTATTTTGAACAGAAAAGCACGGTGGATTATATCGGGGTTGTGCAGGGAATTCCGGTATGCTTTGATGCAAAGGAGTGTGCGGTTGATACCTTCAGTATGAATAATATCCATGAGCATCAGATTGAATTTATGAAGGAATTTGAAGAGCAGTGCGGAGTAGCTTTTTTATTGATTTATTTTAAAAAGAGGGATATCTATTATTATCTTACCTTTAAGCAGCTGTTTGGCTTTTGGGAGCGGGCAAATAACGGGGGAAGGAAGAGCTTCCGTTATGACGAACTGGATTTATCCTATCAAATTCCAATACAACAGGGGGTATGCGTCCACTACCTTGAATTGCTGAAACAGGATCTGGAGAGCAGGGAAGTTACATAAGGAAGGGTTGTTGTTCTTGTGCAGCGACCCTTTTTCCTTTACCGGAAAATTTATGGTTGACAATGCATACATGATAAACTATAATTGAAAAACATATCAGCATGGTAGTGAATTATCACGTTACCACAATAAAGTTTATTAAGAAAGGCCTGGTGTCGGATATGAAGGACAAATTGCTACATACGCCCGAGGGAGTCAGAGACATATATAATTCCGAATGTGAGGTAAAGCTGATGCTGCAGTATAATCTCCATCGGGTCCTTGAGCATTACGGCTTTCGTGACATCCAAACCCCCAGCTTTGAATTCTTTGATATATTCAGCCAGGAGCGGGGGACGGTTGCCTCCAGGGACATGTATAAGCTGTTTGACCGGGAGGGCAATACTCTGGTGCTTCGTCCGGATATCACTCCCTCTGTCGCCCGCTGTGCGGCAAAATATTATAAGGAGGAGGAATTGCCGATCCGTCTATGCTATATCGGTAATACCTTCATCAATAACATCGGTTATCAGGGGAAACTAAAGGAGGCTACCCAGCTGGGGGCGGAGCTGTTAAATGACGACAGTACGGACGCAGATGCGGAGATGCTTGCTTTAACCATCGAATGTCTCCTGCAATCCGGATTGAAGGAATTCCAGCTGGAGATCGGGGATGCCGATTTCTTCAGGGCATTGGTAGAAGAGGCGGGCTTTGAAGAGGAAGAGGAAGTCACAAATCTCAGGATTTTGATTGAGAATAAGAATATGTTCGGTGTGGAAGAGATCATAATGTCCAGAGAGATGCATGAGGATCTGAAGAAAATCTTCTTAAAGCTTCCGGAACTGTTCGGAACCCCGGAAATATTAAAATATGCGAAGGAGCTTACTTCCAACAGCCGTGCCCTAAAGGCGATTAAGCGGCTGGAGGAGCTTTATGACATTCTGACGGACTACGGCTTTGAAAAATATGTATCCTTTGACTTAGGGATGCTCAGTAAATATAATTATTATACCGGTATTATCTTTAAGGCTTATACCTATGGAACCGGTGAGCCGGTTGCGACCGGCGGCCGCTACGATAACCTCGTCGGACAGTTTGGGAAGGAGGCTCCGGCGATCGGTTTGGCAATTGTAATTGACCAGCTGATGCTGGCTTTATCCAGGCAGAAGCTGCTGCCGGTTCCCGAGGCTCATGATACTCTGATTCTTTACACGAAGCATTACCGGAAACAGGCAGTCGCTTTGGCGGGGCAATTTCGGAAGGATGGCATCAATACAATTCTACAGTTGTCGAATTCAAAAGAGTTACAGGAATATTTGGAATATGCCAGGAGAATGAGCATAGGCGGAATTCTATATCTGGACAATGACAGGGACATCAAGGTAATGGACGCCGCAACAGGGAGTATTCAGAGGGCGGAACTTACAAAATTCCTGCAATAGAGGAGACAGGCGGAAAGGATGGATGGGATGAGGGATATTACAATTGCTCTTGCCAAGGGCAGATTGGCATTAAATACCTTAGAGGTTCTTGAAAAAATCGGGATACGCTGTGAAGAAATCAAGGATAAAGCCTCCAGAAAGTTAATTTTTGTCAATGAGGAGCTGAAGCTTAAATTCTTCCTGGCAAAGGCCAGCGACGTTCCTAC
>JAFAFU010000059.1 GCA_023423335.1 Bacillota bacterium | reverse complement strand
CACGAGGTGCATCTGAGCGAAAAGTGCGCAGCACTTGAGCTTCCAATCTGCCGTAAGGAAGACCCAAGTGAAACAGCGAGCAACGTATCCTTCGGATACGCCTAAACGAAGTTTTTGAGCTCCTAATCTGCGTATGCGACAAAATATAGCACGAGATGCATCTGAGCGAAAGTGTGCAGCACTTGAGCTTCCAATCTACCATGGGGCAAACCCAAGTGAAACAGCTTAACGAAGTTTTTGTACTTAATATCATTGACAGGGGATGGGTGAACATATGAGTAAGATATCGTTATATGCCGAGGGCAATACCGACGTTACAGTCGTCCCGAATGTTTTTATTGATGAGTTTATGCCTTCTGCGAACGGTGCCTATGTAAAAGTGTATTTATACCTGCTCCGCTGCATCCGAAGCGGAGGACCGGAGCTTTCGATATCCTCCATCGCAGATCATCTGGACAATACCGAGAAGGATATCCTCCGTGCCTTGAATTACTGGGAGAAGATGAAGCTTCTTAAGCTTTCCTATAATGCTCACAAAGAATTGACCGGCGTACATATCATAGATTTACCGAAGGCCCGGAATAACAAACCAGGGGCGGTAAACAATACAGTAATAGAGGATATGGATACACAGCTCGATGAGATAGCGGTCAGCATCCATACCGAAATAAAACCGGCGGCAAGACAAAGCTATTCTGCGGAGAAGATTGCCGAATTAGTCAACAATAGCAGTGTGCAGTATGCCATGAATATTGTTGAGATCTATCTTGACCGCCCGTTAAAACCGATGGATATCCAGTTGATTTTATATCTGTATGAAGAGCTCCATTTCTCTGCGGAACTCATCATGTACCTATATGAATACTGTGTTTCCAAATCTAAGAAGAATGTATCCTATATCGAAGCGGTTGCGCTTACCTGGGCAGAGGAAGGCATCGATACCGAAGAGAAAGCCAGGGAGGCCACCACTGCATATAACGATCACTTTAATGCCGTGAATAAGGCCTTTGGCTTAAACAGAACTCCCGGTCAGATTGAGCGCCAATATATCAAGAAATGGGTGGAGGTTTTCTCCTTTTCCGATGAGATTATTACGGAAGCCTGCAACCGGACAATACTCCGGACGCAGAAACCGGATTTCAAATATACGGACAAGATCCTGGAGACCTGGTTTAAAAAAGGGGCAAAGACCATGGCTGATATTGCAAGGCTGGACGAAGAATTCAGCAAGGGTAATAAAAGTGCCGTGGAAAACAGGACGGCACCCGCTGCCAAAACGGGTACAAATAAATTCAACCAATATCCCCAGCGTATTTATACCGCTAAGGATTATGACGAGCTGGAACGTAAGCTCTTGAATAAGGGGTTATAAAGGAGATGTAATATGGCTCTGAAGAATGATCAGTATAATCAGATTTTACGTGAGTATGACTATCGTAGATTCCAGAACAAGCATGACCTTGACAGGAGAAGGGCGGCGGCTTATGAAGCTATCCCTGAGCTGAAGGAGCTGGAGGACGAAATGATTACTCTCTCTGCCGCAAGCGGAAGACTTGCTCTTTATGGTGATACGGAGAGCCTGCTTACGCTGAAGGCGAAATCCTTCGGGCTAAAGGCCAGACAGACCGAGCTTCTGATTCAGAATGGTTTCCCGTCCGATTATCTGAATCTTCGTTATCACTGCAATAAATGCAAGGATACCGGCTTTATCGAAAATGAAAAATGCAATTGCTTTAAACAGGCTGTTTCCGACCTGATCTATGATGGTTCAAATATGAAATTAATACTGGAGCACGAGAATTTTAATACCTTTTCCTTCAAATACTATTCCGATAATTATATTGATGAAACAACCGGCTTATCTCCCCTGTCCAATATGCAGAAAATAGTTGCGGGCTGTAAAACCTTTATCCGGCATTTTCAGGATTGTCATGAGAATTTGTTGTTTTTAGGAAATGCCGGTGTGGGCAAAACCTTTCTTGCCCATTGCATCGCCAAGGAGCTCCTCGACCGGGGTTATACCGTTGTCTATCTGACTGCCTTTCGGCTGTTCGATATCCTTGAAAAAAATAAATTTGGAAAAGACGAAGATACGGCATATACTGCTGCCAGCAGATTTGAATATATTCTGGACAGTGACCTGCTTATTATTGATGATCTTGGAACTGAAATGAATAATTCCTTTACCTCATCACAGCTATATCTGATTATTAATGAACGTTTATTAAAACAAAAATCCACCATCATATCAACCAATTTATCCTATGCTAATATAATTGCCAATTATGGAGAAAGAGTCTATTCCAGAATTATCGGTAATTATTCGATCCGTAAAATTATAGGAGAGGACATTCGTCTTCATAAGGCGGTCAATAATGCGTCGCAGTAGGACAGGCATTTATTTACATACAAAAGCTACTTGACTACGCGATTTTATAATGATATAACTTGTAGTGGATTTTGTTGCCATCAATCAATTTTATGGAGGGACACATAATGTCAAAGCATGAGAAGATCGTTGAAACCATTCCCGTAGGCCAGTTGGGTATTATTGCACTGGAAAGCAGCAATGCCTTAGGCCGGAAAGTAAATGACTATCTTGTAGAATGGCGTAATTCCAGAGAAAGTGAACACAAGGATACCATAGCTTTCACCGGTTACCAGAGAGAGTCCTATTTACTGAATGCCTGCTGCCCCAGATTCGGAACCGGCGAGGCAAAGGGAATGATTAAGGAATCCGTTCGTGGGTCCGATTTGTTCCTGCTCGTAGATGTCACCAACTACAGTCTGACCTACTCCGTCTGCGGACACACCAACCACATGTCACCCGACGACCATTATCAGGATTTGAAACGAATTATAGCGGCAGTTGGTGGTAAAGCCAGAAGGATTACCGTCATCATGCCCTATCTTTATGAAGGCAGGCAGCATAAGCGCAGCTCCAGAGAATCCCTTGACTGTGCATTGGCATTGCAGGAGTTAACCAATATGGGTGTGGAAAGCATTATAACCTTTGATGCTCATGACCCCAGAGTACAAAATGCCATTCCGTTAAAAAGTCTGGAAACCGTGTCTCCCACTTATCAGTTTATCAAGGCCTTACTCAAGAACGTTCCTGGTATCAAAATTGATTCCAATCATATGATGGTTATCAGCCCTGACGAAGGCGGTATGTCAAGAGCCGTATATTATGCCAATGTCCTTGGCCTGGATATGGGTATGTTCTACAAGAGAAGAGACTATACGAAGATTATCAACGGACGTAATCCGATCGTTGCCCATGAATTCCTGGGAACTGATGTGGAAGGTAAGGATATCCTGATTATTGACGATATGGTATCTTCCGGAGAAAGCATCCTGGATGTAGCGACCGAGCTGAAACGCAGAAAAGCAAACCGCATCTTCGTGGCTTCTACCTTCGGATTGTTTACCGGCGGTCTTGCAAAATTTGATGAGGCTTATGAAAAAGGCCTGATCTACCGGCTTATGACCACCAATCTAATTTACCAGACCCCGGAGCTTCTTACCAAGCCATACTATATTAACGTAGATATGAGCAAATACATTGCCTTAATTATAGACACCATAAATCATGATAACAGTATCAGCGGCCTGCTTAATCCTGTTGAGAGAATTCATAAAATTATGGATGATCATCATCAGGGTAACGGAAAACATTATGAGGACAACCCCATAGATTTTGATTAAATGCTTGCACCATGGCTTCGTTCGCGATTGGAAGACTTTGACCGGCCTTGGGACTGTTGCATAATCGATATATCAATAAAAGAGGCGGCGGATATGGGAAGTATCCGTCGCCTCTTTCTCTGTTTTTATTATTATGTAACAACCCCAGGGTATTTTTATTATTCCCGGATAAGCCTTGCCCGGACCTAAAGCCTTCCTCCCTGACCTGTCCTTCATGAAGCAGTTCGAAATAGCAGGATAGTACTCTGTTAAAGCTTAATTCGGATCTTCCTGATTGGCTTCGATATCCTCCTCTTCAGGTATCTCAGCGGTTTGTTCTGCAGCCGCTTCCTCTCCGGTATCCGCTGCTTTTCGTGCGGCTTCCTCTGCCTCCTTAAGCTTTTGCTGATATTCCGTTCGCCAATCCACATATTCAAAGGTATCCGTCATATCCGGCTCATGAATCTTCTCCATATAATCATGCCAGATTGTGCCCGGATAGGAGGCGCCCTTTAAATCCTCCAGTGTCCGGGGCATATCGTATCCCACCCACACGCTGGTGGTATAATAAGGAGTATAGCCGACGAACCAGCCGTCCCTCCGGTCACTTGTCGTACCGGTCTTACCGGCGCTCACCGTATAGGTAAGACCCAGGCCCTGCCCGGTGCCCCTCTCCATGACACCGGTCAATGCTTCCGTCATAATCCTTGCCGCCCTGGTCTGATAAATCTGTTTTGACTGTATATTATCTCCCACAAGCTCTGTACCGTCGGCGTTCATTATCTTGATGATGCAGGTGGGGGCTCTGTAGGTGCCGTCATTCTCCAAGGCAGCAAATGCCGCCGCCATCTCCAGGGGGCTGGTTCCGACCGTGAATCCTCCCAGGGAAGCGGCCGGAAAGTAATCATTTTCCTCAATTCTGGCAAAATTCATATTCAGCAGATACGAGAGTCCCACTTGCGGAGTCAGCTCCCCGAACAGCTTCCAGGCAATTGTGTTCTTGGATAACTCAATGGCTCTTTGAAGCTTCATTTCCCCTGCATAATTGGCGGTGGAATTCTTCGGGCCGTCCGGGAAATATTCATCCACTACGATACTGTCCGGATAATATCCCCGCTCAAAGGCCGGGGTATATACAATCAGAGGCTTAATGGAGCTCCCTGGCTGGCGATGGCTCTGATAAGCCCGGTTCAAGGTATAACCCGGCAGCTCCTGGCTCCGCCCGCCGACGATTGCCACCACCCGGCCGGTATCATTATCAATACATACCGCCGCGCCCTGCAATTGGTAGACCCCTTCCTCATTCTTCTCTGTGAATTTGAGCAACGCTTCGTCCACGGACATCTGGAGTATCTCCTGCTTATTTAAGTCAATAGAAGTATAGATCCGATATCCGGCTGTATACAGCTGCTTCTGAAAGCGGTAATAGAGTTCCTCATACTCTTGTTTATAGACCTTCTGATCCAGTTCATCCGTAAACTGGTTTCTGAATTCAAAACCCTCCTCCTCCATTAAGGCACGGATGGCCGAATAGTACACATAGGTCTCCACATAGTTCTTCTTATCGTTTCGTGAAAGCTTCAGCTCTATCTTCTCTGAAATTGCAGTCCGGTATTCGATCAGATTGATTTTACCGGCCTCCCGCAGCTGAAGCAGAATCCGGTCCCGCCGCTCCAGTGTGTTTTCCATATGGCCAATCGGATTATACAGATTGGGATTATTCGGGATAGCGCAGAGAAAGGCCATTTGAGACAGGCTTAACTGACTTACTCCCTTGCTGAAATACCCATTGGCTGCCGCCAGAATTCCATAATGACCATTGGCAAAATAAATATTATTAAAATAATACTCCAGGATCTTGTCCTTGGAATACTTTTTCTCCAGCTCCTGGGCAACAAATATCTCCATGACTTTACGTTCATAGGTAACTTCATTGGATAAGAAGATGTTCCGGGCCAGCTGCTGCGTTATCGTACTGGCTCCCTGGGTAATCTCTCCCTTATGCTTTATTAACGCAATCGCAGCACGGATATTCGCCAGATAATCCACCCCGTCATGATACATGAATTTCTTATCCTCGGAGGTAAGAATCGCATCAATCACTGCCTGGGGTATATCCTGATATTCGATATAATAAACATCCTTCTCTGCCTTAAGTGCCGAGATCAGGCTCCCATCCGCATCATAAACCAGACTCGTCTGGGAAGCCCGGAACGTAGCGGGCTCGGAGGCGCTGACAATTTTCTTAGCCTCCGCCTGCATCTGCAGGATTGTCCTTCCATAGGTATGATAAAAATAACCGATCGCGATCACAATGGAAAGCAGGGCAAAAAGGAGTACAAGCTTAAGACCAAGCTTTATTGCCCAGCCAACGCTTTTATGCTCCTTCTTTTTTAAAATGTGTTTTCTTTTGTCCATAAAACCCCCGCTATACCATATCATCCAACTGTGCTTTCTGCCCTATGATATCCCAAACAGCTCTTATGCTTCCGGTAATTCTATAAATATCGGTTTATTTATAACTCCACAGAATGGTAAGGTACTCCCAGCTCCTTAAGGATCTGCTGTTCTCTCCGATGACAGGTGAACAGCAGGAGTTGTCCTCTGCCGGAGAGCCGCCGTATCGCAGCCTTCATCCGGTTATCATCATACAGGGCAAAGCTGTCGTCAAGCAGCAGCGGCAGCTCCTCTCCTCCCAGAAACAGCCTTGATACGGCAAGGCGGAGCGCCAGATACACCTGTTCCAGGGTTCCGGCACTGAGCCTGTCTGCCGGAACATACTCCCCGTTCCAGCCGACCTTGATCTCCAGTCTCTCATCCACCTTAAGGTCCTGATATCTATGCCCTGTCATATCCCCGATAATTTCCGATACCGCATCATTTAACTGTCTGCCGAAGGTATCATGGATATCGGTGGATAAGCTTTGTATCGTATTGAGGGCCAGACGCACTGCCTCCAGCTCCAGGGCATTCTCCTTTTGCTTTTGTTCCAGCCTGGCATATTGCTCTCTATTCCTCAGCAGCTGTTCTTCATTTCCCTCAAGCACACCGATTTCCCAGCGAAGCTTCTCGATCTGAAGCTTACATTCGTTAAGCCGGTTGGTAAGCTCCATCTGCCTCCCGTTATATTCCTGCTTCTTAAGACGGATGATCTCCTGAAGCCTCTCCATGGAGGAAGCGTTCAGCTCCTCCTCCGGTGTGAAGTACTGCATATAGGTCATAATACTCTCCAGAAGCATATCCCCCCGGTCTTCCAGGTCGGTCTTGCGGTGATACAGCTCCGCCAATTCATTTTTTACATGCTCCAGAGCATAGGAGGTTTTCAGGTCTTTCTCCAGCTTCCTGATCCGCTCTTTACGGGCTTCCCTGTGACCGGAGGCTCTTCTGCTTAATATATGGTATACCAGGCCTCCTGTCAGCAATGCTCCTGCATATACCGCTATACGTACTGCAGATGGCACCGGAAACAGGGACAGAAGGGAAATGAGTACTGTTATGGAGGTACAAAACATTAGTCTTGCCCCTGCTCTGTTTCTGGCATTCTCTCTAAGCTCTTCTCCTAAGTCCCCCGGACCGGCTTCTCTCTCCCAGGCATTCATCTTGTGTTTTAGTTCCTCCATCCGGTTATCCAGGGACGCCCCCTGGCTGTTCAGTTCCTGATAGCTGCGGTATTTCTCAAGGATGGCCGGAAGCTGTTCCATCCGACTGGTGGTCTCACGGTCCGGATTGGCTGCGGCAGAGGCTAAGCCTGTCTTTAATTCCTGTTCTTTAACAAGCAGCTCGCGGAGACGGACTATAAGAGCCTCCTGCCTCTCTTCCCTTAAGACGCCTTCCGCAATCTCCTCCTGCAATGTCAATAAGCCCGAATTATTCTGCGCCGCCTCCAGTGCCTTCTTTCTCTCCGTAAGGGATGCCGCGGCTTTGGCTACATTGACCTCCCTGCTCCTGGCAACCGACAGATTCGTTATATAATTCCTGACCTGCGAGGCCAGCTCTGCATCCGTCCGTACCCTCAGCTGCTCGATGCTGACCGTATTTCTGTAGACAGATTCCGTAAGACCCGGAACCAACTCACCAATCAGCCCCTCCTTAAGTCTTACCTCTCTTCCCGTTTCCAGCTCCAAAATCGTAAAGCTTTTATCATTGGAATGAAAGCTCCTCTGGAGACGATACTGCTTTCCGTCAATCACGATATCCATCTGCCCGCGATAGGCTCCGGGATAGTCCCAGGGAAGATATTTCGTGTAGATATCATCCTTCGTGGCGGCGCCCCTTCCCCGTGCCCGCTCGATACCGAACAGCATCCCTCCGATAAAGGTATGTACTGTGGTTTTCCCCGCTTCGTTCTCCCCATAGATCAGGTTAATCCCCGGCTTGAAGATAATTTCACGGTTATGGAATTTACCGAAATTATTAATTTTAAGCTTTGTAATAAACATGGTTTATGTCTCCCTTGCCCCAAGCAGTGCTTCAATGCCATAATACAAGGCCTTCTTGGCTATCTCCTCCGGCTCCTTGCTCTCTTTAATGCTCCGGATGAACCGGCCAATAATATTATCGGCATTCTCCCGGTACAGAGCATCAAAATCATAATCCGGAACCGTCCTGTCGATTACCTCGAGCACATTGCCGAGCCCATGGATGGCCTGCACATCAAAATGAATATGCTCATCCCGTAAACCCTGCAGAAGAAATTGGTAGATATGCTGCCTTCCGTTGTTATCTATGATCTCCTCTGCTTGATCCATAAGAGCCCCGTTAGTGGTTTCCGGGGTTACGGGCAGGACCATCCTCTGATATTGCCGGATAGCGCTTGGGACAAAGCCGATCCTTGTCCGCCTGCTCTCATCTCCGGCTTCCTCCGTGATTTCCCCGAGAATATATCCCCTTTCTCCGGTTTCATTCCTGTCCAGAGGCTCCAGGGAACCGGAATAAGCCATATTCCGGCCGATGAGCTCCGGCTTATGGATATGCCCCAGTGCAACATAGTCAAACCCGGCCTCCGCAAGTCTCCTGCGGTTTATTGGGATATTCTTCTCATCCCCTCCATGGGCCAGCAGAATATTTACTCTTTCCCTATGGAAAGGTCTTATTTCATCATAACGCGGTTCCAGGATATCCCTGGTATAATAGCTGAAGCCATACACCTCCGTATTAATCTCCGGAAGATACACCGTACCCATCTGGTCCTTCAGAAACATATGGACCCTGTCCTCCCATTCAAAATCCGGATAATAGGATCTCGCACCGATATAATCATGATTTCCCGCCATAAGCACTACCTGGGCGGTTGTCAGCTTGCTGAAGCAGTAATTGGCTTCCTTCAGTTCCCGTACCAGGGGCTGGCGATGGAACAGGTCTCCCGCAATCAGCAACAGCTCCACCTGATGCTCATTGCAGGCCGAAATCACCCTCCGGAGACTTTCCCAGATTTCTTTCTCCCTCTCTGCTCCCCAGGGCATATTCGAATCTGGAACAGCCCCCAAGTGGACATCTGCAATATGTATAAACTTCATAGGATATCCCTTCCTTACTTACTATTGATGCGTATCTGCCGCTTATTCTGAATAATGATATTATAATATCGTCATTGGACATCCGACGGTTATTTTCTAAGTATAACTTCCTTCTCAGTATAGCATATCATCCCTATATTCTGCAAGAAGCGTACCAGAACGTCCATTCTGGACTTTTGTGGTTTGCCGGTGATATCCGGCGGAGCGGCCCTGCTTTCTTACCTGCCGCTGTTTTGGATTTGTATACAAATAATCAAGCCGGGTACAAAAACATATGCTATTATATCATTATACGGTACCGTTATATTTGATTCTATAAGGAAGGTGGATTCTTTGAAAAACTTCTGCATACTGACGGATGCAATCAACTATATTGAAGACAATCTATGCAACGATTTTCGGCTGGAAGACGTGGCTGATGCCTGCTATTCCTCCCTCTCCGGTTTGAAGAAGCTGTTCCGGTATGCATTCCATCATGGGCTTTATGAGTATATCTCAAAGCGCCGGATGACCCACGCCGCCCACGATTTGCTGAATACGGATCAGTCGGTTACAGAGATTGCCCTGCGATACCAGTACAATTCTCCGGAAGTATTTACGCGGGCCTTTTCAAAGCTTTGGGGCTCCACTCCTACCGCCTTCAAGAAACAGTGGAAGTTCTCAGGAATCTTTCCGAGAATACAATTTGAATATGATGGAGGCGAAATTATGAGTCGTAAAAATGTTGACCTGAGCGAACTGTATGATTTACTAAAAAGCCGGACTGACAGCTTTGTGCTATGCTTTGATATGATCGGATTGAAGCTGATTAATGACAGCTATGGCCATGAGGCCGGAGACAAGGCGATTCTGGAGTGCTTAAGAAGGATTGACAGCCTGTCCGATGATAACTGCATCCTGTTTCGGATCGGCGGAGATGAATTTGCTCTGGTGACGGACCTTCAGGATACCCCCGCGGTTGAACTGCTGGCAAAGAAGATACTTGCCAGGAATGGGGAGCCGGTTTTCCATAATAATGTAGAGATTCCGATCAGCATGCGGATTGGCTGTACTAAGATTGCCGGCAGTAATATCCGCTACAGCAATCTCTATGCCGATCTTTACCGGGCGATTGCCGATGTTAAGGATAGCTCGGAATGCTTTATTATGGCACAATAATCTAATCGAACTATACTATCTCAGAGGCTGTTTTGATTACGCAAGGCTCAGTCGATTCTACCGGATTCGGGTGCAAAGGGTATGCTGGCCACGTCATTACAGGTATTACAATTGTAAGGCACGATAACGGCAAGGAAAAACCCGCGGAAGCTATCGTAGACGATATCATCGAAAATAACAGTCTGGAGGTGGATGCCATCAGCGGTGCCACCTATTCCAGTAATGTCATCAAGGCCGCCGTACTGGATGCGTTAACAAAATAACACCCGGCAAAGGATATTGATCCGCAGAGATACGGACATCAGAAAACACAGGGCGGCTGTCAAACACACCCTGTGTTTTCTGATGGATTCTCTTATAAGTAATAACCTGCTCTATTTCTTAATCTTATTCAGGGTTGAAGCTGTTACCATCTGTCCTGCCCCTTCTGTTTCTCTCGGAAACAGATTTCGGATAAGCTGGTGGGTTCCGGTCGATGCCAGGCCGCTGGCAAGACCGCCCAAAAGAATCTCCGGGGTAAAGGACCAGCTATTCATCCAGAGATTTAAGATAACACCTGCGACGCCCATGATTAAAGGTATGTATTTGTTCGGTATAAAAGTCAGGCTGTGCTTTATGATGTATCCTAAGCATAGGCAGATTGCCAGAACCAATAAAACCACGTAACGAGATAGGATTTCCATGCGGATAACCTCCTTCCTGCAGAATACCACTGTCCCAACCTACGTTCCCTGGAAATTCCTAAGGTAAGTAACACATCCGATGTATCTTCCTTTCTAGCATTCTCCGATGGGTACTCTAAGTATATAAACCTGTTCTTATATAGATTAATATGTTGCTACCTGGCCTGAAATGCCTAATAAATAGCCGCAGCAAAACGATTCTCAAATACGTTTCTGACTTTTTCCGGAGCAATACCGTCTGCCCTTGAGCCGAAATTATATCTATTCTCAGGGAATGATTTCTATATTGATACCGTTAATATGGATTGCCGAAACCATATCCAAATCGATAACCACAGGTAAAACAGCGCTGATACTGTCCGTCTCTGATAACTGGGATAACTGGTTACCCGGTACCACTTCCCTGTTATCCTTCATAATAATCCTGATGGTATTCAGGTCCGCGGCTGCAGGATATGCGCCAGGCAAATCTTTCCCATCATCCTTAAAACCTTCGAAATCGGATAACGGTTGGAATTGCAATTGCAGGGATAACGGAGATATCATGATCTTCTCCAGAATTCTGTCCGCTTCGCCGATCTTTATTTCTTTCGATACCGTATATTCTCTTGTCGTATCCGTATAGTCCAGATCAAAATCCAGCTCCCATTCGCCTTCAAAAATTGTGCTCCTGCCATATGCTCCAAACGCAAAGTAATAGTCCTTCAACATTTCGACATCGGATATTCCGGTAAACTGGGCACCGCAGGATATGATTTTACCGTCCGCCATATCTGACTGACTGGCATCGTTCCCGTTGACCGGCTGACTGGCATCGACTACTCCGTTGATAATACTGCCGTTTTTTCTGTTCACTATGACAATTTTCGCATCAGAAAAATTTTCAAAATTTATCGAAGCATTCAGTTCAAATTTGACACACAGCTGATTATTGCGGATACCTATGTTGCTGACCGCCAGCTCCGGGTATTTGGTGCTGAAGGTTATCTGATTTTCTGTTCTTTTGATACAATATTTTGGAGTAATGCCTCCCCGTTCCATAATAGCCTTTTCCAGAAAAAGATCTCTTTTTCCCCAATAGGAATCATAATCGGAATTACTATCTGCACCGTCTTTTTTTAATTCCGAAAGATACTGCTTCTCCGTTTCACGATACCATAACCGGTCCTCCTCACTGGTAAATCTTGCACCCATATAATCAAAATCATCCTCGGATGCCTCACCAAGCTCATCCAGGATATCAAACAGGCTCTTTTGAGATCCGATATCAACCAGATTGTCCGTATTTGTCTCCGTCAGGTTTGTAAATGTAATGTTGATATGATTTATTATTTCTTCGGTATTAATTGAATTTCGGAGTACAAAAGTAGCCTTTCCGGCCTCGGAAGCGTCATCGACTCTTGTCATATAGCAATACTGGCCCAGTGCGTTATCATTTGTTTTCAGCCATACCTTACTAAAGGATAGACCTTTTATATCTTTTTGCTGGCTATTACTGAAAGCTCTTCCATTGACCGTCTCCACATCAACTGCGATATGGATTGTATTTCTGTCGCCGACGACTCCCCTTGCAGAAAGCTTCAGTCCATTGGCTGTTACTGACTCACTTACGATAGCACCGGCCTTTTCAAGGAATTCATTATCCTCCTTCATGGGAACGGACGTTATATCATTTTTTTCCGGGTTATTCGGTTCATTCACAGGCTCCTTGCTTTCCTGCTTTACCTGCTCCTTAAAATAACCCTTGAACAAATCCACAATATTTAGCTTTGCCGCCGCTGCAGAGATACCCGCTGCAGACAGGAGTACCATAGCAATCAAAGCTGCCGCCTTATATTTATTTTTGTTAATGTAAATATTTGTTGTTTTAAAATCCCTTTCTCTGGTTTGTCCGCTGTTCAGGGAACGGCTCTCTTTTGCCTGAAGCATTGCTATGGTTTCCCGCATAAACCGATCCGACATATTAATTTTTTGCATTGCTGCAATATAGGTTTCCGGCTTCATATCTTCCCTCTCCTTCCAGATTCATTTTTAATTTCCTCCTGGCTCTCCTGAGCCAGGAGCCCACCGTGTTTTCATTCGCTGCAAGAAGCCTTGCAATCTCCGGCACCGTATATTCTTCAATATAATACAGATAGATTACATTCCGGTATTTTGGAGGCAGCTTTTTCAGCTCTGCGAATACCTGCTTGTCCTCTAAATCCAGGCAATTGTCCGAAGCATATGCAAGGGAAAGGTTTTCTTCTGTAAGGGCCACATTCGAACGAAAACGGGAGGATTTAAAGTAATCCTTACACTTGTTAATTGTAACCCGGATAAGCCATGCCTTGATATGCTCATCGTCGGCAAAGCGCTTAACCTCCGTCATCAGCTTTAAAAATACCTCCTGCGTAATGTCTTCCGCCTCAGATATGTTAGCAGTATTCTGATATGCAATCCGAAATACCATTCTTCCATAGAGTGAAAACTGAGCTGTAATAAATTCATTTCCTTCTGAGGATTTCAAAGGACTTCCCCTCCTTCCGCTATGGATCTGTTACGATAATCGGAACCGGCTGAGCTCGGGCCTGCTCCATATTACCGCAGCATTTGTGATTTACTATCAATCATAATACGATTTAGAGCTTCAAAACAGTGCATTTGATTATTTTCGTTAACTTTTCTGTTTGATTTTTATTTTATGAAAAGCTATAATCATCTATAAGATGAAATCGTACCGTAATGTAACGTTTTATATCGTGATATCATTAAAATATTAAATGACAGGGCAGTAAGGAGGATATCGATGGACGAAAATTCAGTACTGACAACGCAGGAAGTCGCTGATATGCTGAAAATTGCAAAGAATACCGTGTATGAGTTAATTAAACGCGGGGAGCTTAACGGATATAAAGTCGGCAAAAAGGTTCGAATTGATTTAAAGGATGTGGAAGAATATAAAAACCGCACCAGGAATATACGGACAAATATTGCAGCGCAAAGCCCGTCCAAAGGGATTATGTTTCAGGCAGATAAGCCGAAGGAAGCTAATGTAACCGGTGATGATTACCCGAAGCAGCAGGGCTTTGTCATATGCGGACAGGATATCCTGCTTGATATCCTGTCAAGGTATCTGCAGTTCCATCCAAACGGCGTACAAGCCCTGCGTTCCTACGTAGGGAGTTATAATGGGCTTTATAATCTTTATCATGGTAATGTCCAGATGGCAACCGCTCATCTGTGGGACGGCGATACCGGACAATATAACGTACCGTATGTCAGAAGAATGCTTCCGGGCGTTTCTGCGGTAATTATTCATCTGGCAAGCCGTATGCAGGGGTTTTATGTTGCGAAGGGCAATCCCAAGGATATCAAGGACTGGGAGGATTTAAGAAGAAGGGATATAACGATTATTAACAGAGAAAAGGGAAGCGGCACCAGAGTATTGCTGGATGAGCACCTAAAGAAGCTGAATATCCTTCCAAATACAATTATGGGATATCATCGTGAAAGTATCTCCCATCTTGCCATAGCCAGTACCGTAGCAAGAGGCGGTGCCGATATCGGTATCGGTAATGAAAAATCAGCACTTCAGGTAAATGGGGTCGATTTTATCCCTCTTCAGACAGAACGTCTTGACTTGATCATCAAAAAGGAAGATCTGGATAAGCCTCCGTTTCAAGCAGCTCTTGATATTTTAAATTCCGAGGATTTTCAAATGGAATTAGAGGGGATCGGAGGCTATAACATAGAGAAAATCGGAACGATTGCAGCGACCACCTAAAAGGTCTTTCTTCTATATACAATTTATATTATAAGAACATAAACCGTGTTCTTATAATCGAGATTTACGGCGAAAAAGCATCGCCTTTTATCAGAAGTAAAAAGCAACTTCTGATAACTTATATTATGCGTACAGATCGATATGCCGGTTTGTTAAATCAATGAATTTATATTGATTAACAATCGGCATTTTTTGATATGCGGATAACTAATCTTCCGGTAAAAATAAACAAAAGCTTTATAAAAAACGGTCTGTTTTTTTACTATTCCTTGCATTGACATTATGCTATATCCACATTAGAATTACTATTTATAAAACATGGCATAACGCAACATAACGTTATTAAAACATTTTAATTGTTATAAAAACTATTACAAAACGTTTTATCATACAACAAAACATCAATGTAATGTTATATCTCATAGCATTTTTGTATTTCCATTACGTTTTGTATCTAATCTGCAAACGATATGGATGATTGAAAGGAAACAAAAAAACAAAAAATAGTAAGGAGGAATTATTTATGAAACAGAAGCTTTTAAGTCTATTCACCGTATTAATCCTATGTTTTACGTTCTTTACAGGCTGTTCCGATGACAGCAAGGGAACCACTGCTTCGGGTGACAATGATAAGGTTACCACAACACCGACCGAAGCGGCAGCAGTACCGGAGGCAAATGATACCTCTTCCGATGCGGATGCACTGCCGGATTCTGAAGTTTATGTATTTCTTGCCGCAAGCTTAGCCAATTCGATGGATGAAATCAAAGAATTATACGAAGCTTCCCATCCAAATGTTACCTTAGTCTATAATTCAGACAGTTCAGGAACCTTACAAACACAGATTGAAGAAGGCGCCGAGTGCGACGTATTCTTTTCCGCAGCGATGAAGCAGATATCTGCATTGGATCAGGGCGGTTACATTGAGCCGGACTCGATAAAAAATCTGCTGGAAAATATCGTGGTCTTAATTAAACCAACGGGAGGAGAAACCGCGGTTACCGGATTTGAAAATATCTTTGATGCAAAGAATTTAGCCTTAGCCGGGGAGGATGTGCCGGTTGGTGCATACGCCCGTGAGATTTTTAACAGCCTGGGAATTTGGGATAAGGTTGAAGCCATGGAAATTAACGAAGGCGCCAATGTTACGGCGGTATTGGCCGCAGTAAGTGAGGCAAGTAATGAGGTTGGAGTTGTATATGCTACGGATGCGAATTCCGTCAAGAATTCTGTAGAAATAATCGCATATGCGCCCGATGGAAGCTTGCAGACACCGGTTTTATATCCTGCCTGTCTGATAAAAAATCCGGACGCAGATGAGAATCAAATAATGGCGTCAAAGGACTTTATGGAGTTTTTATCTTCCGATGAAGCAATGGCAGTATTTGAAGCATACGGATTTTCCGCCTATACCGAATGATACATAAATCCCTTCTCTTAATACCTTAGAGTCTTATATAACAACCGGATTTATAATCCGAATAAATCAGAAAGGAGGAGGCCCGATGCCCGCTATGGTTGCTTCTGTTGATTTCAGCCCGTTTTTTATCTCAATTAAGACAGGAATTGCCGCTACTGTCCTGGCATTTTTCCTTGGTATATTTGCTGCCCGTTTTGTTATGAATGCCGGCAGGAAGCTAAAGTGGGTCATCGACGGAATTTTTACCTTACCTCTGGTATTGCCTCCGACCGTAGCGGGTTTCTTTCTATTGCTCCTATTCAGTTTAAGAAGGCCCTTTGGAAAGTTCCTTTATTTTAACTTTGATATAAAGATTGTACAGACCTGGAGCGGATGCGTGATTGCCGCCTGTGTCATCGCATTTCCGTTAATGTATCGTAACACAAGAGCCGCATTTGAACAGATAGATGTTAATCTGATTTATGCGGCACGGACCTTGGGAATGTCGGAACATACGATATTTTGGAAAATAATTATTCCTGCAGCCGGGCCGGGTATCGCATCCGGAACCGTTCTGTCCTTTGCCAGGGCAATCGGCGAATATGGAGCAACCTCCATGCTGGCAGGAAATATTCTGGGAAAAACCCGAACCATGTCCGTCGCAATTGCTTCTGAGGTGGCTGCCGGTAATTTCCCGGCAGCAGGCTTTTGGGTAATTGTTATTTTGATTTTATCCTTTTTTATCATATTATCCATAAATATTATATCGGGCTTCGGTATGAAGAATATCCGGAGGTGGGATTAATGTCTTTGGAAGTTTCGATCAGAAAAAAGTTTAAAGGGTTTTCCCTTGATGTATCCTTTCTGCATGAGGGGCGCTGTATGGGTATTTTGGGCGCTTCCGGCTGCGGAAAGTCCATGACGCTAAAATGCATTGCCGGAATCGAAAAACCGGATGAGGGAAAAATCATATTAAATAATCGAGTCCTATTTGACTCTGATAAAAAAATCAATGTAAAACCGCAGCTGCGGAACGTGGGTTATTTGTTTCAGAATTATGCTCTCTTTCCAAATATGACAGTAAATGAAAATATTGCGGTTGGTTTACAGCTTTCCGGGAAAGAAAAGAAAGCGGCTGTTTTAGAATATCTGGAACGGTTTCATTTACACGGACTGGGCGGCCGGTATCCTTCTGAATTATCCGGCGGACAGCAGCAAAGAGTGGCATTAGCGAGAATCCTTGCCTATTATCCGGACTTAATCATGCTTGATGAGCCTTTTTCTGCACTGGACAGTTTTCTTAAGGATTCCTTGCAGCATGAGCTTTTGGAGATACTGAACGCTTATACCGGTGATGTATTTATTGTTTCACATAGCAGAGACGAAATCTATCGATTTTGTGACCGGTTAACGGTTATGGACTCCGGAAAACAGCTGCTTACCGGTAATACCAGAGAGATCTTTCAGAAGCCGAAGATGATGAAGGCGGCAAGACTGACCGGCTGTAAAAATATTTCACTGATTAAAAAGCTTAGTGAATATGAACTGCTGGCACTTGATTGGGATATTAAGCTTATCACTGCGGTACCAATTGAGGATCACATACGGTTTGTAGGAATCCGTGCCCATAGCATACGTCCTTCGCATATGCACAATAAAGAAAATACGTTTCGTATAAAATACAGCGGACAGTCGGAAACACCCTTTGAATATGAGTTTTTGATACAAAATACTTCGAATAAAGTACACAATAAAATCTGGTGGAAAACTGCAAAAAAAACCGAACGTTATGATAATGTTAAAGATATATTACCGGAGTATATCTGTTTTCCAAAAGAAGAGCTGATGCTATTGGAATAATAAAAAACATTCAAAAAGGATTCTTTTATCCGTGAAACAGCCTTTATCCATGGGAAGGATAAAGGCTGTTTCATCATTGATCCGAAAAAATATCATCATTTCATTAACGTATCATATCAGTTGCCGATACGTTGCTTTAAGAAATAACTCTGCCTGCTCTTAATGGTGTACGGTAGTTAATATCTTCAACAATCACACCATCCCGTGCGTTCTTTGCATGAATGATCTTTTCCTCTCCAATATAAATGCCAACATGGTTTACCTTATTATCTTCTGTGCCTGCATAAAAAATCAAATCACCGGACCGCAGATAATCCATGGAAACTTCCCTGCACACATCCGCCTGTTCCCTTGCTGTCCGGGGAAGGTCATAGCCAAATTCTTTATAAATTGCCTGTGCAAATCCGCTGGAGTCAACACCGACACCAAGATCATCTCCTCCCCATAGATACGGGGTACCCTCTTCTCGCATACATATATAATGAATTTATCATTGGAACTTCATATTCCGTTACACGATGGAGACCTATATACGATCTCTGATTCAAATCATAGGCACTGACAAGCGAAACAAGTACTTCTTTTGTTTCATAGCCTGGATTGTCAATAAATTTTATTACAGCACTAAAGATATTCTCCAATGCACATTCTTTTGCATTTGCTGGCCAATCCGAAGGTTTTGAAACTTCTGTAATCATGTCATTCATCTAAATCTACTCCTCATAACTAATCACTGCAAATCAGCAATATATTATCATCGACATACGTTTGGAAATGAAAGCATCGCAACAACAAAATTCCATACATATGTTAATGAGGGCTCGTTATAAGCCGCTGTCAACTCTGATCCTTTAAGTATTGATGTTCAAGAATATCAGGGCTTACTAAACATAATGGGAAGTAATTACAAGAAATCAATTATCTAACAGTCCATGTCTCTAAAAAATGGTTCTACCCACTTCTTTATCTTACCCTGTTTAATAGACCTCTTCGAAAAATCTTCATTATATAACAAAACTGGTTGAATATGAAATTCCTCATACATATTATCAGCAAGAAGTTCTAAGTCATTGGCCATTATTTCCTCGTTAGAGTACAATTCGATTTTACTTTTCATCTTTAATTTGTTATTTTCTAAAGATTGTCTTAAATCTATATCTATAAACGGTTTCATTTTTTACCCCCCCCCATCTTAAATTCCAAGTATTTATCCTAGCAGTGCATGCTACTATATTAACTCATTTATTGTTCACATCTTCAACGAAATTATCATTATAAAATATAATGGGAAGATACCTTATCCACATTTCCTGTACACATGTTCTGCGGTTACATTATCTTTCTTAAATGATAATTTTACTGGTTTAGCACCCACATTTAAAAATAATCTAATATTACTTTAATCTGTTGTGTGGATAACCTGAACGACTTCAGTGATTTTTAAGGCTCAATTTTAAAAGTTTGATTAAACTTGTAGGACTTATACCAATGCAAATATTTTTCACCAGATAAAAAGCGCTTTTCGTTGATTATAACAAAAACACTTACAATTGTTGAAACAATAAAAAGAAAAAGTCTTGTAAACGAAATGTTTTTATTTAAATCAAAATTAATAATTGCAAAAGTTATCAAAGAAATAACGCAAACAATGCTAAATGTATGTTTGAAAAATGGAAGCCTACTATTATTCTTTTTAAATGATTTGCTTTGGGAAGCACGTGTTTGGAATGAGGTTCGTTCCCACATTAAACCGTTAACATTAGGTTCTATATGCTTAGCAATATAATTACCCAGTTTTGTTATTTGCTCAGATAATGATTGATACCTAGTTTGTAATGGGAAAATCATAAAAGGTAGCATAAGGAAAAGTTCTTGAATTCCACCAGAAGAAAAGGCAAAGCCAAAAAAAGAAGCTGTGACAGTAAAAACAAGCATATAAAGACCATTTTTAGCGGACTGTAAATTAATAATCTCACTTCTAAGTGTATTGTATTCTGCTAAAAGAAAATCTTTATCATATTTGTTTTTATCATTACACATATAATCACCCCCATAATTATTGTAGTAGCATCAGGTCTGACACCCCTTTTTCTTTCAAAACCTTTCGTTCCGGGAAGAAAACGCTAAACTGTAGCAGTATCTGTCCCCCTATTGATTTGAAAACCGAATAACGACTATCTATAGCCATAATGAAAGCCTAACTAAACTTCCCATTATTGCTATAATCCGTAACTATTCATCTATATATTGCCTTTATTCACAATATTAGCTTGTTATCAACCTATAAATCATATGCTTACATTTTAATACATTTTTACCTATAAATCCATATTATTTGCATTTATTTTTTCACCATTGATTTAAGCTCATATCACAACTTGACAACTCCCATTTTCATGTTATATTAAATTGGAAAGCCTTATAAATCAAAGCTTCCTCAATTAACCTTCGTGTGTTCGAGATCTTCCACACGTAAAACAAAACTTTCAGAAATGTTCTTTCATCTGGTTTTATCAGTCTTCATCCTTCGCATAGATGAAGGCTTTTTTAAAAATTCTGTCTTTATCTCTTTTTATCTGGTCTCATCAATAAAATACCGGGTGAGTCAAAAAATTGAGTCAGAAACAAAACCCATTATCTTCTAAATATCATCAACTTTTTCACTTTCTTATGCTAACATTTGCTATCTTTATTATAGCTTTAATCGCTCTTATTGTTCATTTGATAAAGATGAGCAATAAAAAATGATTATCCTGACCCCTGAGAAAGTTTAGAATAATCATTTTATTCAACACTTAGAGTAAGCATAGGTTTTAACCCTATGTTTCCTGTTACCTATATTATAGTAGTGGCCATAGTCTTTGTAAAATAAAAACTACAGCTTTTTTATTATCATTGCTTTTATCGTCCCTAGCATTCTTTTATCAAATTATTTATAGTATATTAATTTACTTTCTTATTATTGTAACACTTAAGCTCTGTACTAAACTCATATAGCTTTGGATTTCTTAATTCTATCTTACTGTCATTTTTAAACTTTATGTCTCTATTTATATCACTTAGGATTGCATTCATCATTTGATATGCAATTCCTTCTCTATTAATTATTACTTTACCAAACCCCTTTGTTAGAATTCCCTTATACATCTCATTCAGTTCACTCGTGTTTCCAACTTTCTCATATTTTATATAGAGTATCAAAGCCATCAATATATCCAAATCATCTTCGCCTTGCATATTACTCATTATGTATTTTATTATAGCTTTTTCAGCTTCTTCATTTTCTGTTTTATTAATGGCTATTTTATAAAATGCCAAAATATTTTGAATAGAATGTATATATTTCATCCATTTAGATATTGGAGTAGAAATTGTTCTTTTGTATTTTAATTTTCCTGTATCATATTGTATAACGTAACCGCATCTATCATAAACGATAATGGTTGTAATTATTCTTAAAGATCGAATACTATATGTAACCATACACATTATTATGCATATAATGAATATGCTTATAATTAGACTAAAATGAAATTGCATAGATAATGAAAAAAATGAGAACATAAAACAGAAGAATGAATAGTACCAAATCACTGCTCTATATTGCAAAAATTTTAGTTCATCATTAACCTCTAATATTGAAACAAATTTTACATTTTCTAATTTAGATAAAGAGATTTTCTTTAGCGTTTCTTTATAGCTTTGTAATAAATATTCCATATTATGTTCTACTCCAGCTATATCCCATTTATCGGTATCCATTTTTATATCTGTATACCAAAAATTCTCATATAAATGATTTAAACCCTTCAATTCAAAACGAGGATTAGAGGTACAAATGCTGCCTGCAATCCAACATGTCCTTAAAGCAAAATAAAGAAACAAGATAAAGTTTATAAAAATTAAACTTTTAAAAGAAAAGTAATATTTTTGAATATTCATGTTTTTCATTATTACGGATACATAAAATATTATATTAGTCGAACATATTAATAAAATCATATTAAAAATTTTATTTCTAATTTTATAACTTGCAAATATATCGATGATAGTAAACGTAATAAAATGCTTTTTATTTATAGCTGTCGCTATTCCAATAACAGCAAAAACCCCTAGAAAAGTATTTATCATTAACTGAGGTATCTCATCTATATATTTACCTGTTCCAATCCATATATTTGGTATATTTACGTAAATTACCAATACTAAATTATAAATAGAAAATAATATAAAGATATAGCCATATAACAACCAAAATTCATCAAAAATAAGCATACTATAATCATATTTTTTAGTATATCTTATTCTTCCTTTATTTCCATAATAATATCTTCTAACCTCATTCATACTACTATCTTTTTTGAAATTATTTCTTTTTAATCCAACAAAGAAAATAATGAAATTAAATACCAGTAATATCATTCCTACTAAAACAATGTTAGTTAATAAACTCATAATACCCCTTTTAATTAAAACCATTTATTTACCGACTATTTTATCATATTATGTAAATAAATAAAACATTAACGTGGGTATTATTAGCAAATTTTTTCTATTAAACAATAATTATTAATCAATTAAATATTATAACTTTCTTGTCCTATCCAACTATACTGCGTCAGTCATTTTATCTGTTTTCGTCTCCTTTCACACAAAGTTTCGTCATAATAACTTGAGTCACCACTTGACAACCCCCATTTTCATGCTATACTTAGTAAGTCGCAAAGCCTTACAAATTAAGGCTTTGCCAAATCACTAAGCGTCAGTTCGAGACCTTCCTGACGAAGGGATTGTAAAACATCCCTTAAAACAAAACTAAAGGAGAATAAGAAAATGAATAACAAAAGGACTTTATTTATCACCCAGGCTGCAGTGATTGCAGCTATTTATACCGTGCTGGTATTGGTATTTAATTTCTCCAGCTTCGGTCCGGTGCAGTTTCGGGTTGCGGAAGCCCTGACCATCCTTCCCTTCTTTACCCCTGCTGCCATTCCCGGTCTTGCGATCGGATGCTTCTTAAGTAATCTGATTGCCAGTTCAGATGTACTGGACATTGTCTTCGGCTCCCTGGCTACACTGATTGCCGCAATTCTTTCCTATCAGTTAAGACGGTATAAGCTCCTGGTGCCGGTGCCTCCTATCCTGGTCAATGCCCTGGTGGTCCCCTTTATATTAAAATATGCTTACTTTGAAGCGGACCCCATTCCTCTTATGATGTTATCTGTCGGAGCCGGACAATTAATGGCGGCCGGAGTCCTGGGAATCATATTGCTATTATCTTTGGACCGGGTAAAGCATGTAGTTTTTAAGCAGTAATCCTCTTCTGATATCAATAGACCCGCATGATATATGATCTTTATAAAATTAATAGAGAACCCTGCCAAACTAATCCTTGGCAGGGTTCATTATTCAGTACGGACCTGGTTGATTAATCCGTTCCATTCCTTGGATGCGTATGCTGACTACAGCATTGACTCAATTTGCTTTTTTGCCTTTTTATCCAGCACCTGACCCGAAAGAGCATTTAAAATATAGCATTCTATTTCATCCGCTGACCGATGCTTTCTAATGATTGCAAGTATCTCCAATATATCAGTCAATATGAGCTTTCGCATTGTTTCTTTAACCTCCGAAAGATCAATTGACATAAGCTTATGTGCAATCTGAAGGTGTAAGTGATCCTTATAGGGTATTATATTACGTAATGACTGTATACATTGGCGTACCGTTATCGGTTTTACATCATTTAAAAGAGTAAGATATTCATCAATAATACTGTCTATTCGATTGTCATTGTCCCATTTTGCATTATCAGCGATAAGCATGAGACCAATACTTCTCTGATAAGAGTTTTCGCTTTTAATTTTACTGCTGAACATATCCCAGAACGGGTACACATCATCAAAGTATAATGAACGATTTTGAAGCAGCAGTAATGACTGGTATCTGATTTTATCATCTTTTTCCGACAGCCATTCAACAAGCTGTGGTAAATCCTGTTTGTCAATGGCTTTTGATGCCTCCTGCAAGTTATTTTTATCGATTGACATCAATTTTTCGACCGTAATCATTATAAATATCCTCCTCATTTTTCTCCATTTCCATTTTAAAGAGACTCATAAATAAACAGCTGCTTTTCTACATATAACTTACTATTGAATTATAAAGTAAAAAACCTGACAACAGCATGTCATATATGTCATAATATCAATATTGTTAATAAATTACAAGCCGACGTACCGATACGGTCTTTATTATCTTCGGGCTTGTCGGGGCATTTCGCATTGTGGTCCGAATATCCTTTACAAAAGCCGATTTATGAAAAGCTAAAATTTAACGTTTTGTTCGGTTGAAACATATGTTCGGTTGTGGTAAAATATTGGCAAATGCTATTATGCAATTCGGATAAATTCTATCTATAACCAAACGGTCAATCATTTTAATGAAAGGAAACCATATTATGTCAGAGAATAAATACCGGACAGTTGATGAATATATTGCTGCATGCTCTCCGGAGATACAACCTAAATTAAAGGAACTGAAAAAGCTAATCTTAGCAGCCGAGCCGGAATTAAAGGAGAAAATCAGCTGGCAGATGCCCACCTTCTATACAAAGTACAATATTATACATTTTGCTGCCCACAAAAACCATATCGGTATTTACCCCGGTCCTGAGACCATAGAGAAGTTTGCCGACCGCCTGTCCGATTATAAAACCTCAAAGGGTGCTTTTCAGATTCCCTATGATAAAGCGATCGATGAGAAGCTGATTGCTGATATGATCCATTTCAACATGGCAGGCGAAGAGAGCTTCTCCGGATAAAATCCGCCTTCTAAGTTATATACCGGTTTCAAGGTTATTGAATTCGTAAGGAGCAGTGTGTTATGTATGAGAGAATGTTGGATAAAAGTACCCCTCCGTCCGAGGGAGATATCAGTGAATATCTTGGCGTGTCCGCTCTTGTTCTGATGCAGGAATTTGAGCAGGAGCTTAAGAAAAGATACGATTTAAAGTCCGAGCTCACTTTTCCTTTTGGAAACCACTACGGATGGTGCTATAAATATTCCCATAGATCCAAACATCTGTGTCATCTGTTTTTTGAAAAAGAAGCCTTTACCATATTATTGCAAATCAGCGGTAAGGATAAAGACCGGCTGGAAGGTATATTGGATACCTGCCAGCACAAAACCAGGGAGCTTTGGAATAACAGATATCCCTGCGGGGAGGGGGGCTGGCTCCGCTACAGAGTATTTACTCCCTTGGACCTTATAGATATCCTGCGTATGATTGAAATTAAAAAGACACCCATAAATGCATCTTAGTGCAAATACTGCCGCAATTAATATATATATTTCTTTAGGGAGGACAGCTATGACCCGTATTTATTTTGTCCGGCACGCCCAACCGGATTCCGGTGTGAAAGACGATCGTACCCGTCCGCTGACAGAGGTTGGCCTGCGGGATACAAAAGAAGTTACTGCCTTTCTGTGCAGCAAGAATCTCCACTTCCTAATGTCCAGTCCCTATAAGAGAAGTATGGACACCATAAAGGATTTGGCATTTACCTTACATATGGCAATACATACGGACGAGGATTTTCGCGAGAGGGAGATTGGAATCGGTTACCTCGGTGACCCCGATCAGTATATCAGAAATATGTGGGCAGATTTTAATTTCAAGGCAGAAGGGGCTGAATGTCTGGCGGAGGTTCAAGAACGGAATCTCAGGGGATTAAGAAAGGTCCTGGCCGCCCATAATGGTGAAAACATTGTCATTGCCACCCACGGGACCGCTTTAAGCTCCATCTTAAATTATTATGATCCGGAATTTCAAGCAGAGGCCTTTTTCCGGCTGCTCCTATTCCGTCCATATGTCATCCGATTGGATTTTGAAGGAGAGCTCTGTGTGGGAATTACAGAAGAATTATTAATAGAAAGATAAGTATTTGAATTGTACGTATGATAAATCAGGGGGGAAATGATGAAATTAGATACTGTCATTGATTATTTATTAGACCGGGTTACCGATCCCGTACCCAGATATATTTTATTTAAGGAAATACTTCCACATCCAGAGTCTTCTGACCAATGCAAGGATATGTATGATAATATAATGTCGTCAAAATGGTACCTTCAACTAAAATCTGAACAGTGGCCGGACGGCACTTGGGGACGCTTTCATACACAGGATACGAAGTCTGTAAGGAAGCAAAAGTTTGTTACAACCGAAGCAGCCTTACGTCGCATGAGGGAGCTTAGCCTGGATAGTAACGATCCCATGGCGGCAGCATGCCTGCATCGAATGGAAGAATATTTGAAGGGAAGTGATCTGTGGCCGGACCGAATTGAAAAGCATTACGGCTTTGTTATCGCCCTGAATACCATCGTTGCTGCCAATTTGAGTCTGTTTGATCCGGATAACCCGTTAATACAGCACAAGCGTAAGGTCTGTGCCGAAAACATTACAAAGGCATTCCAAAATGGCGTATTTATTGAGGATATCTGGGAGGCGGAAAATCACCGGTGCAACGAGATTCTCCTCCGTGCCTATATGGTTCACCCCGTCTGGTTATTACAGAATAATCCGTATCTTAGTGAGGATATACAGCGAAAATACCTCGGGTATCTCTGGACCCGCAAAGAAGGAATTTACTATATCTCAGGCTCCGCACCTGCGGCTATGGCGCCAATCGGAAGCAGAAGGTTCTATGAATGGCTGGCAAACCTGGAAGCAATCAGCGGCTTTTCCCTCTTCCCCGAATTTATGCGGGAGGGTGCTGCGGAGCAGCTTCTGGACGACGCATACCGTTTGATGAATCATGAAGTCGCATTAGCCCCCTCCCATCCGATCTACGGACATTATTCCGAAAGCTGGCGCAATAATACCGCCCGTAATTATGATATGTTACTCCGTATTCTCAGGGTATTAATCCGATGCAACGAAACTGTTAATATATAAAACCTCAGGAAAGGTATGCAAAATCCATGTATTGTCCGAGATGCAATAACTTATGTCAAGATGGGATAACTGTTTGTCCGGATTGTGGTATAAAGTTATCCGAAGGATTGCCGGATTCCGATAAAACTGTTATAGAGACTATGGAACCAGTATTAGTTGCTACTGTTATTAATACGGTAGAGGCCGGGATTATGATGAGTTTATTACAAAGCAACGGAATTCCCTGCTTTAAGAAAGATAAATTCACCGGTGGTTATATGACCATTCTGATGGGCTTTTCCGTCTTTGGAACGGAGATTTACGTAAACGAAGCGGATTATGCCAACGCCATGGTGCTGATTAGTCTTCTTAACCCTGAAGAAGCTACGGATCATACCGGCTCCCCGGACACGGATGAAGCTATCGATGGTGAAGCTTATGGACCGGATACGGATGAGGAGGATATTTCCTCCGCCTACCCCGCTTTCTATAAGAAGCCCTACATCATCGCCCGGATTATCCTCGGCTTCATGGCTGCCGGTTTTGTATTAATCTTTATTTTAAATCATCTACAGTAAATGAAATTATATCGGGTATCAGATGGGACATCCGATAATAGATGGTATAATCTCTATCTGATCCATTAATTCTAATTGATTATATTACATATTATGGTATAATGTAGGCATGGTCTGAACCAAAATATAATATGTGGGAGGTATGTTATGGATTATGTAAATAAGTTCAAAAAGGAGCCCCGGCTGATTATCAGTGCGGTAAACTTATTATTCTTTTTTCTGCCCTGGGTAAGTGTGGATGTATGGGGCTTTTCGGGAAGCATTTCAGGGTTTCGTCTTATATCACACTCTTTCTTAATGTTTATCCTGCTCCTGGTTGCTATCTTCTTTCTGGTCATTCCTTTTATTCCTGCGTTTGAGAATTACAAAAAAATTCTTTACTTAGCAACCTCTTTGTTAGCCATTATTCTTACTTTTGTTATTACATCCTTTGCAGCAGGCAAATATTATGGCATAGATTTATCCGATTTTGGTGTTGATATTGATCGAGGCTTCGGCTTCTGGCTTTCTCTATTAGCTTATATCGGTTTAATTGCTGCAACCTTCATCATTGATTTCAAGGTCAGCAGTAAGTCCTTCAAGGAGAAAGGCTTCCAAGGCGTATTCTCGGATGTTGCAGGGCAGTTTACCACCTCTGCCGCTGAGATAGCCGCCGGATTATCTCAGCCCAAGGCAGACACTAATATTTCCTGCCCTTCCTGCAACAGTCCCGTAGCAAAGGATACCAAATTCTGTCCCAAGTGCGGTACTCAGATTCCGGAAGTCAGCAAATGTACCGGCTGCGGAGCAGAACTTGCTGCAGGCACCGTTTTCTGTTCGAATTGCGGAACAAAATCAGAATAGCTCTTACCGTAAGAATTGGATATAGGAATACATAAAACAGGGATGCAGTTAGCTGCATCCCCTTTATCGTTATCATCATGGTATTCCCTTGCCGGAGATCTTAAATAATATTACATATAAGCCGGGTAATATACTTCTTACAGTTCACAGTTGTTTACCGTTCTTGGGAAGGGGACCACATCACGAATGTTCCCCATACCGGTCAGGTACATTACGCAGCGCTCAAAGCCGAGGCCAAAGCCCGCATGCCTTGCGGAGCCGTATTTTCTGAGATCAAGGTAGAAATCATAATCCTCTGCATTCAGTCCCAGTTCTTCCATCCTCTTAACTAGCTTGTCATAATCGTCTTCTCTCTGACTGCCGCCGATTATCTCCCCGATTCCGGGAACCAGAAGATCCATAGCCGCTACTGTCTTATTATCCTCGTTCAGCTTCATATAGAAAGCTTTGATTTCCTTCGGATAATCCGTTACAAAGACAGGCTTTTTGAATATCTGCTCGGTAAGGTAGCGTTCGTGCTCCGTCTGAAGGTCGCAGCCCCAGAACACCTTATAATCAAAATTATCATTATTCTTCTCCAGGATTTCAATCGCCTGTGTATAAGTAACATGGCCGAACTCAGAGCCGGCTACATTGTGAAGGCGCTCCAGTAGTCCCTGATCCATAAACTGATTGAAGAACTGCATCTCCTCCGGGGCATGCTCCAGTACATAGGTTATGATATATTTCAGCATACCTTCTGCCAAGGCCATATCATCCTTTAAGTCGGCAAAAGCGATTTCCGGCTCGATCATCCAGAATTCTGCTGCATGACGGGTTGTATTGGAGTTTTCTGCACGGAAGGTAGGTCCGAAGGTATAGATATTCTTAAAGGCCATCGCATAGGTTTCGCCATTCAGCTGTCCGCTTACCGTCAGATTGGTCGTCTTGCCGAAGAAGTCCTGGGATACATCAATGGTTCCCTCCTCCGTCCTCGGAAGATTATCCATATCCAGGGTTGTTACGCGGAACATTTCACCGGCGCCTTCCGCATCACTGCCAGTGATAATGGGAGTGTGTACGTAAACAAAGTCCCTGTCCTGGAAGTATTTATGGATCGCATATGCGATTAAGGAGCGAACACGGAAAACTGCCTGGAAGGTATTTGTCCTGGGTCTTAAGTGAGTAATCGTCCGCAAGTACTCCAGTGTATGCCTCTTCTTCTGAAGCGGATAATCCGATGTGGAGGCTCCTTCAACGGTTACTTCCTCTGCCTGTATTTCAAAGGGCTGTTTGGCCTCCGGTGTCGCCACCAGCTTACCGGTTGCTATGATTGCAGACCCCACATTTAATCTGGATATCGCCGCAAAATTATCCATACTGTCATGATAAACGATCTGCAGAGTATCAAAATAGGTTCCGTCATTCATTACAATAAAACCAAAGGTTTTTGAATCTCTGACGCTGCGGATCCAACCTCCCACGGTAATCTTCTTTTCGATATACTGCTCTTTATTGCGGTATAGTTCTCTGATTTCAACTAGCTCCATAGTATAAACTCCTTTGTTTATATTAATTTTTATTTATTAACGCTTTTATTATTTCTTCCCTGCTTTTGGCTTCCACATACATATAATTGATTGGCTCGTTGATAAATTCCAGGGCATGGGCATCCGAATTTGTTATGATATTGCAGCCGGACAGATAAGGGTATTTTCTCAGATACTCCTCCTGTTTCTCCATATCCTTGATCTCCGCGCACTTAAACTCAGCATCCGGAGGGATAAATCCAAGGTTTGAAATCAGGCTGTTCGATCCCTTATCGATATGGGCCGGAATAAAGACGCCATGATACTCCCTCATCAGATTCCCCAGGCTGTCAAAGGAAATCTCTGCGGCATTGATAAGAAGGAAGGGCTCCGTTCCAATCAGCCTATCATCCTTGTCGTATATTTCCTGCCTGCCAAATACCGTTTCTTTATTCGGGAATTTAACCAGCCTGGCATATACATAGTCTTCGAAGGCAAGAGCATCCTGTAATGCTGCAAAGAAACAGAGTACATGGACTTCTTCCACGGTGCACAATTCCATCCCGGGCAGAGCCAGTATTCCCGCCTGTTCCGCCCGGCTTAATACCGCAGGACAGTTTTTACAGGAATTATGGTCCGTCACAGCGATGGCATCCAGTTCCTTCAATACGGCCATATTCACGATATTGGCGGGAGTCATATCCTCATCCCCACAGGGAGACAGGCAGGAGTGGATATGAAGGTCATAGGAAAGCTTAAGCATTCAATAACTGATATACCGTCAGGGCCGCGTCAAAGATCGGCTGCTCCGATAGTAATACCGTTATCCCCTGCTCTCCTGCCTTCTTACAGGCAGGTTCATCCAGTTTGCTGCCCTCTGCCAGGATGATGCAAGCCGCATCCGTCAGGGTAGCTACCGCCAGGGTATTGATATTCCCCATCACCGTCACCCACGCGGCACCGGCAGGCATCCTGCCCATAGCAATACTTAACAAATCACAGCAATACGGTACTGTAATCTCCCTTTCCGGATTGGCTCCTTCATTCAGCACCTGGAATTGATTTGTATTGATCAGTTGATTTACTGTCATAATTCTTCTAAGAGCTTGTCTGCAAGCGCTCTTAGCTTACCCCCTTCTGTATTCTTATCAATTTCAAAAGCCTCCTGCTTTATGCTTACAGGCTTTTTCCTGTTGGAACCTTCGGTTATTTTGTAACCGTAATATTGGCAGATGCCGATAGGGTATATTCTGATCCTATGATATCCTCCAAAACCAAAGAACAATTAATGGCTGCCGAGATCTCATACTCTCCGGCAGGCAGTATCAGCTCCGGCTCCGAATAAAACGTCTCATAGAACTCCTTATTGGGATCATCTCCACTCCATCCGCCGCTTTTTACAAATTGGTATTCGGTACTCTGACCTTTTAAAAAGGTCGTATTCATTAGTATGGTATGAACCGAATATCCTCCCTCAAAATATTTATCATCTTTGATCCCAAAGCCAACCAAAGGGTCCCCGCTGTACACCGTAATGCTGTCTTCCTCTCCGATATATTCTAAGGTTGCGTAGCAGTTAATAACTTCGTCGGCAGCATACCTGTCCTTATCCAGATAAAGTATCAGTTTAAACAGCTCATCCTTCGCTTCGACAGCCAGCTCCTTCGGGAGGGGGTCAAGTTCCTTGGTACCTGCGTTTTCTCCCTCATTTATCGTTCCACAGGCGGTGAAGACCATGGATAATATGAGGAGGAAAACCGGCAGGAAATATCTCTTACTTCTTGGCATTCTTTCACCTGCTTCCTTAACAATCTACGGTTACTCTTATATGCCCGGCTTATTTCTTTGAATCAATCCTGGACAATTCATCCGACAGCTTATGGATATAGTCACGAAGAATATGGATGCAATCCTGCTCCCTGGCCACACCCCGTACAATATCTTCCGCCAGGGCCTTACAGGTCGGTGCCCCGCAGGAGCCGCAGTCCAATCCCGGAAACTTCTCACATAGCTCTTCCACCCTTGACATCTTGGTAATACTATCCTGCATATCCGTGCCCAGCTTAAAGACCGGCTCATACTTTACTTCATCTGTCCAGAAGGCTTCTTTTATCCTGCTGCCGGACAACCGGGAACAGGCCACGGGCATATATTTTCTAAGCCGTTTCAGCTTTACCTTGGCAGCATAGGGATTTTCCACCGTCAGTACTCCGCCGACACATCCGCCTGCACAAGCATTCAATTCTATGAATTCCAGCTGATCAAACTTCCGGTCCTCAAGATCCTCAAGGACACGGATTACATTCTCAATGCCGTCTGCAGCCAGATAATTATCAATTAACAATCCACCGGCTTCTCCGCCGGTTCCTCCCCAACTGATGCCGATCCTGCCTGAAATTCCCAGCTCCTCCACATCGTCAATGCTCTGTTTCATCAGCGGAAGCAGCATCGGATATACCTCTTTAATGGCAAGAACCGCATCGATATCACTCTTACCGGAGCCAATGGGAGACTTCACCGCCGTAACCTTTGCCGGGCAGGGCGAGATAAATATGATTCCTATTTTTTCTGACGGAAGCCCCGTCTTCTCCATGGCATTCTGTCTTGCTATGGACGCAGCCAGCTCTACCGGCGCACAGATGGGAAGCAGATGCTCAATCAGATCCGGAAACCGGACCCGGATCAGCCGGACCACTGTGGGGCAGGCCGTACTGATAATCGGCCACTGCTCCTTATGCTCCTGTACATATTTTCTTGACATTTCCGATACTAGCTCCGCAGCCCCACTGACCTCATATACATCATCAAAGCCCATCTTCTTTAGCGCTGTCAATATAATGTTGACATCATCCAGGTGATTGAACTGTCCGTAGAGGGAGGGCGCCGGCAAGGCAACTTTATATTCAAAATTTTGTATTATCTTAGGCGAATCATAGGTGGCTTCCTTCGCATGGTGAGGGCAGATTCGAATACATTCGCCGCAATCAATACAGAATTTTTTCGTAATGACTGCTTTACCGGCGCGAACACGAATTGCTTGTGTCGGGCAGCGTTTAATACAGTTAATACATCCCTTGCATAGCTCTTCCCTCAGATGTACCGATGTAAAGAATTTACTCATCCCTTTCCCTCCCCTCCTGCAATATGCGTTCTGCGGTACATAAGGAGCTGTCTCAAAATTCAGCAATAACGGATTAACAGGTTCTATCATCTGCCGAATAATCCTTTCGTATCACTGCTGATGGAGACAGCTTCCATTCCCATATAATTTTAATATTATACCGATTTGTATGTATATTGCAAGTACCCCTGCTCTGTCCGGCTAAAATTCCTATCAGGACATTCTGACCCACATGATAACCGTAGTACCTACCCCTACGGTACTGTCGATTTCCATCCGGTCACTGTACTTCTTCATATTCGACAGGCCCATGCCTGCCCCGAAGCCCAGGTTCCTGATATTATCCGGCGCCGTGGAATATCCCGGCTGCATTGCAAGTTCAATGTTTTCAATCCCAGGCCCCTGATCCTTAAGGACCATCCGGATCTCCTCCGAAGATATCGTAACATCTATGGTTCCCCCGCTGGCGTGGATCACCATATTAATCTCTCCCTCATACATGGCGATAGCGACCTTACGGATGATTTCCGGGCTGACTCCCATCTGCTTTAGCATACTTTTAACATTACTGGAGGCTTCTCCCGCTCTGGTAAAATCATCTGCTGGAACTTCATAAAATAAAGTGATTTTATCATTCATCGATATGTTGTCCCTCCACGCAGCCCGTTTTCGTACAAAATTCCACAAGCGGAAAACATGCGGTGTCCGGTGGTCATCAGGGCGATATTCCTCTCCCTTGCCATCTCAACCATGCTCTCATCCGGCACCTTACCTCGGACAAATACAATACAGATGATATCCATCATCTCCGCCGTACGGATCACCTGAGGATTACATAGGCCAGTCAGAAGCACCGCCTGATCCTTGACAAAGGCAAGCACATCGCTCATCATGTCAGAGCCGCAAGCGGAATGCACTTCCCTGTCTTTTAGTTCCTCTCCGGTAATATATCTTGCTCCCAATGCTTCCTTAATATCTTTAATCGTCATTTTGATCCTCCATTATTGATGCTTGCTTCCTTTTGTACTCCGAATCTATGGCTTATTCTCCTTCAACAGAAGTATTCCCGTTTGCTATGGACTAATTACCTACCGTTCCATAAAACACTTCAAAGGAGGTGGAACTATTCTTCGTTGCCATAACCAGTGCTGTTTTGGCATTGGCAAGAAGAGTCGGATATTCCAGCTGCTCCCCCTTCATAAATGCTATGCCGATACTGATCGTTAGTCCGTTCCTGTTATGTTCAAAGCTGAACAGTCCCTCTGACTCCTTACATATCAGTTCTGCCTTCTCTAAGGCATTCCGATAAGAGAAAATGTCCTTAACATATACGACAAATTCACTTAAGCTTACTCTTCCGATAATATCTGAGCCGCGGAATTTACTTTTTAAAAAACTTGCGAAGGTGGTCAAGATATTCTCCCCATTCACTGTCTTCAATATCTCATTGATTCCCTTAAAATTACGGACATCGAACAGAAGTAATGCCGACAAGACTTCCGGTTCCTGTTTTGCCATAGCCTCGGCTATCGCTCCCTCCGCATAATCCTTGGTGCAGACCTTAGTCAGGGCATCCAGCTTAGGTACCGCAGCCGCCTCCAGTTCTTTCCTTTTTACATTGATGGTCGCCAGCTTACCGATGACACGGTATGGATTTTTATTTTCATCAAAAATGATGGAGGCATAACAGCTGTACCAGGTAGGAATCCCATCCTTTGGAATCAGCCGGGCCTCGAATCGAACCTGCTTTTTTCCGCCCATCATACTCTTAAAAATCTTAATTACGGCCGGTAATTCCGTAGAATAGATTATCTTCGCCTTCTCCAGCTTCTTGCTGAATTCCCTGATTTCGGCATCTCTTCCGAATACCTCGCGGAACAGCTCCGTGAAGCTTAATGTATCCTTGGCAATCTCATACACAAAATAAAGCTCCCTGGAAAGCTCGGATATCGTTCTGTGATAATCGAATTCCTGCTCCAGTTTTTTATAACTAATCATATGATCCGTCACATCCATGGCAATACAGGAATAAACGGGTACGGATTTATTACCGGATTGGTGGACCTCTTCCGTCCTGCTTCCGCTGATCATAACCCATTTGAAGCTGCCATTCGGCTGAAGAGTTCTGAAATTAAGGCTGATCAAATTATCCTTCCTGTGCTTCTGGGAGGCAAGCTGCTGTGTGACATAGATAATATCCGCAGAGTACACAATCCGAAGCAAAGCCATGGGTACAGCATGGTTAACCTTATCCGTTACATTTTTAATCAATGAATAGAAGGATTCGGTTGCAAACAGAATGGTGAGATCATCATCCAGGGCAAGTCTTGCAATACCTCCCGGCACGGATTTGATTAATTGATCTGTTGTATTTATATTTGAATCGTTCATTTTCTGCCCCTTCCTCAGGTATAATTGTAAACTCACCGTAATAACCGGACACCCGCGGGAAGCATGTTTTCTCCGGTCACCCTGTATTATAAAATAAAACTATTATCATTATAATACTTTATGTCGTAAAATACAATGTAGAATAGTCGGCAGCCAGCCTGTTCCTATGGATCAATACTATACTTTTCCAATTCAATTATACACCTTGCATACACCAAAAGTATTATATTCATCGAAACTTGTTGATATTTTTTGTAGATTTTTTAACACAGTTATGGTATAATGTTAGTGTTTTGTGGCGTTAACATTATATGAGGAGGTATTACAATGGGTATAACAAAAAAATCCGTACCCTTTGCAGGAACGAAGGAGCAGGAGGCCGCACTCTTAAAGGTGATTGATGATCACCGTAACGACAAAGGCGCTCTGATGCCCATCTTACAAAAGGCACAGGATATTTATGGCTACCTTCCGATTGAAGTGCAGACCATGATATCGGACGAAATGAATGTTCCCCTAGAGAAAATATACGGAATAGCTACTTTTTATTCCCAGTTCTCCCTGAATCCGAAGGGTAAATATAAAATCTCTGTATGCTTAGGAACAGCTTGCTACGTAAAAGGCTCCGGTGATATTTTTAACAAACTTCAGGATTTGCTTGGTATCAAGGACGGCGAATGCTCACCGGACGGTAAGTTCTCCCTGGAGTCCTGCCGTTGTATCGGTGCTTGTGGCTTAGCGCCCGTATTAACCGTAAATGAGGATGTATACGGGAAATTAACGCTTGATGACCTGGACGGAATTATCTCAAAATATAATTAAGTATGATGACGGAATTATCTCTTAATGTATTGGATGTTGCGAACAATTCAGTCCGGGCCGGTGCCGGCCTAATTGAGATTGAGATCTATATTAGTACATCAGATGATACACTTACCCTACGGATTACCGATAATGGCTGTGGAATGAACCGTGAACAGCTTTCCCGGGCAGAGGACCCTTTCTATACGACAAGAACAACAAGAGGTGTCGGCTTAGGAATTCCTTTTATGAAACAGGCGGCAATCAGTACGGGCGGAAGCTTCCATATGGAGTCATCCGTAAATTTGGGAACTAAGGTTACGGCAATATTCGGATTGTCCCATATTGACCGGATGCCGCTTGGTGATATCAACAGCACGATCTATACATTAATAATTTCAAATACACAGATTGATTTTTTATATACCTATGGCTTTGATGGGAAGGTGTTCACGCTTGATACCCGGCAGCTACGCGAAATACTTGGAGACATCCCGTTTTATGTTCCTAAGGTGGCTGCTTATATAAAAGAGTATCTGGAAGAAAACCAACAGGAGGTGGACGGCGGTTGCCGCATATGACCGTTGCCACTATGAACGTATTACGCATTTTCAAATAGGAGGAAAACAGATGAAATCTCTAGAAGAGCTTAAGGCAATCAAGGAAATGATGCAGGGCCAGATGGGTCTTCGCAATGAAAGCCATAATCAGACCCGTGTTGTGGTCGGTATGGCAACCTGCGGTATTGCCAGTGGCGCAAGGCCGGTATTAACCGCCCTTTCCGATGCAGTACAATCGAAGGGCCTGACTAATGTTGCTGTTGTCCAGACCGGATGTATCGGACTCTGTCAGTACGAGCCGATCGTTGAGGTATTGGAGCCTGGAAAAGAAAAAGTAACCTATGTTAAAATGACAGCGGAAAAAGCGCTTGAAGTATTGGAGCAGCATGTCATCCGTGGTCAGGTTATAAAAAAATATACCATATCCGAGTCACTCGGTTAATCCAAAGGAGGTCACATTATGTATCGTTCACACGTATTGGTTTGTGGTGGAACCGGGTGTACTTCCTCAGGAACCCCCAAAATCTTAGAAACCCTGCAGGTTGAAATAAATAAGGCCGGGCTGAAGGAAGAAATTGCTGTCGTACAGACCGGCTGCCATGGTCTTTGTGCTTTGGGTCCGATTATGATTGTCTATCCGGAAGCCACCTTCTATGCTCTGGTAACACCGGAAGATGTTCCTGAGATTGTGTCTGAGCATCTGGTAAAGGGCCGTATCGTTACCCGCCTTGTTTATAAGGAGGAAGATGCCGAGGGCAAATTAAAGTCCTTAAATGATACTGATTTTTACAAAAAACAGCATAGAATTGCACTCCGTAATTGCGGTGTGATCAATCCTGAGAATATTGATGAATACATTGCCACCAATGGTTATGAGGCTCTCGGCAGAGTTTTAACCGAGTTCTCTCCGGACCAGGTAATCCAGATGATCCTTGACAGTGGTCTCCGCGGCCGCGGAGGAGGCGGTTTCCCTACCGGTATGAAGTGGAAGCTGGCCAAGGGTAACGATGCTGATCAAAAGTATGTCTGCTGTAATGCGGATGAAGGCGATCCCGGCGCATTCATGGACCGTTCTGTTTTAGAGGGAGATCCGCATGTCGTACTTGAGGCTATGGCAATCGCAGGATATGCAATCGGAGCTACCCAGGGCTATATCTATGTCCGTGCCGAATACCCGATCGCCGTAGACCGGCTTAAGATAGCGATTGGCCAGGCGAGGGAATATGGCCTTCTTGGTAAGAATATATTCGGAACCGGTTTTGATTTTGATATTGATTTAAGACTTGGTGCCGGTGCATTTGTATGTGGCGAGGAAACCGCACTTATGACCTCCATCGAGGGCAACCGCGGCGAACCCCGCCCTCGTCCTCCGTTCCCTGCACAGAAAGGCTTATTCCAGAAGCCTACCATCTTAAATAATGTTGAAACCTATGCCAACATCCCTCCGATCATCTTAAACGGACCGGAATGGTTTGCTTCCATGGGAACCGAGAAGTCCAAGGGAACCAAAGTATTTGCCTTGGGCGGCAAAATCAAAAATACCGGCCTTGTTGAAGTCCCCATGGGCACCACACTTCGCGAAGTAATTGAAGACATCGGCGGAGGTATCCCAAACGGCAAGAGATTTAAAGCGGCGCAGACCGGCGGTCCGTCCGGCGGTTGTATTCCTTCGGAACACTTTGACATTCCGATTGACTATGACAACTTGATCCGTATCGGTTCCATGATGGGTTCCGGCGGTTTGATTGTTATGGATGAAGACAACTGTATGGTGGATATTGCGAAGTTCTTCCTGGAATTCACCGTGGATGAGTCCTGCGGTAAATGTACCCCCTGCCGTATCGGAACCAAACGCCTCTCCGAGATGTTAGACAAGATCTCAAAGGGCAATGGAACCCTGGAGGACCTTGACCGCTTGGAAGAGCTCTGCTATTACATTAAGGAGAATGCTCTCTGCGGTCTCGGACAGACAGCTCCGAACCCGGTATTATCCACTCTGCGCTATTTCAGGGATGAATATGTGGCCCATGTCGTTGATAAGAGATGCCCTTCCGGCGTTTGTAAATCGCTTCTGTCCTATATTATTGACGCGGATAAATGTAAAGGCTGTACTTTATGCGCCAGGATCTGCCCGAACAGCGCGATCCAGGGTAAGGTTAAGGAAGCCCATGTCATCGACCAGAGTAAATGTATCAAGTGCGGAGCTTGTATGGAAAAATGCCGCTTTGGTGCTATCTCTAAGCGATAAAGGAGGAAAATATGGAAACTGTAAATATCAAAATAAATGGTATGCCCATCGATGTACCGAAGGGTTCCACTATTTTAGAGGCTGCCAAGCAAGCTCATATCGATATCCCTACCTTATGCTTCTTAAAGGAAATCAATGAAATCGGCGCCTGCCGCATCTGCGTGGTAGAGGTTAAGGGTGCCAGAAGCCTCGTAGCCTCCTGTATGTATCCCGTAGCAGAAGGTATGGAGATTAAAACAAATACTCCCAAGGTATTGGAATCCCGCAAACAAACCTTGGAGCTGATCCTCTCCGACCACGACAAGAAGTGTCTGTCCTGCGTCAGAAGCGGGAAATGTGAGCTCCAGAAGCTCTGCAATGATCTGAAGGTAGATAACGAAAACTATTATGAGGGTGATCGTAACCATTATGATGTTGATAATACTTCCCCTCATATGGTACGTGATAATAATAAGTGTATTCTCTGCAGACGCTGTGTTGCCGTATGCGACAGAGTTCAGGGTATCGGCGTAATCGGTGCCAACGAGCGTGGCTTCGGAACAAGTGTTGCCTGTGCCTTTGATATGGGCCTTGGCGATACCAGCTGCGTATCCTGCGGTCAGTGTATTGCCGTCTGCCCGACCGGCGCACTGGCAGAGAAGGATTATACGGATGAGGTATTAGCGGCAATCGAAGATCCCGATAAGTATGTTATCGTACAGACAGCTCCTGCCGTACGTGCAGCCCTTGGCGAAGAATTCGGATATCCGATCGGAACCAATGTGCAGGGTAAGATGGTCGCTGCTCTCCGTCGCTTGGGCTTTGATAAAGTATTTGATACGGATTTCTCCGCCGATCTTACCATTATGGAGGAGGCGACTGAGCTCCTTGACCGTATCCGGAATGGGGGAGTCCTTCCTCTCATCACCTCCTGTTCACCGGGCTGGATCAAATATTGTGAGCACTACTATCCGGATATGCTGGATAACCTGTCCAGCTGCAAGTCTCCCCAGCAGATGTTCGGAGCCATTACCAAGACCTATTATGCTGAGAAGATGGGCATTGATCCGAAGAAGATCGTTATGGTCAGTGTAATGCCCTGTACCGCAAAGAAATTTGAAATCGGCAGAGATGACCAGAATGCTGCCGGTGTTCCTGATGTGGATATCTCCATTACCACCAGAGAGCTCGCCAGAATAATTGACCGTGTCGGCTTAAACTTTGCTTCTCTTCCGGAAGAGGAGTTTGATAATCCTCTTGGTGATTCCACCGGTGCCGCAGTTATCTTCGGCGCTACCGGCGGTGTTATGGAGGCGGCTCTCCGTACTGCCGTTGAGACACTTACCGGCAAGGAGCTTCCGAGTCCTGATTTTGCTGAAGTCAGAGGAACAAAGGGTATTAAAGAGGCCACCTATCACGTTGCGGGAATGGATATCAACGTAGCCGTTGCATCCGGTCTGTCCAATGCAAGAGAATTACTGGAAGCCGTGAAATCCGGTGAGGCAAATTACCACTTTATCGAAATCATGGGTTGCCCCGGCGGATGTGTTAATGGCGGCGGACAGCCAATCCAGCCTGCCAGTGTGAGAAACTTCACCGATATTCGTACGGAGCGTGCAAAAGCACTCTATAACCAGGATGCTGCCATGCCAATCCGTAAATCTCATGAGAATGCCGCCATTCAAAAGCTTTATGCCGAGTATCTCGGTAAACCGGGAAGCCATAAGGCCCATGATATTCTGCATACTACCTACATTAAGAGATCCATCAACCAGTTATAAATCTAAAGAACCCCTGACCATCCCTTCCAAGCGGTTATATCTCCTGGAAAAAAGGATGCTCAGGGGTTCTTTTAAGCCACTCTATTGACTTTTATCCATTGATTTCCTATACTTAAGGTATAAGAATCAATATCAGTTCCTATGCTTTGGATATTATCCGCTGCTTGGACAGCTAACAGGAAGGAGTGGTCCCATATGTCAAAAAAATTGAATAACCCCTTACTACTGCTTGATAACACCAACATGAATACCCTGTTTAATGAGGGCGAGTACAAATGTACCAACATGACCTTTGAGGAGGCCCGGGAAATTATCGGAATGTATGAGAAGGATGAAATCATTCTCTGTTTCACCCATCCGGATACCTACGATATTATTTTTAATTACATCGGTGTACCTAAAAAAGATTATGCATCCAAGCCGATCCGGAATATGAGAGTAAACCAGGATGGAATTGTTTTTAAAATTTATACGACACCCTCCGAGACACAGCCGGTTATTCATGTAGATGGCGTTGAAGCGAAAAAGATACAGAATATCTATGTATACTGTGTACATATCATGCGTACAAAATAAATATTAAATGAAAATATATTTACTGCAAAAAGAAACGTCCCGGAGTAGGGACGTTTCTTTTGTATTGGGGGAGCAAATATATGGAAAGAGACCGCAATGCAGATAATAATGTCTGTCATGTCAGTCCCTGGGGTCGGCTGTTTAACTATATTCCTTATATGCTTATTATGCAAAATACCTTTCAAGTAATCCCTTGAGATGCCCAGTGCGTTCAACTTTAATTAAAATACCTTTCAAGTAATCCCTTGAATGCCTTACCATGTCTTGCTTCATCCTTGGCCATCTCATGAACCGTATCATGGATTGCATCCAGGTTCGCTGCCTTTGCCCGGACGGCAAGATCTTTTTTACCCATGCAGGCACCGTTTTCTGCGTCAACTCTTAACTGAAGATTTTTCTTCGTGCTGGAGGTAACAACTTCTCCGAGAAGTTCTGCAAACTTTGCAGCATGCTCTGCTTCTTCCCAGGCTGCCTTCTCATAATATAATCCGATCTCGGGATATCCTTCCCTATGTGCTGCTCTGGCCATCGCCAGGTACATACCTACCTCGGTGCATTCACCCATGTAATTATCTCTCAGATCCTTTATGATATCCTCGCTTACCCCCTGCGCTACTCCCACAACATGCTCATCCGCCCAGAATAATCCTTCCGGCTTCTCGGCAAATTTCTCCTTGCGGGCTTTGCAAATGGGGCATACCTCCGGTACACTGTCTCCTTCGTGAACATATCCGCATACCTGGCACACAAATTTTTTCATGATGTTCTCCTTCATTATGTCATTTTATATTAATAATGATAACTGTTACTGATATTAGTATAATATACGATAATTGGATATCTGTCAATACCCTTTTTATATAAAATTTTACAAGTATTTTTCCGCAGAAAAAGAGCTGTTACTATCGCGTAACAGCCCTGTACTGAAGCTAAGTATTAATGTTTATGGTTACATTGCGGGCAAATCCCATAAAAGAAAGTGACATGACCCTCAACTTTTCCCATAAAGCCTGCATTCGCAATTACATTGATATGCTCAATGGACTCCATATTCAGGTCAATAACCTGACCGCATTCGTTGCAGATAAAATGATAATGCAGGTTCGGATTTCCATCAAATCGGTCGCTGCCATCCCGGCAGTTGATTTTTAAAATCTCGCCTTGCTCCGCAAGCAAATTAAGATTCCGGTATACGGTACCCAGACTGATATTCGGATATATTCCCCGAATATGCATATAAACCGTATCTGCAGTCGGATGTTCCTTGGTATGCAGCAGGTATTCCTTGATTGCTTCACGCTGCCTGCTATATTTTGTAGCCGTCATACTTTCACTCCTAACTATAATCTAATCAGAATCACTGCTTGCCGCCAATAATAGTAATTATTATTATAAGTGAGTTAAAAGTAGAAGTCAAGTCAGAAGACGCAATTAATCATTATTTTCTGTTTGCAGGCTCGATATTAATGCTCTTTCCTTTGATTTTTGCCGATTTCATCGTGAGAACAACCTCGGATGCATACTCCCTGGGAACCTCAACAAACGTATATTTATCGTACATATCAATTGACCCGATTAATTTTCCGGGCATTCCTGTTTCACCGGCAATTGCACCAAGGATATCGCCGGGTCTGATGTTCTGCTTTTTACCAAGGTTGACAAACAAGCGGACCATTCCGGCTTCCGCTCCGGTGTCACCAAAATCGGTATAATGCTTTTCCTCTTCCTCTCGGCAGCCCTCATCACCCATGACAAGCTTCAGAAAAGCAGCGGCGATCTCCAGGGAGGTATACTCTTCTTCATTTACCCAGTCCTCGATTAAACTGATCATTTTAGAGAGATCCTCACCTGTAATGATATTATGGACTTTGTCCAGCATCTTTTCCGCTTTCACTGCGGTGACATCATTAATGGAAGGGATCGGCTGGAGCTTGATTTTGGTATTGCAGTATCTCTGGATATCCCGAAGTTTGAATACCTCGCGGCCTACGACCAGTGTAAATGCCCTGCCCTCACGGCCTGCACGGCCGGTACGTCCGATACGGTGCACATAATATTCATCATCCTGGGGCACGTCATAATTGAATACCGCTTCTACATTATCCACATCAATTCCTCTGGCCGCTACATCCGTTGCCACAAGAATATCCGTCTTCCCATTCCGGAAGCTATTCATAACCCGGTCCCTCTGTATCTGCTTCAAGTCACCGTGGAGTCCTTCGGCAAAATAGCCTCTGCCCTGCAGATTGCTAGTCAGCTCATCTACCTGCTTCTTCGTATTACAAAAAACCAGTGATAATTTCGGATTATACATATCCAGCAGTCTGGACAGGACTTCTTCTTTATTTTTCGGATTTACTTCATAGTAATACTGCTCAATTTTAGGAACCGTCAGTTCCTTCTTCACCACACGGATCATCTCCGCACTTTTCTGATAGGTCCTGGCAATCTCCAAAATAGGTCCCGGCATAGTCGCTGAGAATAATACCGTCTGGCGTTCTACAGGGGCATCACTTAAAATGGTCTCGATATCCTCCCGAAAACCCATATTCAGCATCTCATCCGCCTCATCCAGAACCACCATCTTAAGCCCATCGAACCGTATGGTTTTCCTTCTCATGTGATCCATAACTCGGCCCGGAGTTCCAATAATGATCTGTACCCCTCCTTTCAGAGACCGAATCTGCTTAGAGATTTCCTGGCCTCCATAAACGGGCAAAATTTTAACCCCATGCATGAAAGAGGCTAATTTGCGGAACTCTTCCGCTACCTGGATAGCCAGTTCCCTTGTAGGACATAAAATCAGGGCCTGCAGGCTTCTATCCTTCGGATCAACCTTCTGAAGCAAAGGAATACCAAAAGCTGCCGTTTTGCCTGTCCCGGTCTGTGCCTGACCAACAATGTCCTTTCCGGAAAGCATGGCAGGGATTGCTTTTGCCTGAATAGGCGACATCTCTTCAAAACCCATTTCCTCCACTGCCCGGAGAATTTGAGGGTTTAAATCCATTTCTGTAAATTTCGTTGTTTCCATATTTATTTCCTTTCCAATATATATGTGTATATATTTCCCTTAAGAAAAGCTTCCTATGTATATGGAAGCTGCGTGATCTGCCCATCCTATTTTTCGTAACAATACTTCCCCTACGATAAAACAGCCCTTAGTCTGCCTGGACCAAGAGCTGATACAAGTTAATTAATATCATTATTTCAAAACAGACACCTTGCGTAGTATAGCATTAACTTTCATCTTTGTCAATATCACATCTCCTGTGGTGTTTTATATCCGCAGAGCCTGCTGTCTGCACAGGATATCTGCTATCTTCTTTTCGGCTTCGGATTTCCTCTGGTTTTTCCAGATCCGGTATGTGATAGTCTTCCGGATTTTGAAGCTGCTCTGCCGTTCTTATTCCGGTCCCGGGATGCTGCCTTCCCCGGTTGCTTCCCTTCGGACCGCTGATCCGCTCCGCTTAACCTTCTCGGACGAATCAGACATTTCTTATCAAAGCCGATCAGGTCCGTACGGCCTGCCTTTGTCAGCGCTTCCACCACCAGATGATAGTTCTTCGGGTTACGGTACTGGATCAGGGCTCTCTGCATTGCCTTCTCATGGGGTGTTTTCGGCACATATACTTCTTCCATCGTTCTGGGATCCAGGCCGGTGTAGTACATGCAGGTAGAAATTGTGGAGGGTGTGGGGTAGAAATCCTGTACCTGCTCCGGCATATATCCAAGATCCCTCAGATATTCTGCCAACCTGACTGCCTCCTTTAAGGTCGAGCCCGGATGGGAGGAAATCAGATACGGCACCACAAATTGGTTTTTCCCCAGCTTCTCGTTCATCCTCTTATATTTTGCCCGAAATTCTTCATAGACAGAATTCTCCGGTTTTCCCATCAGCGCCAGCACCTTATCGCTGATATGCTCCGGTGCAACCTTCAGCTGTCCGCTGATATGATGCTCGCATAATTCTTTGAAAAATGTCTCATCCTTATCCCTTACCAGATAGTCATATCGGATACCGGAACGGATAAACACCTTCTTGACATTCGGCAGCCTTCTTAGCTTTTGCAGCAGCTCCAGATAATCGGAGTGGTCAATTTTTAAGCTTTTACAGGGTACCGGGAATAGGCATTGCTTGTTGATGCAGGCCCCTTTGGTGTTCTGCTTCTCACAGGCCGTATGGCGGAAATTCGCCGTAGGTCCGCCGACATCATGGATATAGCCTTTAAAATCCTTATCCCAGACCAGCTGATTTGCTTCCGCCAGAATGGATTCATGACTTCTGGTCTGCAGGATTCTCCCTTGATGGAAGGTCAGGGCGCAGTAATTGCAGCCTCCATAACAGCCCCGGTTACTGACCAGGCTGAATTGAACCTCCTGTATGGCAGGAATCCCTCCGGCTTCCTCATAGGAGGGATGATATTCCCTTCGGTAAGGTAATGCATAGATCCGGTCCATCTCTGCCTGGCTTAAGGGCCTGGACGGAGGGTTCTGAACCACAAACTCATTCTCTTTATAGGGCTCCGCCAGCCGTTTTCCTGAATACGGATCGGTATTCGTATATTGGATATAGAAGCTTTTGGCAAATTCCTTCCTGCTGCCTGAAATTGCCCGGAAATCAGGAAGAACTACGGCATCGTATACGGATTCCAGACTGTTCGTCCGATATGCGGTACCGTTGATGAACGTAATATCCTTCACAGCAATTTTACTGTCCAATGCCTCCGCAATTTCAACGATAGCATGCTCCCCCATGCCATAGCAGAGCAGGTCGGCCTGTGAGTCCAGTAAAATCGACCGTTTTACCTTATCACTCCAATAATCATAATGGCCCAGCCTTCGTAAGCTTGCCTCGATTCCTCCGATAATAATCGGAATATTCTTAAACCGCTTTCGGATCAGGTTGGAATAAACCACCGTCGCATGATCCGGCCGTAAGCCCATCATGCCGCCCGGGGAATACGCATCGGTCTGTCTTCGTTTCTTTGCAACAGTGTAATGGTTCACCATAGAATCCATATTACCGCTGCTCACCAGAAAGCCAAGCCTCGGTTCTCCCAGTACAGCGATACTGCTGTCCACCCTCCAGTCCGGCTGCTCGATAATTCCGACCTTATAGCCGTGACTCTCCAATAGTCTTCCAAGGATCGCCGGACCAAAAGAAGGATGGTCCACATAAGCATCCCCCGTCACGAAGACAAAGTCGCACTGCGTCCATCCCCTCTGTACCATATCATTCCTGCTAATAGGTAAAAAATCTTTTATCATAAAGCCTTCTTTACTGAATTATTTTACAATCGCTTCTGTTACAAGGAAATCACGGACCTTCTTAAAGAGAATGTCCTCCCTGAGAAGCACCGGATCTGCTTCAGCAAGTAAAGCCTCGGCACTCTCGTATTGGTATTCCTCGGCATAAGCAGCCACCTGCTTATTAAACTCGTCTTCCGACAATTCAATGCCTTCTGCCTTCATAACGGCATTTAGAACCAGGTCCCGCTCTGACATAGACTCTGCATAAGCCATTGCATCCTCATCAAACTGTGCTTCTGTTACGCCGGAAGCGGATAAGAAGCCTGCGAAATCCATCCCATAGGCGGAAGCAAAATTCGTATAATAAATCTTGATATCATTTTTATAATAATCAATTAAGGTCTGCGGTAAGGAGCTGATCGTGGAACCCTTTAAAACTGCGTCATAAACGCTGTTTTCAATAACAGTCTGCCTGTTCGCTTCCTTCTCAGTCTTCAGGGTTTCACCAAGGGCTGCCTTATAGGCATCCACTGTTTCATGATCCGTATTGGCTGAAATCACCTCGTCGGTTACCTCATATTCCTGGATCTTATTAACGGTAACCTTGAAGATAACCGGCTGACCTGCCAGGTCCTCTGAATAATCCTCAGGGAAGGTCACATCAAGCTCTACCTTATCACCGGTCTTAGTGCCGATCAACTGGTCTTCAAAGCCCGGAATAAAGGAATTGGAGCCAATCATCAGATTATAACCTGTGTCTGTACCGCCCTCAAAGGCCACGCCGTCCTTAAGTCCTTCATAGTCGATATTGACCGTGTCACCGATTTTTACCGCACGGCCGGATACCTCTTTCAAGGCAGCTCCAAAGCTCTCCAGGTCTGACTGGATTGCAACCGTAATATCATCCGGCGTAACTTCAACCGAGTCTGCCGTTACTTCAATACCCTTGTACTTTCCTAATGTAATATAATCATCGACATTGTATTCTTCTTTTACAAGGTCATTTACCGCATACTCTGCTTCCGTACCCTCATCTGTGCCGGTGCCATCCCCCGTGCTCATTGCCGGTGTAGGCGTCGCATCGGTATCCTTATCTTTGTCTTTAGAACTGCAGCCCCCTACCAGTAATAATATGCCAATGCTTAATACAAGATATGTTATCTTCTTTTTCATTCTATATTCCTTTCCTCATTCCCGCCCGGATAGCAGACCGCAATCACCGAACTTAACATTATAAGTGCTTATATCGTTATATCACATATTTAGTAAAAAATAAAGTGTAAAACGTTATTTCACAAATATTTCAGATTTAGATAAGGTTTCATGCAAAACCCCGGAGCCGCGGCAGTAATCAGAATACTCCGATTACCGCAGGCTCCGGGGGCTGGTTGGCCGTATATGTTCCGGATTCATCATATCTTCTCGAAACGCTCCACCTCCGTAACGAAGATCGTTGCGCCTCCTACATTGACAACGACGTTCATCGCAGCATACTCACCGGGCCCGATCGGGTTAGAGATAATCTGCTTTCTGGGCCCGCAGGTATTCTTTACGATACCGATCACTTCCTCCACCTTCTCCTGATCGGTACCAATCATCAGGGTTGTATTGCCTTCCCTTAAGAAGCCTCCGGTAGAGGCCAGCTTCGTTACATAAAACCCATGTTTATTTAAGGCTTGTGTTACATCACCACTATCAATATTTCGTACAATAACATAAATCAGCTTCATGAAATCACAACCTTTCCGATTAATCGCGATAGACCTGTTTACTTCCAACTATATTATATAATAAATAGCTCCAAAAGTAAACGAAACCTGACTTAACTGTGCAAATAGATTTAAAAAGAAAACCCTGAACCTCCCGCCTTTCGCGATAAGTCCAGGGCAAATTCTTTCCTATTGCCTTATCTCCAGCTTCTCTACACCCAGAGTTACCTTCTCACCGTTTAAATCCCATTCCTTCGCGAAGCCCTGCACCAGATCAAGCTGCAGCAGATCGGCCATGACCTCTGATTTAATTTCAGCAGCATTGCGCTCCATGATGGCTCTGATCTTTTCGTTACCGTTCATGGACACCCGGATGTGGTCCATTACCTCAAAGTCCGCATCCTTACGCATCGTCTGGATCTTGCTGATGATTTCACGGACGAAGCCCTCCTCGATCAGCTCTGCCGTCAGGTTCGTATCCAGAACAACGGTAACTCCATGATCCGAATCAGATACAAAGCCTTCGGTCTGGGCAGCTTCTATCAGCAAATCTTCTTTATCAAGAAACACCTCTGTTCCTTCCAGATCAATCTTCAGCCTGCCGGCAGCATTGATCTCATCCATTGCCACATTTCCATTCAGCTCCGTAAGTACTGTACGGATTGCTCCAAGCTGTTTACCGAATTTCGGTCCCAAGGTCTTTAGCTGGGGTTTGAAATTATAGGAGGTAAAGGCCCTGACATCCTCCGTGAATAATACTTCCTTCACATTCAGCTCATCCGCGATAATATCTTTATAGAAGTCTGAGAGTGTCTCCCCTGCCTTCACATACATCTTGCCGATTGGCTGTCGGTTCTTAATATTAGCAGCGTTTCTGCAAGCACGGCCCAATACGACAATTTCCAGCACCTCCTCCATATTCGCTTCCAGCTCCTGATCGATATAGGCCTCGGTACAGACCGGATAGTCGCATAGATGGATACTCTTTGGTGCATTCTTGTCGATGTTAACCACGAGATTTTGATAGATCTCCTCCGTCATGAAGGGGATGAAGGGCGCTGCCGTCTTGCATACCTCAACCAGCGCGGTATATAGTGTCATGTACGCATTGATCTTATCCTGAGGCATACCCTTAGCCCAGAAGCGTTCCCTGCTTCTTCTGACATACCAGTTGGACAGCTCATCCACGAAGTCCGCCAGCATTCTGGCCCCTTCTGTGATCCTGTAATTATCAAGATGCTCATCCACCGATTTAATCAGGGTATTCAGCTTGGACAGCAGCCATTTATCCATTACCGGCAGATTATCATACTCCAATTGATACCCGGTCGCATCAAACTGATCAATGTTTGCATAGAGGACGAAGAATGCATAGGTATTCCAAAGGGTACCCATGAATTTTCTCTGACCTTCGGTTACCGCCCCGTGATGGAAACGGTTCGGCAGCCATAGTGCCGAGTTAATATAGAAATACCAACGGATGGCGTCTGCCCCGTGCTTCTCCAAGGCATCAAAAGGATCCACTGCATTGCCCTTTGATTTGGACATCTTCTGACCGTTTTCATCCTGTACGTGTCCGAGGACGATACAATTCTTAAACGATGACTTCCCGAAGATTAATGTAGAGATCGCCAGCAGAGAATAGAACCATCCTCTTGTCTGGTCCACGGCTTCACTGATAAAATCTGCCGGGAAGTTCTCCTCGAAAATTTCCTTATTTTCAAATGGATAATGCCATTGTGCAAACGGCATGGAACCGGAATCATACCAGCAGTCAATTACCGGCTTAACACGGGTCATTTCCTTGCCGCATTCCGGGCAGTTAATCGTTACTTCATCAATAAAAGGACGATGCAGCTCGATATTATCCGAGCAGTTATCGGACATGGATTTCAGCTCTTCAATGCTTCCGATGCAATGACGGTGTCCGTCTTCACATTCCCAGATGGGAAGCGGCGTTCCCCAATAGCGGTCACGGGAAAGGCCCCAGTCCTGGACATTCTTCAGCCAGTCACCAAAACGTCCCTGACCGATGCTCTCCGGCATCCAATTGATCGTATTATTATTTGCTATCAGCTCCTCTTTCACTGCCGTCATCTTAATGAACCAGGATTCTCTTGCATAGTAAATCAGCGGAGTATCGCAGCGCCAGCAAAACGGATAGCTGTGTTCAAATTTCAATATTTTAAATAATAAGCCCTTGGCAGCCAGCGCCTTCATGATCGGTTCATCCGCATCCTTGCAGAATAAGCCTGCAAAGTCCGTTGCTTCCGGCCGGAATTCTCCCTTGCCGCCAATCAGCTGAACAAAGGGCAGATCATATGCTTTACCGATGCGGTTATCATCCTCACCGAAAGCAGGCGCTATATGAACAACACCGGTACCGTCGGACAGAGTAACATAGCTGTCACAGGTAACGAAGAAAGCTTTCTTATCCGTTTTTGCATAATCGAATAACGGCTCATATTCGGTGTATTCAAGGTCCTTGCCCCGGTAGGTCTCCATCACCCCATAATCACCCTCAAGGACCTTCAGCAATGCCTCTGCCAGGATATACTGCTCGGTTCCGGCAGCAGCCGGAGCTTCCTGCTCATGGTCATGTCCGCAGGAACAGCCTTCCTTCTTAAGAACATTCCCCTTCGCATCCACGGATACCTTAACCTTCACATAGGTCTCCTCCGGGTTCACACACAAGCCTACATTGGAGGGCAGGGTCCAGGGAGTTGTGGTCCAGGCCAGAATATATTCATCCTTCGTTCCCTTAATGCGGAACTTCGCGATAACAGACTTCTCCTTCACATCCTTATAGCCCTGGGCAACCTCATGGCTGGATAGGGGGGTTCCGCATCTCGGACAATAGGGTACAATCTTGAAGCCCTTATATAAGAGTCCCTTATCCCAGATCTGCTTTAAAGACCACCACTCGGATTCAATATAATCATTATGATAGGTAACATAGGGATCGTCCATATCCGCCCAGAAGCCTACGGTTCCCGAAAAGTCCTCCCACATGCCCTTATACTTCCATACGCTTTCCTTACATTCCTGAAGAAAGGGTTCCAGGCCGTAAGCCTCGATCTGCTCTTTCCCGTTGATTCCAAGCTTTTTCTCAACCTCCAGCTCTACCGGCAATCCATGGGTATCCCAGCCGGCCTTGCGCAGAACCTTATAGCCCTTCATCGTCCGGTACCTCGGGATCATATCTTTGATAACCCTGGTCAATACATGGCCGATGTGGGGTTTTCCGTTGGCGGTCGGCGGTCCGTCGTAGAATGTAAAGGTTTCTCCCTCTTTTCTTTCTTCGATGCTGGCCTCAAAAATCCTGTTATCTTTCCAGAACTGCTCTGTTTTCTTCTCCCTCTCGACAAAGTTTAAATCTGTTGTAACCTTATCGTACATGATAAATCCTCCAATCTATATTTATAAATATTATCTGTCTTGAATTGGAGAATTTATCCTCCAATCTATTCTTATAATAAATTCTTATAATAACTGCCTTAAGCTGCCTCCAGCCGGGTGCTGTGCAGGCGTGCCTGCACTATACGCATCACGCTTTGCCATATAAAATAATGTTTGAGTTTCCGGGACATAATATCCATCGTATTCGGCCCGTATTTCGGCGGGCAAAGCGTTATCCTCCTGAAAAATACACTTTCTGCTTTCTATACGATAAAAAAGCCCCCATCCGAAAAAGGATGAGAGCGAACGCTTTCATTGTACCACCTGTTTCACGTACTCCGCCGGAAGGCTTCCATACATTATCCATATAACGGTGGATCCCGGCCCGGCCTACTTGACAAGGTGTCCACCGCGTCTTTGGGCTTGCAACTAGGGAGTGATTTTCAGTCATCCGCTACTCATACCGGGCTTACACTATTCCCGGATCGCTGGGACTTTTACTGGATGCTTACTCTCTCCGTCAACGTTTTTATCAATTTTTGTATATGATAGTATATTCACGAAAGAATGTCAAGAGATTTCTTGACTTCTTTGCGATTCTGGTATATGTTGTGATATGATGAAATAAGCTGATCGCTGCCTTGCGGCAGCATGGAGGATGCTATGGGGAAACAAAACCTGACTTTATTAACTGATTTTTATGAACTGACCATGATGCAGGGTTATTATAATAATAAAAACAATGATATCGTTGTTTTTGATGCCTTCTACCGTGAAAATCCCAGCGGCGGCGGTTATGCCATCTGTGCCGGTCTGGAACAGTTAATCGACTATATTAAAAATCTCCGTTTTTCAGAGGATGATATTGATTATTTGAGAGGTCTGAAAATATTTGATGAAGGATTTCTTGGTTATCTGAAGGATTTCAAATTTACCGGAAGCATCTATGCCATTCCGGAAGGGACGGTAGTATTTCCGATGGAGCCTCTGGTAAAGGTCATCGCTCCGATTATGGAGGCGCAGCTGGTGGAAACCGCTCTTTTAAATATCATCAACCATCAGAGCCTGATTGCTACCAAGGCTTCCCGCGTCGTATACGCTGCCAAGGGAGAGCCTGTTATGGAGTTCGGGCTGCGCCGCGCACAGGGTCCGGATGCCGGCACTCTGGGCGCAAGGGCTGCGGTGATCGGCGGCTGCATCGGTACCAGCAACGTCTTATCGGCAAAACTATATGATATGCCCGCTTTGGGCACCCATGCCCACAGCTGGATCATGAGCTTTGACAATGAATTAACCGCCTTCCGCAAATATGCCGAGCTGTATCCCCAGAATACCACCCTGCTGGTGGATACCTATGATACCCTGCGTTCCGGCGTACCCAACGCCATTAAAATTTTTGAAGAGCTGAAGGACAAGGGTATGATGCCGCAGAAATATGGTATCCGTCTGGACAGCGGTGACCTCGCATACCTTTCAAAAAAATCCCGGAAGCTTCTGGATGCCGCCGGCTTCACAGATGCTACGATTACTGCATCCAGTGATTTGGACGAGTATATTATCGATTCCTTAAAAGCCCAGGGAGCCAAAATTGATTCCTGGGGTGTCGGTACGAAGTTGATTACTTCAAGAGACTGCCCCTCCTTCGGCGGTGTTTATAAACTGGCCGCCATCAAAAAGGAGGATAAATTCATTCCGAAGATTAAGCTTTCCGAGAACCAATGGAAAATTACCAACCCCGGCGACAAGAAAATTTTCCGCATTTACGAAAAGGAAAGCGGCAAGATCAAGGCGGATCTGATTACCCTGTCAGAGGAAACCTATTCTGAGGATAAGCCCCTTCTGCTCTTTGACCCGATGGCCACCTGGAAGAAGACGTATCTCAGACCAAACACCTATACCTTACGGGAGCTTCTCGTTCCTGTATTCCTGGACGGCGTGTGTGTGTATAATTCCCCCTCCGTCATGGATATTCGGGAATACTGTGTCAGAGAACAGGAAACTCTCTGGGACGAGGCAAGGCGGCTTGTGAACCCCCATATTGTCTATGTGGACCTTTCCAATAAGCTTTACCAGGTGAAGACCCAACTGCTGGACAGTTATGATGAAGGTGTTCATAATTAACATATTTTTCTTATAAAACTTTCGACAATATGCTGTTTTTTTACCCTCCGTATGTTATACTGTTTATAAATCATCAGAGATATACGATAGGGTGTACTTATGAAAGGGTGGGTTCTGTTTGAGAAAAGGTAAGATAATGATTGCCTCGGCAACTGTTTTGATGTTGTCCCTATCAGGCTTCCTTGTTTATAATTTTATATCGGACCGTAATAGTCCAGGTAAGAAAGATACCGGTACCGCTTCCGCCATGACTGTTCCTTCGGAAAATATCATCAAGGACAATCAAAACAAAGAGAATTCCGGTAAGTATACATATATTCCTCCCACTCTTGAATATGATAATAATAATGGTGTTGAGGATGTACCAAATATGAATGAGATTACTCCGACTGATATCCCCTGGACTCCGGCCACGGAGATGGATCTGGATCCGGCAAGTATTACTGTCTTTGTAAACAAGGAATTTGCATTGCCCAAGGATTATGTCCCGGAAAACATGGTGATTCCGGATGTGTTATTTGACATCTTGGGTTTCGATGAGAGAAAGTTGCTCCGGCCGGAGGCTGCTTCCGCTCTGGAGCTGCTGTTTGCTGCTGCCCAAGCGGATGGACATACCCTTTATGGTATCTCCGGATATCGTTCTTTTGACCGTCAGGCTAAGATTTTTACGGATAATATCGTTAAGAAGGGTAAGAAGCATACACTGAAGTATTCCGCTGTTCCCGGTACGAGCGAGCATCAGACGGGACTTGCCATCGATGTATCCACTAAGCGAATGAAGTACCGGCTGGTTACCACCTTCGCCTCCAGTCCGGAGGGTATATGGCTGGCCGATAATGCACATCATTTCGGCTTTATCATCCGTTATCCCAAAGATGGGGCCGCGGTGACCGGATATGCTTATGAGCCCTGGCATATCCGATATGTTGGCAGGGATCTGGCCAATTATTTGTATAAGAATAATATGACACTGGATGAATATTACAATTATGTTCCCAGCCCGGACTTTGATTTTGAAGCTGTTTATGCCGAATATATTAATTATGTTCCTCCGGTAACACCTACGCCTACACCGCCCCTTACCCCGACTCCTATTCCGGGAGACCTGGATGGCGACGGCATCGTAGACGACCTGGATGGTGACGGACTTCCGGACTTTACTGATACGGAAGAGGTTCCTTCCGAGGAAGATCCTTCCGAAGAGGAGCCCTCCGAGGGAGAGGCTTCGGAAGAGGAAGGTTCGGAGACGGAGCCTCCCAAAGAGAACCCGGAGACGGAAGATCCTTCCGGAGAAAATATTCCCGGAACCGGGGAGCCCGGAAATGGTTCTACCGATCCCGCTTCCGGGGGTGACATCCTTCCGGATACGGAAGGCTTGCCGGTGATTCCGGATGATACATCAGGTATGGATACTTCCGGAGAGAATACGGCTGTTCATTGATCGCCGTCACCCGTCCGCAGTTTTGTTTCGTATCCGGATGATATCAGCAACTTGTTTATCCGATATATGCAAGAAAAAAGAGACTTTTTGGGGTCTGTATGATATCATAGAATCCTGGGGTCTCTTTTTATAATAATTTGTTCTGGAGGTTCGTTATGCGGCTTTTTATTGCACTTATTTTTTTATTGGTTTTCTTTATAATCAGTATTCCGATCTTTCTGATTGAGTATATTATCGGCCGGTTCAGTCGCAGGGCTATGGTTGCCAGTTCTCAGTGGATTGTTGTGAGAGCGTTCCATGTTATCCTCTTTATCTCCGGAGTGAAGCGGACCGTAATCGGTTTGGAAAATGTACCAAAGAACGAACCGGTTCTCTACGTGGCAAATCACAGAAGCTATTTTGATGTTCCGGTTGCTTATGTATCCCTCCCCACCCTGACCGGCTTTATGGCAAAAAAGGAAATTGCCAGAGTGCCTTTCTTAAGCACCTGGATGCGTTTCCTTCAGTGCCTTTTCTTAGACCGCGATGACATTAAGCAGGGGCTAAAAACCATATTAAAGGGGATAGAACAGCTGAAAGCTGGTTATTCTGTATTTATATCACCGGAAGGCACCAGAAACCATGGTGAAGATATGCTCCCTTTTAAGGAGGGAAGCTTTAAAATGGCCGAGAAGACCGGTTGTGCCATCGTTCCTGTTGCATTGTCCAAAACCGATGACATCCTTGAAAATCATTTTCCAAAGATTAAAGCCACCCATGTAGTACTGGAATTTTGCAAACCAATCTATCCGGACAGTCTGGATAAGGAGCAGAAAAAGTTCCTGGGATCCTATGTTCAGGGTATCATTCGGGAGACCCTGGAAAAGAATAAGACCCTGGTATAGCTTGTCGAATTTTTCGTGTAATATTTTATATTTTGCTATTTATTTTTAGAGGAAAAAATGATACAATTATCGTTGCCCTGATCAGGGCTTATCTGAATACGTACAAATTAGGAGGTACATAATTCATGGGAACCGTAATTACCGTATTAATTATAATAGCTGTCGTGGTACTGGCCGTATTTATTACTCTGTATTTCGTAGGAAAGAAGCTTCAGAGGAAGCAGGAGGCCTCGGAAGCGCAGATGAAGGCTGCCGCTCAGACTGTGTCCATCCTGGTAATTGATAAGAAAAAAATGAAGATGAAGGAAGCAAATCTTCCTAAGATGGTGCTTGATCAGACCCCGAAATATATGCGTGCCTCCAAAGTCCCGATTGTAAAGGCTAAAATAGGTCCGAAGGTGATGTCCCTTGTATGTGATGCCAAGATATTTGATATCATTCCGGTGAAGAAGGAAGTAAAGGCCGTCATCAGCGGTATTTACATTATGGATGTGAAGGGTTTACGAAGCAGCCTTGAAGTAAAGCCGGAGAAAAAGGGTTTATTAAAACGTCTGAAGAGAAAAAGTACAAAATAGTAATAAACAAATATTCCTCTTACCTTCATGGCATAATTGTTGTATGGTAAGAGGATTTTTTATGTAAGCCTACACCAGGCGAAAAAGCATACTTGCCGGGCGAACCCGCCCCGGTCAGAAAGGAACGGCATATGTATAAGAAAAATCGATTGCTTTTAACCATAGCAGGGCTTCTGTTATTGACCATATTATCAGGAATTATCATCTACTCCTTCCGTCTCCGGGAGGGGCAGGAGCATAAATCCGGGGCTCCGACACCGACCGAAGCCGTCTCCGATGGCAATGACCGGACAGCGGACAGCTCCGACGGCGGCAATGCTCCGGCGGTAACAACGGCTCCCGGGATAACCGGCTCCCCTGATCAGACGGATTTTTCCGCGTCTCCCGTTCCCACACCTGCGGCTGTTCCCGAAGTTGCCGATGAGGGACCTATTGTGCTGACCTTTGCCGGTGACATTAATCTGGATGAAGATTCAAAGCCGGTGGCCCGTTATGACCGACAGGGTCAGGGAATCCTTGGTTGTATCTCTCCCGAACTGGTGGAGGAGATGAATGCCGCTGATATCATGATGTTAAATAATGAATTTGCCTATAGTCTCAGAGGTACAGAGGCCCAGGATAAATCCTACACCTTCCGGGCTGACCCAAAGAGGGTTAATATCCTGAAGGAAATGGGAGTTGATATCGTCTCCCTGGCCAATAACCATACCCTGGATTTCGGCGTGGATGCCCTGATGGATACCTTTACTGCCCTGGAGGAGGCTGATATCGATTATGTCGGTGCAGGAATAAACCTGGAACGGGCGAAAGCACCCATCTATTATACCCTCGGAGATACCAGGATTGCTTATCTGGCCGCCTCCCGGGTCGTCTTTGCCATGGATTGGTATGCGACCGATACCCGGCCCGGTATGATCGGAACCTATGATCCGGCTTTGCTGCTGGAAGGCATTCGGGAAGCCAAGGAGAACAGTGATTTTGTTGTGGTTTATGTACACTGGGGTGTTGAGAGAACGAATTATCCCGTTGAATACCAGAAAACACTTGCAAGACAATATATCGATGCAGGTGCGGACGCAGTTATCGGCTGCCACCCCCATGTTCTTCAGGGGATGGAGTTCTATCAGGGAAAACCGATCGCGTACAGCCTCGGCAATTACTGGTTCAATAATACCACCAGGGATGCCGGCCTCCTGAAGCTTTATTTGGAGAAGGATGGCAGCCTGAAGGTACAGCTGCTGCCCACCCTGGGTGAAAACACCTATACCTCTTTGATTACAGAGGCTTCAAAACGGAAAGCCTACTATAGCTTTATGAAGGAAATCTCCTTCGGCGTAGAATTTGATGATGAGGGCTATATGACTGAGACGGCTATAGATGCCGGAAATTGATAAAATAATAAAAATGAAGGAATCCGGCGGCCTCTGAGACGAACGGTCAAAGGGACTGCCGGATTCCTTCATTTTTATTATTAGTATAATCAATTTTGCCTTACAGGAGGGGTGTTACCCTTATGTTAACCTGGTTGTCCGAGAGCACTCCTCCCTGATCGGATAAGGTATACTTTAAGCTTAACCGGAGCTCATCTTCCTCCTCCAGCAGGATAATCACCGAATTGGATATCTGAAAGCTTAAGCTCCCATAGGGAGCCTGATAGATCGCAGTGGTGATTTCCGCCCGGTCAAATACCAGCCGGGTATGAACCCCGGGCCCATCCTTTTTCATGATGACCTGTTCCGGAGAGAGCTTCAGCGTATTTTTCATCCTAGTCCCATTTTCTTCGGAGATCTCCTCATAGCGGATATAATGCTTGCCGTTCCGAGACTGGTAAGTCCCCTCCGCTTTGGTAATAACCGGAACCTTCTTATCCTGATTTTGTATTCCCTCTATTATAATCCCGACTTTCTGCTTCATTCCCGCCCCTTAATTCATTCCTTAATATTGGTATTCTTCGCCAGTCCATTGTACTATGAAACCCCGGTAAGTTCAAGAGCCTTTCATGCTTCCGGCTATTCCGGGCATTTGGTTTAAGTTCCTGAATAAGTGACCCGGTTTCTGGCAAAACTCCAGTCATAGTCATTTGCTTACATAAAAAAACCGAAGCCATCCTATTTATTCCCCGCATGGCGGGAAAACGGAGGTAGGTTGAAAAGAAGTACATTTTTCAAAAGTGAATTTGGAAATTCGCTTTGCATACCGCCTAAAGGCGGCAGATGGAGGGTAACATGTTTATAAAATTTCATAAATATCCAAAAGAAACCGGCACCCCTGCCGGCTTCCGTATCCTATTATTTTTAGCTATCTTATTTTTTTCCTGGGCATGCACCTGCATTATCCGTTCCGATGCCGTCAAAGCGAAACAATTGCAGGAGGGTATCGCAGGCGAGATCATACGTTTTCATGTGATAGCCAACAGTGACAGCGAGGAGGATCAGGCGCTTAAAATCCTGGTGAAAAATGCCTTAGTAAAAGAGCTTGCTCCCAGGCTTAATTCTTCGGATAATATTGCCGAAGGCAGGACCCTGATCCTGTCCGAAATGTCCCGGATCCAGGATACCGCCGAGAGAATTATCACAGAGCAGGGATACCATTATGCCGTCAGAGTCAGCCTTGAGCCTGTATATTTTCCCATGAAAATCTATGGGGACTATACCTTCCCCCCCGGAACCTATGAAGCTCTCCGCGTGCAGATCGGCGATGCTGCAGGGAAGAACTGGTGGTGTGTCATGTTCCCTCCGCTGTGTTTCGTCGATGAGACCTACAGTATCGTTGACAAGGATACGGACACTCAGCTGAAATACCTCCTGACGGAAGAGGAATATTCCAGCTTAAAGGATAGCAAAGTACCCGTGAAGTATAAATTTAAAATCTGGGAATCCATCAAGAAGCTGTTCTCCTGATCCGATCTGCCAAACACAATAAGCTGTTGATTGTAAACCTTATGGTTCTGTGATAGAATACGGTTATCAACAAGGATTGGAGCCTGTATGAATTCCATTAAAATCAAAGCTTACGCTAAAATAAATATTGGTCTTGACGTACTTAAAAAACGGGAGGACGGCTATCATGAGGTCAGCATGATTATGCAGTCCGTCAACCTGTATGATACATTAACCATCAGCAGGTATAAGAAGGGGGCACTTAAGCTGGTGACGGATCTTCCCTGGCTCCCCGCTGACAGCCGCAATATCGTATATAAAGCCGCTGATTTGTTCCGTACAGCCCTGGGTATACAGGACGGAATCCGAATTGTGCTTAAGAAGATGATCCCTGTCGCCGCCGGAATGGCCGGCGGAAGCAGTGATGCCGCAGCAGCCCTCTCAGGCCTCAACCGTCTTTTTCGCACCGGATTATCCTTGCAGGAGCTGCAAACTATGGGGGTGAAGCTTGGAGCTGATGTTCCCTACTGCCTTATGCTTGGAACTGCCTTATCCGAAGGGATCGGCGAGCTTCTTACCCCTTTAAAGCCCATGCCGGACTGTCATATTCTCCTTGTCAAGCCGGATATCAGCGTGTCAACCAAATATGTATATGAGCATCTGAATTTATCCGCGGACTTTCCCCATCCGGATATCCCCGGAATGCTGCAGGCGATTGAAGCAGGAAGCTTAAAAAAGCTTGCTTCGTTGATGGATAACCTTCTTCAGACCGTTACCGTCAAGGAGTACCCCATCATAGAAGAGATTAAACGCCGCATGAAAGAGCAAGGTGCCCTGACCTCTCTGATGAGCGGAAGCGGACCAACCGTATTCGGAATCTATGACAGCCTGACGGCCGCGAAGGCGGCATATCAGTGTTTTCTTATGTCGGACTATGGTAAGACGGTATATCTGACAAAGCCTTACCGGCCGCAATTCGAATAAACAATGCCTTCGGCAAATATTCTCCAGGATAAAAGGACGGACAAAAATGAACGCAAGAATTTATACCTACAAGCATACTACATATTCCTGCTACCGTGGTTATATGACGCAAGCTATTATTAATAATCTGGCGCCTCTGCTGTTTATCATCTTTCGGACGGATTTCGGGATTTCCTACGAACAGCTGGGGCTGCTGGTATTGGCGAACTTCCTGACACAGATCGCGACGGATATATGGGCTACCCGTTACGCGGACCGGATTGGCCACCGGACTTGCATGGTTGCCGCCCATGCCCTCTGCGTCTTAGGCCTGATCTTACTTGGCATATTCCCTCTGCTGCTTCCTTCCCCCTACCTGGGAATGCTGGTATCCGTCCTGATTTATGCTATTGGGGGCGGCTTGTTGGAGGTCATCGTCAGTCCCATTGTGGAGGCTCTTCCCAATGAAAATAAGGGGGCTTCCATGAGTCTGCTTCACTCCTTTTATTGTTGGGGACAGATGGGTGTCGTATTTCTGAGCACTTTCCTGATCCGGATTCTCGGCAGGGAGCTTTGGTTTTTATTGCCCCTGCTCTGGTCCCTGTTTCCTCTCTATAATATGTTCCAATTTGCAAAGGTACCCATTCTGCCGCTGGTAAAGCAGGGGAAAGAAATGCGGCTTAAGGAGCTTCTTTCACACCGCATGTTATATCTGGCCATGCTTCTCATGATTTGTGCCGGGGCAAGCGAGCTTACGATGTCCCAATGGTCCTCCATGTTTGCCGAGAAGGGTCTTGGTATCACTAAGCTGGCGACCTGCTGGGTCCGGGACTCTTCGCTTTCTTTATGGCAATCGGCCGGACAATCTACGGTTATTACGGAGACCGTTTCCCCCTGCGCAGCTGTCTTGCCGGCAGCAGTATTCTCTGTATTGTAACCTACCTGGTCACGATATTTTTCCCTAATCCGTTCATTTCCCTGCTCTCCTGCAGCCTGACCGGATTATCCGTCTCACTGATGTGGCCGGGGACCTTCAGTCTGACCTCGGCGGCCTTCCCAAGGGGCGGTACGATGATGTTCGGAATTCTCGCCATCTGTGGTGATATCGGTTGTTCCGCAGGACCCTGGCTGGCCGGTAAGTTATCGGACAGTGTCAGCCGCGGGAAATTAAGCCCTTCGTTATGGTCAGGAAGAGGTCTTGACCCGGAACAGACCGGCTTAAGGACCGGCTTGCTGGCTGCCGTACTGTTTCCTCTGCTTATGTTTATTGTACTGTTATTATTTCATAGAAAAAAGGCAGACAAGGATATGTCATAATCTCCGCTGCCTTTATAATCCGAAAGGCATAAAGGCAGGCAGTCCTACCGTATTTCTTTCGCATCCCCGGGGAGTGTTCTGATATCCCTCAGGTAATCCATAGTTTTCTGATCCTGTCCATAATCATACTCAAAGCCCATGGCTGCTGCAACCTGGACCGCTGTCTCCCGGAACAGCTCACCCATGGTCAGCAAAGCATCCCAAATCTGCTCCGGCTCCGCTGCCGGATAGGTCTTAAGAAGCTTGCCCCAAAGCTCTTCGGGAAGGTATTGGTCCAGATACTTTCCGCATTTACCCACGCTGACCGTAAATTCCGTAGGAATTCCCGCCTGCCAGGATAGCATCAGGAGAAGCATTGGGCGCGCATATAGGTTCAAATGATCCAGAGCGTACAAAAGCTCTCTGCGCCAGAGTCCTTTTGCTATATAAGGGGAAACCCACCAGAACTCATTGCAGCAATGGTCAAACTGAATTCCTGAGGGCTTCTTCACATGATAATCCTCGTCGGAGGGAGGATTAATCTCGGGCAGGAGCCCGTCCTTATCCAGCAAAACAATCGTAAGCTTCTCTTCCCTGCATTCTTTTATGGAGCTTTCCATATTCTTGAGAGACAGATCAATCCGGTTACCGTCCATAAATTGCATCAGGTATGCATAGCGCACCTTAAAATCAGCCGACTCATCATGAAAAAGCACATTATTGTCCGGTTCCTGCATCACGACTACCTCCCCGAATAACTTAAGCCAGGATTTATCCTTGATAAACCCTTCCGTATCGGTTACGGCATATACAATGTCATAATCCTGAAAGATATCCCTGGGTACCTTCGGGTTTGCCCTTGAACCATTCAGATAGACTGCCCGAATTCTCTCATCCCGGGCGGCCACCCCCAGAATCAGATCCATCATCTCTTTCTCTGATCTCATATAAATCCTCCATGCTGCCGATGCCCCTGCGCAATCCTCGGCCCAAGCTTCTAAGTGTGAATTATTCTTTTATCATTCACACTAACACAATATGATGCCGCTATGCGGCATCTCAAATATCCGGAAGAACAAGGAGTGAGCACCTTTGTACAAACTTTGCAGTTCTTCCCGTGTGAAGATGCTTTTTCTTCACACCAGGCCCCTTACATCTCCTTCCCGCAGGCCTTGCAGAATTTGGCGTCCTCCTCATTTAAGGCCCCGCATTCCCTGCATTTAATTTTAACGATCTCCTTCGTTTCGCCGGATGCGTGCTTTCGGTCAAAGACATCAATATTACTGATCACATCATTAATCATACCTCCGGCCGCTTCCGTATAGGGACTTAGGTCTTCCCTCGCCCGCTCAGGATCCAGGATGATCCCGGAGCCTGCCGCACCCCTGGCACCGATTCTCGATACAATCTGTCCTCCTATCATCAGAAGCATTCCGATAAACGCCCGTCCAAAGGAGTTTCCTATCCCTCCGCCAAAGGGATTTCCCCTCCCTTCATCAAAAGGATTTCCGATTCCGTTGTCAAAGAATCCGCCCATAAGGCCAAACGCAGAGAAGAACAAGGATATAAACAGTAGGAAGCCAATCAGGGTCATGCCCATTCCGATATAATAGGTTGCTTTACGCTGGTTCGATATTTTCGACATAATGATTACCTCCGTTAATAGTATTCCGGCCGGCCGGCCGCTGCCTGCGGCAGAAACCCTTCGTACCCATATATCATACCACATTTTCCGGTATACAGAATTAAAAAATAATTAAAGTCTTTTATCCTGTTTCTGAAAGGGCTGTCTGCAAAACCTGATCGGTCCCGCAGCCAGCCCTTAATATTATCGTTTATAATGGCAGGCTTTCCCTATTCTTATGCCTCAGTCCCATTCACGGAATCTCTCCATTCCTCCAGCTTGCGGATGGTCTCATCCATCGTATTGCCGCAGATCTCAGGAAGATTTCCTCCCCAGGCTTTCGTTGCCTCCTCAAAGCCCTTTTTAACAGCATCAATCAAGGCGTCCGCCTTGGCCGGATCACTGCCGGATAATGCTTTTGCAAAGGATACCAGCCGGTCCGAAGTCTGCTTGACGCCCCAATAGCCATCCTCTGCAATATCCTTCTGCGCTTGGGCTCTGGTCTCCGGGTCTGCCTTTACCTTGCCCTCCCGAAGGAGCGCATAGATGTCCGTGCTCTCCGTAAAGGTCTCTCCCTGTTTCAGGAGCATCTTCTCAACAAGACTTCTAAGATTCTGTGATCGTTTCTCTGCCTCTTCCAGCATCCGGTCCACCGTCACACTATCCCTCTGATAAATCTTCGGGTTCTCAGAGGCGCTGCCTTTTTCATATATTGCAGCTTCACTCTCCGAATGCTTCGGATTTACCTTTTCCGAATTTTTTGACTGGTTTGGCTTTGCCCCTGAGGTTGTATTCCCGTATTCATTCTTCACAGCCCCGATATTACCTACACTCATTTTATCCTCCCTTTCTAAGAAGGCTGCCGCCTTCTTTCCTGGTTCCATCCTTGGTTTTGGAGGAAGCCCCTCCCTGGTACATCGCTCCTTCCTACAGCCAGGAATGCTCAAAAGCGAAGGCTGCGGGAAAGTGGTTTCCTGTAGTCTATATATCGGATACTTTCTGCGAATCCTTAATACATGATAAAATCAAAGCACGGTATCTACCTTTTTCATAATAATGAGCTTATCGCCCTCTTTGATCCGGTCATCCTCCATATGATTGATTCCCATGATGGAATCCACCGTGGTATAATATCTCTTTGCAATCTTCCACAGACTGTCCCCCGGTTTTACAACATATCCGATCATTCCTGGCATTGACTGCAGCTTTTCCAGATCCAGGTCCGCCACTTCAATATCGGTTATAATTGCTTCCGTAATCTTATCGAATACGATGGTATTCAGGTTCATCGTAGCCTTAACCTCGATCTCATCGCTATCCAGCATCATGACACTCATCTGGTCGATATTCGGCTTAACCTCGAAGGTGCTGTCCGGCTTTATTCCCTTCACTTCAATATTCTGGATGAAGGGTACAACACCCTTCAGGGAATTGAGCGGTCTGCTGTCATCCTCTGAGATATAAAGAATACCTACCTCAATTACACCCTCCACCTGCAGCTCGTTCCCCTCCGGAATGATATCATCAATTTTAATGATCCCATTGGCATGACAGATTTGAAGGATTTTAGGTTGGTTCTCCGGTACGGTGATTCTGTCTGCGATCCTGTATTTACTGTTATTCTTAATTACAAGATTCTCATAGGTTGCATTACGTATGATCGGCGTAATCTCCTTGGATGGGCTGTAAACATCACAGATGATTTCCGGTTCCTCTGTCTCATAAACCTTAATTCCCATCTCCAGGATTACTTCAATATCCAGAACCCGCTCTTCTCCGTCGGCGTCCGCCTTGATATCAAGGTTCTTATTCAGGATACGGAAGGTAATATCCTCCACCATGTCCTCATTGCAGCCATTGCAGTCAACGGTTCCATTGAAGGGGATCTCCGTTTCATAGTACTCAATCGGATTTTCCTCATCTTCACAGGTATAGAGAACAAATACAGGAAGCTCTCCCTTGATCATAAATTTATCCTCTAACAGCCTGACCTCTACATTGTTAAGCTGAAGGTCCGAATACAGAATGGAGGAGACATTCCCCTTGTTTGTGGGCAGAAGAAGCTCATCCTTAATCCGGAAGGTATCCTTCTTATTGATGCAAACATTTGTAATCTCAACCTTCTTGTTGATGTACTGGATATCCTCCGTTCCTTCCACCATGACGGCAGTCTCTTCATCATACAGTTCTTCCACCCCCACATTGAGCCGGACGATGGATTTCACACTAAGCTTTCTGGAATTAATCAGACCGGTGGACAAATCCTCAAGATCCCATCGAATAATCGGATCGTCATCTGCGCAGGTCAGTTCCATATTGATAACTTCATCGAAGGGGATTTCCCCGGAGATATTATGTATCGGTCTTTGGTCCTCTTCACTAAGATAGAGAACATTGAAAATCAGTCCACCCTTAACCAGAAGCTTCCCATTCATCGCTTTAATGTCGCTGATTCTGATATCTCCCTGCTCTGTAACTATCTTATCAATGTCCGGTTTGATATCGGGGACATTAAAATCATCATCCAATGTAAGTTGCAGGGTGCTCTTACATTTCAATTTATTCATATGAATATTCTTTTTTATTAACTCCACTTAAAATCCCTCCTTGAATTTGGACATACGATGGAATGCCTCTGTCATATCATATTCGAGGGATAAGCGTTTTATGTGCTCCAGTTGCGAAATTTTATACAAGTTGATCCGGGTATTTCTGCCAGGCTTCCTGGTCCGGGACAATGTGGTTCGGCAAAGCCGGACCGCAGGGCATAAAAATAAGCTGAAACCAAGCACATCCTGGTTTCAGCTCTATCTTCTGCGATTAGCTACATAGTATCAATTCTACATCCTTAGTTATTATATCTGTATAGCTATATGACATAATGCGTACCGGCATATCCTTATTCTCCTGAATCTTAATCAGAAAAATACTCGGATAAGTTTCAGATATAACACCTTCTGTCTCATCTATTTTATGTCTGCCCCGGTTGATTCTGATCTTAACCTTGCTGCCCATATGACTTATTACCGCATTTCGTACCTTATTAACATCATTTTGCTTCATCATTGATCTGCTCCTTACTAATGTATCTCTATATCCTGAATCCTGATATTTACATTCCGGACATATCGAACATTTATACAAAATTCTGTTACAAATCCCATGCATCATAGGTATTATAGCACGAAATCCTAATAATTGTCAACAAATTTTCAGACAATTTGCCATCTGTCAAGGCTTTATATAGAAAAATATGCACAGTAATTGAGATTGTTTTACCTATTTTTTTATGGAATATTTTCTCATTCCTATACCTTAATACCTAAACACAATATCATTATGCACAAAAAAGCCATGTATAATTCATCCAAAAATAACTATTCTTACGAATTTTTTTAAACTACAATATATAGTTTAAGTTTCCTCTAAACCCTCTAAATATTGTTGTATTTCGTTGACTTTGCTGATTTGAATTCCCGGTATCCGACCCGGTATTCCTATTCAAAAACGATACTTTTATCCAGGAATTCCAGCTTGACTACAATATAAGGATAAGTCACCCCCTGTGTAACCAGATCATCCTGGGACGGGCCGATCAGGTTCGTATCGATATAGATTGCATTGCTGGTAAGGTATAAATCTTCCACGGAGATGCTATATCCACCGCTGTTCTGCTTGCCGTATCCAACTACAATGTACAGATTGTCCTTATTGGAATAGGACAGCTTGAACGGATTCTCTTTTTTCTCATCGATAATCTCCTTTAATTCCCCCGGAAGATCTGCATCTTCAACTACCGTAAAGTCTAAATCCCTTAATTTTTTAACATCTGTATCCTCCGTTTTGCAGCCTGCAAATAAAGGCACGATAACGACTATCATAAGAAGCAGAAAAGTAAACTTAAGCCTCTTCATATAACCTCCATAAGGTCTCCTTTATCTAATTCTATGACTCGTACCGAAAAAACATTCATCCCTTTGAAATGAGCCTGCACAGGTATATCTTATATCCCTGTTATTTTTCTACTCTTACCCGCTGTCCGTCTTTGAGCGGGCCGTCCGCTGTGTAGACAATATTATAATCCGTGAGCGTCTCACCGGAGACCGCCGTATAGTACTCATTGGAGGAAAGCACATTAATCTCCAGCCTCTGAAGATAGTGTTCCACCGTAAAAAGGTTCCGACGGGTTGTTACCACATAAATATAGCTGTTCCCCATATCCCTCTGGATGCAGCCATGGGGCAGAAGCCTCGAATAGGTGGCAACCTGTCTGGTCATTGTCGCTTGAAGCTGCTGGGGGTCAATCCTTTCATTCTTATCCGGCTTAACATCCGTTTTATAGGTGGTAATGCCGGCCTCCGTCTTCTTCGTTAATACCTCAAGCTTCAAGGCCTGAAGATCACGAACCCAGTCCAGGCTCTCGCCGCGCTTATACACCGTCACTTCTACGGTAATCCTGTCCCCTGTGTTCAGATACTCCTCCTGGGAGGACGGACTGGTAAATACGGCTTGAAGGGTAGCTGCATCGGCAATTTCATACATGGTATCACCGGAGGCAACCTGTTTCCCCTCGGCCAGATTCTGAACGGAAAGCTTCCCTTCCGCATTGGCGATCAGATTATAGTCTTCATTGAAGCAGGTCACTACCTCATCATATTTATTCTGTGCCTCCTCGATAGCAATCTCCTTTAACCGGATATCAATCTCGGCAAAGCGTTTCTCCACATCACTCGTTATTGTTTCCAAATTCCCCTTCAGCTTCATGACCTCAACCTTCATTGCCTGAAGGGAAGCCTCCATCTGAAGAATGGACTTCTCTACCTGAAAGCCCTTGCAAAGGGCAATCACATCTCCTGTCTTAACCAGGGTATTGGCGGGAAGCAGGACCTCTTCTATCTCCAGGTAGAAGGGCGCTTCCACGACTGTCTTCACCGCATAATCTATGTACCCGTTAAAGGTGATATCCTCATAAAAGGTTCCCTTTTGGGAAGTAACGGTTGCCACCGTCACCAGCTCATCCCCGGATAATTCCTCCGAAAAAAGGGTAAATACCAGCATAATTAATATGGCTGCCGCTCCGATATGCATTAAAATCTTCTTCTTTATACTCATCGCTATGACTCCCTCCTACATGGTTAAATTGGTAAAGCCGATGCTTTCCACCAGATCCTCCTCGAACAGCAGGAACAATATCAGCGGAAACAGCATAAACACTGCACCGATTGCAAATGCCGTACCCAGACTTGCCATAGAATTCGTATTCAGGATGATGGAAAGCGGGAATAGCTGCTTATTCTTAAGAAAGATCAGGGGAGCCTCAACCATATTCCAGTTCTCAACGAAGGAGAGCAGAACCAGTGCCGCAACGGCCCCCTTCGCCTGCGGCAGGATAATCTTCCGGAAGATCCTAAAGTCCCCTGCACCGTCAATTCTGGCGGCTTCACTGATTTCTCCCGGAATGTCCTTCATAAACTGGGTCAGAAGGAATACGCCAAAGGTGGAGAAAATGGCCGGTACCGTTACCGCCAGCGCAGAGTCCATCCAACCGAATTTGTTCAGCATGAAGAAGTTCGGTACCAGGGTTACCTGCTGCGGCATAATCATTATTATGATACTGATAAAATAAAGAGTATTTTTGAACTTAAAATTCAGCTTTGCATATGCATAAGCAGCCAAAGCCGATATAACCACTTGAAAAGCCACTATGGTTACTGTGTATATGACCGAGTTCCAAAAGGCCTGGATAGCATCCGTCCGGTACCACAGAACATTTTTGTATTGCTCCAGGGAGGAGTCTCCCGGAAACATATTCAGGGAAACATATTCCCCGTATTTTGCCACTTCTTCATCGCTTCCGCCGGACAGAACAGCGCCATACATGTCGATAATGGAGTTATGGTCACTAAAGGAGTTGGTAAAGGTAAATATGATCGGAAACAATATAACCAGGCACAACAGTCCCAGTACGGTATTTCTTAAATATCTCATCCCCTATACCCCCTTATCAAGCCGGTTTCTCCTGATATAAAGAATACCCAGCACAAATAAAATAAATGTGAACGTAATCAGAGAAGCAATGGACAGGTTCTGGTAATTAAAATTATTAAAATTGTTATTCAGGTAATGCTGCATCAGATACAGGTTATCCGGCGGCGTATCTCCGGTCAACTGGTATACCTCCCGGAATATCTTGAAGGAGTTGATCAGTGACATGATAATGACAAAGAACATGGTAGACTTCACCAGCCTCAGAGTAATGTACCAGAGGCACTTGACCCTTCCTGCCCCGTCAATTCTGGCCGCCTCATAATATTCCTTCGGGATCGTATTGATCCCGACGATAAAGAGCAGCATATTATAGCCGCAGTATTTCCATACATAGATCAGAACCATAATGAGCAGGCTGAAGCTGCTGTTTAGGAAATTAACCGTATCAAGGTTCATAACGTTTAATACATGGTTAATAAAGCCTTCCCGTTCAAACAGAATCTGAAATACGACAATGGTTGCAGCCGTAGGAATTACCAACGGCATAAAGAATGCGGTCCGAAAAACGGCATTGGAACTCGTAGCCTTCAACAGAAGAACGGCCAACAGAAAGGATATCACAATAATGGCCGGCAGCGCCAGGATCAGGAATACTGCATTATTCTTAATCGCCAGTTGAAAGGAATAGCTGGTAAATACATGTCCGATGTTTCTAAACAGGTTCAGGGGTGATACGGAATCGTCCTCCGCCCAGGAAAAACAATAGCCTATGTTCACCAGAAACGGTGCTATGTAAAAGATTATAAGACCAATTACGGAGGGCGCGATGAATAGATACGGTTTTATCTTCTTCTTAATCATCTTGGCACTTACCTTTCTTAATATTATCAAAATCTTATTATTCGTTCAGATATATCTTAAGCCTATGCTTTGCTTGGTTCAGGGAATCCTCCCAATTGCCGAAGCCTGCGATGTAATCGGCAAAAACCTCCGTCAGGATAAAATTATACTTATTGTCCCGTACTATGACATTTCCCGGCTCCTGCACGAATCTCCGGAACGTGGCTTCCTCCCGCGCTGTTAGCGGCACAATCTGTACGGAAGTGCCTTCGTAATTAAAATTATAGGTGCTCTTCGAGCTTAAGTCCAGCATCTGGTACTCCAGTACGGAACTGCGCACCGGGGTCAGATAATTCTGCCGGTTTTCCTGCATACTCTTGGAAAGGGCACATTTAATCAGCTCGAAAGCCTCCGCCTTATGCTCCGAGTTTTTATTTACCGCGCCGCATAAGCCGATAACCGCCGTACTGGTACCGCTATTAAGGTCGGATAAGGAATAGAAGTCCGCTTCCTCATTCCCGGACAATTCTTTATATAAGGACAGTCCGAATTTCACACTGTTATGATTGGTCACCTGGTAATTATTCAGGAACACCATATCCCCTTCCAGAATCGGGCCGTAGTTTTGATCGTTGTATCCCTCAAATACGGTTGCATCCTTCACAAAATATTGCTGCAACTCCCTGTACCAGTCGACATATTTTCTCAGTTCCTTATCGTCACAGACGACCTTCTTGGTCGAAAAATCCACTACCTTTACATTGCACAGGTTTAAGAATTCCGGCAGGGAGAAAGAGTTTGTAAAGTTAAATATATTTCCTTCCCTTGACTTGGAGGAGACATATCTTTCATGGGCATCCATGAAGTCCTCCATTGTTTCCATTCCGTCAAAGGATACGTCGCTGGTAAGAAAATCATCCACTGCAATAAACATATCTACGGAGTAGTTGATTGGCATGAACAGGCGCTTTTCCTTGAAAATTCCTGCATCCATGACGGCAGGGTTCAAAACCTCCAGCTTATATTCCGTCTCTTCAATAATCGGATTCAGATCGGCAAACATATTATTTTTGATCAGATGATAGGAGCTGTCAAAGGTATCCGGATAAAAGAACAGCACATCCGGGCCTCCTCCGCCCATCATTTCCGTGGTCACGGTCTGCACCAGGGATGCCATATCCTCAAACCAGGTGACGGTAATGCCTGCTGCCTGGGTCTTGAATATATCGTATCGAAACCGTTCAAAAAGCTCGATCATATACCTGTCTTCCTGAACGGCATATACATTCAGGTTCGCATTGCCTTCAAATAACGTCTCTGTGGACATAACCCCCACCGGCTCCGCCAGCTTCTTCTTACTGCAGGCTGTCATTGTCAGAAGTATCGCAAGCAGCACCAGCAGCATAAAACCATACCTTCTTATCTTCATACAATCCTCCCAAATGCTTTCTTTTATAATTATACCATATGTTTCCCTGCAAAAAAACATTATTTTCTAATTCCCTTGACATCCGGGTACATCTTCTATGACATTATAGGACAAATATTTGTTCTGTTATCGCCGGGATGACCCTGACCTGTATAGGTTTCAGAAAGTAAAAATGACAGAACTCTGCTCTTTTAGATTACCGTTATTCAAAGCTTTTTAGGGAAAATGCCTACTTTTATTCCAAATTTTGTACATAATTAACAATGTATGTAACTATTTATTTACAAATATATCCACAGTGATATAATCAAGGCTAGAAATAATTACAATAATTTTCCAACTTAGCTGCGTTACACACGAGATCTTAATCTGCATGTTATTTTTTCATAACAGCCTGCTGCGCTTTCTATTGTCACGACATTTTCACAAATCCAATGAGCTTGTATCTTACGAATTTTTCAGGCAGGAATAATTTCACTTTTTATACGGACCGTAATAAATCTACATTCAAAATGAAGCAGTTAGCAATGCACTGGTTTGTATTTCATTTTTTTGACTAATTCCAGGTTCTTTGTGGCTTTCAAAAGGATTACACAGGTTAACCCGATATTCTGAGGTTGTCTTAAGAATTTTTTTCCAGGGGAGGGAAAAGTGACCGCCGGAGGTTCGCAAAAAGAGGTAATATTCAAATAGTGTGCAGGTAAGCAGCAGCAAATAAAAATATTAGGGGGAAAAATTATGCGTATGTTTAGTAGAAAGAAAATTATGGTGTTAGTGGCAGTTTCAGTTTGCCTGACCATGCTGTTTACAGTAACAGCATTATCAGCAACAAACTATTCCCAGTGTTGGGACAGCGGTCAAGGCGGGACAGTAACCTACCAGAATTTATCCGGCGGTCATTACAAGGTTAACTGGAGCAATATCAATAATTTTGTTGCCGGTAAGGGCTACAATCCCTCCGGAAGCAGAGTTATGACCTGGTCAGGCTACGCTAGCGGCGCTCAGTATTTTGGCGTCTATGGATGGCTTACCGGACCGCTTGTAGAGTATTACATCGGACGCGGCGGCGGCACTTACGTCGGCACGTATCCTGTCAACGGCAGAGGTAACTACACCTTATACAAGACTACGGTGACAGGACCTTCCATTCAGGGCTACACAACCTTTACCCAGTACAATTGCAGCGGCAGCGGCAGCAGCGGTGTAGATCTCGCTCAGCACTTCGCAGGCTGGAGAAGTCTGGGACAGAGTGTAGGCGGTACAAACTACTGTATCGTAGCAACAGAAGGATGGGGCGGCAGTAGCGGCAGTGCTGATGTAACCGTTAACTAAAATCCTTCGTCCGGGGCGGCTTTTGCCCCTGTAAGAGCGAAGGCCGCCTTAAAGACACAAAGGCCGCCCGGCAGTGTAATAGGGCAGCCGGATGCATTTTAAAATAAAACTTATCTGCACACTATTTAAATATTACCTTTTATAGGAGCAAAGGGGCACGATCCGCCTCCGGCCGTTTCAAACAAACGGCCTTCGACACGGCCGGAGGCGGATTGACAGGCCGTTGCCCCTTACAATTTTACGATCAGTTAAAGGAGAGGTCTCAATGAAAAAACGGATAATTTTACTTATACTGGCTGTTACGGCTGTTTTCGGCGCCTGTTCTAAAAAGACAGATGGACTGGTATTAGTCAAAGGCGGGACTTTTGTGAATACAAAATCCAATTATTACGGAGAAAGCATAACAATAGCAGACTTTTATATCGGTAAATATGAGGTGACCCAAAAAGAGTGGATGGAGGTAATGGAAAGTAATCCCTCGGGATTTAAAGGTGATGATCTGCCGGTAGAATCGGTAAGCTGGTATGACAGTATTGAATATTGCAATAAAAGAAGTATAAAAGCGGGCTTGGAGCCGTATTACAATATAGATAAAGATAAGAAGGACCCGGATAATAGGAGTGAACTCGACAATGTAAAGTGGATGGTAACGATCAATGAGGGGGCGAATGGTTACCGGCTGCTGACAGAAGCCGAGTGGGAATATGCCGCGGGCGGAGGCCGAAAGAGTAAGAGCTATACCTACAGCGGAAGCGATAGTGTGGATGAAGCAGCATGGTATTGGATAAATTCGGGAAATGAGATCTTAACAGGATTTTGGAACTGGCCTGCGGTAGAAAACAACCATAATCAGACAAAACCTGTCGGCGGTAAGAAAGCCAATGAATTAGGACTATATGATATGTCGGGAAATGTCAGGGAATGGTGTTGGGACTGGTACACAGATTTGGACAGCACAGGCGATAATGGCGGCTCCTGGCGGGTACTGAAGGGCGGCGGCTGGCTCGGCGACCTCTTCTGCTGCGAGCCGGCTTTCAGGGACAGATGGGATGCCAACAATACGGCAGACGATATGGGTTTGCGGGTATGCCGCAACGCGAACTGACCGTAGCGGCAAAATTAATTAAAATGTGCTAAAATAAACAAGATGAATTGGCTTACCAATTCATCTTGTTTATTTTATTCCACATGGGCACTGAGCCCGTTTTGTCCTTCATCAATCAGGATGGTGTCTCCGGCTCCTGCCTGGTCGCTTAAGATCAGCCTCGCACACAAGGTTTCCACATTCTTCTGCAGGAAGCGCTTCAGCGGCCTTGCACCGTATGCCGGATCATAAGAACTATCCGCAATATAGCTCCTGGCTCTGTCCGTCAGCCTGATCATAATCTCCCTGTCCGCCAGGCGTTTATTGATATCGGCTTCCATAAGCCCGATGATACGTTTGATATTATCTCTGCTTAAGGGTTTGAACAAGATGATTTCATCCAGCCGGTTCAAAAATTCCGGCCGGAAGGCTGCCCTTAATTCCTGCATCACCTGCTTCTCGCAGGAGGAGCTGATTATTCCGTTCTCTGTGACCCCCTCCAGAAGATATCTGGAGCCGATATTGGAGGTAAGGATGATAATGGTATTTTTAAAATCCACCGTTCGTCCCTGGGCGTCTGTGATTCTGCCATCATCCAGCACCTGCAACAGTACATTGAACACCTCGGGATGAGCCTTCTCCACCTCATCAAACAGGATAACCGCATAGGGTTTTCTTCTGACTGCCTCCGTCAGCTGGCCTCCCTCCTCATAGCCCACATAGCCCGGAGGAGCTCCAATCAGCCTTGCTACGGAGTGCTTCTCCATATATTCACTCATATCAATCCGGATGATATTCTGCTCGTTGTCAAAGAGGCTTTCTGCCAGCGCTTTAGCCAGCTCCGTCTTCCCGACCCCGGTCGGACCGAGGAACAGGAAGGAACCGATCGGCTTCTTCGGATCCTTGATCCCGGCTTTCGATCTTAGTATGGCATCCGAAACCTTCTCAACACCCTCCTCCTGGCCGATGACTCTCTTATGAAGCTCCTCGCCAAGGTGCAGAGTCTTGTTGCGCTCGCTTTCAGTCAGCTTTGTCACCGGAATTCCGGTCCACCGGGAGATAATCCTGGCAATCTCCTCTTCACTGACATTCTCATGGACCAGGATATTTTCCCCGGTTTTAAGTCTCTCTTCCTCATTTCGCAGCTGCTTCTGCAGCTCGGGAAGCCTTCCGTATTTTAATTCGGCTGCTTTATTCAGGTCATAATTTCTCTCGGCCACCTCGATCTCATTATTCAGCTCTTCCAAAGCCTCCCTCAGCTTATGAACCTTCCCGACGGCAGCCTTCTCATTATCCCATCTGGCCTTTGCCCCGGCAAAGTCATCCCGCTGCTCTGCCAGCTCCCTCTGAAGCTCTGCCAGACGATCTTTACTAAGCCTGTCGTTTTCCTTCTTCAGGGCTGCCTCTTCAATTTCCATCTGCATAATCCGGCGCTGCATATCATCCAGCTCCGTCGGCATGGAATCCAGCTCCGTCTTAATCAACGCGCAAGCCTCATCCACCAGATCAATTGCCTTATCCGGAAGGAACCGGTCAGAGATATAGCGGTTTGAAAGAGCCGCGGCACTGACCAGCGCCCCATCCGCAATTTTCACACCGTGGAACACCTCATACCGTTCCTTCAGCCCTCTTAAGATCGAGATGGTATCCTCCACACTGGGCTCCTCCACCATAACCGGCTGAAATCTGCGTTCCAGGGCAGCATCCTTCTCAATATACTGCCGATATTCATTCAGGGTCGTGGCGCCGATACAATGGAGCTCGCCTCTGGCTAACATCGGCTTCAGCATATTGCCGGCATCCATGGAACCCTCCGTCCTTCCGGCTCCTACGATGGTATGAAGCTCATCAATAAACAGGATAATCCGTCCCTCGCTCTTCTTAACCTCCTCAAGAACTGCCTTCAGCCGTTCCTCGAATTCACCGCGGTATTTTGCTCCTGCCACCAAAGAGCCCATATCCAAGGCAAACAGCTTCTTATCCCTCAAAGACTGCGGGACATCTCCTTTAACAATCCTCTGGGCCAGGCCCTCCACAACTGCGGTTTTGCCGACCCCGGGTTCCCCAATCAGGACGGGATTGTTCTTCGTCTTACGGGAAAGGATGCGGATAACGTTCCGGATCTCAGAATCGCGGCCGATGACAGGGTCCAGCTTCTGGTCTCTTGCCCGGGCTACAAGGTCATAGCCAAATCGTTCGAGGGTATCATAGGTGGCCTCCGGATTATCACTGACCACCCTCTGGTTGCCCCGGACGGACTGGAGCACTTTTAAAAATTCTTCCCTGGTAATCCCAAAATCACTGAATAATTGCTGCACATTCCTGCCGGGAGCTTTCAGCATGGCAAGGAACAGGTGCTCCACGGATACATAGGAATCACCCATAAGCTTTGCCTCATCCTCTCCATGGATCAGAATCTTATTCAAGTCATTACTGATATAGTGCTGCCCGCCGGATACCTTCGGTCTCTTGGCAAGCAGGCCCTTCACCTGCGCCAGGAATACCTCCGTATTCTTATCCATCTTCTCAAACAGCCTGCGAATCAGACTGTCCTCCAGCTTTAACAGGCTATAGAGCAGATGCTCCACATCAATCTCCTGGTGCCCGTATTCATAGGTCAGCTTCTCACAGTCCTGTACCGCCTGCAGAGAATTCTGAGTAAATTTATTAATATTCATCTTCTTCGTTCCTCCTTTGAACCTTTTCGTTCCGGTCATGCAAATATAAAACAGGCAACGTGTCATATTTGTTCTATATCTACTATAACATTTAGATCATAATAATGCAAGAGGGTTTTTATATGGATATCGGCTCCATAATTTACAATATTTATCAGTTATTATTTACATATATATACAATGATGATATAATTGGGACAAGACACAATTACATCAATTTAATTTTTATCTGAAGGATTATCTGCTGTCAGCGATCTGTTCCCGGATGATTTTCTCAATTCTTTCACTCATATTTTACTAAATTCCCTCCACCCTGCATGAAAACAGCACATTTTATAGCTACAGGCAATTTTACATCGGACATGTTATGTTCTGCAAAGAGAACAACCATTTATCAGCATGAAAGGGAGTGGTTTATCAACAATATTTTAACAGGCCGGCAGGTAAGCGGCAGCGAATCAAATTATATTAAGGAGGATTATTGTATGAGAAGGCTGAATAAGAAAGTTTTTGCGTTATGTTCTGCAATTTTATTGAGTTTTACCGGCACGTTTGCGGGCGCCGCATATGCAACCACCAACTACTGGCATTATTGGCCCAGTTCTTACGGGACATTCAATGCTGTCAATGGATCCGGCGGTAATTACAGCGTTACCTGGGCAGGCTGCGATTTGTTTAGTGTCGGGAAAGGCTGGCTTCCCGGATCACCCACCACAATATGCACTTATAATGCCGGTACCTGGCTGCCCTCCGGCAATGCATATTTGACTTTCTATGGGTGGACCAGAAGCCCTCTCGTAGAATATTATATTGTTGACAGCTGGGGTACTTACCGGCCTACCGGAACCTATCGGGGAAATGTAAACAGTGACGGGGGGAGCTATAATATCTATCAGACTATACGGTACAACGGGCCTTCCATTGACGGCACTCAAACCTACCCGCAATACTGGAGCGTCCGTATATCGAAACGGTCGACCGGAACCAATGCCAGAATCACTTTTGCCAACCATGCTCTCGGCTGGAGAAGCACGGGAATGAATTTGGGGAGTGAGTGGGTCTTCCAGGCAATGGCCGTAGAGGGATCTCTAAGCAGCGGAAGCGCTAACGTAACGGTATGGTAACGGATTACTGACCCGGCGGATTGCTGCTCACGCCGCGGATATCACAGAAAAGCCCGGCGGGAATATCCCGCCGGGTTTTCTTATTACATAGAAAGGTTCGGTTTCAAATTAAAGCTCAATAACATCCGCCGCCGCAGTTTACCTAATCTCCAGGTAATCCAGGAATGCATCCCATTGCCCGGTATCGGTCGTTACAACCAGTTGGATCTCCTGATTACCGGTTCCATGGCTGACATTGTTTATCGTGTAAACTGCAGGATTGCTCCCACCGAAGTAGAAGCTACCCTTTGTCTGGCCGCCGATTTTTAAGTCGACTCTGGCCGTGCTGGAGTTATTCGAACAGCCACGGAGCGAAAAGCTGTGAGTGCCGCTTGCGAAATACTGCGTGTATTTCACCAGATCATTATTGGCATACAGCGCAACTCCGGAGAACGGGGAACTGATATTCCCTGCGTACGGACCGGACTTGGTCATATTCTCGCATTCCACTCTCGTAGTTGTACCGCCTCCAGGAGGTGGAGTTGGTGTCGGACCTGGAGTCGGTGTCGGTGTCGGACCGCCGCCTCCGCCGATTGTAATCGTATTGCTGGTCACATTAGCACTACCACTGCTTTGATAGCCCTCTACCGTAAGGGAGCATTCATACATCTTTCCCATTCGCATTCCTCTGCTCTCCCAGGCATTAAAGTGTTGGCTGACCGATATGGTTCCGCTCGTACGCTTTGACGTACGGACGCTCCAATACTGCTGGAAGGTTGCCGTACCTTTAATGGAAGGCTGGTTGGTTCGGGTAGTCTCATAGATATCATAGGTGCCCCCGTCTACGGTAATGGTGCCCTTGGAAGATGCTCCCGGCGGACGCCAACTGCCCCAGCTGTCAACAATGTAATATTCCACGAGCGGGTCGACCGTCCACCCATAGATACATAAGTAAGAATTGCCATTTGGCGAGTAACTGGCATTGTAGTTAACGGATATGTTTCCAATTTGCTGATGCGTCTGCGTCTCATTGAACTTTCTGCCTCTGCGGAATAATGCATTATTGATGTTACTCCACTGGCAGCTGAAGGTTCCGCCGCTGTTGAGCGTCATGCTTGTGGTTCCGGAATCCTTCCACAGCTCATAATAATAGCCGTCCTGGGTACCGGATTGATTTGATGTGATTGTTGTTGCAGCCTGTACGTTTACTGCAGGAAACGTAAGGGCAAAACACATCACCATTGCCATAAATAACCTCGATCTTTTTTGCTTCATTTGTCTCCTCCTTTCTGGTTGGATGAAAATGCTACAGTACAACTCGAGTTGTGACACTTCTATGCCTTAGACAAACCTTTTGGCAGCTAAAGCATGGATTAGGTAAATATTTACATTTTTATAATAACATTAATTGGAAATTTGTACAAGTTTTTTTTATTTACATTTTTAGATTTTATTTTTTTTATAATATTTTTATAATGCAAGGTATTTTTTTCTATAACGTTTTAGCAATCTTTACCATAAAAGCTAAGCTTTCGCTTAGCTTTTTGTATACAGCTCATTAATGCAGTTTTCCACATCCGCTCTGGTCCGATTCTCATCCGTATGTTTCATTACATAGGCCCTTGTATCCGAATCCAGCGTCTGGAGCAGTTTATCTCCTTCGTATATCTGTGTAAATACTCCGGGTGCAAAAATATTACTGTTAATTGGCTGCAAGATCGTATTCGGTTCATATAAATTCAGATCCAAAAAATCACCTCCGTATGAATTATTATCTGCGGAAAGATCGAAATAATTCATTGGAAAAATTCATATCGGTCATATATCCTGGCGGACGAATACTTTTCTCTGATATGAGAAATGATGTTAATAGTTTATTTAAGTAGGAGGTTACAGCTGCATGAAAAACAGAAAATATATATGTCCGGTATGCAGGGAGGACAAATTGATTCTCCGGCACGAGGCCAGTTATGTTTATTCCTATGTAATTGATGCCGATATGCCCGGACTTCAGAACACGGAGGCGTTTTTGTCTTATCTTTATGATAAAAGGGAGCTTACCTCCTCACGCAATTATATCGAATGCAAGACCTGCAACACCCAATATCCTTATGATTTGTTAAATGAAGTTCTGCTTCAGAGGGATGACAGTTCATCAGATTTTACTATCTGAAGAGAAGTCATCCCTTCTCTTTGCGATTATGCATTTGCATATTCCATCATCCTGTATTATAATTTATCCTTGTAATCAGTTCATCACACCCTGTTGTCCGGGTTAAGAAAGGAAGATATATTTGGCAAATAAAAAGCAGAAGCAAATGGACGGTAAGATAGTGAAGCATTACCTGGACCTGCTGTATATGACCTCCTCCGAGATCAATGCGAAGGATATTGCGGATTTACTTAAGGACAGGAAAGAGTTCTCCGTAGAACTTTGGGAGGAGATGAATGTCCTGGAGCTTGAACTTTCCAATCAGAATACCATCGACTTTGAGCCGGTAGAAGTTGCTTTTACAAATCCCTCCGATGCCGCCTTCGTAAAGAACCGTAATATCCGAACCATCTTTGCCGTTCATCTTGCTGAGGAGGATTTGGAGACCGTCAAGGATATCTTTGAAATAATTATCCGCCGTTTCTCCGGCTTCCTGGGTACGGACAGCGCAGATTTCAACCCGATCCATGCCGGTTTTGCAGCGAAACCGTGAAGGAGCTATCTGCCATGGGATATGTGATATAACTGATAGAAACGTGTCTATGATATCTCATATAATACTATGACTATAAAAGGAGCCGTTACTTATGACAACAAAAAAGGCAGCTTTTCGGGCTGCTTTTCCATATACTATTCCTGTATTTACGGGCTTTATCGTCCTTGGGGCGGCCTATGGCATTCTGATGGACAGCAAGGGCTTTTCCCTTATGTGGATTCTGTTTACCAGCACCTTTATCTATGCCGGGTCCATGCAGTTTGTTGCTGTGGCGATGCTGTCCGCCGGTTTCCACCCATTGAATGGATTTCTCATGACTTTGATGGTGAATGCCCGACATTTGTTTTATGGCATCTCCACCCTGGAGAAATTCCGAGGGATCGGCAGGTTAAAGCCCTACCTGATCTTCTCCCTGACCGATGAAACCTTTTCCCTGATCTGTTCCGCAGAACCGCCGGAGGGTGCGGACCGAAAATGGTTTCTTTTTTTCCTCTCTGCTTTAAACCAGGTGTATTGGATATCCGGCTCCCTCCTGGGAGGAATTCTGGGCAGCATGTTCAAGTTTAATACAAAGGGGATTGATTTTGTTCTTACTTCCCTGTTCGTGGTTATCTTTCTTGACCAATGGAGGAATACGAAAAATCACCTGCCCGCTATTATTGGTGTATCGGGGGCCATCCTTTGCCGGCTGGTTTTCGGGGCATCGGATTTCATTATACCCTCCATGATTTTTATACTTTTGTCCCTTACCCTCCTAAAACGTCCCCTGGAAGGGAGGCGAAGCTGATGAATTATTCCGCCGGACAATTGTTGCTATTCTTCGGTCTGGTTGCACTCGGAACTGTCATTACCCGTTCCCTTCCGTTTGTTCTGTTTCCGGAGAAAAAAACAATTCCAAGGTACATAAAATATCTGGCCGATGTCCTGCCCTATACGATGATCGGCATGCTGGTGGTCTATTGCCTCAAGGATGTTTCTTTTACAGAGGGAACCTATGGAATACCGGAACTGATCGGCATTGCAGTTATTGCGGCTCTTCATCTGTGGAAGAAGAACACGCTGTTAAGTATCGGCTGCGGTTCCCTGGTCTATATGCTGCTGGTACAATATGTTTTTGTCTGAACGTCAAAAGGAGCTGTCTGTACGACAGCCCCTTGGTACTTTATAATTAATTATATGATTGATTCAATCGTTATTTTATGCTCCTTGGATAAATCAATAAAGTCATTTCCTATCCGAACAACCGGCCTCGATAAGGCCAGCTTATTGATCATGACCACCTCACCCTCACGGCCATCGCTTAAGCGGACGGTATTATGAAGATAGGACTGTACGATCCGCTCCATGAATACCATCAGGTATCCCGGATCAAATTTCAGGAATCCATCCCGTTCAAAATTCTCGACTACATCAAAGGGACAAATTGCTCTTCTGTAACGACGGTTTGAGGTCATTGCATCATATACGTCCGCGATAGCAATGATCTTTGAGAATTCTTCAATCTGGTCAGATTTAAATCCATTCGGATACCCGGAGCCATCACAGCGCTCATGATGCATAAGTGCCGCATATTTTATTCGGATATCAATCGGATAATCCTTCAGGGCTTGATAACCCTTGATGGAGTGCTGTTTTATAAGCTCAAATTCATCCTCTGTCAGCTTGTCTGCTTTCGTCAGGATCTCCTTGGATACCAGCATTTTACCGATGTCATGCAACAATCCGCCCAGTGTCAGGATGCGGATTTCTTCTCTCGGCAGCTTCAGCCAGGCGCCAAAAATACTGCAGATCAGGGATACGTTTAACGAATGAACATAGGTCATATCATCATAATCACGGATTCCATGAAGCATCTCGAAGATATGTGCTCCGTTCCGGCCTTCGTGGAGGATACGGTCTGTATCCGCCAGCAGGGCTTCCATATCGATGTCTCCGCCTGCGGTGTTATTCAAGACATTCTGAAAGCCCTGCTCCACATGGTTGACTGACTCGACATAAGCCCGGTTGAATTTCTTAAAGTCCGCTGTATTTCTCAGCATATCTATGTAGGATTCTTCTTTATGTGCTTCCGGTTCAAACTCACCCTTGTAGACGAAAAGCCCGTAGATATTATAAAATCTCAATCTTGTAATCATACGCTCATCCAGCCTGGTTCCCTTGGTAAGAATCAGCTGGTTATTCGCGGTATATATATCCGTGGCGACCACCATACCGGCCTCCACCTGATCCGTTCTGATCCTGATAGCTTCCATCGTTTTACACCCCATCCTCCTTCGTACCTTCTCAATATTGAGTATACAATTTTCGCGCCCTAATTACAAGTGTCAGTTTGTTCAAAGAATATCAAGACTGCTCTGCAGGGCGCTCCATCACTTCCGCCCAGCTTCAGCGGGGCTGCCGACAGAAAATAATCTCCTTCCGGAACATCCTTTAATACCAAACCCTCCAGAAGCACTACCTCCGTCCTTAAAAGCTCCAGATGAACTGCTGCCGGGGAATCAGCCGGTCCGACACTCTGGCTTTCAACACCAATCAGCTGGATTTCATATTGATTAAAGAGCTTAGCCATATCCACCGTAATCGTAACCTCTCCTTTGATCAGGAGCCTTTTCCTGCATCCGGTCAAAATCTCCTCCACTTCCGAGGGGCCCTTCCCCGAAAGGCTTGCCACCGTACAGGGCCCGATGCACCGGTAAAGATCCAGCTGTTCTATGGTCTTTCCGCCGTCATAAAAATGATAGGGTGCATCCATATGGGTTGCATTATGGGCACCCAGCGAAAGCTGTGTCAGATTACAGGATGCGCCTTCCGAAATCTTCCGTACCCGTTCATAGCTGGGAGCCGAATCTCCCGGATATACTCTTCCCCCAAAGAGTTCCTGGGTAATATCAAAGATTTTCATCATCTTCTCCGTTCCGCCGCTTATAAACGGCACAAATTATGCCAAACCCAATTCCACAGGACAATGATCACTCCCAAAAACCTCCATGTGCAGGATGCTGTCCGTAATCCTGTCCTTCAGCCGCTCCGATACAAGGAAGTAGTCAATCCGCCATCCCACATTCTTCTCCCTGGCATTGAACATGTAAGACCACCAGGTATAAGCATTTTCTTTATCCGGATACAAATAACGGAAGGTGTCAATAAAGCCGCTCTCAAGAAGCTTTGTCATCTTCTCCCGCTCCTCCGGCGTAAAACCGGCATTTTTCACATTGGACTTCGGATTCTTCAGGTCAATTTCCTTATGAGCCACGTTTAAGTCCCCGCAGATTATCACAGGCTTTTTCTGATCCAGCTTCAGGACATACTGCCGGAAATCCTCTTCCCACTCCATACGGTAATCCAGTCTGGCCAGCTCCCTCTGGGAGTTGGGCGTATAAACCGTAACCAGGTAATACTCCTCAAATTCCAGTGTGATTACCCTTCCTTCGTCGTTATGCCGGTCAAGGCACAGGTCATAGCATACATGGATGGGCTCCTTTTTTGTAAATACCGCCGTGCCGGAATAGCCCTTCTTCTGTGCCGAATTAAAATATTGATGATAACCCTTGAAGGTCATTTCAAACTGTTCCGGCTGAAGCTTTGTCTCCTGCAGGCAGAAAACATCGGCATCCATTCTCCTGAAAAATTCTTCAAAGCCCTTATTTAAGCAGGCCCTCAATCCATTTACATTCCATGATATGAATTTCATCCATTGCACCTTTCCCTTCTATCTTCTTTTGCACCTATAGCTCCATCACTGCCTGATACAGTTCTTCCAATGTCGCCACAATCCGGTCGGTTCCGGCCATACGAAGCTCCTCCTCACTTCCAAAGCCGTACAGCACCCCAACGGAGGCAATACCTACTGCTTTCGCACCTTCCGTGTCATATTTACGGTCTCCCACCATAACGACCCTGGTTAAATCCGTAATCTTATTTTTCCGAAGAGCATACCGGATTACCTCTTCCTTGCGGGATCTTTTGTCATCAAAGGTCGCACCGCAGATATCCGTAAAATATTCCTCCAGCTTAAAATGACCGAGTATTCTTCTTGCCAGCGGTTCGGGCTTCGAGGTGGCAACAATTACGGATTTGCCGGCTTTCTTTAATCCGGCGAGAAGCCGGTCCATTCCCTCATAGGGCTCATTGTCAAAAATACCGTGTATATTGTAAAACTCCCTGTACTTGTCCACTGCCCGGTCCGCTTCTTCTTCCGTAAAATCATAATATTCCATGAAACCGTCCTTAAGCGGCGGTCCGATATGCTTCGTCAGAGAATCCAGATCCTCTGTCATGATTCCCATGGCCTTTAAGGCGTATTGTACTGATTTTGTAATTCCCTGCTTGGGATTCGTGATGGTTCCGTCCAAATCCATAAGTATATAGTCCATTCCCTCGTTCCTTTCTATTGCCCTTCCGGAGGTATTCTATCAATTATCAGGCTTTATCCGGCTTTCTTACCTGTTTAATGCTTTTCTCAACCTGCTTTCTGGGGATCATGATTTGATGCCCGCAGCCCAGGCACTTCAAACGAAAATCCATTCCAACCCTCAAAATCTCCCATTCACTGCTTCCGCAGGGGTGCTGCTTTTTTAGTTTAACCACTTCACCGACACTCAAATCCATCAAATCCCTCCTCATACAGTCTTTTGATATAAACCTTATTCTATATAGTATACCCTATACGCAAGCGCCTATGGTATTGGCACTCCGTGCCAAAATGCGCTCACTGCGTTCGGTGCCAGTATAATATCTGTCGATATTATACCATATGCGCAAGCGCCTATGGTATTGGCACTTCGTGCCAGGATGCGCACTCACTGCGTTCGGCGCTGGTATAATATCTGTCGATATTATACCATATTTCAGTAATTTTTGAAATCTTAATTTTAGGTATTGATTTTTTAAATTATGTGTTGTAGTATATGTCTATACAGTACATAGTTTTCATAACTACATATAATAGTATTAATACTACGTGATGTATATTGCATTAATATACTGTCAAAACTAACACTATAAAAACTATCTTAAGGAGCTGATTATTATGACACTGAAAAAAGTAAAAGCAAAAGATCCGGGAAGTGCTGTAACGCATCTTATCGGAACCTTAATGGCTCTATTTGCATCCACCCCGCTTCTTCTGAAGGCTGCCAGGAGTCCGGGATATGTCCATACCCTATCCCTTGGCGTATTTATATTGAGCATGATTTTATTGTATGTCGCCAGCACCATTTATCATACCTTAAATATATCGTCAAAGGTCAATCGGCGGCTTAAAAAATTTGATCATATGATGATCTATGTATTAATTGCCGGGACCTACACTCCCATCTGCATTATCGCCCTTGGGGGTATGACCGGACTTATTCTTCTGACCATTATCTGGAGCTTAGCCATTATGGGTATTATCGTAACCGGCTTCTGGGTAAATTGCCCGAAATGGTTTTCCTCTGTGGTCTATATTGCTATGGGCTGGACCTGTGTCCTGGCTTTCACGCAGATTATCAACTCCCTGCCCGCTGCCGCTTTTAACTGGCTGCTGGCCGGAGGGATCATCTATACCATAGGCGGAGTCATCTATGCTCTGAAGCTTCCGATCTTCAACAGCAAGCACAAATACTTCGGTTCCCACGAAATCTTTCACCTGTTTGTAATGGGCGGAAGCCTCTGCCACTTCATCCTGATGTATAAGTATATCGCCGTAATGCCATAATGGTCAGAATGCGCCCATGCCGGACGCACCTACAAAACCGCCCCTCTAATTTCATAAAGGGGCGGTTTGTCATATCTATGTTAAGCAGCCGAATAATTCTGGTAAGGTATCAAGGCAGTAATCTGTTCACACTCAGTTTGAGGTAAAAGGGATTCGGTTGCGAATGATCAAAGATATGTATCCTATCCCATCATTACTGCACACTACCAAAAGGAATATACTTTATTATACTCTGCTGATGCTTCAATTGTGACAGCAGATCAATCTTCCGTTATCGGATTTTGTTCGCTGTCTGAAGCATATCGATTGATTTTTCTTCGGCTGCTTATATTATTAAATACTCGTTATATATCATAGCATTATTTGCTACAGTCTCTTTAAAAGCTCTTCCCTCTGCGTCTCATAGCCCGGTTTTCCAAGCAGGGCAAACATATTCTTCTTGTAGCTCTCCACCCCGGGCTGATCAAAGGGATTGACACCCAGCATATAACCGCTGACACCGCAGGCAAATTCAAAGAAATAGAATAACTCGCCCAGGAAGAACTCTTTCTTCTCAGGAACGGTAACCATCAGATTGGGAACATTGCCATCCGTATGGGCAAGCAGAGTCCCTTTCATCGCACTCTTATTGATGAAGTCAACACTCTTGCCTGCAAGGTAATTGAGTCCATCCAGATCCACCTCTTCCTTCTCAAGAATGATCTCCGAAGAGGTCCGCTCCACATTCACCACAGTCTCAAACATCGTTCTCTGACCGTCCTGGATAAACTGTCCCATAGAATGCAAATCGGTTGTAAAATCTACGGACGCGGGGTAAATACCCTTCTGGTCCTTGCCTTCACTCTCTCCGAAGAGCTGCTTCCACCACTCGGACACAAAATGCAGGGAAGGCTCATAGTTGACTAGGATCTCAATCCCCTTGCCCTTCTTCAGCAGGATGTTCCGCACGGATGCATATTTCAGGGAATCGTTCTCCTCATAGGAGTCCTCCATACAATGCTTACGCATTTTAGCTGCACCCTCCATCAGCTTCCGGATATCTGCGCCACTGACAGCGATGGGCAATAACCCAACTGCCGTCAGAACGGAATAACGGCCGCCGACATCATCCGGTACCACGAAGCTTTCATAGCCCTCTTCGGCAGCAAGGTTTTTCAGAGCTCCTTTTGCCTTATCCGTAGTCGCATAAATTCTCTCTGCCGCTTCCTTCCTGCCATATTTCTCATTCAAAAGCTTCTTGAATACGCGGAATGCCAAGGCAGGTTCCGTTGTAGTTCCTGATTTGCTGATGACGTTGATGGAGAAATCCCTGTCACCGATTACATCGATCAGATGATTCATATAGATGCTGCTGATATTATTACCAACAAAGTATATCTCAGGAGTCTTACGGATCTCTTTGGATACGGAATTATAGAAGCTATGTCTTAAAAATTCGATTGCAGCTCTGGCGCCAAGATAGGAGCCCCCGATGCCGATAACCAGCAGAACCTCAGAATCCTTCTTAATCCTCTCTGCCGCTGTCTCGATCCTGGCAAATTCCTCTTGATCATAATCAATAGGAAGGTCAATCCAGCCCAGATAGTCATTGCCTGCTCCGGTCCGATTTACCAGCATGTCTTTCGCTGCCAACGCTGCGTTTTTTATCATCTCTATCTCTGACGGCTGGATGAACTTCGCCGCTGCAGAATAGTCAAAACTAACCTTATTTGCCATATTCGATACTCCTTTTTCTGTTTTTCTTATATTCTAGCAAAGACAATTACTTTATTCAATGATGATTCTGCCTAAAATCCGAAACCTTAAACCGAAATATCCACTATTATAGCCATAAGCTCATTCAAAAACATACCCTCACACTGGTCCTTCTCTACTATCAGCGGCCCGGCATAAGACCCACTCATCCTTCTCCTATCCTGCTCATGATCGGCCTCCCGGCATAAGGCCGCATCAACATTTATTATGATATGAGTTAACAAACAGATTTAAACAAATTGACCCTATATATTATCGTATATCCAGCTGAAAGCCGGGAAGCTTCCCGGCTTTCAGCGCACATTATCTATATCTTCGTTAACTCCTCCCCGCGGTCCTTATGCCCCTCACGCAAAGAACTCCTTCAGGATGTCCTCGATCAGCTTCTCTTCCTGAATATTTATGGCTTTGGGCTTTGCCTTTGCTGCCGCATCTGCCTTGCCCTCGATTCCGGCCTTCTTGCTTGGTGCTTCCTTCTCTGCTGCCATCTCATCCGCAGCCTTCCGGATTTGTTCCTTTTCCTCCCGGTTTTCTGCAGCTGCAAACTCCTCTCCGATACTCTGGAATCCTCTGTTATTCCCTTCTGACTTCGGAGGCCGTTTTACACCCATCTGCAGCTTCTCTTCCGCCCGCTTCTTCAGTTCTGCCCTTCTCCGCTCCAGCGCCTCTCTCTCTTCCTCCAGCTTTAGAAGTTCTTCTTCCCTTCTCTTAGCCGCTAATCGTTTCCTTTCCTCTATCTTTTTCATTTCTTCCTCTTTCCTGGCTTCTTCAATCCGTCTTTGTTCCTCTTCTCTTTTCAGGGTTAAGACTCTCTTCTCTTCTTCTTTTCTCTGTCTCGCCTCTCTTCTCCGGCTAATCTCACTCTTCGAATCATCTTTGGCCACTGTCGCACCGAACTGAGCGGCTACTTCCGCTGACTGGAAATACTCCTTCCGGTACTGCTCCAGCAGTTCCGGATGAAATACCTCCTGCTCCAATCTTACTTTACAGAAATTCTCGAGATAGTCCATCAGATTGAGCCGTATGCTTTTCTTCTTTGCCGGCAGGTTCACCATTCTATCCACAAGGATTAAGACGGAGCCGGTCAAGATTCCCACAGCTCCGGTATTGATAATCTCCTCTTGTCCACAATCAAAAACTACCCCAAATACTGTACTGACCGGTACAATCAAGAAGTTTAAGAGAAGAACTTGTCCACTTAAGGATTCCCATGTGGATAACAATATTCCACAAAAACGATACCTTAAGCTGTTCTTATCCACAAATGTATCCACATTATTAACACCTATTTTCAGCTTATAACAGGTTTCAAACTTCATCTTCATATGCTTCAGGGTATTATTTTTCGTAGCACCCATATTATCTGATTCCGCCACCAGATAGATATGTACCAGCTCCAATATAAAGCGGAGGATCAGACCAACTCCGCACAGGCCCGCATAACTGTAGATTAAGATATTTTGGTTGAATAGGTTTTGCACCATAAAAATCCCCTCTCTTTTCCATAAATTTACATTAATTATAGCCTAACCCGGCTACTTTGAAAAGAGAGAGGATGAAAAAATTCGTAGACACCATCCCTATGGATGCTGCATATTCTGATGAAATTTTTCTAATTTGTATTATAATTGACACCATCCAACAGCAAGACCTAATTGCCGGTTACCGTCAGATCCGGCAGGCTGAGATACATATCCAGTCCGTCGTCTATAACATCAATCGTATAGCTTTTCGTTTCATAGCCCTCCTTGATAAATGTCAGTACATGACTTCCGATTACCTTCTGGAAGCTGCCCGGTGATATGCCCATGTAATCACCGTTTAAGTAGACCGAGGCCCCGACCGGATATTGTACATAAATAAGATTTTCGTCATCTATGATATATTCTTCCTCAGGGTCCGCTTCGGATTCATTCTCCTCCTCCGCTTCCTCCCCGGGATAATTCCATTCATTATATTCGGTTTTGCCGGGACTCGGAGTTGGAGCCTCTATGACGTCCTCCTCCTCGGTCACTTCGACTTCCGTCTTATCACGGCTTTGCTCTTTTGGAAGACTGATCTTAATCTTTTTTCCCGCTACCTCCAGCTTTAATTCCCCGGTATAAGTTGCATAGCCGCCCAGAGATACCTCCAGCTTATGGGTGCCATAGGTCAATTCTATGGGATTCCCATAATTGGTAAGCGTTCCGTCAATAAAAAGATCGGCCCCAAAGGGGGTGATTTCAAAGGTTACCCTGCCCCGCTTCACTGTCTCCGGACCTAACCCTCTTAAGGAAACTACCGTCTCCTGATTACGGTTTATCGTAATGTTCTTCGTTCCACTGTACTGCCCGTTCTCAACCGTCAGGTTAAAATTCCCTTCCCTGACCTTAAGGACCAGGTCCTCTGTAACCTGCTGCATGGCCTCATATCCGACCGTCACATTGCCGCCCACGAACGCATCCGCATCGGTCAGTTTAACGGTTCCATGTCCCCTGGTGACCGTGATTGACCAGATGGTCTGATCATATCCCCGCACCGTCAATTCATCCGGTTCTGCAAGATTATTAATTCCGACAAAGGCTCCGTCATTTAAAACAATGATCTCATCCATGAATTTGTATTTCGTCTGCCCAATTTTCATTATTTTGTCCGAGGGGCTGATCTCCAGGTTGTTGACACCGATGTACTCCCAGGCCTTTGTTGAAGACTGCAGCTTGAATAATTTGTTATTCTCCGTGCTGTAATAGGCATCCACCATGGTCCCGACGGGTATCTGGCTGATGGAAATAACCTGACCGAATTTATCCGTGACATCGGTTCCTCCGGTATAGAACAGGATTACATTCTCTTTCTTATCCGTATCAAACAAGGTAACCCTGCGTTTTTCCGTATCCAATTCCTTAAGGACCGCCAGCATTCCATTGTCGTAGCCATAATTTTCTTCCGCCTCCGGATTATCGGCCGAATTCTCCTTCAAATCTCCTGAAAGCTTCCTTCCCGATGCCCTTGTCTGCCTGGAGGCTTCATTCAGGGCAACAAAAAGAATTACCGTAACTATGGCTAAACCGGCCAATGTAATGATAATCGGTATCCTATTAATTCCAAATCTGTTCTTTTGTTTTATCGGCATGATATATCCTCAAATTGCTTGGCAGCTTTGTCCGTATCTACTTATCTATTATAGCTCACCTGCCGCGTTTAAGCAATCCCCTGCCATTTTCCATAAACCGGAATATCTGTGCGGTCGGTATATGCGCCCGCTGCTAAAGAATACTCTCCAGTTTTCTTAAGAACATTTCCTTTTTCACATTTTGCTCTCCGATGCTGTTTAATTTCTGGATGTTCCTTCCGGATACCCAGGATTTCTTGCCGTTATAATAGAAATTCGTGATTTTCCAGAACTTTTCCGGGTATAAGAGAAGTACAAACAGGATGTTTAGTTCCCCTCTGGATATCGGCTTGATCTTGTCATAGGCTTCGATCATATTACTGCCATAAAGAATATCCCAATCATTTTTCTCCATCACCTTCCGGACAAACTGGTAGAGATCCGCAATCTGAAGGCCGATATAAGCTTTTTCAAAGTTGGTCGTGGCAAGCATCTGGTTGCAGGCTGCCGACAGATCGGTAGCAGACAGGGGCTGACGGTTAATCCAGCCCGGCGGAATATATGACTTTGACATGGCCTCTGATTTATTTTTCATCATGATAATATTATGATAGGTATAATTGCCATGGCATACCCTCCGCTGCCGGATGGCTTCCGCCAATATATCGTCATAGGGGGACCTGGTCAGCCGCTCCGCCGCTTTTAGTCCCTGTTCATAAAAATCCTCATAATAATTCAGGTAGGAGAGCTCAAATTCGTTCTTTTGCCTCTTCTCCCTGATATATCCCTTCACCCGCTTCAATTCCCGGTTTCTCTTATCAAAGGTATCCGTCAGATCCGCCGAGATATTATGCTCCAGCTGCTCCTTCGAAAAATCCACATCCTTCAAAAGGCAATGGAGTCTTGCAAGATTGGCAGATGCCATCTCAATCTGGGACAGTTCCTTAAGGTTGCACTCCTCCCCCCAGAACCAGTTCTTCATGATATACTGGCAGCCCGCGGTATCCTCGGAGATAATGTCATCCTCCACGGTTCTTACAAAAAGATCCGTATTACAATACCCATTCTGAAGCAGGTGCTCCTTTACTTTATTTTCAAATAAGGCGCGGTTTCTGGATCCTTCAAAGCATTTATAAAGCTTCAAACCGCAATCGGTCTCAAGCAAAAAAGCGCCCCTGGCTCTATATATATTATGTATTTTTAAACGATATTTTTTTAATGCTTCCTGACTTCTGTCTTCCATAGCGATCCCCCCTGACTAATGATGAAACCCGTCTTACTAATATTATGTTATGTCAGTCGAAATCATGAATATAAAAAGAGTCCTGGAAATAATTCGTACTTAATTTCCAAGACTCCGCTATCTGTTTATGAATTTATCTGATATCCTCTGCAGTCATCCGGCTCCGTATTTCCATGGCCAGAGAAAGTAACTTATCCTTTTGATTGAGCGACGGATCCTCCAGCACTTTGGCAAGCAGGCGGTTCAGAATCTCGCCCAGGTCCTTGCCCGGAGGAAATCCTTCGGCAAGCAGATCCTTGCCGTTAAGGTTTAGTTCCTTTAAACTGACGCAATCCCCCTGACTGACAATTTCCCGATACAGTCTCCGGGCTTCTTCCAACCGGCGGTATTTCTCCCCGTTATTCTTCGGATTCTTACCTGAGGTGTCCGCATGGTTGACTTCAAATAAAAGGTCCATGTACTCCCGGCCGATTTTTGAAGCGGCTTTACGCATGCCTGGGGGAGTCAGTGTAAAACGGTAATCGTGCCAGCGAATTAGATGCACTACAGCGTTAAGAGTATCGTTATCAAACTTTAAGTCCTTCAGAATCCGTTTGGCGGTCATTGCCCCTTTTTCCTGATGACCGTAAAAATGGTCCTGGCCATCCTTCCCCCTGCTTTTTGTATTGGGCTTTTCCACATCATGAAGAAGCATCGTCCATCGGAGAATGGTCCGTTCCCTGAGATTAAAGCGGTTTTCCGACAAGCTTCCGGCTACGGAAGCCACCGCTCTTACCGTGTGCTCTCCAACAGAATATGCATGATGGATATTCTGTTGGCCGGTTCTCATCATGACATCAAATTCTGGCAGAACAACCGCTGTAATTCCGGCCTCATAAAGTAAGCGAAGGCGGTCAGGATGATCGGATATGATCAGCTTGGTTAATTCTGCCCGGATACGTTCTGCACTGATATTTCTTAAAAGTTCCGCTTTATCCCGGATTGCTTCCATCGTAGCTTTCTCTATCCGGAACCCCAGTTGGGCCGAAAACCGGATGGCGCGGAGAATTCTTAAGGCATCCTCATCAAAACGCTCCCCGGCATCTCCGACACATCGAATCAGTCCGGCATCTAAATCCTCCAGACCTCCGAACAGATCCATCAGTCCGTCTGTGTCATTATAAGCCATGGCATTAATGGTGAAATCTCTTCGCTTTAAATCCTCCTCCAGGCTGGCGGTAAACTGCACCTCCTTCGGGTGGCGATTGTCCTCATATTCCCCATCCAGGCGGTAGGTTGTAACCTCATAATGCTCCTTATCCATCAATACGGTAACCGTACCATGCTGGATACCGGTATCAATGGTCCTTCGAAAAAGCTTTTTAATCTCTGCCGGCTTTGCCGAAGTTGTGATATCCCAATCCTCAGGAGTTCTCCCCAGCATGATATCCCGGACGCAGCCGCCGACGGCGTAAGCCTCGTAGCCGTTCTTCGTCAGCTGCTCTATTATCCTATTCACTTTATCGGGTATGTGAATTCTCATGGTCTGCCTCCATCCGTAAGTTCTGTATTGTCGTCTGTCTCACAGCTTTTCTCCATCACGAAGAACCGGCCCTTCCGAAAGTGCACATCACCGGCATAGAGATACCCCAGCTTCTCGTACAATCTTATGGAATGTGAATTATCAGGAAAAACATCCAGCCGGATGGCGGAGTATCCGGAGTCCTTCAACAATGCTTCTGCGTTCTGCATCATTCTTCTTCCTATCCCCATTCCCTGGTATTTATAATTAACGCAAAGACGGTGGATGACAGCTATTCTTCCCTCCGCATACTTCCACTGGACCGTTTGGTAGGTCTCATCCTGAAATTCATTCAATACGACGCATGCAAGGACCCGGTTCCCCTCTGTCATTACATGCATCTCCCCCTTCATAATATCCCCGCTAAGCACCTCTTCATTCGGATATATTTCATCCCATTGATAGATTTTTTGATCATTCAGATGCCTGATGCAGTCTATATAGAGCCTTACGATTTCCTCTTTATCCGTTTCTGTCGCCTGCCTGAAATGAAATTCCATATCCCTCCCCCTTGCCGCCTGATGGCCCATTGTCTACCCTCTCAGGCTTATGCCAAGCAGCCGTCTCACATATTATTTATCTTTCCGGTTACATTATAACATACTATCCTACAAATGCAAAAGCCCACCATATTCGAATGCTGCTGCCGAAGGCTAAAACTGTTCAGCATATCTCCTACGGTGGGCCTGTTTTAATCTGCCTGAACAGCCTTTTGATAAGCCTCATTATCATAATGCTTTAGGATGAGCAAGCCTCTGTATGTGTTAAACCTTCCTTTTATGCCTGATTCAAGAGGAAAATGAATTTTGCCTGAATAACTCTTTCCTCTGTTGATGTAGCCCTTCTCCAAAGCAGCTTTTACCAAGTTCAATGCATCCTGCATTCGATTGTCATATGGATGTTCAATATGTACAAAATACTCTAACGCTCGAAAACAGTCATATTTCCAACGACAGGGATAATGAAAGCTGGTCATATCCGGATGGATGACCTCGCCGGTCTTCAACGATTTGGACAGTTGCCGGCCCAGCAGATATTCCTGTCCTAAAGCCACCTGTTGTCTGATTTCAATCAAGCGGTAAGAGTACCCATATTTTTCATAATCAGCAAACGCTTCCAACACCGAAATAGTTGTATGTACGGAACCCACAGCAGAGCGGTTATGCACCGAATCCCACGCGCAATTCCAGCCGCCATCGTCCATTTGGCGCGCCAGAATGTAATCAACAATTTCATTTGTCCTAAAATCATTGATTTTTCCATAGCAAACAAGGCTCAGCAGCATTGCAGACATGCACATATCCTGATATCTGATTTTGGAAATCCTGCCATGGTTATTCCAAAGACCATTCAGCACTTTTTTCGTGGCATCCTGATAGTATGAATTATTATAATGAACCTCCATATACTTTAACTCCAACAAGGTGTAGGTGCTTGATATCCACTTGCGAGAATAAATACTGCCGCCCCATTCTTGCCCAACAGCATCATAGAGATCTAAGTATTTTGCGATATAGCCTCCGTTATTGTGGTCAAAGGAGCGACCCAGCAAATATTTATTCGTCAGGTGCTGAATAACAATATCTCCTTCTAATAACCAATCAATTATACGCATAATCATCCCTCCCTCAGCATTTCTTTCACGTCCTTGCTTGTACTTATATGCATAATTATATCATGCATACGAGAAAAAGCCCAATTGCTTTTCGCAATTGGACTTTTTCCGTAGCCTTATCTTACTGGGCTTCTTTGTCAGTCAGCATTGTATCAATATTGACGTGATAATTTGCCTGCTCCATCCCCGGCACGAGCTGATGCAAAGGGCAGGCATGTTTTGTTAGTATGCCTTACCCCAGTATGCCATGGTTTTGGCCAGTTTTTTGCAGCATACGCAGGTATCTGCGATATGCTCCTGTTCAAAGGGCATACAACGGGAAGTTGCTCCGGTTCTCTCTTTAATTGCCGCCTCACAGGCCTCGTCCCCGCACCACATCGCTTTGATAAAGCCGGGCTTCTCAGCAGCCGTTCTCTCAAACTCCTCCATGGTTGCAGCATAATAGGTGTGAGAATCCCTGTGGGCTCTTGCCCGCTCCAGCAGCTCGGCCTGCATCCGTTCGAGAACTTCGGCCGCCTTGCTTTCAATTTCATCAAGGGCAACCACAAGCTTCTCTCTGGTATCCCTTCTGACGATAACCGCCTGGCCTGCTTCAATATCCTTGGGACCGATTTCGATACGGACCGGAATACCTCGCATCTCCTGCTCGGAGAACTTCCAGCCGGGACTCTTGTCAGAATCATCCACCTTTACCTTAAAGGAGCTTAAACGATCTTTCAGCTCATAGGCCTTCTCAAGGACCCCTTCTTTGTTCTGGGCAATCGGTACGATCATAATCTGTACCGGGGCAATCCTCGGAGGAAGCACCAATCCGCTGTCATCACCATGTACCATGATGATGGCACCGATAATTCTCGTGGACATGCCCCAGGAGGTCTGGTGAACATACTGTAACGTATTGTTTTTGTCGGTATACTGGATTTCAAAGGCATGGGCAAAGCCGTCGCCAAAGTTATGGCTGGTGCCTGACTGCAAGGCTTTCCCGTCATGCATCAGGGCTTCAATGGTGTAGGTTGCATGGGCTCCCGCAAATTTCTCCTTCTCGGATTTTTTCCCCTTTATCATGGGAATTGCCAGAACTCTTTCACAGAAGTCCGCATATACGTTCAGCATCTGAATGGTTCTTGCTTCCGCCTCCTCAGCCGTGGCATGAGCCGTATGACCTTCCTGCCATAAAAATTCCATGGAACGAAGGAACGGTCTGGTCGTCTTCTCCCAGCGGACAACGGAACACCACTGGTTATAAAGCTTCGGCAGATCCCGGTAGGACTGTATGATATTCGAATAAAAGTCACAAAACAGGGTCTCTGAAGTAGGTCTTACACAGAGTTTCTCCTGTAAAGGCTCCAATCCTCCCTGAGTTACCCAGGCAACCTCGGGAGCAAAGCCCTCCACATGATCCTTTTCCTTCTGCAGCAGGCTCTCCGGTATGAACATCGGCATATAAACATTCTCCACTCCGGTTGCCTTAAAATCCGCATCCAGCTGTTTCTGGATATTCTCCCAGATCGCATACCCATTGGGCCTTAAGATCATGCAGCCTCTCACGCTGGAATATTCGATTAATTCTGCTTTTTTAACAACATCTGTGTACCATTGTGCAAAATCCGCATCCATGGAGGTAATTGCCTCCACTAATTTCTTATCCTGCGCCATAATCATCTCTCCTTTCTGATATATGGATAAAGAAGGACATTAAAAAAGTCCTTCCATCCCTAAGGGACCGAAAGACTCGGCGGTACCACCCTAATTAGCTGACCATTCCAGCTCTCTCTCAAACCGTTAACGCCGGTAATACGTTGCATTTGGGGCCGCAGCCTTCATACAAAGCTCCGAGGCCGGTTCGAAAACAACTGCATAAGAAGCTTCCACCCCTGCTTCTCTCTCTGTAATGCGTCCCTTTTCTACTATCCCTCATCATCGCCTGATAATGTACCTTATTTTATGCCAGAACTCTGTCTTTGTCAAGCGGATATTCCAATGCACGGTCAGTCGCTTTCACAGGGCACCTTGGAGGCGGCATCCGCATCGGACTTCTCCATAATGACTTTTACAATGGTTACTATGATAATCAATCCGATCGGTCCCAGGAAAAAGCCTGCAATGGAAAACAGCTTAACCCCCACATACATGGCGATCAAAGTAAACAGCGGCTTAATGCCGATCCGGTTCCCAATCAGCTTCGGCTCTAAGATTTCCCGGATTATCTGACAGATCAGGAAGGTTGTCACAAGTATTGCCGCAGAGAAAATATTACCGTTTATCAGCATAATAATGCTCCAGGGAATATAGACGATACCGCTCCCCAGGATGGGGAGCGCATCCATCAGCGCTATGATAAGGCCGATTAAGAGGGCATATTCGTTCTTAAGTATCGTAAGTCCGAGTACGCTGAGCAGCGCAACGATTACCATGATCATCAGCTGTGATCTCAGATATGCGATACCGGCGTCGGCAAGCTTATCGGTAACCTTATGGATATCCTGATACAGGTCATTGCCTTCATATTTCTTTCGAAAGCCCGACAGATCCTTTACGATCAATACTGCGGCAATCAGTATAATCAGTATAATTCCGATTGCGGCAACCAGGGCAATCGTAATGGTAATTGTTCTCTGTGTAATCCCCGGCATTATATCTGTTTTGATCCGGTCCACCATATGCTCCAGATTATCATCCACAACGCCGCGAATTGTACCCATCGATAATCCGAAGACATCATCGCAGCCGGAACACAGGGAATCCAGTTTACCGGCGATATAATTCATGTATACCGGTATATTCCGTATAAATGCAATCGTCTGTTTGATCAGTGTATTGAACAGAAAGAACAGCCCCGTTCCCACTACCGCCAGCAGAACGGTCAGGGATAGGGTTCCTCCTATAATTCTGGGCAGCTTAAGCCTTCGGTATAAAAATTCCGTCGACGGCCTTATGATCCATGCCAGAAAATATGCGAATAAAAAGGGAATAATCAAGGGTAAAAGATACCGGAAGCCAAGATATACGCCAAGGGTGGTACCGCTTATAATCAAAAGAAACTTCATACGGGGCCTATTTTCTATCCATGACATTATTTTATCCTCCATCCGCCGCCATGCGGCATCCAAAGCCTGAGCGAAAAGCATGTAAGTACTTATGTTAAATAAAATATTATGAATCAAAAAGAGAATTCATTGTCAATGAATCCTCTTATCGTTATTGTCTGTTATAATAATTTATCTATCCTCGGTGATAATTTGAAATATTTTAGGCAATATTATGTTATTCAGGTTATTTACTTGCATAATTGGATGACTCTCACATCAATCTGCAATAACTTCGATTGGAATATAAAGGACATCCGCATAAAACGCAGCCTTCACATGCCGGAAGTCATCCAAAGCCAGATAATCGTCTTCTATTTTCTTTACTTTGATTACTTTATCTATGGCGTAGGATAAACCCTTATACTCTTTCACAAGGCTCTGAAGGGATTCTTCGGTATCCTCCCGATCTGCCTCATCCGCCGCAATTCTCTTTGGCGATACCAGCATCCTCGCTCCCTTCGCGGGCCTTTTCGCATAATCCTTGGCTTCCTGCAAAATCACCTCGGCAATTTTATCCGGCAGGCAGAAGGTACTGTCAATCACAAGATCATAGTTGGAAAAGTCCATATAATTCAAACTATAGATTTCCTTATAACGAACCTTCTCCGTTGCGGCCCTCTCTGCCAAAAGCTGTCTCGCTTCCTCAAAGGAGGTGTATTTCTCCTCCTCACCCCTTGTATCATTCATGACACGCATCGCTGCCACATCAAGGCTCACGGATACGAATACCTTAAAGGAACTTTCTACAAAGTGCCAGGCCAGCCTGGAATCAAAAATTATATCCTTCTCCTTGTTATCTCTGGAGATCCGGGCGGTCTCATCGTCAATCATCCTATCGTACTTTGGGTCACTGCGCATCAGCTGGTTTAATTCCAGGGTGGTCATATTCATCTGCCTTGCCAGTTCCCGCTGCACCTTTCCTGTGGAATACACTTCAAAATTATACTTTTCACTCAAAAGCTTACATATGGTTGATTTACCGCTTCCCAAATTGCCTGTTATCGTAATATGCATGTTTTTACCTTCCTATAACCATCCATCCTATAATAATATGTTTTATGGTCTCCATTCGAATAAAAGTTGCCGCGTATCAATATACTTCTTATTTAATATTGTATTATAATCGATACTGTACTAAAATACAACCTTTATCCCTTGGATTGGTATAAGTCCGCTGCCGCAAGGCTGTAAAGCTCTGCTCCCAGATCGGATGCATCCTTCCGGTCATGGGTTATTACGATTACCGTTCTGCCAATGGTCTTCTCCTTTATATATCGAATCACCTGCTGCTTTAAGTCTTCATCCAGACCCTTAAAGGGTTCATCCAGAATAATAACATTGCCCTCTGCCAGCATCGCGCGGACAATGGCGACCCTCCGTCTCATTCCGCCGCTTAAAGCTGAGACCGGTTTATTCTCATATCCGGTCAGGCCTACCTCCAGAAGGTTCTCTTTTACCATTTCCTCCGTTACATTCCTTCCGCAGACCAGCAATATATTTTTAACTGCGTCCCAATGCTCAATCAGCCGGTCCTCCTGGAAAACCGCACTGATCCGCTTTCCCCGGATGCCCGTAATTTCTCCCGAATCCGGTTTTGTAAGGCCCATCAGAAGATTGGTGATAGTAGTCTTTCCGCTCCCGGAAGCACCCATGATACAGGTAATGGTTCCTTCCGCCAGGGTTATCGTAAGATTTCTTAATACCTGGATTTGATCGTAGCTTTTATTGATATTAACAAGCTGGATATCCATGGGTCCTCCTTTCCTTACGCCTGCCGTCTTCCTGCACTCTATTGCGGACGGCCTGGCATCTGTCCGGTTTCATGCTCCGTCTTATTCAGGCTTTGGCTGTCTTTGCGCTGCAGCAATTTTATGATCAGCAATACCGCTTTTTCAAAAAGTACACTGATCAGAATAATCACTGCCGACCAGGCCAGCATCTCCTTCGTCATTAGATAAAGCTTGGCTTCATACAGCTTTCTTCCGATGGATCTGGCGGGGATACCGATAACCTCAGCTGCGATTCCGGATTTAAATCCAAATCCTAACCCTATGGATATTGCTGCCATCATATAGGGAAGAACCGCCGGAAGATAAATTGCCCTTATCTTCCTCCACAGACTTAACCGGAATACGGCCGCTAGTTGAAGAAGCTTTTCATCTGCCGCTTTCAGGCCCTGAAAAATATTTAGAAAAACAACCGGCAGTACCATTAAAAATGAAATAAGCGTCGAAAGATTCCTGCTGTCAAACCAGAAAATTGCCAGGATGATAAAGGAGGCAACCGGTGTTGATTTTATTACCTTAATCACCGGTGATATTAATTCCCTGAACACTCCGATCCAATAGGACAGCACCGCTAATACCGTTCCGGCGGCAACTGCCAGAAGGAAGCCCAGAATAATGTGCAGAGAGGAATTCCCTATGGTCAGCCAGAAATCCGGAGTTTTACCCAGCTCGGCGATTGTCTTAAGGACTTGACCCGGCGCTGCCAGAAGAATCTCATTATCAATGATCCTGCTGACAATACTCCATACGGCTAGCCAGAAGCCAACGGCGAGCAGTTTATAAAGCCTATGCTTCAAATTCCTCTTGTCATTATTTCTGCTCACCGTTCTTCTCCTTTCTCACTCATTCTCATTATGGATAGCCGAATGAGTTGATATAAAAAACAAAATATTACGGCAGGTAGTAGAAATCCTCTGCCGGCAGCTTACCGCCGACGGACTGGGGATTTTGGTCAAACAAGGTCTGCAGGTACCCGCCCACCTTTGTTTTCATCTCATCCCCGGTAATCAGGGTAATATTGCAATACGGTATAGCCTTCTTGATTGGCGCCGCTTTAAAGATATCAAATTTCTCAACCAGTACGGAGGCCCCATCAATATCCGTATTCACATAATCTGCACTGAGCCGGTATTCTTCTAAAAACGCCTGAAAAGCTTCCGGACTCTCTTCCAGGAATTCCTTCCTTACCACAACGACACCGGTGACAACCGAGCTTTTGTCCTTACTGATATTGTCCCATTCTTTAGCCACATCCAGAGCAACTCTTATCTTGTCATTGCTCATCATAACTGTCGTTACGTAGGGCTGGGGCAGCATCGCAACCGCATTCTCTGCTTCGCTTAAAATGGCTGCCACTTCGGTGGCTTCCGCCTTATATTCGATCGTAACATCCTTCTCCGGATCAATTCCAAAGGAGTTCAAAAGATAATTTAGAGTATACTGAGGCGTCGTGCCCAATCCGGTGGAATAGATGGTTTTGCCCTTAAGGTCCTCGACGGTCCGGATGGAGTCACCGGTCTCCACGATGTACAAAACGCCCAGGGTATTAATCCCTGCCAGCTTAATCTTTCCCTCTGTCTTATTATACAGAACAGAAGCCAGATTACAGGGTATTGCCGCGATATCAAAATCACCCTTTATTAATCCTGCCGTAATCTCATCGGCAGTCCCGGCGATGGTAAACTCGTAATTGTTTGCCGCCGTCTTTAAGGATGCATCTTCCATGATCTTAATCATACCGATTGCCGTGGGACCCTTAAGGGCCGCAATCTTTATATCGAGCTTCTCTGCCGGGGCCGCAGTAGCTTCCGGTGCCGGCTCGGTCTTCTCCTCCACATCCGTCTCATTGGAATTGTCCGGTGTATCTGAAATCGGTTCCGGTATCGGAGTGACATCCTCTTTTTGTGTTCCCTCCGGTGCGGATAACGTATCATCCGCCTTTTTAGCGCAGCCGGCCAGCATTGCCGTACACAGGATCAGTACCATAATCCACTTTAAATTCTTCATCCTTCATACCTCCAATAATTTAATTCTTATTCCGCAATACCTGATTTCTTGGAATATAAGGTCTTTACACTGATACCCTTTACCATTCCCAGCTTACCGGCCAGGGAGCTGATGATATCTGCCCGGGCATCCACAACAACGCTGATAATGCTAAGGTCCCTCTCCCGGAGCGGCAATCCCATTCTGCCGACGATATACTCTCCGTATTCATGCAGAATTTGATTCAGCCTCTCCACTGCAGACTTATCCTCGACCATGATTCCAATCAGTGCTATCCTTGTATCCATGCTTTCCTCCATTATGGCGCTTTGCGCCATCACAAAATCTGATGAAAGAAGCCGCTTTGCGGGTTCTTTCCGAGTGAAAGTGGTTTTTCTTTCACTCTTCCTCCTTGCATAAAAAAACCCCATGCCAAAAGACATAGGGATTGAACGACTATGATATACTGATTCCTTCCCGGCGGGACGTACCCTCATGGTTCAGGATTCCTGTTTCTCATTATAATTCCTATGCCTTTCTGTCAGGCGAACCTTTTAGATTGGCTGAAATCAGCATAGCATTTTGTTAAATATTTGTCAAGAAGTTTTCATTTATACCTTAAAACGGTAGCCGACTCCCCAGATTGTCTCAATGTACTGCGGTTTTGAGGTGTTCAGCTCGATTTTTTCACGGATCTTCTTTATGTGTACGGTTACGGTGGCGATATCGCCGATGGATTCCATATCCCAGATATCCCGGAACAGTTCCTCCTTCGTAAATACCCGGTTTGGATTCTCCGCCAGAAAGGTTAAGAGATCAAATTCCTTCGTGGTAAAGATCTTCTCCTCCCCATGCAAAAAAACCCGTCTGGCCGTTTTATCAATTTTCAGGCCTCTGATCTCAAGCACATCATTTTCCTTAATACCGCTGCCTACCAGCCGTTCATATCTGGACAGATGCGCCTTTACCCTGGCCACAAGCTCGCTGGGGCTGAAGGGCTTCGTCATATAATCATCCGCTCCCAGTCCTAATCCGCGGATCTTATCAATATCATCCCGCTTGGCTGACACCATGATAATCGGAATATTTTTTGCCTCACGGATGTTACGGCAGATTTCAAAGCCATCCACATTGGGGAGCATAAGATCCAGGATGATAAGATTATACTCCTCCTCCAGCGCCCTGTTTCTGCCGACATCTCCGGACGTCTCCACTTCGACCTCAAAACCGCTGAGCTCAAGATAATCCTTTTCCAGCTCCGCAATCGCAATTTCATCCTCAATGATTAATATCCTATTCATTCCCTTTCCTCCTGTCCGAATGCTCACTCTTTTTCAGAGTAAAACTTATGGTTGTACCGGTACCAAGCACACTGGCTGCCGATATCGTACCGGAATGATCCTCTATCACCTTCTTGGAAATCGCAAGCCCCAGGCCGCTTCCGCCCTTCTTCGAATTTCTGGATGCATCTCCCCTATAGAACCGTTCGAAGATAAACGGAAGATCTTCTCTGGGAATGCCGCTTCCGTTATCTTCAATATCAATCTTGACGTATTCTCCGATATCATGGATATCAATCCCTATCCTTCCCTCCGGTTTGTCCAGATATTTCACGGAATTATTTATAATGTTATTAATGACACGTTTCAGCTGTTCCACATCAGCGATGACCCTTACGCCGGGAGCCGCATGGTTCTCATAGGTTATCCTGATATTCTTAACCTCCAGGTCGAGGCACAGATCCTCAATACAGTCATCAAAATATTCCTGAAGATTAATATCCTTAAAATTATATGGAATTGTATTATTGTCTATCTTAGCATAATATGAAAGCTCATCCACAAGGACAGACATATCATCCGCCTTCATGCAGATTGTCCTAAGATATTTCTCCTGTTTGCCGCGGTTATCCGCGACCCCGTCCATCAGCCCTTCCGCATACCCTTTAATCGCCGTAAGGGGGGTTTTTAAGTCATGGGAAATATTGCTGATCAGCTCCTTGATATCCTCCTCATGCTTTAACCGATCCTCAATCAGCTCCTTCAGACGAATTCTCATTTCTTCGAAATCATCACATAACTGGCCGATCTCATCCTCCGTATCGGTAGAGACATGGCAGCTTAAATCTCCTTCTTTAATCTGTCTTGTGGCAATCCTAAGGATATTCAAAGGCTTTAAAATACTTCCGTATATCCAAAGAATTAAAATGGATGCCGTAAAAATGATTATAATCAGAAAGGATATGGCAGTTTGGATTGCAACATTCTTTATCTGAGGTACCATGATGTTCAGATCGGTTATCACAAAGATTGTGCCTTCCCCCCCATCTGAAAAGAGAATATCCTGGAATTTAACCAAAAAGGGATACTTTCCTCCCAGGTATGTTCCTCCGTCCACCTCCGTACTCCCTGCGCCATAGCCCGGCAGAATGTGTGAAATCAGGGCCAGATCCTTTTCATTTCCCACATAGATAAATTCGTCGTTCTTCCTTACCACCAGAAACGAATACTTTCCCGTCAACTCCTGATTAAGCTCCTGATAATACCCCTCATTCTCCAGCTTCTCCGGTGATTTTTTCGCATTTAACTTGATTTCGTTATAAACACCTCTTGTCATCCGGTTCAAAATATTAATTGGATTGGTGATTACCTGCATCGTCTCTGTCTCCACGTCATAGGACTGATGAATGGAATCCATCTGATTGTGGATAATCGTACTGGCCGTCACTGCAACCAGAAGAACCGGCAATGCAATCATTATAATAAACGCGGTAATTAATTTATGCTTCAGCTTCATATCGTATCCTCAAACCCTGCAGGGGCAAACCAAACTCATTGTATATAAGCTAAGTATAGCATACGGAAACATTCTTTGCATCTAAAGGAAAAATTATAAATCTAAACATTTTATAAAGGCGGGCAGAGGTATAATAAATTTCCATAATGCATGTTTAAGCAGACAAAATGCCGAGGTTGCATGCTGACAGCGGACGTTTTGTCCGATCAGGCATACAAATCCGGCATTATCTCTTTTCATTATTGTGTGAGGAAGCTGCGATTATTCCATTGTCTTAATCTGTTCTTCCCGTTTTTGCACCCTTTTAATGACGATTAACCCTGCTACCATAAGCATCCCAATTACTGCGGTGATGGCCCCGATCAGGATTCCTTTCATTAAGACAGCGGATACAAAGGGTTTAATGGAAGCATAGATCTCCTTAATCCCGTTAAAAAGTCTTGGCTTAATGATATTCACAACCAGCAATACTACGGTAAAAAGTAATCCTCCGGCAAGCAGCGGTATACCAATATAAGCGAGAGGCGCCCTCACCCTCCTATGCAGAACGCTGATCAAAACGATATCACCAACCAGAAGCAGCATTGATACGATAATAATAACCAGCAGCACCGTATCGGATAGGATTTTGCGGATACCGTCCACTTTATTCTCCGACAAGGTTTCATCAATTTTTTTAATCGAGATGGAATCTAAAAGTCTGTCCTCCTCCAGATAGCTTTCCAGTTGATTCAGGTCATCCTCGGTAATCTTCAGATTTGCCGTTTCTTCAATAACCTTTCTGTTTTCTCTTACCAAACGTACAATTTCTCTGGAAGAAATCTCCTCCGGTTCCGCTCCGGTAACCGCATACCTGGCATAGGAAGACAGCTTCTCTGATATATAGTCGGAGAAGGTGGTTTCTTCAAAAAGCTCCTCGACATCACTTCTGGAAATATCAACCTCCCCCTGTTTGGTTAAAGCTTCGTATACGATATCAATTGTTGTATCTCCCGGATTAACCTCAATTTCAAGATCACTGTCCGCCAGAAGATCTCCCAGTTCCATATTGATATAGTCAATCTTCTGAACGGAGGCCTCTAAAGTCTTTTGTGAAAGAATTGTCTTTGCAAACAGTGAGGTGATAAGGAGGATCGTCAGTACAAATGCCAGGATGGAGAGAAAGACAGAGCCAATCTTGATGCCCAGTCCAATCTCTTTTGCCGGTCTTTTGATCTTCTTCGGAGCCGTAACCGGATGTTCGATAATTACATTTCCGGCTTCCATCCGGGGCATTTCTCCGGAAGCCTTAGCTTGTCCCATCTGCTCCCTCGGCAGTATCACCACTTCCGGTTGTATTGCATTCACTCCTTGGGGAACGGACCGGCTTTCCTGCATATCTTCCCCGGAGCTCTGCTCTAAATCACCATTATAGTGATTATTCTTCGTTCCGCACATTCTGCAATATTTTTCCGACTCGTTTATCCTGTTGCCACATCCCGTACAAAACACCTTAAATCCCTCCTTCATTTCTAAAATCCCACGGCTACTGCCCAAACAGATTAATTGACCGTATTTAATAATATATTAGCACAGGAAAGAAAAAAAGGGAAGTCCTGCCAACAAAAAGAACCCTACTCTTCGTGCCGACCGGTACATAGAATAGGATTCTTTTTTATTTTATTTTAGATAACTCTTTAGGATTTTTGCCTTGTCCAATCTCTCCCAGGGAAGATCCAGGTCATTTCTGCCAAAATGTCCGTACGCCGCTGTCTGTTTGTAGATCGGCCGTCTTAAATCCAACATTTTAATGATCCCCGCAGGTCTTAAATCAAAATGCTTCCGGATGATGTCCACCAGCTCTATATCGGACAGTTTACCGGTCTGGAAGGTATCTGCCATGACAGAAGTCGGCTCTGCCACACCGATGGCATAGGATAATTGGATTTCACAGCGTTTGGCTAACCCTGCTGCCACAATATTTTTCGCTACATAACGGGCTGCATAGGAAGCGGACCGGTCCACTTTCGTACAATCCTTACCAGAAAATGCACCGCCGCCGTGTCTTGCATATCCGCCGTAGGTATCAACGATTATTTTACGTCCGGTCAAGCCGCTGTCACCATTCGGTCCGCCGATAACAAAGCGTCCGGTAGGGTTGATAAAGAACTTGGTCTTCTCGTCTACAAGCTCCTTCGGAAGAATTTCATCCAAGACATAGTGCCTGATATCCTTTCTCAGCTGTTCAATGGTTACCAGCGCATCATGCTGAGTTGACAGAACTACCGCATTCAGATGTATCGGTGTCCCATTTTCATCATACTCCACGGTAACCTGGGATTTTCCATCCGGCCTTAGATAATTCAGGGTTCCATCCTTTCTGACCTTAGTCAGCTGCTTGGTCAGCCTGTGGGCGAGGGAAATCGGATAAGGCATAAGCTCTTCGGTCTCATCCGTTGCATAGCCGAACATCATTCCCTGATCTCCCGCACCAATCGCGGCCATAGCCTCATCTTCCGCAATATGCTCTTTCACTTCCAAAGACGTATCGACCCCCAGCGCGATATCTCCTGACTGTTCGTTTAAGGACACGATAACACCACAGGTATTGGCATCAAAGCCGTATTCCGACTTATCGTAACCAATCTGCCTGATCGTATCCCTGACGATTTTCTGGATGTCAACATACCCCTCAGTTGTGATTTCACCCATGACCAGAACTAAGCCGGTGGTAATAGCCGTCTCACAGGCAACTCTGCTCATCGGGTCCTGCTCCAGCAAAGCATCTAATACACCGTCGGAAATCTGGTCACAGATTTTATCCGGATGGCCTTCTGTTACTGATTCTGATGTAAATAATCTTTTTTGCATATGATTCCTCCTATAATATAATAATATAAGTTAAACTGCATGCTCTGCCACAAAATATAAGTCCGGGAAAAAAAGTAAGCCCGCAATACGCGGACTTGACACTGAATGAATCAAACCCTCTTATTGTTCGATTACTCGCTCAGGTTGGCACCTTCCATTGCAGGGGTTGCCGTGACTTCATAGAGCCTTTACTCTCCGTCACTCTGAATAAGAGAAATTAACCTATATGAACTTGTATATTGATAATATACCCAATTTTTCGGTTCGTCAAGGGATAATATTACTAAATTAAAGTTGCATTATTACGAAATGTTCAATCAAATGGGGATTATTGTAATTATTGTTTGCATAAAATGCTAAATTTCTACAAAAAGATTGACATTTGTATATATTTTTCATATACTATAATCACTTATATATATGACAAAAGTTCCTTATTCTGTCTGTCAGACATGAAAGGAGAGCCATAGCATTTCATGGCCTGATCATATGAAATCCATAAAGATTTTTACGGCACAAGCCATTCCGGGAATGGTCACGGCGGATGATGTCTACACGAAGGATCACCATCTGGTTATCGCAAAGGACACCGTTTTAACCGATAAGATTATTACCCGGCTTGAATTTTATTCCATATCGGATCTTCTGGTTTTATCCGATTCAGCATTTATGGAAGCCGAGAAGGAGTTTATCGAGACAACCTTTTACGAAGAGCTGCGAAAAAGTGACGCCTTCCATAGATTTCATCTGGCATACCAAAACACAATAAATAAGTTCAAAAACAGCCTGGATGACATCGTCTCCAGTCAGGCGGAAGTGAATACGGACCTTTTGTTATCCGAGGTAAGTAAATTATTGTATCAAAGCACATCAAGCATCGAGCTGTTTAATATGCTTCATTGCATCCGGCACTATGATGATACCACCTATATCCACAGTCTGAATGTGTCTCTGATTTGTAATATCATCGGAAAGTGGCTGCATTTTAATCCGGAAGATCTTGAAGTAATCACTTTATGCGGATTGCTTCATGATATCGGCAAGCTGATGATACCGACTTCTATTATTACCAAGCCTGCGAAGCTTACGGAGGAAGAATTTTCTACCATTAAGACTCATACTCTCCGGGGATATAATATATTAAAAAGCAAAGACATTGATATGCGAATTAAGGTATCCGCCCTGATGCATCACGAAAGATGCGACGGCAGCGGTTATCCCTATGGGTTTCGCAGTACCCAGATCGATGATTTTGCCAAGCTGGTTGCCATTGCGGATGTGTATGATGCAATGACCTGTGCCAGGGTCTACCGCGGACCCCTATGTCCCTTTGAGGTTGTAAATATCTTTGAGACCGAAGGCTTAACAAAATATGATCCGAAGTATATCATGACCTTCCTGGAAGGTATCGTACAGACCTATATCAATAACAATGTGCGGTTGAGCAACAAACAAGTGGGTGAGATTATCTTCATTAACAAATTTGAGCTATCCCGTCCGGTTGTAAGGGTAGAGAATCAATATATTGATTTGTCAAAAAACCGTGATTTATATATTGAAGCATTGATGTAAACCTTCTCATCGATCTGTAATGACAGAAAAAAGTCCTCGTCGGTTGCAAAACCTGCGGGGACTTAATTATTTTTTGTATAAACATGTCTGTTAACTTACTTTCAGCTTAAACTTACGGATTGCTTTCGTATCTGCGGAGTCTATTTTTAATAAATTTGCACCCAGCTTCTGCATCTTAACCTCAAAATTCTCATATCCGCGTTCAATAAATTCAACATTCTCGACTATGGTAAAGCCTTCTGCCATTAGGCCTGCCATTACCAGTGCCGCACCGGCGCGCAGATCCGGTGAACTTACAATCGCTCCGGTCAGACGCTCCACACCGGTAATAATTGCCGTATTGCTTTCCACTACTTTGATGGTAGCCCCCATCTTGGTCAGCTCATCCACATATTTAAAGCGATTCTCAAAAATGCTTTCCGTAACAATACTGGTGCCGCTGGATACGGATAACAAGGTTGTCATCTGCGGTTGCATATCCGTTAAAAATCCCGGATAAACCAGAGTCTTGACATGGGTGCTTCCCAGCCTTCCATTTGCCTTAACCCTGATAGAATCATCAAATTCTTCTACCTGCACACCAATTTCCAGCAGCTTAGCCGTAAAGGCCTCTAAATGCTTTGGAATAACATTCTTAATTAAAATATCACCCTTTGAAGCTGCTGCAGCAAACATAAAGGTTCCTGCTTCAATCTGGTCAGGGATAATCGAATACTCACTGCCATGAAGCTTATCAACGCCCTTAATACGGATTACATCCGTTCCTGCACCCTTAATGTTTGCCCCCATACTGTTCAGGAAGTTCGCTACATCTACAACATGAGGCTCTTTCGCCGCGTTCTCCAGCGTCGTCTGCCCTTCTGCCATACATGCTGCCATCATGACATTAATCGTAGCACCGACACTGGATTCATCAAAGTATATATGGGCTCCGACCAGCTTATCTGATTTCGCACAAATTAAGCCGTGCTCTATCTTAACCTCTGATCCCAATGCTTCAAAACCCTTAATATGACGATCGATCGGTCTGCTGCCGATATTGCATCCCCCGGGAAGCGCTACCTGTGCTTTATTATATTTCCCAAGCAAGGCTCCTACCAGATAATAGGAACCGCGAATCTTTCTTACATAATCAGAATCTACAACAACCGTACCTATCTTCGCCGCATTTATTTTTACAGTATGCCGGTTAATGCGATCAACCTTTGCACCAATATCTTCAATTGCCTGTAGCAATACATCTATATCTGTAACATCCGGCACATTCTCAATCCTTACTGTCTCATCCGTCATAATCGCTGCCGCAATGATTCCAAGCGCTGCATTTTTATAGCCGCTGATTACCACTTCTCCTACCAGCGGTTTCCCACCTTTGATTATATATTGCTCCATTGCACACCTCATAGTTTTATCGAATATTAGTTTGTAAAATTTGCATATAAAACAAGTGAAGAATTTGTTAAATTTTTATCTGCCACTTTGATTATACCACAAAGTGGTTTTTTGTAAATTCTTTTTTAAAAAATACGAGTTTCCTTTTTTGATCAATTTCCCCATTTTCTTCCATATATTTTACCATCTCCTTTTTCTCTTATATAGATATTTTAAGTAGACTGAAAATTTATATGCGAAAAAAATATAATAAAATCAAGGGAATTCATCTTTGCTTTCCCATGGAAAACAACAAAGACAATACTACATAATTTCCAATTTGTCAATCTCACAATTTGTCATTTTTAGAGTTTATATTTCCCATTCTATGGTATATTTGCTCCCATCTAATGTAATGTTATTCCTAATATTGATGTTTATTCTAAATATGTTATAATATAAGCGTAGAGAGCATAGGCGATCTTATGATCTGACCCTCGGGATAACAGGCTGCTTAAAACATTCCAACGGCTGACAGCACAAAAGTCATGCCAGCCGCTTAAGCTTTGATCTGTGATGCAGCAGCAAGGAGGTAATTATGGCATCTAACTTTATTACAATTGAAAATATAACCGGAGCTGGAAATAACCGTGTGAAGCAGAACCTGAAATTTAAAACAGGTAATTTTGTTTGGCGGATTAAATTTACGGCACCCTTAAATCCATCGACAATAAATAATAAAAATCTTTATGTGACCTCCATTCGCCAGACTCCCCTAAAGACTAACATACGATATGATTCTGTGAATAATTATATTGAGATTGAACCTCTGGAGCCCTATGCCAAGAATGAATCCTATCTGCTCCATGTTACCAGCAATGTAATGTCCAAGAAGGGGCAAAAGCTTCCCTCCGAAATAACGATCCAGTTTAAGGTATGATGGGATAGTTTTTAATAGAATACCTATGTATATTCCCGTTGTTACGATTTAAAGTCTTCCGGTAAAAGTGATAAAAGCTCTGCCTCTTTTAGCTTTCCCTGAACAGCAAGACCTGTCAGCTTCCGGCTCGCTCTGGCGTCCGCGGAAGCCATCGCATCCTGCACCACCTTCCGAATGATGTCCAGCTGCTGTTCCGGGGCTTCCTTTACTACAATATCGTTTACAACCTTCTTCAGGGCTGTCTTAGCCCCTTTCCGGAAGCGGTAATCCTTGGTCTTTATATAAAAACAGGCGAAGCCGATAAGTTCCTCCTCCGTATACTGGGGGAGATGAATTCGATTCTTGAACATATCCATTAACTTCGGGCATTCCCGGAACAATTTATTCATATTCTTCTTATTTTCTTCAAAGATGACCGCAATATCCCCATGATACAGCCGGATCAGCTCCAGAAGCTTATCTATGGTTGGCCTTCTCAGTTCACTGGCATTCTCAATGACCAGACAGCAATCCCTTAAGGAATCGGACTTGGTCTGGATATCGGCAGCATTCAGATTCTCTGCTGAGATTTTGGCTATCCGGGAGGATTTTAATTTACCTGTCATATTCAAAAAAACTGCTATGGATTTCGCCAAAGTGGTTTTACCTGAGCCCCTGGTTCCCGTAATAATCATCTGGACACTTTTTGTCTGCCGATCCATTATCATATCCAGGCTCTTCACAAGCTGTTTTCTTACCGTCTTTACATAGAGATAGCTGCCAAACAGCTCATATAAATCAATCCCCGTCTCCTCCGCGATCCGGTTCAAAACAACGCTTTCTTCATCGTTTTCTTCTTCCAGCAGCCGGTATAGTTCATCCTCTACCTCCTGCTCGGCTAATTCCCGCTCCGATAAAGCTTCCGCATACGAAGCTTCTGACGGTTCTGTTACTGCCTCATATGCCGTGCTGTGTTCTTCTGCCGCTTCTTCCTCACCGGTATAGCGAAAGCTTACATATCCTTCTCCGTCCGATATGGCAGTCTCCTCTTCTCCGCCAGGCTGCCCTGCAAAGATATCCTCCGGAAATTGAACTCGAAAATCCTCTTCCTCAAAGTCCTGTTCCGGTATAGCATCCTCTTCTTCCGTCCCATAGGCAGGTTCCTGCTCTGCTCCGGTATTCTCGTACTGAGCCCGCTTCTTAAGCTCCTCAATAATCATGTCCTTATTCGCCTCACCGGAATAATAGGCTTTTAAAACCTTAGCCTTCTCTACATAGCTTCCTTCGCCGAACCATAAAATAATATCGGAGCATTCCCGGATGCATTCCTCTTCCATCCCGGCTTTATAATACAGCTTGGCAAGCTCATACGCCCATTGCTCTATATACTCTGTCTCCTTCAGGCTCTCCAGCGTCCGTATTAACACCTCGAAGCCCTCCCCTTTCATCTTATCGATCTGGTAGCGCAGAATATATATATTATAGTCCCCGGGCACCTGTTCTTCATATTCCTTAAGATAGCCTTCCGCATCTTCTATATTATGCAGCTGGATTGAAGTCCATATCAGCTGGAACAGCACCTTACGCGTATTGGTTTTATGATAAATCTTAAGAAGGAGCTCCATAGCCTCTTCATATCGGCTGTTCCGGGAATAGACCTCTGCCATCAAGCCAAGCTGCGAAGTATTCTTAACCTTCCTTCGATCTATCGTGTCCAGAATTCTTTGGGCGGCAGCATAATCCTCCTCCCTCATCTTTTTCTTTATCTCTTTTGACTTTACGATAATTTCATAGTTTCCCATGGCCTTACCTCCTTAAGTGTTTCCCGCTTCCCGTTACCTCCAGATAGAGCTGCTCTAATCGTTTGTTATTTTGTAAAAGCTCCTTCATCTCCCCAAACAGCACACATTTCCCCCGATCGATTACACAGATTTTATCACAGATTTTCTCCATCTCTTCCATATAGTGACCCGCATATATGATGCTGGAGCCCTGGCTTTTCAGCTTCAGAACAGCCTCCAGAATTTGATTCCTGGATTCCACATCAAGACCTACCGTAGGCTCATCCATAATAATCAATTTCGGTTCATGCAGCAGGGCGGCTCCGATATTAAGTCTCCTCTTCATACCGCCGGAGTAACTGCTTACCTTTCTGCCCAGAACCTTACCGGTAATTTGGATGGTATCTGCCACCTCTATAATCCGCTGCTTCAGTCTCCTGCCCCTGACATGGTTCGCCCTTCCCCAGAATTTCAGGTTATCCTTCCCGCTGAGAGAGGGATACAGTGCTGTCTCCTGCGGAACGTATCCCAGATTGTTTCTCATATACCAGGGATATTTTACGATATCCTGACCTTCGTAATAGATATAGCCGCTATCCGGTTTATTTAACGTGGCAATCATCGAGATTGTTGTGGACTTTCCGGCGCCGTTGGCCCCGATAAGCCCCAGCACCTCGCCGGCCTCCACACGGAAGGATACCCCGTCCACTGCTTTGTTATCCTTATAATATTTTTTAACATTCACCAATTCCAGCATCGCTAGCCCCCACATGTTCCCAGGTCATTTCTTTACCTCTATACTATCATCTGTATCCCGATTAGACAAGTATTAACACCAAAAAGAGTGCTTAAAAATGAAACCGTTTTAAGCACTCTGATCGCTTAAGCCTCTTAGGTTATAAAGGTATTTATCATAAATCCCTGTAATAGTTCAAAGTCTCGGTAAATTCCTCTGCGATCTCAACCTGATCCTTTTGCAGCAGGCGGTGTCTTGCCTCCAATTCCCTGACCTTCTTGAGTTTCTCCCTGTTGTATCTGGCATAGGCCTCTTCGAATAACGGTTGAATTATCAGCAAATCCCGCAACTCCTTGCCAAACGGGCAGTAGGTCGCCATCAATTCCCTGACCGGCTTGTTCAGCTTAATGGCACCGGTTGCTTCATAGTTAATCCATTGCTCATAATCGATAACAAAGATTTCCCTGCTGTTTCGCCCTCTCTGGATCTGCAGCTTCAGCTTCTCCTTCTTCTCCTCGGACAATTCCCGGTTCTTACGGTAAAACTGGAGATAATCAGAATATTCTGAGGTTAAGGATTTATGTTTGATATCATTCCAGGCAATTCCTTCGATACTTCTGCACATCTCCCAGCGGAATCTGCCAAATACACGCACCATAATAGCCGACAGGCTGGTCTCACAGAATGCAGGTAACAAAAATCTGGCCGGGCTGTCCCTTTTCTTACCCGTAATTTCCTGCCACATAATCCCCTGGGCACCGACCGTAGGCATCATAATTATCTCCGGATAGGCTCTTTTGATGATGTACTCCTTATGAATCTGTTTATTCTTATCCACATAGAGAACCTCTCTGTCAAAGATAGAGAAATCAATCCGAAGCAGTTCCTTGAAAATCTCTATTATTTTACCCGGGGAGACATAGGATTTCTCAAACTGGTTGATCAGGATGTCCTTATGGAGTACAGGAACAAAGGTACTGATCTGCCCATTGGTCGTTTTATTGTTATAGCGGAACATATTCTGGATCTCATAGTCCAATTTCCTCTCGGGATTGACGGACCACTCTGACAGCTCCTTCTCGCTGAATTTCCCTTGTTTCTTCAAGGTCGCCAGCATCTCAGGATACTCCAGATCAAACTCATTCTTGGACGGCTGCTTCTTACCCTCATAAATAAGAGTCAGCCAGTCTTTGATGTTGTAAATATGTAGCTCACCCTCCGGCACCTTCTGTTCCTCCAGGCAATAGAGGTCTAAAAGCTGTTCCTTTGGAATCAGCCGCTCATCCGCATATCCGAACCGAAGGAACAGATCCGCAATTCGAGGTGCATTGTTGTCTTTATATGCTTTCAAGAAGATTGCTTTATAAAGAAGGTAATGATTTTCTGTCAGCCGCTTTCGGATCGCCCTGGCACCGTCTTCGCTCGACATACGGTCTTTGAGATTGACAAAGCTGTTCATGGTTTCCATCATTTCTTCTGCTTTGTCCGTATCGACTTCCGAATAAATCAAAAGCTTCCGGAAGGATTCCTTCAGCTCTTCCAAAAACCTCTCTGCATCCTCCGCACTGTATTTCAGACAGGCCTTCGTACTGATATCCCTTCCCCTGGTGCCGGTGAGCAGAAGATGATAAGCCTCCTCCATCTTTTTCCGGTTCACGGAAAGCTTCCTTCCAAGCATCTGCTCATAAAGGGTTTCCATCCGGTTAATCATCTCGATGATGGTATCCATAATCTCCACAACTTGTTTTGAGTTGCCCTCTGCATTCTCAATCTCGATGGCAAAAGCCGCAATCAGATGAAACAGGCAGGTATCACTGTCATCAATCAGACATTCCGACATGCCGGTTAACTGTTCCGACATCTCCTTCAAGACGATGAGCTGACGGTTCACGATGTCCACCTGATCCTCTACCTGATATGAGGTTATGATATTTCCAAAAGAATAAAATGCTTTTACCACGTCGATTGGAAGCGCAGCACATTCTTTATAATAATTAATTCTGTCCCGCTCGGGCTCCAGATCACTCTCCAGCATAGCAAGGTTACCGATTCTCCTCGAACCATCAGCGGTATAACCGAGCTGCTTTACCGAAGCCATATAATTCCTGTACTGGTCCTGCAGGAACTGATAAAGAACCAGTCCGTTCTTCATCATGCCCTGGTAGATTTTATCAAGCTCAAAGATCATTCGATTTAAGGAAGCTACCATAAATCCTCGATAGTCCTTGTTAATGGAAAAAACCGTATCCAGCTCCTCCGCTCTGTCAATGGAAAATATAAATAAGACAGCATCATCCACAGCAGTGTAAGTGCTCTGATAGCTGCCCGTATATAGGTCATTCACGCCAATAAAGACTCCGGAATTCACCAGAAATTTAGCTCCGTCATTATGGACCCGGATACGTCCCTTAATAATGAGGGCGATGCTTGCAACAGCCTCTCCCTCTGTATAAATATCCGTACCTTTAGAGAATTGATTCACTGCATTAGGGGTAATCTTCCACTTCATGTTAGACAGCTCCAATTCATTATGATGTATTTCTCAAGCATATCCTGTGTATATATCTATTATATATCAAAATTGTTAAAACAAAAAGGAATATTTGTTAAATTTGCTGGTATATTGTGACTATAAAACGCAAAAAAAGAAATGCATTGCTGCATTTCCTGCTTTGTATTTTAAATTCCGTGCGTTCTGCTTTGAATGCTTACCATAGGCGTTACCTTTACAGTTAACTCGGTCCAGGCTGCCTTGCGGCACACAAAAGGTTTCGCTTAGTGCTGCTTCATTCCTGACCTGACACGGTTCACGAATTTCTGTTGCGCAAGACCCAGACGTCAACATCACTTATAAAGGGCGGCCCTACAGTAAGTCACCCGGGGCAGAACATCACCCCTGCTGTAGCGGATTGCAGGTACAGGGCACCGCTATCTCCCCGGCTGCACGGAAATCTTATGACAATATGAAATTTTATATCCCTATGAAATCCTTACGTCCCTTTCCTACGGTTCCAGAAAAAAGCTGTATGCCTAGTATACGTTATTTCCCTTCGGATGTCAACCCCGGGGGCTTTTCCTCTTTATCCCTGTCGGAGGACTCTGTTTGACGCTCTTCACGATTGCGGATCCGCAGCTCTTTGAAGAAGCGCTGAAGTATTTCCTGGCATTCTTCTTCAAGAACTCCGGTTGTTAATTCTACCTGGTGATTGAACTCCGGCCTCTGGAGAAGATTAAGAATCGATCCGGCACAGCCGGCCTTCGGATTCATCGTTCCTACCACAACCCGTTTTATCCTGGCCTGGACAATTGCACCGGAGCACATCTGGCAGGGTTCCAGGGTAATGTACATCGTGCAATCCTCTAGCCTCCAGTCTCCCATCCATCTGCTGGCCTTTTCAATGGCGGCCAGCTCCGCATGAGCTAATGTGGTTTTTCTTGTGTTTCGCTTATTATAACCACGGCCAATAATTTTATCCTGATAGACGATTACGCAGCCAATCGGCACTTCTCCGATACGGTAAGCCCGTCTGGCCTGCTTCAGCGCCTCCCTCATATATCTCTCATCTGTATTCATTCCCATATTCCCTTTTCAACTGGACTGCATTTTTAAAGTCTGTTATAGTATTATTTATAAACAGGCCGATGCAGCGGCCTGCTTATCCCCAATATTTTATCATAACCCTATGGAGGTGACAATATGCAGATCCATGGTTTTAATAAGTCTACCCTTCTCGATTATCCGAAACATTTGGCTGCAACGATTTTTCTGGGCGGCTGCAACATGCGCTGTCCCTTCTGCCAGAATGCCTCCCTGGTCCTAAGACCAGGCTCCCAGCCCCTCCTGCCCGAGGATGAGGTATTGTCCTATTTGGAGAAAAGAAAGAATATACTGGAAGGGGTCTGTGTTACCGGAGGAGAGCCCACTTTATATCCGGACCTTCCTGTCTTTATCAGTAAAATCAAAGCCCTCGGGTTTAAAATCAAGCTGGATACGAATGGCTTAAAGCCTTCTATGGTGAAGGAACTGGCCGGGCATAAGCTGATTGATTATATCGCTATGGATATCAAAAATTCTCCCGAACATTACGGGATGACCGCAGGTATTCCTGATATGGATCCCTCACCGGTGAAGGAAACAGCAGCATTTTTAATTAACGGTACCCTGGATTATGAATTTCGGACCACGGTTGTCCGCGAACTGCACAGTTCAGAGGATATGCATTCCATCGGAAGATGGCTGGCCGGGGCCAAGGCCTATTTCCTTCAAGCCTATAAAGATTCCGGTGATATCCTGTCCCCCGGTCTTAGCGCCCCGGATAAGGAAACCTTAATTGAATTTAAAGAAATTCTTGGCACTTATCTTAGCAATGTCTCCTTAAGAGGTGTCGATTAAATAATGGGAGGTTCTTAAAATGACCGTTGCCCTTGAAACACCAAGGCTGTTACTAAAGCAGCTCCACAAAGAGGCCGCCGATCTGGTTCTGGCTTTTTATGAGGAAAATAGGGCCTTATTTGAACCCTGGGAACCCAAACGGATAAATACCTTTTATACCTCTGCATACCAAAAAGCTTCCCTTTCTGCAGAATACCATCAGATGCTGGAAGGAAAGCTGTTACGATATTGGGTTTTTCTAAAAAATCAGCCGGATAGGATCATTGGTTCCTTATGTTTTCAGAATTTCCTTAAGGGCCCCTATCAGAGCTGCAGTCTTGGGTATAAATTCCACGGGCAATACCACCATCAGGGCTATGCCCATGAGAGCATTAAAAAGAGTCTTGAGATGCTGTTCGAGGAGTACTCCCTCCACCGGATCGAAGCCTTTATCATGCCGGAGAACCGATCCTCCATCCATTTGATTGAGCGGCTGGGCTTTACCTTTGAGGGTATCTCCTATTCCTATGCCAATATTAACGGATTTTGGGCCGATCATCGCAGATATTCCCTCATAAACCCAAAGGATACCTCTTCCGGATCTGACTAATTACTACTATGTATTACATAGAGATCGGGATATACCAATATCCGAAGTCTCCCTGCCTCAGTTCTCTTTTACGGATGGATTTGAAGCATTCAAATCCGAACATCCTTGCCATGAACCGTTCTCTATTATGATAAATCCCCGGGACACCCAGGATATAACGATATCCTCCTCTGTCCCTCATCTTCGCAAAAATCAAATGGTTGTAGCAGTAATAGCCGTGCATCAGGAAGCTGTTATTACTGAGAATCCATGCGTCCACCGGAAAATATCCGATATCCTTGGGCTCAATCTTTACGCACAGTGTTATTTCATTATCCTCAAACGGGTAGATCCTCGGATAATTCTCAAATATCCTTGAAGCTACGGGATTCTCCTGTGTCTGGTCCGAGGTCCCTGTCCCCCCATTATCACCGATTGGTCCCAAATTATGTTCCGGTGCCGGTGCCGTCTGCGTATCTGTTTCCGGCTCAGCCTCCTGTTCCTGTTCTATGGGCGGCAATTGCTCCTCCGGGTCTCGGCCGGTCTCCGGTACCGGATTGATATCATTTGCCTCCTTTTCCTCCATCTGCTTTCGCATCCTGTCTACGGTCTCCCATGGATTCACCGGACTGCGCCCTACCTTAGACTGACGGAGTTCCATGGATTTCCACCCTCTGGGCAGCTTATATATCGGTATGTCTTTTTCTTTTACAAGCTCCTGGATAATCTCCTCCAGGACAGGAACATCCTCTGCCAACTTCTCCATCGCTTTCGGCGGTCCGCTATCCTGCCCGCTATCTTTGCGCTTCGGCTTCAGGGCATCCATTACCTCGTTTAGGATTACCGGCTTATCATCCCATTCGGTGGCATAGAATGTTAACTCATTCAGAAACAGCAGAATTCCTCCCATATCGGATAAACCATATCCGGAATCCATGATGTCTGCTTCCTGGGTCGTCAGTTTACTGTCCATTACCTGATTTTTCAGCATGGTATCCCCTACATATATCAGCTCCATCTCTCCCCTTTTCCTTTGAATCATATAAGTCGGAAAGATACTGTCCAACAGACCCGGAAGCTGCATATGGAGCGTAACCTTGCATTCCCCGCTTTTTGCTTCAACACGGGCATAACCCACATTCTTTTTCTTAACACCATTTTCATACTGATACATATACGATACCATTCTTTTATAGTCAGCCAAAATATCACTCCCTTATTTTAATGATTATGTTCCGGGTTGTTCCAGGATTCTATTCAATATATTCCGGTAAAACCTTCAATATGCCAAACCGCTCCGGTCATATCCACTGAAAGTGAAAGTAACGCAGTATTTCCTGCATAGTAAACAAGACCAGCTCCGGGAGCTGGTCTTGTTTTATCGTATATATTGTCTTTTTCTCTGTTTCAAAACGGCCGGTTATTTAATTTCCTTATGAAATTCCTGAAGAGATTTAACGTCCAAAGCTTCATTGAACTTCATTGCCTTAATTCCCGCTATGGTTGCCTTTGCCGCGGCCATGGTTGTGACATAGCAGATTTTCGCCTTAATTGCCGCTTTTCTGATATAACTGTCATCATCCGCACTCTTCTTATCAATCGGAGTATTTACGATAATATCGATCTCTCCGTTGGTCACTGCATCAAGGATATTCGGCCTGCCCTGGTACAGCTTGAAGATCTTTTCCGCCGGAACTCCATTTTTTATAATCCGGTCATAGGTTGCTCCGGTTGCCAGGATTTTAAAACCGCATTCGGCAAAGCCCTTCGCTACCTCGGCCACCTCGGCCTTATCCCTGTCATTGACAGAAATCAGTACGGTTCCGGAGACAGGAAGCTTTGTCTTAGTTGCTTCCTGGGCCTTACAGAAGGCTTCCCCAAAGGTTTTTGCAAGGCCTAATACCTCACCGGTAGAGCGCATCTCGGGTCCCAGAACCGGATCCACCTCCGGAAACATGTTAAACGGGAAGACCGCTTCCTTGACACCGTAATGGGTAAACCGGCTTTCCGTAAGGTAAGGCACCGGAGAAGTCTTGCCGGTAAGCTTAGCGGTTATGATCTGGGTTGCCAGCTTTACCATCTGGATATTGCATACCTTGGAAACCAGAGGCACGGTACGGGATGCCCTGGGGTTTGCCTCCAGTACATATACCGTTTTGTCCTCGATGGCATATTGCATGTTCATTAAACCACATACCTTCATTTCCTTAGCAATTTTCACCGTATATTCTTTGATCGTGGCTAAGTTCTCCTCTTTGATATTCAAGGAGGGAATTACACAGGCAGAGTCTCCGGAATGAATTCCTGCCAGCTCAATGTGCTCCATAACTGCCGGTACAAAAGCATCGGTGCCGTCGCTGATGGCATCCGCCTCACATTCCAGCGCATTATTCAGAAAACGGTCAATTAAGATCGGCCGGTCCGGGGTCACACCTGCCGCAGCCTTCATATAGACTTCCATGCTTTCGTCATCGTGGACGATTTCCATGCCCCGCCCGCCCAGTACATAGGAAGGTCGTACCATTACCGGATATCCGATTTTCCCTGCGATCTCAAGAGCCTCCTTCACATTGACGGCCATACCTGCTTCCGGCATCGGGATATCAAGCTTATTCATGATTTCCCGGAACCGGTCCCGGTCTTCTGCCAGGTCAATGGTCTCCGGAGTCGTCCCCAGGATGTTTACACCGTTTACCTTCAGCTCTGCCGCCAGGTTAAGCGGTGTCTGTCCTCCGAATTGTGCGATGACGCCGAGGGGCTTTTCCTTCTCATAGATGCTTAAGACATCCTCCAGGGTCAAAGGCTCAAAGTATAGTTTGTCCGAGGTATCATAATCCGTGGAAACCGTCTCCGGGTTACAGTTTACAATAATCGTCTCAAAGCCCTGTTCCTTGAGAGCAAAGGCAGCATGAACGCAGCAGTAATCGAATTCGATCCCCTGACCGATCCGGTTCGGGCCGCCGCCCAGGATCATTACCTTCGGTTTGTCCGAGCTGGGAGACATATCCTCGTCTCTATGATAGGTGGAATAATAGTACTTCGCATCCTCGGTGCCGCTGACATGGACTCCTTCCCAGGCTTCCTTAATGCCTGCCTGGTATCTTGCCTCGCGGATTTTATTTTCGCCGACTTCAAGAATCTGGCTTAAGTATTTATCTGAAAATCCATTCCGCTTTGCTGCCTTTAAGACCTTGGCGGGAGGGATGGTCCCCTTATGGGACTTTAAGCTCTCTTCTTCCTCCACCAGCTCCTTCATCTGCTCGATAAAATAGTGCTTAATCTTTGTTAATTCATGCAGCTCCTCCACGGTGGCGCCCTTTCTCAGAGCCTCGTACATCAGGAACTGCCGTTCACTGGTGGGAACATGAAGCATATTCAGGAGCTCTTCCTTTGTAAGGGAACCGAAGTTCTTTGCATTACCCAGGCCATAGCGTCCGGTCTCAAGGCTTCGGATCGCCTTTTGGAAGGCTTCCTTATAGGTCTTGCCTATGCTCATCACTTCACCTACGGCACGCATCTGGGTCCCCAGCTTATCCTCCGAGCCCTTAAATTTTTCAAATGCCCAACGGGCGAACTTAATTACAATGTAATCTCCGTCCGGAACATATTGATCCAGAGTTCCGTATTTACCGCAGGGGATATCGCTCAAATTCAAGCCGGTAGCCAGCATTGAGGATACCAGGGCAATCGGAAAGCCGGTAGCTTTCGATGCAAGCGCAGAAGAACGGGAGGTTCTGGGGTTAATCTCGATTACTACGATACGCCCTGATTTGGGATCATGGGCAAACTGTACATTGGTTCCTCCGATGACCTGGATTGCATCCACAATTTTATAGGCCTGCCTTTGAAGCTCCTTCTGGACCTCCTCCGAAATGGTAAGCATCGGGGCCGAGCAGAAGGAGTCCCCGGTGTGGACACCCATCGGATCTATATTTTCAATAAAGCATACGGTGATCATTTTACCGGTAGCATCCCGCACTACCTCCAGCTCAAGCTCTTCCCATCCCAGCACGGACTCCTCGACCAGCACCTGGCCCACAAGACTGGCATGAAGGCCTCTGTCTACAATGGTTTTCAGCTCGTCCACATTGTAAACCAGGCCGCCGCCGGTTCCTCCCATAGTATAAGCAGGGCGGATAACCACAGGGTAACCCAGCTCCTCTGCAATCGCCAGAGCTTCCTCTACCGTATAGGCCACCTCGCTCCTGGCCATTTCGATTTCCAGGGCGTTCATGGTCTTCTTAAATTCCACACGGTCCTCCCCGCGCTCAATCGCATCCACCTGGACGCCGATAACCTTAACCTTATATTTATTAAGTACACCCGCTTTATCAAGCTCGGCACAAAGATTTAGACCTGACTGTCCGCCCAGATTAGGAAGCAGAGCATCGGGTCTTTCTTTTTCAATGATCTGTGTAAGCCTTTCCACATTGAGAGGCTCAATATAGGTTACATCCGCCGTCGTTGTATCCGTCATGATCGTTGCAGGATTGGAATTCACCAGGACAATTTCATACCCCAGCTTTCTAAGAGCTTTACAGGCCTGTGTGCCGGAATAGTCGAATTCACATGCCTGACCGATTACAATCGGACCTGAACCAATAATCAATACCTTGTGAATGTCTTCTCTCTTCTTCATAACAACTCCTATCTGCCGCTTCAGCGGCATACAAAAATAATTATAACTGTTTTTGCTTAAGGGTAATCGCCCTAAGCAGACTGTTATAATTACATCTTAGGAACTTAAACCCCTTTGTTTAAGCTTACATTATTCTGTTACTTTTCAATACCGGTATGCTTACCCACAAAAAAGGGCAAAAAAAATTTGTGATTTCTTTTCTTTTTCTGCCCGATTACTTTTATTAAGGAACCCCTTTTCGTGTTCTTTTGAATATGATAATCGAAAGTTCTTCATTTAGCAAGAAGTATTTTAAAAATATTTCATATTATTTTTAAATAAATTGGATAAGCACTGCTTCTATAGTATTATCATACACTATAATTTATATTTATGCAACTATTATTTTAAAAACACATTATAGAATACAAAGAAAAGCCCTCGGATTATTCCGTGGCTTTTGCATAAAAATTAAACATTTTGATACAATCGGTTTGCAAGACCCGCAAACTGACTTAAGGTCAGGGCTTCTCCCCGTACATTTTCTTCCAGTCCTTCCGCTTTCAGAGCCGCTATGATTTCCTCCTTGGTATAAGATAATCCTGTGAAGTTATTCAAGCCGTTAACCAGGGTCTTTCTTCTCTGATTAAAGGATGCCCTTATCAGCTTAAACAGTAATTCTTCATCCTGCACTTTCATCCGGGGCTTCTCATGAAGCTTTAGACGGATGACTGCGGAACCCACATTTGGCCGGGGCATAAAGCAGTTTGGGGGAACATTGGCGGCAATATAGGGCTCTGCATAGTATTGTACCGCCAGGGACAAGGCACCGTAATCCTTGGTTCCCGGTATCGCCTGCATCCGGTCGGCCACTTCCTTTTGTACCATGACGGTGACACTGTATAACGGAACATGTTTCTCAAACAGCTCCATGATAATCGGCGTCGTTATATAATAGGGCAGGTTGGCAACCACCTTGATCGGCCTGCCGTTATTTCTCTCCTTAACCAGGGTGTTTAAATCCACCTTCAGGATATCCTCATTCAGAATGGTTACATTGCCATAGGCGGATAAGGTATCCTTAAGTACCGGTATCAGCTGGCGGTCGATTTCAACTGCAATGACTTCTCTGGCATTTTCACAGAGATACTGGGTCAGGGTTCCGATTCCCGGTCCGATCTCCAGTACCAGGTCCTCCTTTGAAATTTCTGCCGCACGGATAATTTTGTCCAGAACATGGGTATCGATGAGAAAATTCTGCCCGAATTTCTTTTGGAAAACGAGCTTGTATTTATTCAGTACTTCTATTGTATTCCTGGGATTTCCAAGGTCAGCCATCTTCTACCTCTCAGTGAAATAAAATTTCTTAGCATTTTCATTCGTAATTCTGATTACCTCATTGATATCCATACCTTTCAGTCTGGCAATCTCTTTTGCCACATAAGACAGGAATTGAGACTGGTTTCGTTCCCCGCGATGCGGAACCGGCGCCAGATAAGGACAGTCCGTCTCCAGGACCAGCTGTTCCAGAGGCGCATAGGCTACCACTTCTTTCAGCTTTTTCGCATTGGTGAAGGTAACCACACCTCCTATTCCGAGATAAAATCCCTTGTTCAGGTACTGTCTGGCCTGCTCGACCCCATATCCGAAGCAATGGATGATCGCCCCCATATCCTCTGCCTTCGCTTCCTTCATCATACCGAAGGTATCATTGGCCGCATCCCTGCTATGGATGACCAGGGGCAGCTTAAGCTCCCTTGCAAGCTCCAGCTGACGGGCAAACCACTTCTTCTGGGTATCCCGATCCGGTGTATCCCAGTAGTAGTCCAGTCCGATTTCTCCGGCGGCCACCACTCTGGGATGCTTCGCCCGTTCCTTCAGCCATCCGAAAAGCTCTTCATTCAGGTTCATGGTATCACCGGGATGAATGCCCACGGTTGCATAGAGATAGGAATATTGTTCAGCAAGTGCAATCACCTTATCCACGGTGGCTGCTCCGGAGCTGACATTAACAACGTATTCTATCCCCTGCTTAGGCAGGCCATTTAAAATCTCCTGGCGGTCCGTGTCAAAGGCCTCATCCTCATAATGCGCATGTGTTTCAAATATCATTGGTCTTCCTCATTCTTCTATTGATTTAACCTATTATACAACAGCTGTCCATAGGAAACAACCTATAAACCCAGAAAAAGAGAATACCGCAAAGGGGAAGTCTTTTGCGGCACTCTCTTTGAGGGATAAGGGGTGATAGACGAGTTTCTCATACCAAACCATATTTTTTGTCCTGGAGACGATATAAGCGTGTATCCTGCCTCATATCAGTATCTGTTATTCTGTGGTCCTATACCTTCTCTTCTTACATTATGCTCCTGATTTTGGTTCTCAGGCTTCACAGAATTTGTAATGCTGTTGAACTTTTCTTTCGACTTTTTCTGTCGGAGCTTTTCCCGTTTATCTTTTTCCATAAATCTCACCTCAGGGATAGTATATCCTCTACCGCTCCTTCGTTATACATTACCCTCGTAAACATATTTTAAGTTCTTCCGTGCAATTTCTGCCAGCCGGAACACCTTCTCCACCGGTGTTGCGCTTCTGTCCTGCATCCTCCACCTCGGAAAAAACCGGGAGATATGGAGCGGTATCTCCGGATCAATCCCTGCCAGCCAGCCGGACAGGGCTTTCATCTCCACCTCACTGTCATTCTCACCGGGTATGATCAGAGTCGTGACCTCCACATGGCAGCGGACAGACGCCAGTTTAATACTCTGCTTTACTGTCGCCAGGTCTCCCCTCAGCTTATGATAAAACCCTTCCGTAAAACTCTTGAGATCGATATTAAAGGCATCGATCAGAGGCAGCAGCTCCTTAAGGGGTTCCTCACAGATATAGCCATTGGTAACAGCCACATTCTTCAGTCCCCTGCTCTTTGCCAGCTTTGCGGAGTCCCGCACAAACTCATAGCCGATCAAAGGCTCGTTATAGGTATAAGCGATTCCTATATTCCCCCTGCTTTTCACCTCCAGGGCCTTTGCCACCAGCTCCTCACAGGTAATCTCCTGAAATTCGGTCTCCCCGCCCCCTGTCATGGAGATATCATAATTCTGGCAGAACGGACAGTTCAGATTACAGCCGTAGCTTCCTACGGATAAGATCCTGCTGCCGGGATAGTAGTGATACAGGGGCTTCTTCTCAATCGGGTCCAGAGCCAGGGCTGTCAGCTTACCGTAATTCTCACTGACCACCTCACCCCCCATATTCCTTCTTCCCCGGCAGATTCCCAGCCTGCCTTCCTCCAGCTCACAGTGATGAGGACAAATGTTACATTTTGCTTTCATTCATGCCTCACAACCTTAAAGCGTTCCAGCTTCACCGGCTCATTATCATAGATTCCGGCTTTCTTCTTCGCAATAGCCACCTGCTGCTCTATGGTATCCACTCCCTCCAGATTCGGTAACAGCAGTCCCCTTTTCCGGCCTGCCGACACGATGACTCCGTATCGCTTAACATCCAGCTCTTTCGCAGAGCTGATGGGTTCCGCCTCTGATAATACATCTACACTGTATACCAGGTCCTCCAGCTCCTCCTCCCTTACGGGAGGAAACCTCGGGTCCTCTGCTGCAGCGCTGACTGCGTTTTGGAGGATTTCCTTCGCAATGCTTTCCGTCACCGGGGAAATTGTGCCGATGCAGCCCCTGAGCTCGCCGTGCTTCTTGAGGGAGACAAACACCCCTGCCCGTCTCCCCGTCATCTCCTCCGGCAGCCCTTCCGGAAGCTTCGCCCGCCTCCCGGTCCTAATATAGGTCTCCAGGGATAGTCTGGCAAGTCTGATATAAGCGTCCTCCGACCTTTGCCTCTCTCTGGCATATTCCTTCTGCCCGGCTTCAAATATCCGGTCAAAATGCCGGTTCTGATCCTCCCCTGCCAGCTTGAACTCACAGACCGCATAGCCTACCCCAAAAGGCCCTTCATAGGATAACAGCTCCGGTCTCACCGACCGGCCGCTCAGGGCTCCTGCCATGATAATAAAGGATCTTAAGCCGCATTCCGCCGCAGACTCACAAAAATTCCCCGGGAAGGTTAAAAGCTGCAGGAAGTTTCCGCTTTCCATGGCGGCCGTAACCTCCTGGTCAAACTGCGGGCCCTCCGGTGCATAGCCATAGGGACCCTCCGGTGTCAGCCTATGGGACAGGTCCCCGCTGGCAACAAATACGATTTTCCTTCCCAGCTTATCCGCCGTCTCAGAAACGCACCTCCCCAATTTATAATGATCTGTTACAGGAAGTCCCGAAAGTCCAATCCTCACCAGTTTATATTCCTTAAGATACTTGTTGATAAAATAAAGGGGTACCATGGTTCCATGATCCAGAGCAGGCTCCTTCTCTCCGAGGGTTCCGGCTTCAATTCCTTTCCGTTCCGCAGCCGCCTCCAGGGTCTCAACGAACGCTTCATCATATTCCGCCCGAAAGGAAACCTCCCTGACCCCAAAGCTGTCAAAGCTGCCTTTCGCTCTGTTTCCCGGTGAGATGTGAAAGTAATCGGAATAAAGGATGGAGTGGGGTGTGGTTATAATAATTGTATCCGGCTTCATTTCCGCGATGCGTCTGGCAGCCTCCCTATAGCTTTCCAGGGTCCTTCCGACCTTCCTTTCCTCGCCTTTTCCTATCTCGGGGATAAGCAGGGGCGGGTGAGGCACGATAAATGCTCCTAATATACTCATGGTATCACCTTCTTATTCTCTTATTTTGTTTTATTATAGATTCTACCTCTTTTCCGATTAATATGCAATAAGGGCTGCTATGCAGCCCTTATCATCACAGTTTACTAAATATTATATCGGTTAATTCCCCTGCGTCCTGCGTTATTTGTATTTCATCCTCCAGATGCTCGATTATCTTGATCAGGTTCCGAATGGACCCGCCCTTCATCACCAGGCCGGACAATACCTTCTGAAGCAGGGACAGTTGGATTTTTTCCGGAACAATTCCCCTTACCACAGCAGGATATTTATCAGCTGTATTATCCACCAGCGTCTGAACCACCTGCCGGTTTATGATTTTATCATAATGATTTCTGCATACCTTCTTAAGCTCCTCACAAATGCCCCAAAAGGTCACCTCCTCCTTTTGCACGGTCGCCGAATACAGAACTCTGTCATAAGCCGTAATTCGATATTCAAATTCTCCCAGCTCTGTATTATCCCTGATTCTGACAAGGGGAAGCAAAGCGCCGTATGCAATGGCCAGCTCTTCCCTCAGTCTATGGATGCTTTTGAATTGGTTATTGTATTCTTCCATAAGAAGAGGTACCAAACCATTTCCTGCTTCAATCACGACCGGCTCCGCCAGAATCGTATCCAGCAGCAGCTTTCTCTGGTGCTCATTGCCAAACTCGCTCAGTTGATTTTTCTTCTCCGTATGTAACAGATAATCGATGGAACAATCCATTATCTCGCTGATGTAATGGAGCATATTCAAGTCAGGGTACCCTATCCCCCGTTCCCATTTTGAAACGGCCTGAGGTGTGACACCCAATTTATTTGCCACCTCCTCCTGGGTATATCCTTTATCCTTTCTTGCCTTGGCAAGCCTTTCTTCAAATCCCTGTATTCCCATAAGATTGTCCTCCTGTATATGATACCATTATCGTATCATATCCTTATCCGCAAGTAAAACAACGATATATTCAGTTCCAGCTAAACCGGATCGTCAGAACACCAGCTTTGTTATAATTACACTGGCTACCACTCCGGTAATTGTTGCAAACAGGGCCCCCGCCAGGGTATAGCGGGATTTCTTGACCCCCGCCGCCATGAAGTAAACTGCCATTGTGTAGAATATGGTTTCCGTGCTGCTCATGATAATCGATACGAGCCTGCCAAGATAAGAGTCCGGGCCATGCTCCTTGAAGATATCTAAGAGCAGACTGGTGGAGGCGGAGGAAGAAAACATCTTTACCAGCACCAGAGGAACCGCCTCGGAGGGAAAATTCATCCGGTCCGTCAGAGGCTTTATCAGATCGGAAAGGATATTAAGTGCTCCGGAAGCCCGGAGAACACCAATTCCAACCATAAGTCCGATCAGTGTCGGCAGAATATCCAGTACTACTTGAAAGCCTTCCTTGGCGCCCTTAATAAATTCATCATAGATGTTCGTCCTCATAAGTAAGCCAAGCCCTATAATATAAAAGAAGATAAACGGAATGATGTAATCCGACAGATACACAATAAAACGCAAGCCTTCTCCTCCTTTCCCCTACCGGCCCTGTTTTCTGCTGTAATGCTTCCTTGCCAGGGTGGAAAATATTACACCGGCAGCAGTGGAGCAGGCTGTGGCAAGAATCCCTGCCACCAGGATATCAGCCGGATTGACCGATCCGTATTGACTTCGGTAGGCAATGATATTTACCGGAATCAGCTGCAGAGACGAGATATTTACAATCAGCAGAGTACACATATCACAGCTTGCCAGTTCCGAATCATGATTAAGTTTTCTTAACTCCCGTATCGCCATCAGTCCCATGGGCGTTGCCGCCCAGCCTAAGCCTAATATATTGGCAATCATATTGGAGGCAATATATTCGTTAACGATATGATCCTTCGGCAGATCCGGAAACAGGAAGTGGATAACGGGCCTGAGCCCTCTGGTAAATGAGCTTACCAGACCGCTTTTCTTAGCCACCTGCATTAATCCGGTCCACATGGCCATGATCCCCAGCATCGTGACACAGAGGGAAACCGCCTCCTTGGAGGAATTAATCGTGGCATTACTGACCTCTGCAATATTTCCCTTCAAAACACCCACAATAATTCCGATTATAATCATAAATCCCCAGAGATAGTTCAGCATCGGTTTAACCTGCTTTTCTCTTTTTCAGTATTATCTATATTCAAAAATGTGATAAAAATGTCCCGGTAAGACGGATTTAACCGGACCAGTTGAATCTCTTTTACATATATTGTTTAAATTGTGCTATGTTTTGACAATTATTTCAATTGACTTATAAAATTCCCTATGATATCTTATATTAATGCTATATACAAAAAATGTAAGCACGTTTGTAATCCACACAAACGTTATCTGTATGTGGCAAATTCTATTTTATTCCCCAATACACTTGAGAAAAGGAGGCCAAACCATGAAAGGCACAGGAATTGTCAGAAGGCTGGATGAGCTGGGAAGGATAACCCTTCCGATTGAGCTTAGAAGAACACTGGATATCGGCGAGAGAGATCAGCTGGAGATTTACACCGACGAAGGAAAGATCATACTTCAGAAGTATGAGCCGGCAGATATTTTTACCGGAAGCAAGGATAACCTGGTTGATTATCACGAGAAGAAAGTTTCTAAGGAAACGATTATCGAGCTCGCTAAACTCGCAGGAATTATCGAATAATCTACATATTATCAGCAAAAAAGAAGCGAAAGAGATTATCCTCTCTCGCTTCTTTTTTGATAAGCATATGCTGTTGTATTATTTCGTAATATAGGGTTCAAAGCCCCAAATCGTACCTTTTTTCACCGTATAATATTCTCCGGCGGCTTTCCCATTCCGGTACCATTCCGCTATGACATATCTGTCCGAATTCCCCGAGGATACCGAAGTCCCTTCTGCTTCTTGAAGCTCCTGCGGTACTCCGTTCTTTGCCAGATATTCGATCCTGCCCTTCTCAATACCATCCTGATAGTAAACTTTACGCAGGCTGTCATTCTCCAGGCCGCTTAAGTAGGAGCCTTCTGTAACAATCCTTTGGGTATGGACTGCTCCGTCTTTATCTGTTATGTACTGCTCTTCAACGGTAATTCCCATATCGTTGGGAAGGTCATTGCTCCAACCTCCCTTATAATAGCACCAGCTCCCATCTTTTCTGCGGATGAAGTAAACACCTACCCCCTTCTTTCTGCCGTCCTGGAAGCCCCCCGTATAGATAGTATCCTTATCAAATATAATCATACCGTTTCCGTTATTAATTACGCTTTCCCCTGCTGCACTGTAGTAAACCGGCTCGCTTCCCGCTATCTTCATCGTAAAGAAGGTGTTCTCCATAAGCTCCAGGATTTTCTCCGTATCAACATTGCTGACAGCGAGAGAAAGCTCCCCTAAAATCCGGTTCCTTTCCTGTTTCTCATCCCGCAGATTTTCCGCCCTTAAAAGGATCTCCTTCAGAACATCACTTTCAATGCTCCTCAGAGCTTCCTCAAGCAATGTAACCGCCAAATCATAATCCCCGAGCTCAAGATAAACTTCTGCAAGGCGGCTGTACGCACTCTGCTCCCTAGGAAGCAGTGCAATCGCTTCCTGTAATTTTCTAATTCCTTCCTCAAAATTTTCCTGATATATGTACTCGGAAGCTGCATTGAGCATCTCCGTATACTGGGTATCCAGAAGATGTTTTTCGACTTCAGATAATATCTTATTAAGCTCCTCACTTTGGGTCAGCGCCAAGCCTTCCAGGGCCTCCTTCCTTGCAAGGCTGTAGTTCCCTATGGCAATATAAGCCTCTGCAATACGCTTAAATGAGATCGGCTCCTTACTTTTAATCAGTTTCGCCTTCTCATACTCTGCGATTGCTTTTTCATATTCACCGTTCGTAAAATATGTGTCGGCATGGGAGGTAATCTGGTTGAATTCATAGTCGGTCTTCTTGGCTGATACCTCTTCAATTTTCTCTTTAATTGCTATCCCGCCGGTCTTTTTGTAGCAATTACGCAGCACCTCTAAAGCCTTTTCATAATTGTTCACACCAATATAAGCCTCTGACAAGCCAATGGACAGACGCTCCTGATTGCTGTTTTTCATGGATAATGCCTTAAGGTAGGCTGCAACCGCCTGCTCATATTCTCCGGCCTCAAGATACTTTTCCGCCATAACTGCCTGCTCTTCATACTTTTTTGTCAGTATGTAACCGTTAAAAACAAAAATACCGGTTACTGCTATCACCAGCGCAATCAGCGCAATCAATATCCGTTTCTCTTTTGTATGTAACGTCCTACGCATCATAACTGCACCTCCAAAAGACAGATGTACCACGAATGGTTACAAGGTCGTTGTACCATTTTCCTCCTGGATAAGTGTCTGATAAACAGCTCTTTTACCTATCCCTCTATCTTTTGCGACTATTCTCATGGCTTCCTTCTTTTCGATACCCTTCTCAAGATAGAGCTTCATGTGCTCCGAGACAGTAATCAACCCCCATTGATCCTTCTTTTCCGCTTCGAGCTCTTCTCCCGATTTACCTTCCAATACAATTACAAACTCCCCTTTTGGCTCCTGCCCTTCATATATGGCTGCAGCCTCCGTAAGGGTGGTCTGCCATACCGTTTCATGCCTCTTGGTCAGTTCCCTGATAACGGTAATCCGCCGGTCTCCTATGGCTGACTCCAGCTCCTTTAATGTCTTCAAAAGTCTGTGCGGTGCCTCGTATAGAATCGTTGTCCTGGTGTCATTCTTAAGGTCACTCAAAATTTTCTGCTTTTCTTTCTTATCCGCCGGCAAAAATGCCTCAAAGCAGAATCTCCTCGTAGCAAGACCGGACAAGGTCAATGCTGTAATTGATGCCGACGGTCCCGGAAGGGATGTCACCGCGATACCGGCCGCATAAGCCTGGCGTACCAGTTCTTCTCCGGGATCAGAAATACCCGGAGTTCCGGCATCCGTTATCAATGCTATATTTTCACCCTCTGAAAGCCGGTCCACAAGATGTCTTGCTTTATCCACCTTATTATGCTCATGATAGCTTGTCATCGGAGTTTTAATCCCATAGTGATTAAGAAGTTTAATGCTGTGCCTGGTGTCCTCAGCAGCGATCAGGTCCACCTCCTTCAGAATCCTGACCACGCGGAAGGTGATATCCTCCAGATTACCGATCGGTGTGGCACATAGATATAATATTCCGGACATGTCATTAAGCCTTTCCAGAGGCATCCAAAGGCTTATGCTGAACGCCCCTTAATAATTTTTCCGCCATCGGCACCCTGTTGATTCTTGTCCTTCTGCGGCTTGGCCGGATATATCAGGTGTATTAATATCCGTATATGTCATAAATCTCCCGGGTATAGACCTTTGGTTCCTTGTATACAATCAACGGCGGCTCCACAATCAGATTTGATCTGCCTCCTTTAATACACTCTATGAGAACCATGTTGGGTTCCTTCTCCAGATAGGGATGAACGAACTTCATCCTCTTTGGTTCCAATTTATAACCACTCAGGGTGTTTATGATTTCTACCAGGCGATACGGTCTGTGAACAAGGTAGAATCTTCCGTTTGGTCTAAGGCACCTGACCGTCTCCCGGATCACATCCTCCAGGGTGCATAAAATCTCGTGCCGGGCGATTGCCTTGGCTTCTCCGGGATTTACAACTCCGTGGCTGTGGTTCATATAGGGCGGGTTACAGGTAACAACATCAAAGGAAGCCAGTCCAAATATCTTAGAGGCCTCCTTGATATCACCGGTTACTATATCAATTTTATCTTCCAGTTGGTTCAGGGCGATACTGCGCCTCGCCATGTCGGAGCTTTCGGCCTGGATTTCAAGACCGGTAAAATGTCTGCCTTCCGTCTTCGCCTCCAGCAGAATCGGAATAATTCCGGTGCCGGTTCCCAGATCAAGAACCACTTCTCCCGAAAGTACCCTCGCGAACCCCGAAAGAAGAACCCCATCCATTCCAAAGCAAAATTTCTTTGTGTTTTGTATTATCTGATAATTGTTCCGGTGAAGGTCATCCACCCGCTCATCAGGCAATAGTAACCCCTCCGGAATTTCCTTATTATTCATCATCCAGCAGGGATTTCCCTTCCCTCTTTTCCAACAGCTCCAATGCCCTCAGTTCCTCATCCAGTGCAGAAGGTGTTCTTTCTTTTTTCTTCTTCTGCTTAAATCTCAAATCCTCTACTTTATACTCACGGACTTCTTTCTCGTCATTTTCCATCGTAACGATAACCTTAACCAATTGCTTTAATACACTGACACTCTGAACCTCACCCTTTAAATTCTCCTTCGTCGATACGAAGTCACCGACATTCGGCAGCTTCGCATTCAACTCTTCATAAGCGTCCTCTTCATTTTTAAGGCAGCACATTAATCTTCCGCACACTCCGGAAATCTTAGTGGGGTTCAGGGACAGATTCTGTTCCTTGGCCATCTTGATGGATACCGGTGCAAATTCCGACAGGTGGGTGTTACAGCAGAGAGGTCTGCCGCAAATTCCGATCCCTCCGACGATCTTCGTCTCGTCACGGACACCAATCTGCCTCAGTTCAATCCTTGTTTTAAATACGGATGCAAGATCCTTGACCAGTTCGCGGAAATCGATTCTTCCGTCCGCAGTAAAATAAAATAATACCTTGTTATTATCAAAGGTGTATTCCGAATCGATCAGCTTCATTTCCAGCCCGTGCTTTTTAATCTTTTCGAGACATATCTGAAAGGCTTCCTTTTCCTTCTCCTTGTTCCGTTTCTCAACCGCAATATCCTCTTCCGTCGCCTGGCGGATCACAGGCTTTAAGGGTTGAATAATCTTGTCATCCTCCACATCCCGGGGACCTAATACTACCATTCCGTATTCGATTCCCCTGGCGGTTTCAACAATAACATTATCTCCCTGTTTTATATCATAACCGGCAGGGTCAAAATAATATACCTTCCCGGCACTCCGAAACCGTACACCTATTACTCTAACCATTACTATTCTCCTTTATTTTAAGTAGCATGAGTTCTATTGTTATATCAAAATTGACATTCGCCTTTAAACGGATCTTTGCCTTTTCCATCCCCCCGATAATGTTCTCAATCTCCTCATAGCTCCGGGTATTGGCCTGTTTTTTAATGAATGGAAATTCATTCTTATATAGGAGAAGGTTCGGATTGTTCGTTGCCTTCAGCATCAGAACATCACGATACCACAGCATCATTAAATCAATATAATCCTCTATCACAGGCTTGTTCTCAGAAATCGTCTTGATTCCGGAAATAACCTCCGACAGCTCCATTTCATCAATATACCTTAAAATATGGAGAACATCCTCCTTCTTCCGTTCAAAATCCTCGGAAGAGGCATATTTAACTGCTTTTCCTACATTGCCTCCGGAAAAGTCCGCGGCTACTTCCGCCATATAATCCGGAATCTGATACTGCTCCATCAGGAAAGCTTTGATTGTTTTCTTGTCCACCGGCTTTAGATTCAACACCACACACCGGGATAATATCGTAGGAAGTATCACATTGATATTTTTTACCAGCAAAAGGATTACCGCATATTCCGGGGGATCCTCCATAGTTTTTAATAAGGCGTTCTGTGCCTGCTCCGTCAGCTTTTCTGCGGAATCTATAATATATATTTTATAGGGACTGCTAAAGGGTTTGATCCGGATATCACCATTGACCTGGACCCTGATATCATCCACGCTGATACTCAGCTTCTCATGGGTAACCCAGGCCACATCCGGTTGGTTCCCCGTTTCAGACTGCATACAGGACAGGCATTTGTTACAGGATCTGATTCCACCCTCCATACACTGCAGGGTTTTTGCAAATACAGAGGCCAGAAGCTTCTTTCCCATTCCTTCTTCCCCATGGAAAATATAAGCATGGGAAACCTTCCCTGCCTGGATTGAATTCTGTAGGTGCTCTATGATGCTTTCATGTCCGATGATCTGATGAAAATCCTGCATACCTGTAATGCCTCCTCGCAGCCTGCGGGCTCTGGACCGGTGTGTCCATGCCGGATTAAGTCAGGATATCTAATAATAATCCCCTGATTTCATCTATTTTATTAAGAATCGTAATATGATCCTTCTCGTCCTTGATTAATTCCATTGCCAGTTCATCCAGGTTCTTGTCCACCAGTTTGATCATGGTGTATACCCGGTGTCTCCCCTTCTTGTCCAGAAAGTTTTCCCTGGAGAATTTATGTGACCGGTTGACAATCTCGTTCATGAATTCCCTGATCAGCTCCCGGTAATGCTTCATGTCTTTTACATCCATATGCTTTAAGAGCTTTTTCCCTTGGGAAGAAATCTCCTCCAGCATCATATTCAGTCTGGCCGCAAGCTCCTGTTCCTCAATATGGGACACCAAGGTAAATTTAAAAGACCCGTCCGTCTCCTGTACGGGAACCTTTGGTACAGCCTGATTAACCTGCTGCATCTGGTTTACCTTAATATCCATACCCATTCCTCCATTGCGTGCGGTTCATTGTTGAACTTTAGTATAGCACAAATCCGTATCAGATTACAGTATATTTTTTGATATCCGTTTCAATCTCATTCAAGCAGATGTTGATATCCAGGTTATTGTACCTCTTTACTATCCCGGATTTTATAAGATTTTTCTCGGTAAAATCCTCCTCATCGGCAAGATACCTCCGGCAAAGCTCCGCATATTTCGGCTGTTCCTGCTTCATCTCCCGCTTCAACGCCCGTAGCAGCCTGACACCGTCCTCAACCTCGATGTAGATCGGTATTACCTTATTCTCCCCGTAATAGCCTGCGATCTGCTCATAGCTTTCCAGAGTACCCAGCATCAGATAATCGTGCCGTAAAAGATCGATTTGGCCGTCATTTACGGTAAAATAATGCCATTTTCCATGGACGGTGTTATAAGTCCTGTGTTCTATCACCCTGCCCTGTTGCTCCAGATCCTGCAGCCGTTCCTCATCGACAAAATGGTATTCCACTCCTTCTGTCTCATTGACACGAATCGGCCTTGTCGTGTACATGACCACGGTTTTCAAATTAAGCTCCGGACTTTCTAAAAGATGCTTGAAGATCGTGTCCTTACCCGTAGCGCTTTTCCCTATTATGATAAAAATTTTTGCCATTGTTATCCTTTCCTTATGACCCCGATCCGGTCCTTTTCCTTGCCCAGAAGCCCGGTCACCGTAAGACCATCCTCCAAAGCCCTTTTTATCACCTGAAGAAGTCTTTCTTCTATAATCTCCCCCGGCACCAGTAAGGGTATTCCCGGAGGGTATATACCGATAAAGCCTGCGGCTATTCGGCCACAGCCTTTCGTCATATGGATTTCCTCTGTCTCAAGCTCCGCTGCTTCATAGGGCTGCAAAGCCTTCACCGGACGGCAGTCGATCGGAGAGCTTTCCGGTTCCTTCTTTCCTCTTAATTCTCCGTCTATGGCAACAAGCGCCTCTTCTAACCTCGAAAAGCCTTCCCAGGTATCACAGATGCTGGTCATTCCCAGCACATAATCCTTGCTGTCCATCTCCATCACGATATGGTATTCCTCCCGCAGCCTCCTTGATAATTCCGGGCCGGTCAGACTGGTTCCTCCGACCTGCAGTATCAGCTTAGAAGGGTCTTTCCGAAAGACGCTCCCGCTTCCGGATGGGGGGCAGTGCAGCAAACGAATCTTCTTAAGACTCTCCAGTCTTCTAAAAAAACATTCCAGATTCTTATGAAGCTCCTCAAAAAGCTCCCCTGAATAAGCTTCCAGAAAACGAATACAGCGCTCTATACCCGCCATCAGCAGATAGGAAGGGCTGCTGCTCTGATAGATTGACAGAAATTGACCGATCCGGTCATTTAGCTCCGGCCGGTTGGAATGCAGAACCGCCGTTTGGGTAAAGGCCGGCAGCGTTTTATGAAGGCTCTGGATTACAATATCCGCATCCAGAGCTACCGCGCTTTGCGGAAAGGCGCTATGAAAACCAAAGTGCGCACCATGGGCTTCATCCACCAGTAACAGTGCTCCGGCCTTATGGACGGCTTTTGCTATGCTTTTGATATCTGAAACTATGCCCTCATAGGTAGGCGAGGTGATAATTACCGCCCGAATCCCAGGGTAAGCTATCAGCATCTCCTCAACCTGGGAGGCAGAAATCCCACCATTTACGGAGGTTCCGGGGATCAGCTCCGGATATAGGTATACCGGCTCCAGACCGTTCAGTAATATCGCATGGTAAACTGCTTTGTGACAATTCCTTGCAACGATTACCCGGTCCCCTCTGCCTGTGGCCGCAGCTATACCGCCCAGAATTCCTGCAGTACTGCCGTTGACCAGGGGAAATGACCTTCCCGCACCGTAAAGCTTTGCCAGTGAGTCCGCCAGCTCCTTTAAAATTCCCTCCGGCTGATGGAGGTTATCAAATCCCTCTATTTCTGTGATATCAATGGAATAAGGATTCACCATCGGAAGCAGTTTCGTGTTCCGTTTATGACCCGGCATATGCATCGGGTAATAATCCTTACCGCTATATTGCACCAGTGTATCATAAAGCCCGTCCAAATTTGAAAGCCCCTTTTCTTTTCCATCTCAGATTATGCTTCGTCGGTAATGCTTCTTATACCTTTCGGATACCCGTTAATCCGTTTTCCGGATATGATCATCCAGATGCTTCAACCGGAGAGCTTCCTTCTCATACTTCTGCTGATACATCCTAGTATCCGCAATACTCAGGCAATCCTCAATCCGGGTGTTCTCCTTCGGATAGGTAATGCTCCAACCATAGCTGACTCTTACCCGGAAGCCGTAGGAGCTTTCCGAATTGAATTTCCGGATTTCTTCTTCAAAGCATTCGACAAAGTTTCTGATCTTTGCATCGTCATAATCCAGTCCGATTACGGTGAATTCATCTCCGCCCATACGAATGCAGATCTCATCATCGTTCGCCGCATGAAGCATTGCCTGTGCAACCGTTTTAATTCCGATATCTCCGCTGCCATGTCCGAAATTATCATTAATATATTTTAAATTATCCATATCTGCACTGAAAATCATTAATCCATCCTGCTTCTCAATGCTCTGAGCCAGATATTTCTGTCCCAGGGTATGAAGAGCCCGGCGGTTATACAAGCCGGTGAGCTCGTCCTTAATATACATATCCTCCAGCTTATAAACCAGCCGGTTCAGCTCGCTGTGGATCTTGATATTCTCCAGGGCATTGCATATATTAATAAGCCATCCCTGATAGGAGGGCTTGTAGGAGCGCGGTTTATGGTAGCTGATCGCCGTATATCCGAAGTATTTCTCCTGGTGATGGAGCATATTAAAATAAAACACCTGCGGCCTGTCCTCCATATAGACCGGAGGAAGGAGGTCCCTGATGTCAAACTGCACCTTCGACAGCCATTCCCCGTCTTTAATACCCACTTCCATGATGATATCACCGGTCTGTCTTTCCAGGCTGTCCTCCGATTGCTCCCGGTAGTCGTCCCAGCCCTTCTGCAGGCACATATAGAAGGCAGAGAAGCCCTCGTTCATGTAAGTATAGGAGGCCAGCTTCCTGTTCAGATTTTCCAGAAGTGTAACACCGGTAAGGTCAATGGACATATAGGCATTATTCGATATTGCTTTGTCCTTATCCTCTGCCTCATTAATGATATGATTGCGCCTCTTTATGATTTGCCCATGATTCCCTCTCACCCTGCAGCCGCAGGACTGCCGGAAGTGAGTGATGCTCCTTAGGTAGGAGATCTGCTCCTGTTCTATATTCTCATTGTGCTTACGGATCTTCTCAACGGCTTCCATGCCAATCTCAAAGACCGGCATCCCGGCTGTGGTGATGGATGGGCTGAAATCCGCCGCCAGCTCAATATTATCGCAGCCGGAAACGGCTATAGTGCCGGGTACCATAATACCCCTCTCCGTCAGTGCATTGCATACCGAAATCGCCATATAATCATTGGCACAGATAATCGCCTCCGGCTGGCCTTCCGGATCCGAGAGCCATTTCTTTACGGCATCGTAGGCTGCCAGCTTCCAGAAGTCCCCGTAATAGATCCGTTCCTCCGTCACAGGAAGATTATGTTCCCTCATAATTCTTTTATATGCATTCAGCCGCTGGACAGAGACCGGATTTTCTTTTGGCCCGGTCAGAAAGTTAATCTTTGTGAAACCATGATGTTCTATAAAATGTGTTATGATTTCATCCAGTACGGTTTCATCATCAATCAAAACATTGTAAAATTCATCGATTTTCCGACGGACACTGACCACAGGGCACCAGCTGTATTTTCTGATATTATCTATAATACTTCTCTCAAAGTCATGAACAAACATCGTATCCGGCAGAAGAATAATTCCGTCCAGGTCCTCATACCTCGGTAAATTAGCAATATTACATTCACCTTGCTCATATTTCAGTTCACCATAACCCACAAAATTTGTAAAGAAAGCAACATTATAGCCTAGTTCCTGAGCCCTTTTACAGATACCCCTGCCCAATATATCCTGGAACTCCTGATGAACCTGGGTCACGAATACCCCTATCGTTCTTCTTTCATTTCCCAGCATAACGTTCCCCCTGCCCCAATTGCTAAAAAATAGTACAAGTTTACTATATAACAAATATGCCGGAAAAACAAGTTTCACATGTTAACATTTTGTAAAATATATGATAAAAGCCTTAACCGGCCTCGCGTAAAAGCCGGTTAAGGCTTACCAAATAATCGTTCTCTATCTTACCAGATTTGCCCTCAAGCGCAGAGATTCCTTCTCATATTTCTGCTGATACATCCGGGAATCCGCAACAATCATACAATCTTCAACCGTGGTATTTTCATCCGGAGTAATCAGGCTCCATCCATAGCTGACATATACGTTGAATTCATATTTGCCGCTCTGGTTGAACTTATCCAGCTCTCCTACGAATTTCTCAACAAAACTATTCATCTTCTTCTCATCGTATTCCAGACCGATGACTGTGAATTCATCTCCGCCGCAGCGCATGCAGATTTCATCATCATCCGCAGCCTTCTGGAGCGCATCCGCTACTACCTTAATCGCGATATCCCCGCTGAGATGCCCATAATTATCATTGATCATCTTCAGCTTGTCCATATCAGCGGTAAATACCATCAGCTTAACCCTCTCGTCCACCGCCTGTTTCAGATACCTCTTACCCAGAGTCTCTAACCCTCTTCTGTTATAAAGACCGGTCAGATCATCCCGGATATACATATCCTCTAATTTATAAACCAGTCTGTTCAACTCGCTGTGAACTCTGACATTCTCCAGGGCATTGCTGACATTGATTAACCATGCCTGAAAGGTGGGCATATAGGTCTGGATTTCACTAAACCGGATTGCAGCATAGCCGAATCTGGTTCCCTGATGGTGCAGCATCGATATGAAGAAGATCATCGGCTCGTCATCCAGGAATTCGTCCGGAATTAATTTCCTCTTATTAAAACGGATTTTATTGTAACTGATCCGGTTCTTAATACCAAGCTCCAGGATCATATCTTCGCTATCTTCAACAATCTCAGTGTCATTCTCATCCCGGTAGGTCTGCCAGTCCGGCTTCAGGCACATATAAAAATCTGTAAATCCTTTATTCTCATATACATAATATATGAGCCTGTCATTAATTTCATCCAGCTTGGTAAGCCCGGTCAGGTCTCCGGACATATAGGCATTCCGTGCAACTGCCCGCTGTAAAGAGTCTGCCAAATTAATATAAAACTTTTTCCGTTCCTTATGCTCTTCCTGTTGATTTTTTTTACAGCCGCAGGATTCCCGGAATACGGAAATTGTCCTAATGTAGGAATTCACCGGCTGGTCTACGCCTTCCATGTGCTTATGTATCTTTTCTACCGCTTCCATACCCATTTCGAACCCGGGCATCCGGGCTGTAGTTATCGAAGGAATATATTCCGCAGCATCAATAATATCATCGCAGCCGGAGATGGCAATATCCTTAGGAACTGAAATTCCCTGGTCTGATAATGCATTGCTGGCGGCGATCGCCATATAATCATTCGCACATACAATCGCCTGCGGCCGCTCCAGCGGTCCTGACAACCAGTGACTGATTGCAGAGCTGGCGGCATGCTTCCAGAAGTCTCCATAATATATTCTGCCTTCCTCAATGGGGATGTTATATTCCTCCAATACTCTCTTATACGAAGCAAGCCGCTTCTCGGAATCAGGAAAATCTTTTGGTCCTGCGAGAAAATTAATACGGGTAAAGCCATGATCTGCCACGAAATGGCGGATCAACTCCTCGATGACGGTATCATCGTCAATTAATACATTATAATAGCCCTCCACCTTCCGCCTGATACTGACCGCAGGGCATTTCGCTCTCTCCTTGATTTGTTCCTTTATTCGTGTCATAAGGCCTTCAACTGCCAGAGTATCCGGCACAATAATAATACCGTCCAGGTCTTCATAGCAGGGTATTTCTGCTATCTGACATTCTCCGGAATCATACTGCGGCTGACCATAGCCTCCAAAATTGGTGAAAAAAGCAACATTATAATTTAATTCCTTCGCACGGGTTGATATTCCCCTGCTTAGAACCTCCTGAAATTCGGAATTAACTTGAGATATAAAGACTCCGATTGTTCTTCTTCCATTATCCAACATGTCCTTCACTCCTGTCTATTGAATCCAGGTATCTATAATCCGGCTGTAATTATGGGGTTTATGCATTCAGACCTGAAACAAATATATAAATAAGTAATATAAATATATAACATTCTTGTGCAAAAAACAATATATTTCACAATTATATATCATGATACGTTCTTCGGCTCGCGAAAATAAAAACGTCTGAATCAGACTGCCCTTAAATGGCATTCCAACTCAGACGCATTATAACGCTCATATTCTTATGAAAGTATCATCCTGTCATTTGCCAGCTCACCGCCGGTGGCCAACTCAAATCTTGTCAGCAGGTCACTTACCTTAAGATTCTTTTTATCTTCTCCGGCTACGTCATAAATAATCTTCCCGTCGTGCATCATAATCAGCCGGTTTCCGTGCTGGATCGCATTCTTCATGTTATGAGTAACCATAAGGGCAGTCAGCTTGCCGTCGGTAATGATCCGCTCCGTTAACTCCAGTACCTTAGCCGCTGTTTTTGGATCGAGTGCTGCCGTATGCTCATCCAGCAGCAGAAGCTTCGGTTTCTGAAGTGTGGCCATCAGCAGGGTCAATGCCTGCCTCTGCCCTCCGGACAGCAGCCCGACTTTTGCCGTCATCCGGTTTTCAAGACCCAGCCCCAAGGTTTTTAGGCTTTCCGTAAAAAGTTCTTTCTCATTGCGGGTAATTCCCCAATGTAAGCTGCGCCTTTTGCCTCTGCGATAGGCCAATGCCAGATTCTCCTGAATCTCCATATTTGCAGCAGTTCCCATCATGGGATCCTGAAATACCCTGCCCAGGTATTTTGCCCGTTTGTATTCGGGATACGATGTTACATTCTCCCCATCTATCATGATTGCTCCCTGATCAGGAAAATGAACTCCGGCAATCATGTTAAGCATCGTGGATTTACCGGCGCCGTTTCCGCCTATTACGGTTACGAAGTCCCCCTCCCTAAGCTCCAGGGAGAGACCGTTTAATACCCGCTTCTCATTCACGGTGTAGGGATTAAAGGTTTTATAGAGGTTTGACATTATCAGCATTATGCTCTGCCTCCTTTAACCGGGCTAATTCTCTTATTCTTTATCAATACCGGGATAGACAGCGCTGCCGCCACAACAATTGCCGTAAGCAGCTTCATGTAATCCGTATCCAACCCGAGCCACAATACCACCGCAATGATCACGCGATAGATAACGGAGCCGATCATGATAGACAGCAGCTTCTTCGCAAAGCTTTTGGCTTTCATGAATATGACCTCACCGATAATGATGGATGCCAATCCGATGACAATGGCCCCGACTCCCATACTTACATCCGCATAGCCCTGGCTCTGTGTAACCAGCGCTCCGGAAAGCGCAATCAGTCCGTTGCTGATGACTAGCCCGAGAATCGTAATTCTATCGGTATTAACGCCCTGAGCCCGCACCATTGCATCATTGTTGCCGGTAGCGCGGATACAGCAGCCCAGCTCCGTTCCGAAGAACCAGTAGAGCAGGGCGATGACAGCTGTCGTCAATATCAGTCCCGCCAGCAGAATTACCCAGGTTTGGAGGGTTGAATCCTTCATTCCCAGCTCCGCCGCCTTGGGAAGCAGCTTCTTAACTGTAGAGATTATGGTCCTTTTGTTCAGCAGCGTTGTATTCGCCTTCCCCATAATTACCAGATTAATGGAATATAATCCGATCATCGTCAGTATTCCGGATAGAATTGCCGGGATCTTCAGCTTGGTATGCAGCAGTCCGGTGATCCCTCCTGCTGCCATGCCTGCGATTACAGCAATCACTAAGCTTGCAAAGGGATCCCAGCCCCGTACCACAAGAACTGCAGTGATGCTTCCTCCGAGGGCAAAGCTTCCTTCACAGGTCATATCCGCAAAGTTAAGGATGCGAAAGCTGATAAATATCCCTAACGCCAGAACCGCCCAGGTCAGACCTTGGGAGGTTGCCGAGAATATCGCCATGATTAGATTCATAATATTGTCCATGCTTTTATATCCTTTCCAGCTAATCAAATCAGGTGCCACAGCTCATGGAGACGGCATATGACACCCGTAAAATTCCTTCTTTAATTTATTCTGCCAGCAGATCTGCCGGAATGGTAATACCCAGCTGGGCAGCCACTTCCTCATTTACCTTTAAAGTATACTCTTCGTCCGGAAGATATTCAATGGGCATTTCTGCCGTTGTAGCCTCTCCCCGGATGATCTTCACTGCCTGAGCACCAGTCAGTCTGCCGAGCTTGTAATAATTAATTCCGTAGGTTGCCAGACCGCCTTCGTCTACCATACCTTCTTCCCCGCAGATAACCGGAATTCCATTCTGGTTTGCCACCATAGCAACGGTAGCCATACCGGAGGCAATCGTATTATCCGTAGGAGCATAGATTGCATCTACCTTACCCACCAGGGACTGCACAACCTGTTGAATTTCATTGGAATTGGATACGGTAGCTTCTCCCGCCGTCAAGCCAACTGCATTTGCAGCCTCGATTGCCATATCTGCCTGGATCTTGGAATTGCTCTCGCTGGAACAGTATAAAACAGCAATGGTCTTCGCTTCCGGAACCAGCTTGAGAATCAGATCAATCTGCTGCTTTACCGGGGTCAAGTCTGAGGTGCCGGATACATTTCCTCCGGGCGCTTCATTGGATGCGACCAATCCTGAGCCTGCCGGATCAGTAACCGCTGTTACCAGAATCGGTATGTCCCTTGTCGCATTAGCTACTGCCTGCGCCGAGGGAGTCGCTATAGCAAGAATCAGATCATTATTGTCATTGACCAGTTTGGTTGCAATTGTATTTGCCGTGGACTGCTCTCCCTGGGCATTCTGATAATCAATCTTAATATTTTGTCCGTCTATGTAGCCTGCTTCCTTTAAAGCATCAACAAAGCCTTCATAGGACGCATCCAGGGCCGCATGGGTAACCAACTGGTTTACGCCTATTTTGAACACTTCCTGCTTTTCTTCCGATGGTGCCTCTTTGTTGGTATTTCCTGCGGGCGTATCCTTGTCTTCCTTCGTTCCGCAGCCTGTAAGCAATAATCCTGTCATAACCGTAATGATTGCGGTTGCTATTACTCTTCTTAATTTCATAAAAACTCCTCCTTACCACATACTTTCACCCCATAACTTTACCACTTAAAAGTTTTGAGGTTTAATGCTTTAACGCTTTTAATGGGTAAAGTATACATGATAAAAAAGAATCAGTCAATACTTTTTAATTAGCAATTTATGTCGATCATAGTATGTAAAGAAGGGTTCTGTAAATCCGGAATATCCGTGTTATACAGAACCCTTCTCTGCTATTCATGTATTATTTAATATTGCTGCATATCCGCCGCCCGTTTCAGATATCGCTCCAGCTGCTGCAGTTTCCGCTTATCGGTTACCCGCCGCCCCGTCATATAATATTCCACTTGGGCGGAGCCTTCTCCCGGCAGACCGCTTTTTAAAAGAACATCCCTCAGATGGTTAACCGTCCCGTTGATACCATCAATGAACTCGACCTGGTCCGGCATAATCCTGCGGAGCGTGTCTTTAAAGTAATTGAAATGGGTACAGCCAAGAACAAAGGTAGAATAATCCTGAAGGTCATAGGGTGCCAATTCTTTTCTCAGGTAGGCTTCCACTTCCCTGCCGGTAAACTTACCGGCTTCAGCAAAAAGCACCAGCCTGGGCAGGGGCAGCAGATCCGTCCGATGATCTCCGTCCACCTGCTTAAGAAGGTTCTTCAGCTTCTCCTCCCTTATAGTAATCGGAGTGGCTGCAATCATAACCCTCCGGTTCTGGCATATTCTTACGGCCGCCTTGACGGCGGGCTCCATCCCCAGTATGGGAAGTTTATATTTATTACGAACATAATCAATCGCGACACTGGTTGCCGTATTACAGGCGATTACGATCGCCTGTACTCCCTTTCCAATCAGAAAGCTGACTGCTTCATCCACATATCCGATAATTGCTTCCTTCGGTTTTGTTCCATAGGGAACATGATCCGTATCCGCATAATATATATAATCTTCCTTTGGCAGTGTCTTCATGGCCTGGTGAAGAACGTTCAGTCCGCCTATTCCGGAATCTAAAAATCCTATCTTCAACGTATTATCCCCTTCCTAAGTACCTGTAAGGTGATACAATTTATCGCCGTATCCCATCACTAGATTTTAACATAAGAAAGGAAAAAAAGATAGAGGAATGTACCGATGGAGCCGGAGTGTTATCGTAGATATTTCTCTTAAGTTACCTTCGTTTTCTTATGCTGAAAGCCCCTCAGGATTCCGGTTGCCTCCGCACTCTTTAACAGGGTGAACAGCAGGGCCGTCTCGATCGGCAGCAAAATAACTGCTTTCAAAGTCCTTAAGGGGAGTATCGCCGTATATTGATATCCAAACAGCTCGGTCAGCCAATACGTATTCAAAAGTATGGTAATTAGCACCATATGGATCAGATTGGCCGCGATAATTCTTTTCAGGCTTAAGGGTCTCTGATAAAGTATAAACCCATAGATTATACCGGTAAGCACAGCGCTCACGGTAAAACCATAGAAAAATGGTCCGGCAGGCCGGATAATAAAGGTTAAAATATCCAGAGCTGCCCCATACACCGCACCGACCACCGGCCCGAACAGATAAAACACAAATTCGTTGGGTAAAAAGTTGAACGTGATCTTGATTATTTCCACCGGCATAAAGGTAAAATACCCCAAAACAATGGAAATGGCTCCAAGCATGGCTATTAACGTGATACACCTTACGCTTTTTATCTCTTTATAGGAAGAGATGATTAAACCTATCATTTTACGCATAAAAAAATTACCTCCTTTGCAGACCTTTTTACTACAATAAGAGATAATACCAAATATAAAATATTTGATTATCATACTGTAGCAGCGGGATGCGGATCATGAACCGCAAGTTTCCTTTTCGTCCGGATGACAACTCCCTGTTCACCCGGCACTTAACGCTCATGTTCCTACTCTGCTTCTATTTTTTTGTGTTCTTAGTATACCATAAATTTTTAATTTTGCAAGATATGTTTTACAGCAAAATAATAATTGCCTGGACCTAAACCTGGTCAAGTACCTGAGAATGTTATCGTGATATCCAACAGGCAAACAAAAAGCCCTAACCCAGCAGTTCCTACGCCTGCCAAATCAAGACTTTATAGTGCATCTCCAGGGGCTCGAACCCTGGACACCCTGATTAAGAGTCAGGTATAACGATGCTCTAACAGGCGTATTTACTGTATTTTATTATTAACTGACTAAATTTTGACTAACACTAATATATATTATTACATTAAAACGCCCTCTTAATACAGAGGGCGTTTTAACTATAAGTCATCTCCATTATTATGTATCATCGCATCGCGCATGCCCTTAATAAAATAAAGGATCTTTACTAAATCATCTTGCAATAATTCTTCATGTCTCGATTTATGTTCTGGCTTCAAGTCATCACACCTTTTTTTTATAAACGCCTCTAAATCTTTATCCATAGTAACCCCCGTTCATGTTTGTTAATTAGTTGTCGTGGAATACTATTATACCAGAACATTAGTTCGATTTCAATATCTGGTTTTATCTTTTGTAGTCTATATGATGCCATGCTTGTTGGCCATGGCAGTACATAGGGAGGGTATAAGAATTTGTATGTTAACCTCCAAAGAGTATGATGCTGGAAGACGGGGATTTATCTTCCAGCGATATTTTAAAACTATGATAAATTTATGTCAATTTTATGTCTTATATATAATCAATTAGTCCTGTTTTATGCCTTATAGGCATATTTTAAGCCATACGGCAAAACATGTCAACTATTATTGTATCGCCTATTTGTATATGCTATTATTTGGCAGAGGTGATCAAAATGGAATATGATAAAATTGCCGTTGGGAATAGGGCCTGCGAAGCTCGCATGGACAAAAATTTAAATCAGGATGAGGTTAGTGCCGCCATCGGCATCCATCAGACAACATATTCAAAGTTTGAGAATGGCAGATATAATATGCGCATCACTCATTTGATTAAACTGTGTAATATATTAGATATATCCGTCTCTTGGTTGATCGGTGAGAATATAATACCAGACCTCACGGACAACGAACGACTGGAGGTTGAAAAATATATAAAATATCTTAAAAGCTTGCGCAACAATAAATAATGATGCCTCTTAGTAATATTGGGGGCATCTTTTTATTTACAAACCATTCAAACAATTATATACTATAGGTAAATATTAGGAGGTATACCTATGAAGAAAATTATAGTTGCCCTGTGTGTAATTTTATTAACGGCCTGCAGCAAAACTGATACAGTATCTAAAATAAACGACGACTTAATGAAAAGTTTCCCTGTAGATGTTCAGCTATACCTCAAGGACTTAGATCCCGACATTGTGAGCATGGAATACCTCCTCAACAACCCGGAGGATTATGTATCGAAATTAGGTGAGAACAAATTTGTTCTTGTGAAGGGTAATGTCACAGATATCACAGTAATAGACTATTCAAAAGAAGACTTATCTATTATGGAAAACCAAGAAATGGCCGACTTATTAAAAGACGTTGTTGTATACGATTATTACATAGATGATACAAAGACGCCACTGTCTGACAATCTCGGAAACACAGATGTTCGAATAGACAAGGAATATTATTTTCTTGTAAGTGTTAGGGACCAAATTGGAGAATACACGTATAGTGTCATTGATATATATTAAACATACCTCGGTTAATAGCCGGGGTTATTTTTAGCATAATTGCATTTATGCCACCAATGGGCATTAGTAGACACCGAACATTATTGTCCGGTGTCCTGTATTCGTCGGCGAAAAACGAGGCTGTCTTTTTCGATTCTTGATACCGGCTTTTGATCTTTTTATTTACAAATTTCATCAGCAGTAATATAATATTATGGTAAGTATTGGGATTTTACATAGGAGGATTTGTATATGAATAAAGAATTAAAAAGTCTCATATCGAAAACCGGAATATTTGAGAAGCACTTTATAGGTCCAGGGGAAGAAAACTCGGCGCCAGAAGACAATATAATTAAACAGGACGGGTATACATATGTTATAGAAGATAAGGGAATGACAGACGAAGAGGTTAAAATCGCATTACTAACAAAACAAACCATAAATACTCAGACGATTAAGAATACTGTTGTGTTTGGACTTGTTATCTCCATTATATCAGTCATTATTTCATTTATAGCGATTGTCTCTTGAACAGATACCCCGGCCAGTAATGACCGGGGTCTATTTTTATGCTATCTGCTTTACTGCATTATCCTGGATAAACTGTTTAATCTGGTCGTATCCCCAACCGCAATTTATTAAGCTGCTAATCAGCATTTCCAAGCTTTCAATATCCTTTAGACGTTCTGCCGATAGGTAATCCCGGATGCTCTCCTTCCCCTTCACACCGATTTCATCTCTTAACTCGTCTATTGACATGCCGAACAGAGCTTTATATATCAGCTTTGTGTAGTTGGGATATGCAAACTTTTTATTAGGTGTCTCTGCAACTTTCATTTTGATAGTATCGGTCAGGATATGCCGGATCACAACGCCTTTCGCCCGTTCAATTTCCCATTGCTGGCGTTCCTTGTAGATGCGCTGCAGTTCCTTTTCCATTTCATTGAAAGCCTGTATGTACTTTAGTTTCCATTGCAGAGCTTTGTCGCCAGTGAAGCCCATGATCAGTAAACTGAAACCATCCCTCGTAATTAAGTACTCAGGATATTTCTGCTTGTTCTGTTCCTGAGTATACTCTGTCCGGATAAATAGGTGTGCTGAGTTTTCAGCATACTCCAGCTGCATAATTAGATTGTCTATACTCTGCAGTACGTTCTTATGCTCCTTTTCGAATACTTCCGCTACCTGTCTGCTGGTCGTCGTTAATACTTCCTCGTTTTGTTTTCCTGTGATAGTTACTAACATAAAATCATTCCTTTCTGGTGTTTTATTTTTACCGTATCACATATAGTTTTTTATTTCTCCCCACCGGCAAAATGCCGATAAAAAGGGTATTGCCCGTAGACAATACCCTAATCTGTCTTAAATGCCGCCTTGGTTGCCGGGCCTACTCTACCATCCACTACAAGCTTACAACTCTGCTGATATGCTCGGACCGCTTTATCGGTGATCGGTCCGCATGACCCGTCAATGATGAGGTCAAATCCTGCGTCGACAAGCTCCCATTGTACCCACTTTACGCTCTCTCCAGACATGCCCTTATAAATAGTGTTCGTCGGCTCTTTGTAAGGATTCTTAGCCTTTTGTGAGACCACTGGCATACCATAATCAATGTAATCAAATAGCAGCCAGTGAGTAAACTTAGTATCTTTGATTTTGGTCATTACAGTGCCATAATCAATACCTTTTGCCTCAATACAATAAGTGCTATCTACTTTAACCCCGATGTGACCGGATCTCCATAGTACCGCACCAATCGGAGCCTGCCCCACTGTAGAGATAGGCTCCTTTCTGGCGGCCGTTGCATACATCTGATAGGACCCGATTATTTTACCGGTATACCAAGATATTAATCCGGAGCAGTCCGTACATACCTGTCCGATAAGCTTCCGGGCCTTGGTTATGTAGATGTTCGTAAATGTACCCGGGTACGCAAGGATAAGACTATTAAGATGGGACTGTGTAAGTTTGCCATAGTTACCCTTTGCCCCGTATACATATGGTGTGCCTAATTTATATCTACAATGATCTGCAAGTCCTTTACCTGTTAATTTAGCCATTGTCGCCACCGTCCTTATTCATCCTTGCGCTGTCAACCATTCCCTCGCCAATTATGTATGCAATTAGCGTAGAGCAGGCGGTTATGATTACTGTCACCTGTTCGACAGTCAAATCGTTTACATTAAAAGCTGTCAATACGGCCGTAACAAACCCGATAATAGCCGCCCAAAACTTCCGGGAGGTAAGCTTCTGCTTCCAGTTAATTTTCATTTTCTTCACCTTTACCTTTCTTCTTTTCCTTTACCTTTTTGATGCTTGACAACATAAATAATTCTCCGGTCGCAAATGCGAACCATGCTCCTACCAATGTAGATGGTTCGTTCCCCGTATCATGAAACACATATAAAACAGAGGCCGTGAAAAGTACGTTGAGCATTATCACGGCTATTACAATAAATTTAGAATATAGTCCCTTTTTCTTAGTCACTTAAATCATCCTTTCTTGCCCTCAAGGATTTCTATCCGTTTCCATGCACCTTTAAGCGATTCTTCTAACCTTATCCGGTGTTCCATTTCAGACCGTATATCATCTTTCATATTAGACATATCAAACTTGATTTCTTTAACTAAGTCCTTAATGCTCTCCAGTCCAACTATTACCTTAGTCATTTCTGCAGCATCCTGTTTTGTGTCGTTTTTCTTGTTTCTATTCGTGTTCGACAGTCCAAAAAATACTGCAAAGCTCACTGATACCGCCGATATTAAAATTGTTATTTCAATACTCACTCCACGATATACCGTCCTTTCTTCTGCATTAAAAAAGAGCCTCGCAGCTCCTGAGCTTATTCAATGATTAAATGCTCACAGTCTATATCTATTAAAATCTGCCTTACCTGTTCCTTCAGTGTGATAGGAACGTCTGCGAATGTTTTTAACCCCTTAACAATAAGTGATACATAGATCATAGCCATAATCTCGACTTCCTTTCTGAATATTAATCTCAATAAGAAACTAAGCATTTAATAACGCTTCCACGGCTTCACGTAATTCTTCCGGTACATTCTCGATGGTCTTTAATCCTTTTTTTATCAGGTTTGCATATACGTTTGCCATTACATCATCACCCCCAGTAAAAGCTCATAGACTTCAACTAGTGCAAGTTCTGCGTAGGTTTGTGCGTCGCCCAATTCCCGGATTTTTCTTTCAATGGCATCTGTGCTGATCTCGATAGTATATGTGCCGTCTTCCATGTTCTTATGTATCGTTTTCACTGATACACCATCAATAAAGGTACTTAAAATTTCTCCTACCTCGTTTAAATGTTCAATCCGCGTGACGTCCGTAAATGCAGATTCAATTTCAGCAGAAGTCAACCCAGAGGATATTGTAAAACTCCTCTTTTTTTCGCTCTGGCCTATCCCCATGGGGATGAGATTAAATATCTGACCATTGATTTTTATTTTTTCCATGATATCATCCTCTCTAAATGTAAATAGCCGTTTTAGTTATAATCCCATTCTAAGCATATTACCGCCGTTGTCCCGGCACGATGAGATGATAAAGCAATTGTGCCGTTAAGAATTCGCACCATGGACGTAGTAACAACACTGCCGCCGTTTATGGTATATGCACCACCAATTATTAAACTTGATGCCGGTGTATATGTACTGCCCACGGTGCCTAAAGTTGTTATTGTATCAGCTGTGACTGTAACTGTAAGGATCATTTGTAAAAACACTCTTTTGTTTTTGCGATAACAATTACCAGACACATAACTTATGCCGCCAGCCAGTGTAACGGCGTCTGTATGAGCCATAGTAACCTTGGATAAATTATTATTAATCGAAGTAATTGCCTGCCCATGTGCATATGTCACGGCACTGGATGGTACTTTTGCGCTGTTGTTTGTAGCGTCTGTCTGTACAATGTCGGATGTGTTGATCTTGCCAATTCGCAATTCCTTTATTGATTTTAATATCTTACCAAACAGCGTCGAATGGGTTTCGCCACTTGCAATGTCGGCGTCGCTTCCCGCCTCTGAAAATGTCGTCGTGACATTAAGGGAGTCTCCATTGGTGTTTAGCTTATCAGCTTGTAGCGCCGATATGTTACTCAAAATATTCGTAATCTCCGAAGGGTCCCCTTCCAGATCTGATATAAGTAGCAATAATGCCGCATATGCCTCCGGGCTCGCTTCTAATATTGCCTGTACATCCCCTTCGGTTAGTAACTGCTTGGTGTTTCCGGGTCCGTAGCAAAAATATAGTTTGCCTTGGTCAAGGACTACGGCCATTTCGCCAGCAACTAATTTATTCGGGTCAAAATATATCTGGTTGCCACGCCTATGCCTGATTGCCATGGGTATCATCTCCTTTCGAATATTATAAAAGGAGAAGGGATCTGAAAATCCCTATCTCCGTATGTATGACTTTATATTTATCTGCGCCGATACCCTCTTAAGTGTGGTACTCCTAACCTCAATTGTATGCCATCCCGTGGTTGATACCCATGGGGTCAAGTCAATAACACCCTGTGCATTGGCAACATCGTTTATAATCTGAACCCTGAGCGTACCGTCCACATAAATATCCATTGCATAGTTACTGATCGCCTGTTCTTGAATGCCGAAATTTAAAAGATGTGTATGGGGTGGGATGTCAACCTGATGCGTATGTCCTGGAACAATTAGCCCATGGCTATGTTCCAGCGGGAAATTATGGACATGCTGAGGCAGTTCCCCGCTGTGCGGATGATAAGGAACATCAAATGTATGGGAATGCGGCGTACCGGATGGTGGATTTACGATATTGGTAGACCCGGACGCACTCCCCATATTATTTACTGGCACTACAGTCCCTGTTGCATTAACGAATGTTGTCGCAGTCGAACTATATGGAACGGTTGTATTAATACCCCCTCCGCTCGTGCTTGTTTGGCTTGACCCTCCGCCGCTGCTTGCGTTTGAGGAATATGTCCTGAATGGCCGCTGCGTGTATTTTAATTTTACCTCTTTAACCTCGGAAGTCGCCGCATCGATATTAAAGTCCATGTATAGCGGAAATGCACTCTGAACATTGTCGGTATATGCCACGTTGTCGGAGTTGACAACGCCTTTTTCAAGGTCAATTAAAACGTCTCCATCTGTGGACCATATCTTTCCGACCCTTAAACGGTCAGCGTTGACATCCGTGGCGGTCAGTGTATTCACTAGCTGATTTCCGTTAAAATCAACTCCCCATGTCACCCCATGATCTGTAGAGATAAACACTCCATTGGAATTGATGGTGTAAATCTTATCGGACTCCGCTATGGTCGGCTTGTCATGGATATACCTGATGATACTTCCATCCGGCTGAGGCTCTTGGGTTTCATACATACCCCCGCCCCTTGCCATAAGAGTATTGTAATGTTGCACTACCAAATCATATCTGCTAAGTTGAATTGCAGTGTTCTTTCTCGTCTCTATAACCGCCTTGGCGACTTCGGAATACCTTGTTGCGCTATTCCGGATAGGCGGCTCCGCATCACAGGCTATACGGTCATTCTGATTTATCGAAAAGTTAACACTGGTTAACAATGTCTGATAAACATTACCTTTACGATCTGAGACATGCGCTATATCGCCGGCTTCCCTGGATGGGTCGGAGATGGCCGACAAACTCATCGGACGAAAACGCATTCCTACTATCTTGGCCCCAACGGAATTGGCAATAACCGCCGCGTCGGATTCAGATTGTATTAACTGATTCCCCTCAATGGAAAGCACATATCCGGTGCTTCCGTATAATACCGTGTGGGGTTCCTCTTCTGCCGATGTTACTTGGATGCCTGTAATCACCACATCATCGGTGGAACATTGGAACTGAGTTAATGCATATATATGATGGCATCGATCAAAATCATTGAATGATCCGCCGTCAAAGCTGTCACCAGAACTATAATCCGTAAAGTCCCCGCCATCCAGATTATCACCGGATTGATAGCTCTCTTCTTCCGTTTCATCAAAATATCCGCCATCGGCTGATAGTTCCTCAAACACTTCAAAATCATACCACTGTAATTCAAGTGCGCCATCGGTATTACACCTGGCAAAATTCCCGCTGTCCGCTGCAATCCAGGAAACCACTTCCCTGCAAGACGTTGCCTCGTCATCGGGTCTGGTCTGAATTTCAAAGTCATCATTTAGAAATGTTGTGGTCGCGAGAATCACTCCGCAATGGGTACAGACAGACTGTAATAGAGTCCCTGCATCGCACGGAAACGATTGTGTCACTCCCGAAAATGGCTTATCAAACTTGACCATATTATCGAGTGCTGTCAAAGTGATGCTTGGCCCTATCGATTTCGGGTCATCGGAAGTATAAACACCCTTGTGCAGGGTTTCAATGGTTTCAGACAGATGTAGCCCCACACTCGGCCTTATTACCGCATCAGTGAAATCATATCCCGAATAGGCGTCATCGTGGTTGTCAATAACCAAGGTGTGTTTATTTATTATCGCCGCCCCAAGCGCCGTGAATTTACCGCTTTGTGATGTTGCATCCTCTGTTTTAAGCTGTTTAATGCGCGAGTTGTCAAGGTTCAGTACCGTGCTGTCAGCCAGTGTAATTTCGGCGGTTCCATAAAACTGACGGTTGTTCCCGGCTATCACTGCCTTATATTCATTTGATGTGTTTATCATGACAGCGCACCTCTATTCTTCAATAAAGTTAAAACTGACCGTGGAGTAAACCGTATCGCCCAATGCATAGGTTTTAACCGGAGCCGACTTATCGCCGGTATAAAAACTCTTAGTGGTTTCTGCGTTATTCATAGGGTCAAGATATGTAACGTTCCGATAAGCATACGGAACAACCTTTTGTAACAGCCCCGCCGCTTGCACCCCGGTCAGATTCGCCCATGAACACTGCAGGGTAACTTTACTGGCGATAATGTCCTTGTGGGACTTCCCGTCAAGGGTACGCCCTGACTCTTCACTGGATAAATCCGCAATCCCCCATGTTAATGTGGACGGCGTTGGAATTGTTACACCTTGGATTTTCATAGGTCGCCTCCTTAGGATTATAAGAATACTGAGGATAGCTATCTACTACCCTCAGTGGTTAATAAGTTATTATAGGCTTTGGATTACTGGATTGTAACGTCCCTGCAAGCGCGCATTTCCTTTTATAACAGCCCGCGCGATTTCTTCCTCCCCAACCTGAATGACAATATCTCCGTTTGAGTTGTTCGATTGAGCTACAATCGACGCCATGGCCGGAATAAGCACCTCGACAACCGCACCTTTGACCGCATCGGCAATGCCGCTTCTTATTTGGTCATTGTTTGCTACTGCTGTTTGGCTCCCCCAGCTGCCAACGTATTCCGCTATCCCATTTTCACGGGCCATAAAAAGCTGACCGGTATCTGGTATTCCACCGGAGGCATATCCTTTGACAATACCCCCGCTTTCCATGCCGGGAAGTCCTCTCTGTTTATATAATTCATTCTGTACGGCTTCATACATGGTGGGCACTTTAACCTGTGGCAACTGCCAGCTGTTAATAGCATCGTTGATTGATTGCAGCCATGATTTCACGGAATTAAGAGCAGTTGTATCACTATTGAAAGTCTTTACAAATCCAGCTAATACGCCCTTGGCTTTTCCGGCTAAATCGGTGTTCTTAAACTGCTTATCAAGGTCTTTCACTGCTTCTTCGACAGCGTTAATGTCTTCTGTGGCGGTTTCGGAGTATGTAGTGATATAGTCCGTTGCATAGTCCCACTCCTCACTGAGTTCTTTCTGGGTTTCCGTAGTCTCTTCGATCCGTTGTTTATTTAATTCAAGAGATTCTTTTAGTTTCCTTAATGTCCCACTGTATTCATTTTCAACCGTCATAAGGGCTTTCCCAGAATCTACCTGGTTTAACATTCCGCCGTTTCTGTCTTTTGCTTTTTGTATAAGTTCATCGTAAAGTGCTGATTTTTCTCGTTCGACCTCTGATAGTTTGTCTTCTGCCACTTTTCTTTCGTCAGTTAGTGTTTTTAATTTCTTCTCCGACTCATATTGTCTTCTTGCAATCTCAATCAGGCTCTCCCTGGCCGCTTGCACCAAGTAATATTCCTTAGTTTTGCCGATAAGACCCATAATCTCCTCTTTGGTCCCCTTGTAAGCCCCAGTTTGGTCATCAATCAGTCCTGACAGTTCCGGTATTTTTTCGATAAGCTCACCGGCGTAGGTCTTCATTAGTAACTGCTCATCGTTGGTTAGGCTTTCTTGGTCAGCTAAGGCAAAATACTTGTCTGCCAGTATCTGCACTGCCCCGTATTCT
>JAFAFU010000008.1 GCA_023423335.1 Bacillota bacterium | reverse complement strand
TGACTCCTCGACATTCGTTGTTACTATCCTTAAGGACTGCCGAGCCCTCACGGGATAAGTCATACATCTTTCATCGTTTTCCTGCCTAATTTACGCATCAAGGTTACGGTTGCCTTTGGGAACTTTAATGCCTTTTGCCAGCTTGTCCGCTTGATACGCCTTAGTATTAGGTTTCTGTTCGTCAGGCCACGAATTCGCTATTGCTTCTTCTCTCCCAAGGGTCACCCCTTGAAACTTGCAAGTCGCTATGGGGTTCGTTGGCAACTACGCCCCGGGGGACTTTCACCACAGATGTATGGCATGCCCGTCATACAAAAAAAGAGACCCCGATTGCTCGAGGTCTCCGGCGTTGGCGAAATGTAAGAAAGTAACGCCAAACAAACAAAAAGTGTTGCTTCAACTCACGCTCCCACACAGGGGGAGCGACAACGATCTCTGACAGGGGCAAAGGTAGCGATAAAAAACCATATCGCAAAATCATTGTCCGAGCGCCGTCCGGAAGCCGTCCGGAAGCCGTCCGGAGACCCTCCGGAGGCGTTATAAAGACCAATCGCGTAAGTCCATAGAAAAGCCCGCAAAGCCCCTAAATAAAAGGAAAAGGCTCTGCGAGCTTCTTTCATCCCTTTGGGTATCATTGCCCGCCGTTATTTATCAAGTCTTGAGGTGCGATTAACAGCATTCCTCTCGGACGGCCTCGGACACCTCCCCCAAATTAACCGCCGATTAACCGTTCTTTCCGTTTCGTTTTGAGTTTCGCGGACGTTTCGTTTCGTAGGATATACTTAGGGGTAGTTCACGGGGTAACATTTGACAGCTCTTTAATCCCTAAAAGGCACAATGTAAATTTCGGCAACATAACTTTCTTGTGTCAAAATGTCGCCAAATAACGACATTTCGATGACTTTCGAGACATTCGACATAAAAAATTCCGTACTCTGCGATTAAGGAGTATGTTTGCCAAAACAGTACAATGTATCTGTTTTTGCTTATAATCCATTTTTAATATAACCCGATATGGAGAAAAAAAAGGTTTATATAGACGATCTCATCTCAGAGATTGGAGAGCGCTCCATAAGCTCTTTGACAATAACGGAGTTTTCGAGCTTGGTTAAAGCATTGGTGTCTGAAACCCTGAAAAGTATGGATTTTGGAGATAGGGATAATACGCCGCATTTCGCCAAGGGGTGGACGGCAGCCGGTCATGCAATGAATATGACAAGAGCTCAGGTATCGTATCTATATAGAGCCGGCATTATCTCGTCTGCCGTCTTTAAGGATGGCGGGCGGTATATGGTTGATGTGCGCAAAGCCATTGAGCTATACCGTACCTATATCGCGCGAAAGACAGAAGTACAGATGGAAGTGTCATCAGCACCCAAGCCCAAGACGGCTATACCTTCAAGCGACTTTTATAGAAAACACGAGAATAGAGTGATATGAGCAACTTTGGTTTCGGGTATGCTCACGACCTCAGAGAGACAAGCGTGAGTGTAGGAAGTAAAAAAGAAGAGGCGTGGAGTATGGATCCTTGTGAGGAAGAAACGAGTGCTACTCCTGCAATCTCTTTCTTCCTTAACGATGTGGTGTTTGATGAGCTTCTACTAAAAAATGTGTCCGGGCATTCCCTTCCTGTGTATAACTACATGCATCTTCCTCTAAAGGATTGCATCAAAGATCTTGGTGACCACCTATTCAAAGGATACGATTATGCGCTGGTGCTTGATTCGGATTCACGGGAGGTCAAATTGTATTTGTCGAGTGAAGGCTGTGTTTGTGTCTTTTTGGTTCAAGGTCTTTTTCACAACGCTAATGGGGTAATTCCTATAAGATATCGCAAGAAGATAAGTTTGGTTGGGAAGAAGCATCGGGATGAGGCCTCAAAAGGAGATTCATCCCTACCCCTGTATGAAATTTTGTCGGGTTTACACAACTCCCAAAACGTCAGATCAGTGAAGAACAGAGGTATATAATAATAAAATATAATGTAGATTATGGGCAAAAAATTACAATCATTCATTTTGATCCTTCTCGGGCTATACCTGGGTGCAACGGATGTTTGGGCGCAAGCCATAAGAGAGCCTGACTTTCAATCGGCCCTCAACATTGTCACAGGGCAGTTCAAGTCCACATCCGGCGGATTCATCAATCTTATTCTTTTGATCAGTGGCATATTGGCTCTTGGTGGTGCCGCGCTTGCCGCATACGATTTCTGGAATGGAGAACATGAAGCCAAGAAAAAACTCCTTATGTGGCTTGGTGGGTGTGTCTTTATTTGGGGAGCCTACCTCATTACTAGATCTATGTTTCTGCAATAAAGAATGATAAAACCGTGCATTTGAAAAACGGATAACTTTTAGTTTGGTGGATCGAACGATGTATTGTAGTCAAGTGCGTGAAGAACAGGGAAAGGGTGGAAGATCCGGTCGTTTCTGCTACGATTCTGTGGAGAGATCTTGTACGAGATTCGTCCTAATCTTGTGTGCCTGTATCCGTCTTGCTGCCGCGAATCTATACGCTCAAGGGTCCCGTATCTCGCCCCTGTCGAGTTCTCTTGGGGGTGTAAGCGGGGAGACTAAAAGCGTAGTCAATATGGGTGTTTCCATTATTCTGTTTGGGTGTGCTATCGCAGCCACGATTGGTGCGGCGCGAGCAGCGCACAAATTCTGGCAGAATGACCATGGATCTGTTCAGAGTCTGATTCTGTGGGTTGGCGGCTGCATCGCCACCTGGGCTATGTTTGTCATCATTAAAGCAATGTTTCTATGAAAAAAGGGTTACTACATCAAGTGAATACAGTCCGGTGTCTCTCCTGTCTCTTCTTAACCATTTTGTTTTTTACCATCTCGGCATCTAATGCGTATGCGGTTGGCGAAGAGGTTACGGGCGAGATTAAAAAGATCGCTGAAGTCGCCACCACGGTCTCTATCCTGCTGGCCGGCATTTTTGCTCACATTGGAGCCATTAGGGCGGCCTGGAAGTTTTTTAATGGAGAGTCTGACTCCGTCCGTTCTCTTGTTAACTGGGTTGGCGGTTGTCTCGTCGTTTGGGCCGCTTTTGTCGTTGTGGAGACAATGTTTAAGGCTTAGGAGGGTGCATTTTATGAAATACATCATTTATAAGGGAATAGACAGGAGAGCTATGTGGAGAGGCTTGCCCTTAATATTCTGGGCATATCTGTTTGTGGCTTTTTTCTTGGGATTTGTCGGTTTCTTCATCATGACGGCGATAGGCATCCCTATAGCTGTCGCGTCTATTCTTTGTGTCGGATTATTCATTTTCCTTTTCTTCTTAGTCAAGAAATTTGAAAATAAATATGGGGCTTACGGATTTAAGAAACGCAGAGCAAGGGATATGGTTGGAACAGGTGTGACAATAAAGAGTGCCCGAAGCATTCTGCGTCGTCCTGTCTTCTATGACATTGAGGCGCGGGAGATCGATTGGCTGATAAATAGTGTGAATAACGGGGAGTATGTGTTAGGTAAAGAGCTTTAGCATTTAAGGTGATGTCATTGTGATGAAGAACTTTGTTATTTAATTTTTAATATGGATCATCGGCGTAGCGATACGCCGGTGCCATTCCGGAAGGGTGGCAGAGAGGTTTAATGCGCCGGTCTTGAAAACCGGAGGGCGAATAAGATAAGCTCCGCGGGTTCGAATCCCGCTCCTTCCTCAATGTAAACTTAAAGCATGCCAAGTGCAATAAAGAGTATGAGTCAAGTGATAGACTTTGAAAAGAGTTTCCCCATAATGTCCGTTGAGAATGACTGTGTCATTAGCAAACGGGGAGAGGTGTCTGTGCTGTTCGAGTTGTATCTGCCTGAGGTTTTTACCATATCTTATGGCGAATATAACTTGATGCACGAGACGTGGTGTAAAGTCTTGCGGATGCTGCCTGCGCCCACCGTTGTCCATAAACAGGACTTTTACTATACCGAAAAATATGACTCCACGGGACGCAAATATTGGTCATTACTAGATGAGCATTACTGGAAGAATTTTGACGGGAGGATCTACTTAAAGCATAAGTGCTATCTCTACTTGACCAAAACCAATATGAAGCAGATGGAAGCAGGGGGCATTGCTTCGATGTTGACTTCCAAGAACTATGTGGGCAGTAAGGTAAGTCCCGGAGAGCAACAGAAATTCCTTGATGCGGTAGAACAATTCGAGTCTGTCCTGAATGATTCGAAAGTAATGAGAGTTCGCCGGCTCACCACGGACGAGATCGTGGGTACCCCCGGCAAGCCGGGACTTTATGACCTGCTGTTCTCACTTGGAGGTTTGGAACTGGGAGATGTGGAGTTCGGGAGCGACCTTGATGAAGACCGTATTAAGGTTGGCAACAATCTTGTTTCCATTCATGCCATCACCTCCCTGGATCAGTTGCCGGCCGAAATAAGTCCTCAACAAGAGAGCAGTGACTATTCTACTTCCAACACGTCATTGATGGTCTCCACGATGTTTCCTTTGGGGCTGGGGTTAAAGAAGCCTCATATCTTAAACCAATATATCTACCTCACCGACTCCGAGAAGAAAAAAGAAGAGGTCGAAGCCCGTCAGAAAGGTCTCATTGCCATGAGCCAACTTTTTATTGAGAACAGGGTGAATGCCGGGTTCTGTCAGGATTTTCTCGAGGATATGAGGATCAACGGTGTCCGAGCCGTGGAGTGTCATTGTAATGTAATGATATGGTCTGAAGACAACGGTATGCTCAAGAATAACGGTCTCGAGATCGCCAAGAAGCTGGCGAGCATCTCTATGACCGCTAAGGTTATGACGTTGGATGCTCCCATCGTTTTTTGGGCAGCCATTCCGGGCAACGGTGGCGACTTACCCCATGAGGAGTTGTTTTTGACGGGCTTGGAGCAAGGTGTCTGTCTATTTGCGAGTGAGAGTAACACGAGGGATACTACCTCTCCGTTCTATATCTCGCTATGTGACCGTCTGACGGGGACCCCTGTGAAGATAGACATCTCGGATAAGCCGTATAAGGATGGGACGATAACGAACAAGAACAAGTTTATTCTTGGTCCGTCGGGGTCAGGGAAGTCGTTTTTTACGAACCATATGGTTCGTCAATACTATGATCAAGGGGCTCACATCCTTATTGTGGATATTGGTCATTCGTACCAATACCAGTGTGAGATCATCAATGAGCGCACCCGGGGTGAAGATGGACTTTATTTTACTGCGACGGAAGACGATCCTATATCATTCAACCCATTTTTTGCCAAACATGGTTCTTTCGACCAAGAGCAAATCGACACCATCAGCTCGATTATCTCGTTTTTGTGGAAGATGGGCGGAACGTATATGCCTTCGGAGAAAAAGTTTGTGGATCAAAGCATCTTGGAGTATCTGCGCATAGTGGCAGAGCGGGATAACGGCAAAGGTAACTTTAACGGATACTACGAATATCTGCGCGACGAGTTCAGGGAGAATCTTTCACGCAGCGAAATTGAGGTCAAGGTATCCGATTTTGACCTTGGCAATATGCTACATACCCTTTCTCAGTTTTATGTCGGAGGTCGTTATGACCGGCTGTTGAACAGTGATGTGGCGACAGACATCTTTGATAAGCGATTTGTCATCTTCGAGTTAGACAACATCAAAAATAATCCTATCCTTCTCCCATTAACCACCATCATCATTATGGATGCGTATATGAGTAAGGTTAAGCGCATCAACGGCAAAAAGATATTGATCATAGAGGAGGCCTGGAAAGCCATTATGAACGACAAGTTCGCCGAATACATCAAAGGGGTGTTTAAGACTGTCCGCAAATATGATGGAGAAGCTATTGTGGTCACTCAAGAATTGGATGACCTTTTGGGATCGGATATCATCAAGGACACCGTAGTATCACAGAGCGACTGTAAGATTTTGTTGGATCAAAAGAAGTACCTCCGTAGATTTGAGGATGTGCGAGACTTCTTGGGATTGAGCAATCAGCAACAGGCGGAAATCTTTTCCATAAACACCCACAATGACTACACCGGTAGGAACCAGTACAGAGAAGTATGGATTGGTTTGGGCAGCAACTTCAGCGGTGTTTATGCCACTGAGGTCAGCGACATGGAGCGCATGTGCTTTGGCACCAATGCGTCCGAAAAGTATGAGATCGAGAGTATCAAGAAGGAGCTTGGTGCAACAACAAAGCAAGCGATAGTCGAGTATATCAAGCGACACAAAGTAAAGCCGAAGTAATAATAAAACTACACAAACACAGAATAAGCATATGAAAAAGAACAGAAGACATGTGTTTCTCTCGCTTATTGCGTTAAGTATTGGCGGCATGTTTCTAACGTCGGTGAGTGCTGAAGCGCAGATAGCCAGGGTTATCTTTGACATAGGCAAGTCCATCTACCAAAGGTACAAGATGGAGCAAGTATTCAGTCAGCGTGATCAGGTCTTAACTGAGTTAGGGGGCAGTAACGCGGCTCTTGGCACCGTGATGACCAAAGAAGACGGGATGCAGAAACTCAAGCAGCTCAACTACAAAGTCCTGCAAGAGTATGAAGGGATGTACGATTTGGTCAATAAGTTAAATCCGGGCATCACCGGTCTTCAAGACTTAAAAGATATGGTCGCATACGGTCGAGCCATCCATATGGCGTACACGTCTATAAGCAATCATCTATCAAGTATCTCAGATCTTCCGGTGGAACAAAAGATAGCCATTGGTCGTCAACTCATCAATGTCAGCAGCCAAGCCGAACATCTCTTCTTTAACCGTATGGAAGCCGTCTCGAATGCCGATTTCGTTGCCTCTCAATCCGATTTCAGCGGGGATGCCACTTTACAGATGACGGACGGTGAACGCCTGAATCTGATTATACAGACGAAGCAGGAACTGAAGAAGTTGTACCACACGCTTATCTATCTGAAGCAGAAGATAGAATACTATTCTCGTCAAAACGCAAAGGATAAGGAGTATGAACAGCGTATGATATCCCTAATTTATCTCTCATAGCACTCAATATCTTCTATAAGTACGGCAAAACATACATAACCAACTAAACAGCTAAAAAGCTAAACAGCTAAACGGCTAAACAAATGAACAAATAATCAATGAAAAAGACAATTATCGCACTCGTGATCGGATTACTCTCCGGCATCCCTTCTTTTGTGAGTGCTCAAGATGTTGTCGGAGATATACTTTCAGCCGTCATAGGTGTCTCCGGTGACGGGGACAAAGAGAGTGCCGTCCTACGGCAACTGCAAAAAGAGACCAAGCAACTGAACGTCATTAACGCGGATCTCAAACAGGCAAATGAAAGTATCGGAGGGAGTCTGAAGAAGATACAGGACATCAATGATGCCATGACACGTGTCAGTCCGTTTATATCGAACTCGAAGGAAGTGTTGCAGCTCAGTAAGGATGTAGAGCAATGTGTCCGTCTTCTTTCCAGTGCAAAAGTAGCACGGAGTGTCCACCCCGACCTCTTCACTCCTGAGCAAGCCGCTTTTTTTGAGCGTAAAGAGCAAGCTCTTCTCTCCGACTTAAGAAAAGAGGTCTTGGGTCGTATCACCAACGTCATCCGCAGTAAGTCTGTCAAGATGAGTGACGGAGAGCGTTATGCGCTCATTATGGAGCTATCCCGGATTGTACGAGACTACAAAAGTGCATGCCTTTATCACGTGTGCAAGCAGAAATCGATGACAAACAAGGAATTTCAGGAGCGCAAGGCGTTGAAGCTAAAAAAAGAGCTGCTATTTCTGAGGTGACTGTAGTGGCACAATAAGAGTGAGATACGAAGATGGGAGAATATAATTTTTTACAAGGGGTCATTGATTCGGCTCGCAGCTACACCCAAGAGTTAGCAGGGGAGTTTACGTTTATGCAGACAATATCTTTGGCTATTGTTTCCATTGCTTTCATTGTTGCGGTTTTGGATATTGTCCTTCCCGCACTGGCGCGTAACGAACCGATTGATTTTTGGGGTCTTTTCCGTCCTGTTATCGTCGGGCTTGTTGTCGTCTCTTTTCATGTGACGGTCGCTGCTCCTCTTCTTCGTCTCTCCTCTGCCATGACCAATCTGTCCGGCACTTACGTCACCCAATCGGCGGATCGGTTGAGCGACAAGATGGGTTCGGACTGGGCGAAGAAATCTGAGACCTACAAAGATATGTCCTTTATGGAGAGGATTATTTATACCACCTCTCCTGAGGCGAAGAAGATATGGGATGAGAAAGCGGCGACGGGAGCCGATATGAGCACTTTTGAGCTGGAAGATCCGGATTTCTCCATTATTAACACGATAAGCAATTTATATTCTGTTGTCCCCCAAGTGATAGGGAAAGTACTTGTTGGCTTGTTATTTTTTCTCTCTGACATCGTTGAGTATATTTTTTATGCAGGGTTGATAGTTTGGCAGCAGATCTGTTTATTGATCCTGTGTTTGGTCGGTCCTTTGGCGTTTGCTTTTTCTATTTTTCCGATGTTTAGGAGTGGCTTGTCCGTATGGCTGTCAAAGTTCATCAACGTGGGTCTTTGGGGGTTCATTGCCAACATTCTCCGGGTCTTCAATAATTATTTACGCACCACTATAGACACCTCCAACACCGTGCTGGATTTCTCCGGAGGCTGGAGCGGTGCCCTGGAGAGCATCATGACCTCCCTTCTTTTTTTACTTGTTGCGTTTATGTTTCTGTATGTGCCTACACTTAGCGATATGATCGTAAACGGAGCAGGAGGGTTAGGCGGCATTAGTGGAGCCCCTAAGAGTGTTCTAAACAAAGCATCGAAACTCATAGGCAAGAAATAACGGATTATGTTTCTAGATAATACTCTTAGTTTTGTCAAGACGCTAAAGTCGGAGATTCTGACTGCCTATTCGGGGGATTTGAATAGCGCCGTTATTGCCATCATCTCCTTGGCAATGATTTTTGCCATTGGCAATATCGTCTATCCTTCTCTTGTGCGGAATCAACCGATTGATTTTTATGCGTTGATTAAGCCGTTTCTAATCGGGCTTATTGCCATGAATCTAAATGTTTTCATTGTTATGATGGATAAGGTTTTTGTCTGGATGGAAGAAAAGGCAAAGAGTGAGATTCTGGTTAGTGGCGATGACTCTATGTTTACTGTGTCTACTTCAAAGGATAATAGTTTTATTTTCAAGCCGGAAGAAGAGGCTATTGCCAATATGGGCGTTGATGATGTTCTTTTGGGCAAGGGTTATGACGACAGAGGGGTATTGATGACTGCCGGCGCTGCTGCTGCGACGGGGGCGAGGAATAGAGCTGTCGAACTTGTCGACAATACAGACGAGATGACGAATGCTTTTGCTGTCTCCCTATTCAATGCCTGCTATGTAGCATTTATGATACTGCAGCAGGTCTATCTGACGGTTCTTTCCTTATTGGGTCCCTTCGCCGTTGCTATGGCCATCTTTCCTATGTTTTCGGACAATTTTAGTTCGTGGCTTGGTCGTTATATCTCCATCGGCTTGTGGGGTCCATTGGCTGTCATTTTGAAGACCTTCTTTCAAAACATCTATGCTCAAGCCGGCATAGGGAATGGGGACTGGGTGTCCTCGGCTTTTGATGTCGTCTTGTCGAGCCTGCTTATGATTGGATGTGCTCTTCTCTTCTTTAGGGTTCCTACTTTAGCCGGTATGGCGATTCAATCGAGTGGAGGTATGGGCAGTCTTCAAGGTGGTGTCTCTCAACTGATGCATTCCGGGGCCGATGCCACAGGTGGTGACATTAAACATAAGTTGAGTGGCATATCCAACGCAGGTAAAGGTATGGCTTCGGAAATTCTGAAGTATAAGACCGGTGGTGGGGGACTAAAAGAAGCGCTTAAGGGGCAGAAAAATATGTCTTGGAAAGATGCTTTTGATACCGCCTTTAAGGACAGGTTTGAAGATATCGGTGGGTATTCTCATCACATGCAGGATCTGCTACTCAATAAAGGAGATCATTCTAAAAAGGGAGATCAATTACAAGGGACGATTGCAAGTTCATTAAGGGGACTCGGATACAGTAAGTACGATGCTTATAACCTTGCATCCTTATTGAGAAAGGGTCCCGAGAGTCTCTCCCAAAAAGAATACGACAGTGGCATTACTGCTTATGGGGACAGCAATGATATACGAACCCGCACATTTGAGTCTGATGATCATGCGGCGGTGCCGGGAGAAGATGTTGGCGAAGAAATAAAAACAGGTTCCTCTTCTATTAGTTCCGAAGAGATTGCCTCACCAAAGTCTGAGTCGACGAATGGAGGAGGTGACATCAGAAATAGGACTTTAGGAGCTTCAGAGATCGCTTCCGGAGAAAATTCTACTGTCCGGAATTCCACTGTCCAAGAGGAAGAATCAGAGGACAGGAGGGATGAGGACATCGTTTCATCTACACCATCGTCGTCAGAGAGCGAAGAAGAGAAGATTGGTGGATCAGACGAAAGAAAGAAGCTCTGGGAACAACGAGGGTTAAGCTATAAGCTAAAGGATCCATATACGCCAAAGTATGTAAGTCGTCACAGCCTTTCGCAAGAGTGGAACGATCGATACGATGCAGAGCGCAAGGAGCGTATGTACAGGCGTTTGGGCTTTAGAAACAGGGTCTCGGCAACAAGAGGGGTTATGAAAGAAGCAAAAGAAGAAGAGGAAAAGAGACAAAAATAAATTTTCGGTTTGATGTCAAAAACAATCTGTAGGAAATAAAAAGAGAAAGTAGATGGAGAAGTATAATTTCAAAAGCTTAAATAGTTTGTCGGACGGCTATAAGACGTTACGCAATTTTGCATGGGGCGCTATTGTCCTTTCCTGCATCGTTTGTACGGTCGCTGTCGTTGCTTTTTTTTTCTTTGCTCAAAAAGAACGTGAGAAGATCTATGTACTTGACCAAGGAAAGAGTTTGATGTTGGCGTTGTCACAAGATGCAAAAGCGAATAGACCGGTAGAGGCAAGAGAACATCTGAAGCGGTTTCATACGTTTTTTTATACGCTCTCTCCTGATGTCAAAGCAATAGAAAGCAACCTCTCAAAAGCCATAAAGATGGGTGATGGCAGTGTGTCGCGGTTGTATCAAGACTTGGCCGACAAGTCGTATTACAACAGCATTATCTCCGGAGGTGTCAGTCAGAGGATAGAGATCGAAAAGATCGATATAGACTTCAATAGTCATCCCTATTATGCCAAGACGTATGCGATTCAATATATTACCCGCAAGGGGGTAACGACAGAGCGGAATCTGGTGACGGAGTGCTATCTCAGGGAATCAATCCGGAGTGATGACAACCCTCAAGGTTTTCTCATTGAACGATATAGAGTCGTGGATAATTCCAATAGGATAAAAGAAAGTGCTTTGGGTACGACTAAGATAGAAGAGTATATAACACAATAAAATTAAAAAGAAAGGCATTTGTATGGCTATGAAAGAATGGTTTAAGAGGTTAACGTCAAGTCAAAAGTTTGTAATCGTTCTGTTCCTTGTTGTCGCCGTAATGGCTGTGACAACGTATGTGCTACAGTCCGGGGTACGACAAGCAACCGTGGAAACAGATGCGTCTGTAAACGACTCTGTCACCATGGGTATCAGCGGGGAAAACGAGCAGCTACCCGACTTCCGCATCCCCGAGGAGGCAACAGAGTCCGAGGTCGACACTCTTTTGTATGACTACTATGAGAGTCTCTAAATACTAATTATTTAAGTTGATAACGCTATGACTGATAAAGAGAAAAAAAAGAAAACCTTAGTCTATATAGGCGTAGGGTTTGTGCTTATTATTGTTTTTATGTCACTGGCCTTTGGCGCTACGGGGCAGAAGGAGAGTGAGGACGAAGATACCGGTAGTGCCGAAGTGATGCAGGACATCCCTCATGGACAGGAAACACCGGTAAGTACGGATGTGTCTATCACCCCGGACAAGACCAATGCAGATCTGTCTTCGGTAGAAAAAGAGGGGTACAGCGATTATTACGCCTATGGTTCCTCCCTTGGGGACAATATCCATCCTGAAGATATTGATTTGTCCAAGATAAACGAACAGCCATTCGGGAAAGAGAAGCCCTTGACGGAAGGAGTCGATCTAAGTTCTGAGGACTATTACAGTAAGGCTTATGAAAGTACAATGAACGACTATAGGAAGAGATCGGGATTGTCCGATATGTCGGATGGCTCTTCTTCCCGGGAGCAAGAATATGAGAGCTTGAAGAAAGAAAGAGATGAATATAAGGAGCTCTACGAGCAGGGGGTCATCGACCGTAACGCCATTATCGCTTCTGCAAGCAATGTGGGTGAAAACTCCTCTTCGCGCAACATAAGGAAATCCAAGGGCAACACCGGTTACGACGTTACTAACGTGGAAGAGACGGATAACTTTCAGTTGCCCCGCCCGACGGTGCAGGTGGCACGCAGTGGTGTTGTTTCGTCTCTCTCCGGGACACAGTTCAATAATGCCTTTTATGGGGAAGCCTCTCGTGGTGAGGTTCCAAGGGGCAATGTTATCCCTGCTGTCGTAGAGAAGCAACATATTGTGAGAAATGGCGACTTTATAAAGATGCGTCTCACCAGCCCTATAATGATTGGCAACCTCAAGATTCCGGCAGGAGAAGAGATCGTGGGGCGTGCCACTATCAATGGCACACGCCTCAATGTGACTGTTGAAAGCATCAAGTATAAAGACAACATCACTCCTATAGAGATGGCTGTCTATGACCTTGATGGGCAGAGAGGCATAGCCATCGGCTCCTCTGAGTTTGGCAAGACCGGTAAGACGCTTGGCAATAGTGTTGCTCGTGGCGTGTCAAGTGCCGGTAGTTCTGCCCTTGGTGGCATCACCATGACGGATGCCAAGGGTGCTATCGCCCAAGAGGTCACAAGGGGCGTACTGGGCACCGTGGCCGACTTTATCTCCTCAAGATCCAACGATGTGAAAGTGCGGGTAAAAGCCGGCCACCATGTCGTCCTTTTGCCTAATGAGCAATCACTCAGATAGTTACTAAAAACATTTGTCTTTTACTAAGGTGTAATAAAATAAGAAAAAGAAGAAGATAGAGCTATGGAAAGAAGTATCAAAGATGAGATTCTGGAACTCATAAAGTCACACGATGAGCATCCCGAACTTGGGGAGATCGTCTATGATGAAGAAACCGAAGGATTTTCCCGTGAAAACAAGACAAACGGACTGTATGAACGCTGGTATGATAATGGACAACGAGAAAAACGTTGCACATATAAGGACGGCGAAACAAACGGACTTTGGGAAGAGTGGTACAGAAACGGTCAACTCAAAGAGCAATGCACCACTGTATCATCCTTCGTTGATGGGTTATTTCTGTCGTGGTATAAAAATGGACAACTCAAGGAACGTGGCAACTATATTGCCGGGGACGCAAACGGACTTTGGGAAGAGTGGTATAAGAGCGGGCAGCTAAAAACCCGCGGTACGGATAAGTCCGGCAAGGCAGACGGACTGTTCGAGTGCTGGTATGATAATGGACAACTAAAAGAGCGTTGCACATATAAGGACGACAAGATAGACGGGCTGTTCGAGGGCTGGCATAATAATGGACAACTAAAAGAATGCGGTACGTATAAGGACGGTAAGGAAAATGGACTTTTTGAAGAGTGGTATGAAAACGGACAACTTAAGTCCCGTAGAAACTATGTCTCCGGGAGTCTCCATGGACTCTATGAATCTTTTTATGAGGATGGACGCATAGAAGGGCGAAGCACCTACAAGAATGGACTAAAGGACGGACTGAGTGAGATCCGAAATATAGAGGGAGAATTAGTTTCTCTGACTCTCTTTAAAGAGGATGTAGCTGTTCATGTTTACTATATTAGAAGTAGACCTTTCATCGGATCTTTCATACTCTAACTTAGATTTGCTCATTAACTATACCGGTATTCAATTATGAAAATAAGAAATTACTTTTTTCTCTCTTTCTTGTGCGTTGTAAGTTTTTCGACACTTGCCGTGGGACAGGTGTCTGACGCACATGGTGATCTTCCTCAAGCACCAAACCCGTTGTTCTCACAGAACATCCCATATTCGAGGGTGATAGCTCCGTTTGATGTAGAGGTCTCTTATAACCAGACTGTACACATCATTTTCCCGTCCATCATCCGTTATGTCGATTTGGGTTCTGCTTCTGTTATTGCCGACAAGGCCAATAGCGCAGAGAATGTCCTGAGGGTGAAAGCCAACATTGAAAACTTCACGGGTAATACCTCATTGTCCGTCATTACGGATGATGGAGCATATTACTCTTTCAACCTCAGATATTCGCCTACTCCTCGTATGTTGTCTTTTGAGATGGGAGATATTTTGTCCGAGCGTAAGATGGTAACGAATCCGGATAATAGGACGGATATCTTCTTTGGTGAGCTCCAAGGCGAAGCTCCCGCGTTGGTCAAACTCTATATGCGGTCTATCTATGAGAATAACGAGAGAAGGCTTAACAGTGTGGGTGTCGTGGAGCAGAATGTAGGCTTCGGTCTTAATGGAGTCTATGCAAATAACTCTTTGATGTACCTACACACCTATATCCGTAATAATTCCAATGTCCCTTACCGTATTGACCGGGTTAGCTTCCGTATTGTCGATAAGATAGGGGGAGATCAGACGGCCATGCAGGATGTGGATCTCAAACCTTTGAGGACCTATAACTACAGCTCCAATATCGGAGCACGCACACAGGTTCGCACGGTCTTCTGTCTGGAGACGATAGCTATTCCTCAGGACAAGATGCTTGAGATCACCTGCTACGAGCTTGGAGGAAGCCGCACTTTGACGTTCTATGTAAACAGCCGTGTCCTCTCTCGCGCGAGTGGAGTAGAAGGGCTGACGATAAGGGGACGTGCCCGCAATTAAAAAGATGAACAACAATGAACAGCAATAAATGATAGTATTTTAGTTATGAACATGTTAGAAAATCACGATTGGCAAAACTCTGAAGAAGTTTACTTTGGCCCGGAGTATGTTTGCGTAGACCGAGAAACCGGGTTAGCAATGGAATTATCTCCTTATGAAAACGGTCTTATCTTAGGGGATGGATTTTTGGATGTTGATAGAGCAATCGGAGTGTTTAACTCACTCCATCCTTCAGAAGATATATCATTAGACGTATTATCTGAAGTAGAAAGAAATAATTACCAAGAAGATTCATTTGAATATTGGCTGATAGATAATTTCGTACCTAAGCGTGGAGTGCTAATCTTTGACCTTCAAAGAACAGACCTACAAGCCTTTTTGGACAAGCTATATGTGGCTAATATCGACCTTTTTGAGTCTACCGAATTAGACTGTCATTGTAGGGTTGATGAAATCTTTCATGATAAAGAGCGATTTTCAAAAGAGTATGAATTCCTAATCTCTCAGACGGGTTGGAAATTATCTGACTTTTTTAGGGATGAAAATGGGTTCCAAATCATCACACCGGAAGAGTTAGAGAAAGGCGTAACTCATGTTTTGGATTATATGAGCGTTATGTCCGGGGTGGATTATTATGGGAAAGAGCTTTATCGTGGTCCTGAAAATGTGGTTGTAACAGAGTGTGGATCTCCCGAAATTGTGCTAAATGAAGAGGCTACATTGGATTACTCAAACGAGGAGGCTCTATCTGTGAAGGACTTTATTGATATCGCCGGTTTTGACGAAGCAGACTGCATCGTAGTCACAATGGCAAACTATAAAGAAATTGGAGCTCCGGATAAATGGATCGCTCGTCAAGATGCTTGGCTCGCTCTTCTAAACTTCAGGCGTGATATTCATAAAGACCAGGATCCTCTAATTATAATCGAGAAAGATTACGCTATTGAAAATGGGTTTGATTGGAAAGAAGAGCAATGTAATGTACGCTTCTTCTCCGAGCTAAAGAAAAGTGAATGTATGATCAATAATGACATCATCTATCTTCGATCGGGTGCTGAGTTTCTAAATAAGCATGCTAAGAACAGATCGGCTTTCTTCCGTCCTTGCCAATCCAAAAATCAGCAAGCTCAATCGAGAAGAAACAGAATGCGATTGTAACTTATTGATTTTAGAATCGAGATAATAATATAAACATACAATGAAAAAAAACGCATATAGGATATTCCTTACCCTCTCTCTCTTCTTTTTCTTTGGCTTTCAGTCGGAAGCTCAGAGGCTCTTGAAGGGTTCTATGTCTATAGCCGGAGCGGGAGGAGTGAACATCTATTCAAGAGATGTCGTAAAGAGTAATTTTTATAGTGAAGTAGACTATGGGTACTTTTTAGGAAATGGGCACTATATTGACGTGGGGGCTCGTTTTACGCAGACATCCTTGAAAATGAAATCCGACTTTGATGTCCCGGTCAATCAATATGCCTTGAAAAGTAACTTTAACTTGCTCCTCTTGAACGACCTGTCGGCCACCTATAATTGGTACGTCAGCGCCGGGATTGTATTAGGCTATGATCGGATGAACTACGATGGAGAGGTGCTGGAAGACGGGACTATTCCACAAAAGAAAGAGAGCTTTGCTTATGGTGGTAACTTAAGTACGCACCTTGATGTCTATTTAACAAACCGCTGGATCCTGTATGGAAAGGTAGGCACATTTTTATTGGGCGGCAGTCTGTTGTCGACTAAGCTCCAACCCTATGCGGGCGTTGGCATAAAAATCATCTTGTAAAGAGAGGGATTTAAAGTCTTTTATTGCTGTCCGGTAAAAGTCGGAAAAGATATTTTGTGTGTCAGAAAGCCCAGTAATATCGGGGGTTTGCTTTTCAAATTGAAAAAGCAAGCCCCCCTCTTTTGTCAGAGGTTGGGAAGACGGTTGTTTTATTGGGGGATGAGAATTATCAGAGGTCGGGGAAAAGAGGGTATTTTGGCGGGGAATTAGCCTGTTCTGCCATGATTATTTGAGTGCCTTTATCGGGGTTCTCCATAAAACCGAGAAAATCGGTGTAGTACATCAGAGTAATGCGGAGCATAGCGACAATTTGCGAAAAGGAGCAGTGCCTTTTTATCATTCGCTGCAGGATGGTAGAGAGGAGGTTGGCTATCAGTACTACCCAGGTCTGTATTTGGATGGCATTGACGCTGTCGCCATAGAAGAAATGAAGTGGGAAGTTCTGCTTCAGTTGCTTATAAAGGGTCTCAATAGCCCACCTTTTACGGTAAATTTCTGCGATGTCCTCTGTGGTGAGTTCAAAGTTATTGGTCAGAAGCACCACAGATTTCTTCGCATCCTTGCTCCACATCTCCACTCTCCGTGCTTCGTGTTTCAACTCTCCTTTTTCAAAGAGAATACGCTCATCCCTACATTCTGCCAAACCATACTCATTGACACTGATGACTGAGGAAAGGACGGCATAACGGAGGTTCTTTTTCATCTTCGTGACGTAGCAGACGCCCTCCTCTGTAAGTCGCTGAAACTGGGCATAGTCTATGTAGGCTCTATCCATCGCCAGCACACTGTCTTTGGGCAGATGCACTTCCTTGAGCAAGTAATGGTCGTGCTTGGCGGCACTCGTCAGTTGAACGACCATAGGTACTCCCACGTGATACTTCAGAAGGGTATGCACTTTCATTCCACCCTTCTTTTTCCCACTCTTTGGGTCCCTGCCCACACCTTTTAAGATGTTGTCAAAAAGACTTATAGTCGTGGAATCTATCATGTAAAGCAGTCTTTCCCACTCTTTTTCCTCGCCTCTCGTTCGGCTGTCCGCTAAAAAGCCCTTATACCGATCCAAAAGGTGAGCATACACTTGTGCGAAGAACTCTTGGGAACGACGAATATTCGCTTCTGAGAGCGTGCTTCGCTTCGCTGCATAGTCTATCCCAAGGTGCTGAAATTTATGGACCTCTGCTTTCAGTCCAATCTCTAACTCACGCAATGAATCGTAGTGACGAAAAATACCGAAAAGCATGGTCACTAAGTGGGTATATCCGTCTAATTTCTTGACATACTTCTCACTCTCAGCCATTTCTTTGCTGATTTCCGTGATTTTTGACCTGTCAAGCAGCTTTAACACTTGTGCAAATACCGGCTGTCCGGTAAAATATGTACTTTTGCTCATGTCTTACATAATGTTTGCAACCACTAAGATAAGACAATCGGGGCTGATTTCCTACTACGGAAACCAGCCCCTTACTTTTACCCCCTCTAAAAACTTTACCGGACAGCAATAAAAGTCTTTTTCATAGAGACAGAATGTCCTAAATCGATTGGTCAGTAGAAGTCCGGCATTGTCCGGACTTCTTGCTTAAAAAATGACATTTCTATGACAAACGTGTATTTTGTGACCACATCTGCGACAAAATAAGGCAAGATGTACTCTATTTTGAATCTCCACTGCCACTTTAATAGCTTTGAGGAGAAAAGGGGAGAGAAGTAAAAACAAGTAATGAAAGCATCGATCAATAATGGATGATTTAAGCAAGCAGAAGACAAAGCTTCGGGCTCAATTAGAACAATCCGGAGCTATTACAACAAATTCAACTTTTTGGGAAAATGGTTCTCCTCAAAAAGTAGAAACTTACTGTCAAGGCACTCTGTCGAGTATCTCTGCTTTTGCGGAAGACGGACATCTTTCGCATCGTTTTAAATTGGACGCATGCGGTCGCCCCTTTTTTCTTGTTTTCAATGACGAACGAGAAGAACCGGATGGATATTTCTTTTCGTTCAATCAATGGTGGGGCTTGTCAGCTATTGAACATTATGTTCATGGGGTACTGGAGGGACCTACTTTATCTTTTGATGAAGCTACCGGCAAAATCACGGGTCTTTTCTCATACGCAGATGGGGAGCTTAATGGATTAAGTTACGTCTTTGATCCTGATACAGATGAAATCATTGAGGAGGAGTCCGGTTTTTTTGTTGATGGGAACCGGTTGGAGCCTTTACAGGATAATGATAAAGCTCTTTTAGTTGCTTCGGGAATTGCGGAAGATCGTTTAAACGGAGCCTCTTCGCGAACCATTGATAAGATAATGGCTTTTAGTCAAGCGATATACGATGGTATGGATGGGATCCCTTCCGTTGCGTATTTCCAATCGGGACAATTCTTGAAGGACTTCATCCGTCAAGATTTGGAAGAGACCTCTTTCAGACCGGCTTTTCTTGTGGCACGATCCTACGTAAAAAAAGCGACGGAGTGTTTTCAGAAAGAGAAACAACAACATCTAACCAATAAAAATAAAAGAAAGAGTGTAAAGCTATGAGTAAAATAACATTGACAGACAGAGAAGATGTTCAAGAATTTGAGCGGGTTGTGCTTCAAGATTCACTTCACGAAATCCTTGACCATAGCCGGTATTCCGGGATGAGCTTCATTGACGAGGTTGTAGATCTGCTAACAGAAGAAGCTGTCACCTCCGGATACAACAATGTCGACGGACTCTTTAATGATCTCGGTAGGAGCGGATGCGCTTCAGGAATGATTCATGGTCTCATTTCTCTCGCGGAACTTAAGGACTTCTACTGTGACTATATGTGGGACATAGACCTCTCCCTTTTCGAATTGGAGCAAGAACTCGAAAGCGGACCTCTGTTTTCCCGTGATGACGATCGTCTGTATGCGTCCAAGGTACATTTCCTTGTCGACGACATTGGTGGTTATGTAATAGCTGAAGAGATCGGACAAGTTTTCGGTAGGAAGATGACGGATGCGCTCAAGGATGTAAGCCCGGCAAGTTGGAAAGAGATTAGGACCCATGCGCTTTTTGAGGAAAGTAGAGATGCGTTAGAGGATGTGATCTCTTTGGTAGAAGAACAGAGGCAAGAGAAGAAAAGAGCCGGTATGAGGCATTAAAAGTGATAGTGTAAGGGATTCAAAGAGCAAAAAAGAAAAGTAAGTTATGTCTAAAGAGAAAGAGAAAGTATTGATTCGCCGAGAAGTAGAGAAAGAAGATGGCGGTCTTATGGTTAGCTATGATTACCTCTCGGGAGGACGGGATCGCGACTTTGAGCTCGATGCCCAAGGAAGGTATCATGGATACTATTCTGAATATAAGGACGGTGAGCGCATCCTAACCACACATTATGACCATGGTGTAGAAAATGGTCACCGGGCAGAAAAAATGCAGCACATAGAGGAGCCTGTCTATAAGCACACGCTTCTATCTTCAGGTATACCACAAAAGATCTATTACACCGACGCAATGCACGGCTACCATAAAAAGGAATACCGTTTTGAAGAGGTTGGTGGGCTGCTTGCCGATTATGTGTCTAAGCAGGCGCAGATTGCCCAATCGTCACCTGTCGAGAAAGAAGATATAGACGCTAAAATCATTGAAGTGGTCTTGGATCAGTTCATTGAAAACTCCGAGATGTCCGAATTCGATTTTGCCGAAGATCTCAAGGACATCTTTGCCTTCTATATGAGTGATAGGTCCACTCTCTCTTCTTTTGCTAATGAGGTATGTCAATACGGATGTGGATCCGGCTTAATTGGAGATTTCATCTATTACTCAGACACCAAAGAATTCTATGTACGTCATATGGATGATATCGAGGATTACATTAACGAACTTGGCGAAGAGCTTGGTGAGACGATAAAGCTAGAACACACACGTTACAATTCTGCCACTTGGCTGGTAGCAGAGGAGTTTGCTTCCCATTTAAGCAATTATCTTGAGGATACAGACCTCAGAAATGTCTTGAGTGATTATTTCGAAGAACAAAGTTTTGAGGATCTCATTACGATAAGCAACAATTCTCAATTCGGAGAGGTCAGGGATGCCGTAAATGATTTCCTTGTGGATTATATCAACGAAGAAGAAATCGGGTTGCCGGAACTGTTGTCTGCCCTACAGAAAACGACTGCCACTGACGTGCAAGAGGCTATTTCGGATCGTCTTGATGAAGCTGTGTGCAATGAGGAGTTGACTAGTGATGAGCTGTTGCTGGTATCCGAATCTGAAAGTCTTCCTTTACGCTTGCGAGAGAATGCTAAGGACAAGTTCGTTTCCGGAGATTTCAAGGAAATGAAAGACAAGCAGGAACAGAAGAGACGTGGACCGAAACTATAATATTAGAACAACAAATAAGAAAGGCATAACAACCATTATGACAGAAAGAGAACTTTTAGAAGTCTTCGCTAAGATCAAATCGACCGACGAACACCCCGAAGCAGGAGAGATCCGATTGGTCAGTGACTTCGCCCATGAATTCATATTTTGTCGTGGGAATCTTGAAAATGGGCTCTACGAACGCTGGGATTCACAGGGGGACTTAAAGATGCAAATAGAAACAAAAAACGGTTATATCGTCAGTAACATTCTAATGCTCAAGTTGCTGAGAGCCGATGACGATCACCCCGAGCGGGGAGAAATTCGAGAAGCGCATACTCCAGAGGGCCATTTATCACATTATGAGCGCGGGGATAAGCAAAACGGGCTCTATGAGTCGTGGTATCCTGACAACGGGATACAAGCAAAGCAAGCAAACTACAAGAATGGTGAGCTTGATGGCTTATATGAGGAATGGGATTTTTACGGCACGCCGATCGTCAAGCAAGACTATGAAGAAGGCATACTCGTTAAAGATTACTTCGAAGAGTCCAAGAAAAAACGCTATCATAAATTTAAATTCAAGCTATAGTACATCCCCACTCGTGGAATGCAGAGAAGTTAAGCCCGCGGACTGTCCTCTTGTGGATGACCGGACTTGTGCCCTAAAAAGCAACGACAGGAAGAGCTGGGAAAAACGAGGAGACCTTGGTATCTCCGAAGCCCCTATGTCTTTAGCTTAGGGGTAGTTCACAATAGACACACACAAATTATGGAAGAAAAAGATAGAGAAACGCTGAATTTTCTTGTGCAAAATGACGACCACCCGGAGCGGGGAGCCATTTTAAAGAGAGTCGATGGAGAAGGTTTTTATCGGGATAATCGCGATTTGGGATTTTTTGAATCATGGTATGATAATGGGCAAAAGAATGTCTGTTGTCAGATAAATAAGGATGGCGCATTACATGGTCTTTTTGAAAAGTGGTATGAGAATGGACAAATCAAAAAACGGTGTACGTATAAAGATGGGAATAAAGATGGGCTATATGAGCTCTTTCTCGAATCCGGATTGAGAGTAAAGGCATATACCTATAAGAAAGGCGTATTAGATGGATTTTATGAACATTATGTAATGCGTGACTCCCAATACCACCGTATTAGAGGGTACTACAAAGATGGTCTTGGTGCCGGTGTTTTCGTAGAAGAAGGTCCATCTGGATTGTATCGCAAGAATGGTGAACTTAAAATAAGGAAATTCTACATTGCTAACAAGAAGGAAGATTGGATAGAAGAGCTTTGGGATAATGACGGTTATTTATATCGCCGAACCACCTTCAAGAACGGGAAAAAAGAAGGTTCATCTGAATTGTATCACAAGAATGGTCAACTTAAAGAAAGGAGATTCTACAAGAATAATGAGGAAGATGGACTAATTCAGTGTTGGGATGAGGATGGGAAGCGGACAGAGTGTGTTATGTGTATATCCGGAAAGCCAATAGCATCCAAATCCCATATAAATCCAAAAGATTCTTTTGGAGATCAGTCCTATTTTGAAGGCTTGGACGATAACATAGTACAACAAACAATGAAAACAGAAAGTACTGTAATGGAACAGAAAGAATTTGATCTTGATGCGTTTGAGAAAGAAGTCATAAGCGAAGTCCTTGACTCCTTTGTTTCTCAGTCCTCCTTTCGGAATAGCAGTTTTGCTGAAGACTTAAAAGACATCTTCGCAGAGCATATGGAGGGATGTAATACTCTGAGTGAATTTCCCGGTGATGTCTCTCGATATGGTTGTGTTAACGGGGCTATCGGAGACTTTGTCTATTATGAAGACACCAAGAAGTTCTATGACGAGCATTCGGACGATATTGAAAGAGCTATTGATGAGTCCGGCATAGATTTCCGGTTGGACTTACCTCGCTATAATTCGGCGACTTGGCTTGTCGCAGAGCTTTTTGCTTCAGAGCTTGAAGACTACATAAACTCTTTGATGCTTGATGTCGATTTGTCGGAGCTGTTTGAAGATAAGTCTATTGAGGATCTCCTGAGCATATCCGATGGTGGCGGTATTCAAGACATCTCAGCTGCCGCAACTGAGACGCTTACCGAACGCATTTCTAACGGAAACCTATCAATTGATGAGCTCCTCTTCGTGGAGGGTTCGAGCGAGAGTGAGGTCGTAGAAGAAGCGGCTAGTGTAGCATTGGAGAATCTTATGGATAGCAAAGGGCTTACATATGAAGAGCTTGCCAAGATATGGAGTAAGTCAAAAATAGATCGTACTTGCAAGAGAGCAGAGAATTGCTTGTTGGATGGAGATTACATCAAACCGGAAAAGGTCGCAGAGAAGAAGAGCAAAGGAATGAAGCTTTAATCACAGATGATTTTATGGACACATACAAATACTTTCTTTACGGCCCGGACGAATTGATCGGCGACGAAGAAGACCCTCTTTTTGTGTTTAAGGTCAAAGCTGACGACTTACACCAGTTAAGGGAAGTCATCTCTTTAATGCAACAGAGTGATGCCGGATTTGAAGCGGCGGATAGGGTATATCTCTGTGAGGAAATATTTGGGGATGGTTGGCGGTCTAAATTGATCGGCGACTACATCTTGCAGCACCAAAAAGTCACCCCGGATATGGAATGGAAAGAGACTCCCTTCTGTCAGTACTTTGGCGATTTGGAGAAGTTCAAAGCGGATTTGTCGGGACATCACCTCCTACCCTCTCATGAAGAGGTCATTGATAGGTTTTTCTATTACCCCTCTTTGGATGTTAATCCGGATAACTTCGACTTCTATTACATTTCTCAAGGTAGAACTCCGGAAGAGCGTGCGATGAATGCCAAGATCGTCATGACAGACATGCACTTCTTGCCGAGTGATGCCACGATGCTGCAAGCATTAGAGGAATGGTCATCCACTCCGGCCGGGAATGATCTCGTTGTACACGAGATTATCAATTGGAGTGAGGAAGATGTTAAGCAGGTTCTGGTGAACAATGGGCTTCAAAATATAGAAGATCCGAACATCATTCTTCGGAATCTATTCTATGATCCTACCCAAAAATCTCTTTCTTCTCTTACTAATGTAATAGCAGGTCTAAATATCCCTGAGCATGTTTTAGAGAAAGGCTCAGGGAGAAGCAAGGCAAAAGATAGTGACATCTATCTCCTCAATGGTGACGTAAGACCGGGATTTCGCCCATTCTTGCTTGAAATTAATTTAACTGACGAGGTAACGAAGAAATACCTTGGCGCTTTAAGTGCATACAACAATCCATCTACCGGTGCTCCTCATTATACCCTTAAGAAGATTGAAAATCTCTATGACGAGGTGTTGATGGCTTCATTATTGGAAGAGGTGTTCTTCGATGATCATATTTTCTGTGATGATGATGAGTTTGTCGCAGAATCTAATATGTTGGAGTATTTAGACCACTTCCCTTCATCCGTTGAAATATTGAGGAGGATTACCGAAGGAAGTTGTTTTTTAGAGCTCTCCACATTTAAGGATAACCTGTCTCACTTTGACAAACTTCCCGGCTTCAAAGAGCTGTTGGAAGAGACGGAGACCAAACAGGTGAAACCACAAAAGAAAGGGAGAACTCTTTAATCACAAAGAACAATTACATAATTATTTTAATCGATAAATGCATAGATATGAATACCGATTTGGAACGACAAGCAGAACAAAACCCCAACAAAAAGGAAGCAAACAACAATGTCTCCCCTCTGCCCCAGCTGTCTTATGACGTTGTAGCTGGTTTTTTAGATGATAAGTATTACTTGTCTTTTGTCAACTACGATGAATCTTTAGATGACGACCTTGATGTAATTTCACAGTGTATTAAGAGAAAAGACTCTTCGTATTTGACTGATTTTGTTCTTGATGCCTATATGGATCAAGAAAGAGAGGCAGTAGAAGAAGCTATTGACAATCTGATGCGTCGCTTGTCCATTGCGGGATATGACGATGATGATATAGATGTTTTTTTTGAAGATGAAAGCAATCTTGAAAGTCTCAAGGAGGACATATACAGCAGAGATTGTTCGACTCTTATTGAGGACCTTCTTCGAAACACAAGTGACTTGCAGGTGGTATTGTATTTCAAAACCCCTGCCGCATATAATAAAGAAGTCTTCATTCGGGATAAAGACTATTATGATGCAGAATATCTGGAGGCTGTTGGTAAGTTACTGAATCTGGATCCGGATGAATTGTCCAAGGCTTGTGATTTGAGCGGCCCGCTCAATTACGACTTTGACCCAACCAAACCCTCCCTTGTATCCATCGATGATTTCGTTAATGAATTCAATAACAATATAGGAAATATGTCTTCCCTTGTCGTATTAGCCCAAATCAGTCCGCGGGATTTGTATCAAGCCGAGTTTAATATTGAGACAATAACGATTCCTAAAGGCAACACGATGGGATTGGTAGATAACGTATTTGGTGCGGGTAGTATTCTTGAAATGACCCTCCAACAAGATATGGAGGTAGATCTAAAATCCGGGAACTGGGAATTGTCATTAGACTACTACGGTTACTCAATCGGATATTCTGTTGATGAAATATACGGACTATCCCCGGATTCGTATGGAGAGCTTGTAAAAATCAATGAAGAGCGTGCTAAGCCGGCTCTTGTCGAAGAAAAGGGAAACAAGAATTCAAATAAAATGAAGCTTTAGAAAAAGGAGGTTAGGTAATGATGGACTCGAACAAAAGACATACTGAAACTAACAGCCCCAATGCAATATCATTGGATTTGTCTGTCCCTATCTTCCCGGGCTTTACAGATGCGTTAAATAGCTCTTATTTGGATGGTGAATCAATAGAATCCAATCTCCTTGTATGGCTGTCTTTGTACAATCAAGATTTGTGCGAAAAATATGGCGTACCGAGGGACGAAGAGCTTTTTCCTGAAGGCTTCCTTGAGGAGCTTGTAGACAAAGTGCCCGATTGGGAATCTCTTCAGGCATCGATTAGTGACTGGTTTGCCAAAGAGTATGTTGAAATTGTTAAAGACACCTTTCCGGGACTAGTAATAGACTGTGACGAACATTCTTTACTAATTTCTCATATAACCGAATGGTCATCAGCTTGGGATTTAAGTATAGGCATTCAAGTTGATGGAGACAAATTAGAGACTTTGTCTGAGGATTTACCTCGGCTTGATGAAAGTGAGATCATAAATAACACTTTGCTCTCATCCTTTGAAGGAAATGAGGATTCGTTAAAGTATAAGATGTACGAGTCCTTTGAAAATGATTTCGATTTCACCATATACTTTCAGAGATCAGTCTTGGAGATGATGTTACGAAAATATTTCAAGCCGGAGGTGGAAAAGCGATATCCGACAAAGAAAAGAATAAAACTATAACGCTTAGAATAAGTATAAGTTGAAAAAGGTTTGTAGTCTAATATGGAACCATTTTTTGTTGCCGTCGAAAATTTGTATACGCACGAATGGGAGTTGTTCAAAAACTATGATTCGGCTGACCGTTTTGTAGAAGAACAAAAAATACTTTGGAATATGGAAGAATCTGATTTTCGTTACTATGGGTCTACTGACAAACCACTAGTCGTAACAGAAGAACAAGTTAAACAGTGGGAGCGGGATAAATTTCGCGATGCGTTCTTTCCTTGTCTGGTATGTAGGGACATTGCCCCTTATGATTTTACCTCTGAACTAATAGATGTTTTTTCCTCTGATTATTCGTTGCTTAGCGAAGACTATGAAAACGTCGATATTAATGACTGGCTGTATAAAATTCAGGTGGAAGAAGACCATATCAGAGGCCTCAAAAGTCATCACGATCTTGTCTCTTTTTTTGCCCGCCACGATAAAGAGATAATCGAATATCTCAGTAGTGAGCTATTCTATGATGACCCGGCAACGCCGGAAAAGATGACGGAAGAAGAGATGGCGCTTAGTGTTGTCGCGGAGTTTGCCTGTGTTGTACTACCCCATATAGGTGATTCTTTTGCCGAAGAGATCCATGAGGATGTGAGTAAGATGACTCTTCCGGAAATGCAATCTGTCGAAAAGTATGCAGTATCTCCAATTACGAAAAGATGCGCGCACGATATCTCTGTAGCTGAAGAGACAGCACAACAAAGACAGACTAAGAAAAGGGCATTTAAGATATGACTGTCATATGATTTGATTTACAATTATTACACATAAAAAGCATTGATATGAAAACAGAAAAAGTAATTTACAATTTTTGGGACGGAGAAGAACAATATATGCGGGTCGATAAACTTGGCCGGCGTATGTATGATGTTTCCGAAGATATTAAGGTGACCTTTTACCATGAATATCCCGGTTTAGCTCCGGATATAGATATTGTTGATGACGAACCATACAGGAGATTTTCTTGTGCGCTTGACGAGTGTGGTGGAGATGTCGAAGAAGCAATAGGCATGGCTTTTGGAAGTGACTCTGCGAAAAATGCGATTGCGTTTGAGGTATACAACACCTATGACGAATACCTGCGTACCGATTATCATGCTATAGATTGGGTTTTGGCTACTGAACTCGATCATGATAAGGCAATTAAGTTAGCACAATCGAGAGACGAACACCCGGAGCGGGGCGAGATCAAGTGGGATCCCCGAAGCAGATGGCTTTATAGAGGAGATGCCCAAAACGGATTCCGCGAACGTTGGTTTGCCAACGGGCAGATCTATGATCGGGCTAACTTAAAGAACGGACTCTATGATGGAATATATGAACGTTGGAACCTGTCAGGTAGCAGAGATTTCATTGAAGAGTATAGCAAAGGAGAAAGCGTTGCGCAGTATTTCTGGGAGAATAGTAAGAATAGTTGGGGAGATCTAAGAGCCATTGCTGATTATGTATTGGCAAATGACGGGATTGACCTCCTCAATGATGAGGCGATTCTTAAATACGATGAGAACGGTTGCCTGAAACAGGAAGAACCCAAGACAAAGAGAAAAGGGCTAAAGATTTAAAGTAATGGAACAAGTTGGAGGAACGCACTATTCGTGCAGGCAGATTGAGCCTATTGAATTCATAGAGAGGAATCAACTTCCTTTCTCTGCGGGGAATATCGTTAAGTATCTTACTCGATGGAGGGACAAGGGAGGCATGGAGGACTTACGGAAAGCACAACAGTATTTGTCATTCATCGAGAGCTACGATATTGTAATGCCGCAAGAGCAGGCAATTTCAGTAGACACCTACATCTCTGAGAATGCTATCGCTCCTGAAGAAGGCTCTGTCTTGATTGATCTGGTATCTTTGACAAATATACAACCGGAAACAGAGCGAAGGAGAACACTTCTTGAAATGCAAGATTCACTTGCGGATCTGATTGCAATGGCGGAGTCCTTGGACAACCCCGCCAACAAAAAGAGACAAAGACCGGGCTTTCGCAGACTCTCCGGGAAATGGTGTTGTTGACAACATTAGTAAGTAGACAGAACGTCTCCAAAG
>JAFAFU010000007.1 GCA_023423335.1 Bacillota bacterium | reverse complement strand
TAAGCCCGGCTTGCCTATCTTTGGCGCCGATGGTACTATTACGCTTGTAGGAGTAGGTAGCCGCCACTTAGAGGAGAGACCGGAGTTAAGAGAGACAAATCTCTTAGCTTCGGTCTCTTTCTTTCTTCTTTTCTTTCTTCTTTCCTTTCTTTCTTCTTTCTCCTTCCTTTCTTCCTTCCTTTCTTTTTCCCGTGGAGGAGTGGTGGAAGTGGTGGAAGTGGAGTGGCGGAGTGGTAGAGTGGTGGAAGAGGGAAGTGGGTTTGCCGAGGTGGAATGGAGAGGAAGTGGAGTGGTGGAGTAGTAGAGTGGTAGCGTGGTGGAAGAGGGAAGTGGGGGTTTGCCGTGGTGGAATGGAGAGGAAGTGGAGTGGCGGAGTAGTAGCGTGGTGGAAGAGGGAAGTGGGTTTGCCGTGGTGGAATGGAGAGGAAGTGGAGTAGCGGAGTGGTAGAGTGCAGGAGTGGTAGAGTGTAGGAGTGGTAGAGTGCAGGAGTTGGTAGAGTGCAGGAGTGAAGATGGACGACAGAAGATTGAGGGTAGATTGAAGGTAGTAGTATGACAGAATGTAGATGACAGAGGGTAGTGGGTGGTAGATGACAGAAGATAGTAGTGTAGGGGACGGAGGGTAGTAGTGCGGGAGATTGCAAGACAGTGGACAGAGTGTAGATAACAGAGGGTAGTGGGTGGTAGAGGACGGAGTGTAGTAGGTGGAGGTGTAGAGCAGTTAAGCCCGGCATGCCTATCTTTGGCGCCGATAGTACTATTACGCTTGTGAGACCTTTGCGAGAGATGGGCTTTGGGGACTGAGGAAAAGAGAGAGACCCAAAATGTCAGAAAAGAGAGTCGGGAACGTCCAAAACAACAGGGCTTTCCGACTCTCTTTTAGATCGAAACCGATGCTTTTTACTGCTCTTCTAAGCAATGGCTTGGCATTCGGTAAAGATTGAATGCCATTGCTTCGATGCTGTTCCGGATATGTGCTTTCTACAATCCTCGGAAGCGACACCTCCCGCCACTGATTTCCTTACTTAAACTTTGATCCCCTCCCGTTGCACTTAGCTCAAGAATGCACCATAGTGACTCGGTAAGCGTTTCAGTCGTTTCGGTCATTGCTGTGTGCATTTCGGGGCACAAATGGTTGTGGTGTCGTTTGGGTCTTTATACCTTTGCGACAGAGTCGGTTGGTCTACTGCGAACAGATAGATCACACGACAGGAGTAGAAACGTATAAGTCTAACGAAACAAACAGAAGAAAGTATGAAACGTAACATCATCGCTATCGTAGCAACTGCCCTTATGGGTATGACAGCTGTCTCAGCTGTGGCACAGACTCCCGCCTCACTCGACTATGGTGTCAAGGCCGGTGTCAACTGTTCCAGTCTGATCCTGAGTGATGACTTCAGCATCCTCAAGAGTGAGGTCAAGCCTGGAGCTGACTTCGGAGGATTCATGAGGATCAATCTCCACCCGAACTTCGCTATCCAGCCCGAACTGGAGTTCTACTACAGAGGTGCCGGTGTCAAGGCAGAGGCCGGTTCCGTCTCTGTCGAGAATAAGATCAACCAATGGGGTATGCAGATCCCTGTCTACGCATTGGGTAAGGTAGAGCTCGGCAATGGACAGCTTTACGGAGGTGTAGGTCCTTACTTTGGTGTAGGCTTCTCGGCAAAGACTGATGAGATAGAGTTTGGTCTCGTAAAGTTTGACCCGATAGATCTGTATGAGCAGCACAACGACAAGTCTGCCCTCCAGAGATGGGATGTAGGTGTCGCTTGCCAATTAGGTTATGAGTTTGCCAACGGAATCCAGATCAATGCCGGCTACAAGTATGGCTTCATCAACCAGGTCGATGATCTCAAGTCGTCTGTAAATGGTGTCGTCTCTAAGTTTGGCACCACTCTTAAGGATGACTCATACAAGGCAAATACCAGTGTCTTCACTGTAGGGTTGGGGTATCGCTTCTAAGGAAAGGAAAAAATTAGAACCCTATCTTCTTCTCCGTAAATGGAGAGGGATATAGGGTTCGCTTTTTCTTGCTACCTTAGTGCACGCATACTTCACGGGTAGTCTCCTTCTATATTACGAGAGGTACCTATTTAAAGAAAGAAAGAGTAGATATATGACGAGACGCATCATAACTGACCGCCTGAGGCGGCGACAAGGCAAGGGCTTCATATTGCTAAGCAATGAGAGAAAGAGCGTGCTACTGGCTACGCTTATCAGCAGCTTCTTGCTGGCGTTTGTGATGCTGTCTTCATCGATCTACTACTACAGTTTGGTGGATACGGATCGAAAGATTGACATAGGAGCGATTCTGTCGGTGAATTCGTTTGCTTCGCTACTGGTCAATATGGTCTTCTTCTATTTACTGCTCAGCATTCAGTCATGGGCGATCAATAGGTATGAGATACGCCAGTACCAGCTTTGGCTGATTTTGCTGGGACTACTCGTGGGGGTAATCTTGATCTCGCCTTACTTATCCCGGCTGCAACGCTGGTGGTTTGAAGATCTCTTTAGCTATCATGCGTATGCCGCGATGCAGTATGTCAAGGATCTGGTAATCCTGGTGGTGACCTTTCTCTTTACCATAACCATCTACTTGATGAAGCAAAATCACTTGGCGGTGGTCAGTATGCAGGAGCTGGATTTTGAGAATCTGCAGAATAGGTACACGGCACTGAAGAATCAGACAGATCCACACTTCCTCTTTAACTGCCTTAATACACTCAACGGGCTAATCGGTAGAGATGACGAGCGAGCTAAAGCGTATGTGCAGGAGCTGGCGACGGTTTTTAGACACACGATGCGAGACAAAGTAGTGGTACGTCTGTCGGATGAAATGGATTTTGTCCGATCCTACCTTTACTTGATGTGTGTCCGCTATTTCGACGGTCTCCGAGTGGAGTGGAATATAGATGATAAGTGTCTGGACTACTATGTTATACCATCAGGAGTGCAGATCTTGGTGGAGAATGCGATCAAGCACAACATAGTTAGTGCCAGGGTGCCTCTGACTATTCGTATCAGTACCGAAGGGCATCAGGTCGTGGTGGATAACCGGATCCAGCTACGAGAGGATAGCAAGTCGGGGAGCACAGGGGTGGGACTGGATAATCTGATGGAGCAGTATCGTATGCTCTTCGGGAAGGATATAGATATCGTCTCCAAGGAGGGACACTTTACGGTCTCGCTGCCATTGATCAAGAGCTTAGAAGAAGTCGAACCCAAAGCCAAATCACTGATATGAGAGTAATAATCGTAGAGGATGAGTACTTTACCGCCACAGGGTTGCAAGCACTACTTACTGAGATAGACCCCGGCATAGAGGTGCTGACCATACTCCAGAGTGTATCTGAGTGTGTCGAGTGGTTCGGTAGTCATCCGGAGCCCGATCTGGCCTTTATGGATATTCACCTGGCAGATGGGCCGGTGTTTTCACTCTTTGAGCGGATCGAGGTCTTCTGTCCGATCATCTTCACCACTGCTTATGAGGAGTATGCGCTGAAGGCGTTTGAGGTCAATAGTATCGACTACCTCCTGAAGCCTATCAAGCAGACAGATCTCCGGAGAGCTCTCGACAAAGTGAAGCGATTCGGACGCAGTGAGCAGAAGGTGGACAACCAAGCTCTGATGGCTAAGATGATGCAGGCACTCAATGAGTCGCAGCTGAGCTACAAGAGTCACTTCCTAATCCCTTGGGGCGATAAGCTGATTCCTATATCCGTAAGCAAGATCGCCTATATACGCTCGGAGAGCAAAGCTTCCGTCGTGGTAACGACTGACAAGAAAGAGTATTTTGTCGACCTCTCATTGGACAAGATTATCCAAGAGCTTAATCCTAAGCGCTTCTTTAGAGCCAATAGACAGTACATCGTGGCACATAGTGCCATACAGAGTATGTCGGTCTGGTTCGGAGGTAAGCTGACGGTGACACTCGCCATAGAAACTCCTGAGAAGGTCATAGTCAGCAAAGCGAAAAACAAAGAATTTAAGGAGTGGTATCAGGGAGCGTAGTCCCGGGTATCAAGTGATATAGTAACGAATAGACGTTAGTAAATCGTGAAAAATAGCGAATATAATAGGCGGATCATTCTTCTCCTATGTGCGGCTTATGTCCTCTCTTTCGGATGGAGTCCCGAGATATATGCCCAAGAGCCGATGTCGCTGGAGCAGTGTAGAGACTTAGCTCTGGGGCGCAACAAACAGATACAGATGGCTCAGGCAGATGCAGTAGCTTCCGACTACTTAGTACAATCGGCCAAGACGAAGTATTTACCTCGCATTGACTTCGCCGGCGCATGGATCAATCCGGGGGATAGAGCCTTGCGTCCATTTGCGATTGACTTCAACATACCGGGCGTGACACCTCCCGGACTATCGATACCTTTAGACTTCATCAGTGTTGCACCGAAGGAGATTTATACGGGAGGCTTTGTCTTGCGTCAGCCGATCTTTATGGGGGGCAAGATTGTCGAGGCAAATAAGATGGCTCGCTATACTTCTGACCTGGCATATGAGAAGGTCAAAATGAAGGAGGCCGAGGTTCTGGCAACTGTCGATGAGGCTTTCTGGCGTGTGATCTCTGTTCAGGAGAAGGTAAAGCTGGCGCAAACTTACAAGTCGCTCCTGGATCATCTTGTGCAGGACTTGGAGAATGTCTACGCCGAGGGGATGACTACCAAAAACGAGGTCCTAAAGGTGCAGGTAAAGCAAAACGAAGCGGAACTTACGCTCGTGAAGGCTCAGAACGGCCTGCAACTCTCTAAGATGCTGCTTGGTCAGATCATTGGTCTGGAGGCGGATCAGATCGTGCTGGATACCGAGATCATCAGTGAGGAGCAGCTGAGCAGTCGGCTCTTGTCCCTGGACAGCAACAAGGCTGAGCGGGCGGAGATCGTTATGCTGCGCAATAAGCTCGCCATCACCGAGTCTGCAAGGAAGATGGTCAAGTCACAGTTCCTGCCCAACGTCTTCCTTACCGCAGGATACAACTGGGTAGAGCCGAATATCTACAAAGGGACCCAAAACAACCTTGGCGGAGACTGGATGATAGGTATAGGGGTGCAGGTTCCCATCTTGACTTGGGGGGATAGAATCCACCAAGTACACATAGCAGACCAAGAGGTGTCAAAGGCGGAGCTGGAGCTACAAGACGCTCAGGAGATGATCGCTCTGCAGGTACAGCAAAATAAATTTAAGTATGCCGAGGCGCTTAAGAAGATGGAGCTGACGAAGCTCTCCAAGGAGCAGGCGGAGGAGAACCTCCGCATTACCAAAAACAATCTCTTGGAGGGGATGAACAGCATCCGTGATATCCTTGAAGCGCAGACTATGTGGGAAAAGGCCGCTTCCGAAGACATCGATGCCCGAGTAGAGGCTGCAGTGACACTCTCTCAGCTGGAGAAGTCCACAGGTGCGCTCTACCGGTATGCGGCCGAGCATGCACAGACTGAAGAATACAAATAGGAAGAACAATATGCACACCAAAGAACTTAAGAGCTACTTGCTCCCAACAATACTACTCCTGCTCTCCATGGGCGCCACGACGGCCTGCAACAAACAGGAAGGGAAGGCTCGGGAGTCCGAAGCGGACAAGGGGATCCCCGTGACCATCGCCCGGGCAGCAGAGATGACTTTTACGCCCGGCATTCGCTTCTCCGGTACTGCCGAGGCCTCCAAAAGTGCCAATCTGGGGACGGCACTGCCGGGCAAGGTAGAGCGCATACGCTACAGCAAGGGAAGCTTCGTCCCCAAAGGTGCAGTCATCGTGGAGATGTCTGATGAGATGCTGATACAAGCACAGGTCGAGAACGAAGCGATCAAGCGTGACTTCGATCGTGTCACACGCCTAAGAGCAAAGGAGAGCATTAGCCAGATGGACTACGACCATGTCAAGGCTAAGTATGATGCTTCTGCCGCTAAGGTCGCTATGCTCAAAAAGAATACATCGATTACGGCTCCTTTTGGCGGAGTCATCACTGAGATTATGATCAGTGAGGGTGAGACCTATGCTTTTACCCCCAGTCTCAGCAGTGACCTTAAGCTGGAGAGCGGGATTGTCGAGCTGCGCCAGATCAATCCGCTCAAAGTAACCATAGAGGTCAATGAGAAGGATCTGAGCTATATACAGAAGGGGCAGCTTGCCACGATTACCTTCGATGCTTATCCCGATGAGCCTGCCGAGGGTAAGATCTCTTACATCTCTCCTGTCCTCTCCCCGATGACCCGTACTGCCTCCGTAGAGGTCAATATCCCGAACGGCAACAACCGCCTCAAACCCGGTATGTACTGCAATGTATCCATTGCCCTACCGGAGCGTGAGGGGCTGTTTGTGCCGCTCAATGCCATCTACCGTCTGGCGGGTACGGCTGAGGAGTTTGTCTTCAAGCTCAATGGAGATGGGACGACCGTGAGCCGTATCCCCGTGAAGCGTGGTGAGATCAATGACGGCTGGGTCTACATCGACAGCGATGAGGTCAAGAGTGGTGACGCTGTCATCATAGAAGGCAAAAACAAGCTCAGTGACGGCTCTAAGGTGAATGTGGTGAAAAAGTAAGCCTATGAAACTTCCCGAATTTGGCGTAAAGCGACCCATTGCGGCGGCGATGATTTTCGTCGCCATACTGGTGATCGGTGTCTTCTCGCTGACTAAGCTGCCACTGGACTTGATGCCGAATATGGAGTTCCCCTCCCTGACGGTGATCACGGTCTACCCCGGAGCGTCCGCTACAGAGGTGGAGGAGCAGGTCTCTAAGCCTCTGGAAGCGGTACTCTCCTCTGCAGAGAACTTGGTCGAGATCAAGTCTATCTCTAAGGAAAACGTTTCCTTCATACAGCTCCGCTACGAGTGGGAGTCGGATATTACGGCAGCGGCAAATAATGCCCGAGATCTCCTTGAGCTGGTCAAGTCTCGTATGCCTTCGCAAGCCTATACGCCGATCATTTACAAGATCAACTCCACCATGATGCCTGTCCTCGGCTATGCAGTCAATGCGGACGAGAACTATGATGGACTGGAGGATATCGTAGAGAATCAGATCGCCTCAGCTCTGAGGAAGGTGGACGGAGTCGGTACCGTTATCTATCTGGGGCAGCCTCAGCGTGAGATAAGGGTCGAGATAGATCCTACACGGATGCAGGGCTATGGTATGTCGGTGGCTCAGCTGTCAATGATGCTCAAGGCGAATAACATCAACGTACCCTCGGGCTTTGTCACTGAGAGTGCGTACGACTTTTCCGTGCGCATGCCCGGCAAGTACGAGAGCATAGAGGAGCTGGAGAACACGGTCATCAAGGCTGTCAATGGTAAGGTGGTACGTGTCAAGGATGTGGCTACCGTCAAGGATACCTTCAAGGAGACCGATGCCTCTGCTTTCAACCATATAGGCAAAGGTATTGCCCTCCTCGTACAGAAACAATCCGGAGCAAATACGGTAGATGTGGTCAATGCGGTACGAGCTGAGATCGCTGACGTACAGAAGGAGTTGCCGTCGGATGTGCGGATCTTTGAGGTGATAGGTTCGGACGAACTGGTCACTTCGTCGATCAATAACCTGAGTTCGTCGATTTGGTACGCTCTAATCTTCGTTTCCTTGGTGGTCTTGCTCTTCCTTAGAGAGTGGAAGTCCAGCCTCATTGTGTTCCTGACGATGCCGGTGTCGCTTATCTCGGCCTTTATCGTCATGAACCTGCTCGGCTACACGATCAACATATTCTCGCTCGTGGCACTGGTGATCGCTATCGGTATGGTGGTGGACAACGCCATCGTGGTTCTCGAAAACATCACACAGCACATCGAGCGGGGAGCTATGCCGAAGCAGGCCGCCATGTTCGGAGCGTCAGAGATGGGTCTGGCTATTGCCGCCTCTACACTGACCACGATTGTGGTATTCCTTCCATTGGTATTTATGGGTGGGATCGTCGGAGTGATGTTCAAGCAGCTGGCCGTCCTGACAGTGACCTGTATGATCACCTCCCTCTTTACCGCACTGACACTGACCCCGATGCTCTCAAGCGTCTTGCTCAAGCCCGCTCCCCGTGGCGGAGAGGTGCATAAGCATGGCAAGCTGTACAATTGGAGCGAACGTATGTTCCAAAGCATTGAGCGAGTCTACCGGGACTTTCTGGGGTGGGCGGTCTTTCACAAAGGCTTCACCCTCATATCGGCTCTGGCTGTCTTTGCCATAGTACTGCTCTTGGGCAAGTCGGTCGGCACAGACTATATCCCCGACATCGATGCAGGATCTGTCACCATCCAGTTTGAGACGGAGCAGGGGACTTCACACACGCTCACAGAGCAGGTCGGTAATGAGATCGTACAGTTACTGCAAGACAATGTACCGGAGATTGTCGAGGGTGGTATCGCCAGTATTACGGGTCAGACTGAGGAGGGTGTCCTTACGGCTGTCGGCTTTAAGGAGGGTAAGAATATCGGTACCATCTTCTGCCACCTCAAACCGGTAGGAGAGCGTAGTCGTGGCAGTCAGCAGATTGCAGACGATATACGTCCGCTGATTGAGGCTATCCCCGGGATAGAGAAGGTGACTGTCTCCGGTGGTAGCGCCATGGCGACCGCTCTGACCGGGAATAAGGCTCCGATAGAATTTGTTGTCTTTGGTAAAGATATCGACCGGATGAACCGAATTGCCTTCGAGATCGAACGCAAGGCCAAGGCGTGCCCGGAGTTTACCAATGTTGAGGCGCTCGTATCGGGCGGCAATCGAGAGGTGCACATCCTCGTGGACAAGGACAAAGCCTCTCGGATGGCACTCAATCCCGGGGTGATCGGTATACAGGTGCGTGAGAACCTCTATGGTGCTAAGGCCGGATCCTATACTGAGGATGGCACCGACTACGATATCCGGATACAGTATGCGCCGGACTATCGCAACTCGATCAGCAAGCTCCGCGAGATGCAGGTGACCAATCTGCTGGGACAGCAGGTGCCTCTGATTGCCGTTGCCGATATTCAGGAAAAAGAGGGACCTGTACAGATTGAGCGACTCACTCAGCAGAGGTATGTCAAAGTCACAGCCAACCTCAACGGCATCTCGCTCGGTGATGGCGCCAAGAAGGCCAAGCAAATCATCGCCGACACCGAAAAGCCTCAAGGCGTGACCATCTCACTGGGTGGTCAGGTGGAGGATCAAGGTGATACCTTCTCTTCGCTCACGGTTATCTTCGTCATCGGTCTGCTTCTGGTCTTCGTGGTGATGGCTGCTCAGTTTGAGTCGCTGCTCGATCCATTTATCATCCTCTTTGCGATACCGTTTACCTTGGTCGGAGTCATCTTGGCTCTTCTGGTTACCGGGACTACACTGAGTGTCGTGAGCTTTATCGGGCTCATCATACTGGTCGGTATCGTGGTTAATAATGGTATCGTCCTGGTAGACTACAGTAATATGCTCGTGCATCGTGGGTATACGATACGGGATGCGGTGATGGAGTCAGGTCGCTCACGCTTACGTCCCGTCTTGATGACCTCGATGACCACTATACTCGGGATGCTGCCGATGGCACTCAGTAGGGGTATGGGCAAGGAGCTATATGCTCCTCTCGGTATCACCATCATCGGAGGTCTCCTGATCTCTATGCTTGTGACGCTCATCTTGGTTCCCACCGCTTATGCCGCTGTGCATCAGCGCAAGCTCAATAAGGAGCGTAGAATGTTTAGATTGAGAAAACGGATAAGCAACGACTAATATATGAGATTTATATATATCACCTGCAATATCAGTATGCTGGAGCAGATGGAGTCGCTCCTAAGAGAACTGGAGATAAGTGTCTATCAGGTCATCCCGAAGGCTCTTGCCGAGAGTAACTTCGATATTCCGCACAAAGATACCGCTGTATGGCCCGGCTTCAACGCTTGCCTGCTGGCACAGGAGGCAGATGCCGCCAAGGGCGATGCACTCATAGAGCGTATTAGGGAGATGAATCGTCAGGCGTACAACAATAGTGAGCTCGTCGCTGCATACCTCTGGTCCGTCGACTCCCACGTAATCCCGGAGCCTGTCATACCCGTACAGGAGCGTGATCCCCTATGTGGGGCGTAAGCTACATTTAGTATGCGATTGGAGAGGATGCGTCGGAGTCGTTCGTACTCCGGCGCATCTTTTTTGGTATGACGGGCATGCCATACATCTGTGGTGAAAGTCCCCCGGGGCGTAGTTGCCAACGAACCCCATAGCGACTTGCAAGTTTCAAGGGGTGACCCTTGGGAGAGAAGAAGCAATAGCGAATTTGTGGCCTGACGAACAGAAACCTAATACTAAGGCGTATCAAGCGGACAAGCTGGCAGAAGGCAGTAAAGTTCCCAAAGGCAACCGTAACCTTGATGCGTAAATTAGGCAGGAAAACGATGAAAGATGTATGACTTATCCCGTGAGGGCTCGGCAGTCCTTAAGGATAGTAACAACGAATGTCGAGGAGTCA
>JAFAFU010000051.1 GCA_023423335.1 Bacillota bacterium | reverse complement strand
AGGTATCGTTCTACCAGTTCTAACTTTACTTCTGGTTTTAACTTTCCTTCTCTAGACATAGAAATACCCCCATATAGAATTGAATTGTTATATTTCAATGTCCTATATAGGGGTAGCATATCACTTGATGAGTTTCTCGGGATACCGGGGTTTTTATCATTACCTTTATATCTCCGCGCCCGCCCAGCGGGACAGGGTTTCATACATATCCGGATATACCTTTTTCAGACTGACCATTTTAAAATCATGAGTGATAAAGCAATGCTTCGTCTCACCGGCTGCCCTGACCTGTCCGCTCTCCGCATCCAGGATCCGGTAGGATATCGTCATCTTAATTCCGTTAAAGAAGGACAGCTTCGTATAGATCAGGACCGTTTCTTTGAATCTGACCGGTGCTTTGTACTCACAGTAAGCATTCAGAACCGGTGAATAGAGTCCGGCTGCTTCAATCTTATCAAATCCCAGACCGATCTGCTCCAGCAGGTCAACCCTGGCTTCTTCAAACCAGCGGATATAGTTGGAATGATGTACGACTGCCATCTTATCCGTCTCGTAATACATCGCCTGTCTGCGATATGGTACTATTCTTATGTTTTGTAAGGCTTTCGCTTCTACCCCGTTATAATTGTCCAACTTCCTCGTTCCCTCCATAATTCCCGTCCAGGTACTGCCCCTTAACTATCCTTCCACTCTGTTCCTGCCGTTATTCTTGGCAAGGTACAGATTCTTATCCGCGCCTTCAATTAGGTTCTCTATCGTGACACCGGTAGTCGGAACTATATTGAATACTCCGAAGCTGGCGGTTGACCGTATCACCGAGCCTTTTACCTTAACCTCCGTATTCTCAAATACTTTTCTCATGCGCTCCGCAGCTTCAAAGGTTATGTCTCTGCTGGCTCCGGGGATGCAGATTAAAAATTCTTCCCCTCCGTATCGGGCGACCCAGTCTGTTTCCCTCTTTAATTCACCGGCAAGAACCTTTGCAAAGGCTTTCAGCACCTCGTCCCCCGCCAGATGGCCAAATGTATCATTAACCCGCTTGAAATGATCGATATCCGCCATGATCATTCCAATGCGGTGTCCGGAGATTGCTGCGTTGATAAGCACAGCCGGCAGCTTCTCGTATATGAATTTTCTGTTATAAACTCCGGTAAGAGGATCCTTGGAGGCGATAAGGTTGATATTATCAATCATACCGTCCATGGTCTGCCTTCCCTCTCCTTCAGACCCCTGAAGCACAATGGAATGAGTCAGATTCTTCATAAGCTCCAAAACCACCCGCCGGTCTCCCAATTGTACCGGAACCGCAATCAGCATATAGAGCTCATTCTTCGCATATTCCAGTTTTACGAAAGAATCGTTCTTGCTGTAGGCCATCATGGAAACACAGTTATTGCATACCTTATTGCCTCCCCAAAAGCCGAAGCAATGCAAATGGCGGTCAATATCTTCTCTGCCATAATTATCGATTACCTGTTTCTGTACAGGATCTACTATCCGGATCCGGTCATACAATTTTTCTATTATATTCAGTTTTTCAAAAACCTCATTTATCTCCTTATCATACATCCAAATCCCTCATTTCCCCTTTGTGATTTCCGTGTTCAGGATAAATTATATTTACATTACCATATTCCGGGCTTATCTGCAACTGAACTTTCGCATAGGAATCTCTTTTTTTGAAATACTAAGTCAGGAGGTGATTACCATGATTACTAACGTAACATTAACTACAAAAGAACAGTATCTGCTTCAGGATGAGAAATCCCACGAGGAGCAATGCATCCTGAAATACGAAAATTATGCCAATCTGGCCTGTGATGCACAATTAAAGGCAGTCTTTCGCACGAATGGGCAAAAGGAGCGGGAGCATCTGGAGACCATCAACCAGCTCCTTCAGGGTAAGGTTCCTTCCATGGGGGGCCAGAGTGCATCCAGCCAAAGCTCCAAGGGCCAAAACCAGGGTAACCAGGCATCCGCAGGGAACAATTGGAATGTATCCTCCCAGCAGAGTTCTGTTGAAAAGAGCGGTACGGGCGGCTTTAAGATCTCTGATAAGGAAATGTGCATTGATATGCTGAATACCGAGAAATATGTGTCGGGTACTTATGACACGGCTATCTTTGAGTTCAAGGATGCTGCCGTCAGAGACGTACTGAACCATATCCAGAAGGAAGAACAAAAGCATGGCGAAGCTATTTTTGCATATATGCAAAGCAAAGGCATGTATAATCCGCAGTAATACCCGCTGTCGATAATAAGACTAAGGGTTATAAAATAACATGCAGGAAAGAACAATGGTCCCGGAGCAGGATACGGATATCGGAGAAATGAGCCGATATCCGCATCCGTTCCAGGGCTATTTTCTTTGCATCCGATAGCGATACAACTGTCGTTTTTCCTCATCGGTCAGCAGCCGGTATACAAAGGGATATTCCTCCCGATCAAAGCATAGCTCCAGAAGTTCTGCCAGATCCTCCAGACTTCGGACCTCCTGCTTGATTCGTACAAGCTTATCCGCCGTGCCGGCACATTCATTCAGCTCCTTGATCAATTCCCTGAGTTTTTCATCCTCCATCTTCTCCCCGCTGATATAGGAGGCCCCCTGCCGGGTTTTGCCCGTACCTCCCAGGGTCAGGAACATATGCTCCAGCCTGTGAAGTTTAAGATTATGAACAAGCCTTTCAGCAATCCCAATTACACATTCCTCCCCATAGCCCGGTAAAATTTCATGATAGTCCAGGTTAATGCATAATTCCCGATAGGCTTTTGCCAGCCTCTCCGCCAGTTCTTCCCTGCCGTATATCATAAGCTTTTTCTGCAGGCGCTCCCTGTCTGAACTTGTTATGGAAAGTCCGTTTCTTCCAAGAAGTACATTGCCGACAGCATTTGTCAGGACCAGCTCATAAATGTTAAAAAGCAGATGTTCTGCCTCCTCATGGTACCCCAGAAGCAGCCCATTGATCTGTTCTGCCGGAAACTGACTGCAAAAATGGTTCTCCTCCTCCAGCCTGTCAAGATAAGGGCAGATAAATTCGATCCCCGAGCTGCCGGTAATTTCCCTGCAAAGCGGATAATCAATACTTCCGCCATCCTCCTGCGGGGCAAATTCCACATCATAGCCCAGAAAATAATCCGGTATTCCCCGAAAAATTGTATCCTGATACGCGATATGATTCACCTTCAGACTCTCTTTCTGAAGCTTCTCAAGCTTCTTCCGGTACTGCTTTAACCGATCGGATACCATTGTTTCTCCCTCGTGAGATAAAGCCCTAAGATCCTGCCGGCAAAGCAAATCAATCCTCTGCCGGCGGTCAGGGACAGCCTTCAGACACACTCCAATGAGATAACAGATTGCCTGCAGAAGATCTCTGGCTTTTTCTATCGCAACCGAGCTGCTCTCACCGCCGGTATAGCGTTTTGTCTGGCCGGCCAAAAGCTCTGCCAGCTTGAGTTGTGTTTTATGGAGCGCTTCCTCATCCATCATTTTATACTTATACAGCGCTGAAAGCAGCTCCTGAAAATAACTGCCTGCAGGAGTACTCTCCTCGGGAAGTATAATACCTTGAAGCTGAAAATCTCTTTCATTATTATGGAGTCTTATACAGGCCTCCTCATCGTGCTTTTCCATTTAGACCATCTCCTTAAAAAATTTTAAAAATAGGATTGACAATTAAGATATTATGTGGTATAGTTATAGTGGATATTTATCATTTGTTATTTAATATATAAAGAGTAACTTATAGTATAGACTGTCCTTTGCAGTCTTGTCAATATAAATTTTCTGTCCGTTTAACGGGCATTTTTTATGTCAAATACAATTTAGAAGTACCAGAGACTTCCCGTTTCAGGGATAAGTTCTGATACTCCTTTTATTTTAGGCTTCGTCGCTTTTCACTTTCGAATATTATAACAGGAACAAGGCTACCAGGAAGGTTGCGGCAAAACCGATTAAAACCGGGATCAGGTTTTTCTTTGCCAGTTCCAGGGGATTCACGTTGCAGATTGCGGCTACGGGAATAATGCCCCAGGGGATGATTGTTCCTCCGCCTACCCAGATCGTAGTGAGCTGGCCTAAGGCTGCCAGTGTTTCTTTGTGGATATCAACTGCCAGAGAGAAGGTTTGTGCCAGGGAACCGATCAGAGGCAATCCGGAAAAGCCGGAACCATCCAGTCCTGTAATGATGCCAACAACCATCTGAATAATTGCAACCGGTATCTTTGACAGAACAATATGGTCGGCCAGATAGATGCCCAGATCGGATAATAAGCCCCTTGCCTCCGGTCCAAGTATCTTCTGCGCCATTTCTTCACTTCCAAGGAAGAAGAAAGCACCGATGACAATAACGGGTGCAAATATCTTAATACCAAAAATGAACCCTTCTTTTATGTACTCCGTTATCTTCTCCAGGCAATCGGCTTCCTTATGCCGAACCATTGAAATAAAACACATGATAAGTACCGCCGTACCGCCGACCAGCGCCGTTGCATCCCCTCCCTTAAGCTTATACTGATACATCAGGAGAATATCAGCGAAAAATGCCAGAGGGGTTACAATAGATACCAGATATACTCCCGGAGTCTGTTTCGTCTTAACCGCAGCCTCACTCCTATCCATGGGGAGCTTCATCGCCATCTCTGCCATCCGCTTTCCATCCCTCCTCATCATGTAGAAGCTGGCCAGAACGGTCACAGTGCTCATGGTCAGCCACAGGGGCAATACCGCTTTACTTAAGGTCAGGGAATCGCCGATCCCGGCCGCTTTCGAGGTTATCGCAGGAGCTCCCTGAATAAAGAAATCGCTGGATAAACCAATTCCGTGGCCGAAAATATTCATGGCAACCGCCGCCCAAATCGGAGCCAATCCCGCTTTAATTGCAGCTGGCAGCATAATAGCACCAACCAAAGCCACCGCCGGAGAAGGCCAGATGAACCAGGAAAAGAACAACATAATAAAGCCGAGAAGGAAAAATGCCACTGTAGGATTTACCATGATTCTTTTGATGGGACGCATCATAAGTTCATCCGCCCCGATATCCTGGAGAGCTTTTGACATTGCAATGACCAATGAGATGACCAGGATAATACCCCAGAATTCATTTCCCGAAATAATCAGTGAATTATAAACCGTCTGTATCCCTTTGACAAGGCTGCCCGAATACATGGCACCGATCACAAACAAGCCAAGGATGCAGGGAAGAACCGTGTCCTTACGAAAGCCCATCGTTATGATCACGAGCAGTACAATAAGGAAATAAACCAGATGCAAGGATGTTATTTCAACCATTTTGTCCCCCCTAGAGTATATAATTATGTTTACTATCTGTTGAAATCACTGTAGATTGATTTACAGCTTCCGGCCAAATACTCCCGTAAGCCCCAAGGCTTCCACCTTATCCCGGATCTCACCGGCATTGATTGTGTACAGCTTCCGCATTTTCATACGCTCAAAATACACGGAGCCGGAGAAGGTATATTTTAACCCCAGGCCTTCTTCGGTCTGCATCGCTTCCTTCACATAAGAAATAGCGTCTCCCGCCGCCAGCTCCGTAGGCAGCGAAAGAAGCTCCATACCCAGCGTATGCTTTACGCTGTTGTGTCCGGCCAGGGTTCCGGTAACCATGGCTTCCGTATGACCCACCAGCAAGCCTGCTTTCTCACCTGCGCAAAAGAGGTTATCCACCGATTGTACCTTCAGGCAGTTATCCCTGGGTGCCATAGCAAAATATCGCATGGAGTTCCCCTTACCGCCGGAATAGGGGTCTTCATACCGGGCGTTCTCGAACCCGGGGATTTTTCTCAATAAGTCCAAGGTGTAGAACGGAGTCATCAGCTTGGCATGTCCCGTATCCAATAAAATCACATTGTCCCTGAACGCATCCAGGGCGTATTGCTGACAGGCCTTTACGCCGAGATGATCCTCTTTTACCTCCTCCGGCACCTGAATGATGGCCACACCCTTGGTATTCAGCTCTTCCTGGATCTCCCGGGATAAGGATTCCTTATACAGCTTACAGGAACCGCTCATCGCTCCGATCGTCCCGTTCGCTTTCCTGCCTACCACTTCCTCCACTCCGGCAAGGCCGGTCAGACTGACTCTTCCTCCAAAAGTAGGGCAGCGCAGAATACACATTGCACAGCCGTTACCGTATTTGGCGCAGTTATTCATAGGCCCTGCGGTTCCGGTGGCATCAATAAAGGTATCTCCGATAAATTCACGGCCCATTTGATCCTTAACCGACTTAAGCTTACGGCCCTCCATCCTTATTTCAATTACTCTTGCCTCATAGATAATCTTTATTCCCAGTTCCTTCAGGTACTCCGTAATCTCCGCCGGAGTTTTTGCAATATCATAAAGAGTTGCATGCTGATGGCCCGGAAAGGTGATATTTCTATGTCTTGCTGTTCTGTCACATATTTCGAACAAATCTCCGCCACCCATTGCAATCATTTCCTCTGTCGCAGTGAATCTGCCGTTGTTTCTCATAATTCCGCCGACCAGTCCTGTCCCCAGAAGCATATCCGTCCTCTCAAGAAGAGTTACCGATGCTCCTGCTTTAACAGCACTTACCGCTGCTGCACAGCCGGCCCAGCCGCCGCCGACGATTACTATCTCTGTCATTGTCTTTCGCCTCCTAATAAAACCCTGCATAAAAAAAGCAACCGGCCATATGCCAATTGCCTGTTCCAATTCCTATTTCCCTGAAGCAAACAAGATAGCACTCCACCAACCCAGGTGACAATCACAAAGCTCTTAACCTTGCAACCAGTAACGAACCGTCAGGGTCAGTCCATCCTTCGGTACTATCCCCTTTCCGTAAGCATTATCGACACCTCTGAAGTCTCCGCTTATTTACTCTTGTCCAGTACGCCTCTATCAATCCTATAAAATTAATGGTATCATATCATACTAAGCTATCACTGTCAAACAAAAGCCTTTGGTATATTATGTAAACCTCAATTTATTCCCGGTATCTTTCATAATAACTTTATTTCTTTCAGAAACCAAGTCCGCGGAGCCAGTCAAAAGCTTCCATCTCCGTATCAAAATACCCGACAGTCAATGTAGAACCGGCGGCGTTATCCTGATACATTTGTGACAACCGCTTCATAGCTGCATTATTGAAATCAAGAAAAGCAAGGGCCGTACAGCCTTCTCTTTCCAAACACGCATGCATCTCAATGAACCGGTCCAGTACCTCTTGGGAAATCCCCGGGTCAATCCCTCTCGGATCAACGATATAGGCCCACGGACCATTGAATCGCTTTCCAACCTTGAGGGCATCCGCCAATAATGCATCCACATATTCCGTTGTCCATATTCCGCTCCCATAAGACATAACTATATTGCGGCCGGGAAGTTCTGAATAAAAACCGTAAAATGTATTTGTTACCCTCATAATTTTACCTCTCCCTTATAGGAAATTAAGACTATTTTTATAAACTTATTATAGCAACAATATTTACGAAATTCAATCATTATTGAATTTTCGGAGACTTCTGTCAAATATTCAGATAGCTTTCTTATATTGTCGGATATCTGGCCCGTTTTCGCTGAATTATCACATCATATTTGACCAAAAAGGAAAAATGTGGTATTATTTGATTATCCATATACTATCCTAATATAAGAGGGAGGTTTAAGTATGAAGAAATTATTATCACTGCTTTTATGCACCGCTATGATCATGACAGCCTTCACTGCCTGCTCCGGGGATAAGTCCAAGGACACCGATGCTGCCGCCGGAGGGACGGCAAAAACCGGCCTGGCAGTTATCACCTCTGCCGATAAATCCAAGGATGCAACCTCAGAGGCAGACGGACTGGCACAGGCTGATTCCACCGCGGTGGCTGTTCTTATTGACAGCAAAGGTATCATTACAAATTGTGTGATTGATGCGGTTCAGACGAAGATTAACTTCTCTGCTGCCGGCGAATTAACTACGGATATGGCCGCAGAATTTGTCTCCAAGAAAGAATTAGGTGATGCTTATGACATGAAGAAGAATTCCGGTATCGGCAAAGAATGGTTCGAACAGGCCAAGGCACTGGAAAATTACGTGATCGGAAAAACTGTGGCGGACGTAAAGGGCATTGCCTTAAACGAGAAAGGGGTTCCGACCTCTGCCGATCTGACCGCCGGTGTCACAGTTACCGTCAGTGATATTCTGGCCGCAATTGAAAAGGCTGCAGGTAATGCACAGGATCTGGGCGCTTTTGCAAATGACAGACTCGGCCTTGGAATAATCTCCGGAACAGGCCACTCCAAAAATGCCGCTGACGGGGATGGTCTTGCACAGCCATATACCTTCTACGGGGCCATTACCTTGGATAAGGACGGCAAGATTACCAGCAGCATCATCGATGCCTCCCAGGCCAACATCGCTTTCTCAAAGGAGGGTAAAATCACTTCCGATCTAACTGCAGAATTCAAAACCAAGAACGAACTGGGTGACGGCTATGGTATGAAGAAAAGCTCCGGCATCGGCAAGGAATGGTTTGAACAGGCCAAGTCCTTCTCCAATTACATAACAGGTAAGACCCCGGCCGATGTAAAGGCGATTGCCTTAAACGACGAGGGTGCTCCCACAGCGGCAGATCTGACCTCCTCCGTAACCGTCAGCATAGGAGAATTCTTAACCGTAGTGGATAAGGCAGGAGCGACCGCGAAGTAGCATTTATCAGAAAAAATGTTTATCCGATCTTCCTTAAAGGAACACCAAAACAGGGCACTGTAAGCTCCCGCTTACAGTGCCCTGCATTTCTTTCCTAATGTTTCGGCTGGTTCATACTGCCCATGAATAATACGGTATCCGTACCGGTATCCCGGATGAAGAACAAAAATGGTACATCTGCAATAAAATTTAACGGCGGATCCATCACCGCTGATGTTGTATCCACCTCAATACCGGTGGCGGCGGAGGCTTCTGTTCCCCATTCCTCGACCCGGATGATCGCTTTATGGGCAACGCGGCTGACATATAGCTGCTCCCCGATCAGCTCAAAATCTGCTGCCTCCGGAAGAAATGCCTCCTCCATTCCCATTCCGGCCAATGCGTTATTCAGATTCACCAGACCGTATTCCAGCTCAAACTTCGGTATTCCGAGGGTATCGATTTTCACTTCATCGGAGGTCTCCAGCTTATGAAGAAATCCGTCCAGTTCTTCCGGGGGCAATCCTTCCGTAAGATCCCGGATGGATTGCTGTTTATCCTCCGGAATCAGGATGTCCATGACAATCCTGCCATCTCCGTAAGGAAGGACTACTCCCTGAATTCCTCCCTCACTATAATACCGGAATTTTTCCTTAAAAAGATGCATCATTTCAATAGAGGTTTTCGACTCTTCTCCATAGAACGGTGCCTCCCTTGTATCCTTCGGTTCAAAGGGAAGCGTCCACTCCCCGTTAAAATAAACCGCATTTGCAAGAAATACCCGCAGCAGCTCCGGGTCAGAAAAATTGTCAAGAAATGGGTCAATCATTCCTTCGGTCTTCTTTGATACCCAGCTGTTAACCTCCTTCAGGGTCTCCTCTTTTGTAAAATCCACACTGAAGATATCACCATTATAATAATAGCGGGCCGGGGCCAATAATACCGTTTCCAGCCGGTCGCCAAATTCCCCGTCCTGTGCCAGCCAAATCGAATTTGCAACGTTTATCTTCACCTTGGGATCTGCTGCCTGCATGAGTTCCATCCGCAGTTTGTTGTTCGCGTTCACATAGTGATTGGCCGCCTCGCTGTGATCCGGAGTATATCCCGGCAGCAGATCATATCCGAAAAGCTGTGCCATCTCCTCTCTCGTCCCGGTATCTGCTCCGTTATACAGCATGGACAAGGCCGTAGCAATGCTGTAGGGTGAGATGAAGATATTTTCTCCATCCTGCAGAGCATTGAATATCCCATAAGCAAAATCCTTCTGTCCTTCAATATAGGCCTTATCCAAAGTCTCCAGCTCGACCATCTCGTCATATTCCTTTATAGCGTCCTTTCCGTTCAGCGGTTCGGATGCCGTTGCCCGGCTGCTGCAGCCGGACAAGATCCCTCCCGCGAGGATGATGAACAGACAATAAGCAACAAATATTCTCTTCATAGGCAACCTCCGTTCTATATTGGTAATCTGCTTCTTATGGTTAGACGACATAACTCTGCGGAGAGTTTCATAATTGTTATATTTTCCCTTACTGCTGCTGTCTGCATTTTACCCCTACGGCCGCCATGATTCAGGCAGAATTTATAGCCGCTTTATTCCGGCTTCTCCTTCCAGTTTCCATTTTCACAGATCAGGGTAATCTCAGAGACTGCTGCCGGGCTCTTATCCCCGGCATTCCGGTAAAGGAATGCTTTGATGTGAGCTCTCTCACCGTTCTCATAGGTGGTCGGGTGCCATATGACCGCTCCCCCATTGGCATCGAAAGAGGAAGTCATCGGGTGTCCGTGGTGTTTATCGGCAATCTCAAAGGGTTTCCGATATTCCTCCCTCCAGGTTCTGATCTCTCCCCCGCTTACCTGCCATTCGATCATAAATTGCTCCGGAAGCTCCCCGGATTTTGTATTAATCTGAAGCCCGACCCCCCAACTGGATGAAAGCATAGAGTAATTTCCGCCGGGCACCAAAAAATCATGGTCCGTGATTTCAGTTACCTTCTCTTCCTTCCCGGTATTGATGATAAAGGTATAGACGGCCTCCTTCTCTCCCCAGGTGCAGATTACATGGAATATCCGGTACCAGTCCCTCATATAATCTCCGGAATAAGAGCTTAGCATGTAAGCCATATGCTGTACCAGTCCGAAACCGGCCTGTCTGTCATCCAGAATTTCAACCTCTCTGTCCATCACCAGCTTGGAGCCGTATCGGATATTGCCGTTATCCTCCAGTATCGCATCCTTCACCTGAATGGTATCCGGGATATAGTCACCGAAATCCATCTCAATAAAATATCCGGCATCCATTCCAAAGCCCAAACCGTAGGTCGGTACAAAATTTCCCTGATCCATAATCTCACGGGCTATCCGGACCGTATTATAATCTTCGGTTATCCCATCCCATTTTGTTGCCTTGGTGACATAATCCAGGCTCCTTCCATCCACGGAGATTACAATGTCCGGCACCTCCTCCGGTATCCTCTTATCAATTTCAGGGAGACGGCTCTGGTCAAAGACATCCTTCCATTGACGGAAGGGGAAATCCTCCAGGTTCTCCGGTACCAGATACAGATCCTCTATCACCAATTTACCATAATCGGTTTCATTTCCAATCAGCCTTACCTCGGAATCGCTGATCTTATAAAAGGCAAGCTCCCCATACCCCTGGTCGGGAATCAGGCAGTTGCTGTATTTTTGGTGGAGAACCTCCGCATAGGAGCTGACATAAACCGGCCTGCCATATTCATAGGCCGATAACTCGATACGATAAATTCCCGAACCGAAGCCAAAAAGGTCCAGCAGCTCATATCTTCCATTCCCGTCCAGATCCGCTACGCAGGCCTCTTCCAGATACCCCATGACATGCAGAACCTGGCCGTTACAGATCAAGAAGCTGCCGGTAACCCCGGAATTACTGATTGCGGCATATGCCTGAAGTCCCATTTTCTCATAGGCATCCTCAATAAATATTTCAAACAGACCAATGATTTTTTGTCTGCCCGCCGATATCTCGTTGTTATCCACCAGACGGTCCACTTCCGGTTGTATTAGTGCCAGGGCTTCCTGAATGGTCAGGGCATCCTTGCGTCCCGCTGCCATTTCCCCTGACACCCCTTTCTCCAACCGGACCAGGATGCTGTTGCCCATCGGGCTTTCCTTGCTCTCGATTGTGATTACTAATTGCAAAAGATCCTTTCCGTCCGACAGGATAAGTCCGGTGATTCCTTCCGGAAGGCCGGAGGGAGAATTATATAGATACGCAAACGGCTCATCCGGGGATATCCCGCTGCTCCCATCAAACAGTCCGGGGATAACCTCCACGTTAATCCACCCATTATCCTGCAGTATTCTCAGATAATCCTCCACTGCCTCATAGGTGATGTCACTGTAATAGATATCGCCGCCCCAACTCGTCTCAAAGGCAGAGGCCGGCTCAGGCAAGACTCCCTTGGAAGTCTCCCGGTTTCCCGAAAGCTCCCCCGCAGAAACCGGTTCTTTGTCCTCGTTTTGTTCCGCCGCTTCTTTAGCTCCGCAGCTGGTCAAAAAAGCCCCGGACAGAAAGTATAGTATAAATAACATAAGGGTAAAAAAATACAATCCCTTTTCCTGCTTCAACTTCAATATAATCCCTCCTTAAGAGCCTGGAACCGCAGTCCGTTATACTTTTTCAGTGAAATGTCAGACCACCTTGTTTGTTAACAGCATAAATGCAATGACCAATACCATCAGCAGGAAACAAGCCGACGAAAACATGGTCAGTTTCCTGTAGGTCAGGACTGACCGGATCCGGACCTTTACCCTGCTGCTCCCGAAGGCTGATGAAAATACCGTCATATCCTTGGTACCGAGCTTAAGAAGTGCTCTGGCATAGTCCTTCCTGTCCTCCGTCTTCATATGCTTCACAGCCCTTGCATCACAGGCCAGCTCACAGTCACTCAGAAAGCTTTTTAAAAAGAACCAGACAAAGGGATTGAACCAATGAAGACAGGCTGTCAGCATCGCAAGCATCCTCCAGAGATTATCCCTTCGCTTGATATGAATCCTCTCATGAAGCAATACCTGCTCCAGATATTCCGGATCGCCCCCTGCGGGCAGTACGATCCTTGGCCTGATTATCCCAAATACCGTCGGCGTGTCCACCATAGATCCCTTATAAATATTATCCCTTACGTGTTCTGCTTTTTTTAGCTCCGTGACAGATAGCAGATACAGAGCCAGCACCGTCAGTACCGTTGCTGCAGAGACAATACCCCAGATAACGGAGGCAACCTGAAAAAAGTTCTCCAGGAGATTCGTCTTATAGGTCAGCGGAGCATAATCCGAAGCGGCCTGAATTGAATTCGACAGGGTCAGTTCCGGAAGGATGCCCGGTGCTCCGGTCTTCTCATATACGGTGACAGATCTGACACTCACCTTTAGAATAGCCCGCGAGATCAGGCTTAAGAGACTATACCTGCTGGAAAAGCCCACCGGGCAAAGCAGCCTAAGCCCCACGACTCCCCACAAAGCATAGCTTCCGAACCTGGGAAAGCCCTTTATCAGCCTCAGTAAGTACAACAGCAATCCATATACGGTTCCCAGGATACTCATATTCAGAATCCAATAAAACATCTCATGCAGCATATCATTCTCCACTCTTATCAATCATATCCTTCAGCTCTTGCAGTTCTTCCCTGGTCAGCTTCTCGCTCTGCAGAAAAGCCGCAAAAAATTTCCTCTTGGAGCCCTGGTAAAACCGGTCAATCAGACTGTTGGTTTCGGCAGCCTGGGCTTCTTCTCTCTTAATTCTGGAGGTACAGATAAAATTCGGATCCTTCCGTTCAACCAGCTTTTTATCCACCAATTTCTTAAGAATCGTATAGGTTGTATTCTTATTCCAGCCAATGGCATCCCCCAAAAGCAGGCTGACTTCCTTGGCGGATATCGGCTCCTTCTCCCAGATCACTTCCATTACCTTAAGTTCGCTGTCAAATAGCTTTATGCCTTCCATCCTATTTCCTTTCCAGACTATAGTAATAGTTTATATATTTATACTACTGCTATAGTCTGGAAATGTCAAGAAGAATTTGACTGACGTCCGCCGATTTAACTAAAATGGAGCTGTTACATAATCGCAACAGCTCCATTTTTATCCTGACGCTATTCTTTTTCCTCCATTATCTCAACCAATTGGATCTTAAGGTCGTTCGGATCCTCAATAAAAAGATATCTCATATGAGGATTCGGCTGATGGGGTCCGCTTATGATGTCAATCCCCTTCTCTTTCAGCAGCTCCATCACCTGTTCCAGCGGACCTGCTTGAAACCCCAGGGAAATATCCGGGCCGATATCGAGCTTTCTATCCCCCTCCCGGCAGATCAGCTCCACTAAGGTTTCCCCTTCTCCCAGGAAAGCTATCTCCACTCCGGGACCTGCCGGAAATCGTTTGTTCTCCATAAGCCCTAAAATCTCACGGTAAAATTTGATCGATGCATCCAGATTTTTTACCCGGATCGTTGTCCAGCAATACTTCATATAATAACCATACCTCCTCAGCGGTAAAACCGCCATGTTTATTAAAAGCGGACCGCAAATGTTCAAATACCTTTATAATAATTCCCTTCAGCCGCTATTGCCGGTACAGCTCCTTCAGCTTCTTAATTTCCAGGGCATATCCCTCCAGCTCATTGGGAGTTTCCAGGCAAAAGATCAGATCCCTTAACTTAGGATGGTTGATCATCCTTTCAAAGGCCTCCATGCCGATAGCTCCTTCTCCCAGCTTCTCATGGCGGTCCTTGCCGCTGGCCATGGGATTCTTACTGTCATTCAGGTGGATGGCATACAGCAGATCAAGTCCGATAATCCGGTCAAATTCTTCCAGAACAGCATCTAAATTGCCTACAATATCGTATCCGGCATCATAGACATGACAGGTATCCAGGCAGACTCCCATCTTATCCTTCCTCTCAACTCCCTCCAGAATCTGCCGCAGCTCTTCAAAGGTCCTCCCTATCTCAGAGCCTTTGCCTGCCATGGTTTCCAGCAATATCCTTGTGGATTGCTGCGGCTTTATAATCTTATTCAGAGCGGCTATGATATACTCTGTTCCGGTCTCTACCCCTTGCCCTCCATGGCTTCCGGGGTGGAAATTATAATAATTGCCGGGCAGGTATTCCAGCCTTTTTAAATCATCCTCCATGACCTCCAGCGCAAACGCTCTGGTCCGTTCTTTGGCTGAAGCAGGGTTTAAGGTATAAGGTGCATGGGCAACAATCCTTCCAATCCCATGCTCCCCGGCAATTTCAAGATATTTCCGGACATCTTCCGGATTTATTGCTTTTGCCCTGCCGCCCCTCGGATTACGGGTAAAAAACTGGAAGGTATTGGCCCCAATACTGATGGCATCCTTCCCGATTGCTTCATATCCCTTAGAAACGGACAGATGACATCCAATCCGAAACATCGTTTTCCCTCCTGATATTTTTCCGGTAATAATATATCACGTAATTTCGGTAGTTAATATGTCCAGTTCAAGAATTATCATACCATATTAATCGCCCATAGGAGCCGTTTATCCCTATCGTTCTGCCTGATTTTCCGCATTTTATTATTTTGATATATTGTGCTATCAGAGCCATGTTATTGTTCCCGGCTGCTGCTTACAATTCTTTTATCCAGCAGCGCCTGCGCTTATGCTGTTCCGTCTCATAGTGCTTCCAAAGAGATTGCACCTGGCTGTTTAGTTCGAGCTCCGGACCGGTTTCCGCATACTGTATTCCGTTTTTACGGGCTGTATTCGTCATGGAATTCAGTAAAACCGCGGTAAGACCCTTATTCTGCATTCGCGGTACGACACCGATCAGATATAGATCCAGTACCCTGGCTTTTGCATAGGGTGCCCGGAGCATTCGGTACCAGCCGAAGGGAAACAGTTTTCCTCTGCTCTTTTTGGCAGCGGAATTCATCGAAGGCATTGCCAGGCCGAAGCCGATCAGCTCCCCGTTCTCATTCTCCAGAAGCTTGACGTATTCCGGATTAATAAGCAGGATGAACTGGTTATAATATTTATCGATCTGGGCATCGGATAACTCCACTGTCCCATAGAGATTCTGATACGTTTCATTCAGCAGGTTTAATACTTTTGGTATATAGGGCTTGATATCCTTTCTGGTTTCCGGTTCGACCAGAGTAATCTTAAATTTTCTGAGGACCGCCTCCGACAAGGCATCCAGCTTATGGTTAACCTCTGCGGGAAGCTTCACCAGGTATTCCACCCAGTCCACATCCTTGCGAAAGCCCAGTGCCTCCAGATGCTGGGCATAATAAGGGTGATTGTAAATCGTAATAAACATCCCTTCCCGGTCAAAGCCCTCCACCAGCATTCCCTCCTGGTCCATATCGCAAAAGCCTATGGGACCATGGATTTCAGACAGTCCCTCCGATCTGCCCCAATTCTCAACTGCTCCAAGCAGTGCGGCGGCCACCTCTCTGTCATCGATAAAATCAATTCTGGAGAAGCGGACCCTCTTCGTATTCCATTTTTCATTGGCCGCATGGCTGATAATTCCCGCAATCCTTCCGACACACTTACCGTCCTTATAGGCCAGGAACTGCCTGGCACTGCAGTATTCATAGGCCGGATTCTTCTTCGGATTGAAGTTATTCATTTCATCGGATATCATATCCGGTATTGATTGCGGAATCTTTTTATACATCTTTACCTGAAAGGAAGCAAATACTCTTCGGTCCCTTGCGGAAGCTACTTCTTTGATTTCTACCATGCCACACCCCTGATTTATCCCACCATATTCCTATAAAATAATTTGCCTGTCATGCAGAATATGCAGTTAATTATAACTATATTTTAGGGTATAAATGATAAGAACGCAAACACTTTTGTAATATAATAAGATATTATGTGTTTTCTTATCCTTTACCCGAATAAGTTTTACCCTCAGGCGGTTATCAGCCCGGAAATGCTTTCGCTGATTTTACGTGCAATATAGGGATTATTCATCGTATACAGGTGGATTCCCTCTACCCCCTGGGAGATGAGATCCACAATCTGATCCACCGCATAAGCGATACCCGCATCCCTGAGGGCTTCCGGGGAATGCTCAAAGCGCTGCATCATCTTGGTGAATTTGGAAGGCAGACTGGCGCCGCACAGAGTAACCATCCTCTCAATCTGCGCTTTATTTGTCACCGGCATAATCCCTGCTTCAATAGGAACCTTGATTCCCGCTTTTCTGGCAAGCACCAGAAAAGAATAGAAATGGGTGTTGTCAAAGAAAAGCTGCGAGATCAGATGCTCCACACCGGCATCTACCTTCTTTTTCAAGTTTCTGATATCCTCTTCCATATTGGCCGCATTGATATGCCCTTCCGGATAACAGGCCCCGGAAATATAAAAGCCTCCCCTCCTCCGGATGAATTCGACCAGCTCACTGGCATAACAGAACTGGTTCTTCGGAGGTATATTCGGATTTAAGTCTCCCCGTAAGGCCAGTATATTCCTGGTTCCGCTCTGCTCCAGACGCTTAAGCACCTGCTCAATCTCCTCCCTCGTATCGTTGACACAGGTCAGGTGCGCCAGAGGCTCTATCCCGTACTTATGCTTGATTACCGACACAATATCGCTGGTGGCCGTATCCCCGGCATTCCCTCCGGCGCCGTAGGTAACACTGATAAAATCCGGCCGTAATCCCTGCAGCTCATCCAGGGTCTTGTATATGGTTTCAATCGGACTGGTCTTCTTCGGCGGAAATACCTCAAAGGACAATACTGTCTTGTTCTGTTCAAATAGTGAAGAAATTCTCATGGCCGATACACTCCCTTCCGATATGTATTTTTTATTTTGTTCTATTGTAAAGGCTGCTCCGGATACTGTCAATGCAATGCCATTACTTTAGCTTCATCTTCTCCGCCCTGGCAATCCGCAGTACCGTATATTTCCCGGAAGTAACCGCAATCGGAAGACCTCCCGGAGGTGTCAGCCATTGCCCGGTAAGGTAGCAGTTTTTCAGCCCCTTTATGATGCCCGGATGGCTCATGTATTTTGATTTTGTCGTCATCATAAAGGACATCCAGGCCCCATGGTAGGCTCCGGTATAACGGTGGTAGGTTATCGGGGTTGCGACATCTAAAACATGAACCTTTCCGGCCAGCTCCGGGAACCTCTTTATGAACCTGCTTAAGTATTCTTCTGCAATCCTCTGCTTTTCCTTCCGGTAAGCCTCCTTATCCTGATAAAGCTTCTCCCAGTATAAGTAATCCTCCTCCGACTGATTTGCTGTCGTAATCACTACGGTATTCCCCTCTGATGCAAAGTCTTTGTCATAGGAATAATTGCAGATACTCATTGTTGGCTGCCTTACGGTTCCAATTTGGAATGGCTCAACCGGGAATACCAGAGTATAAGGATAACTGCTCAAATCCTCTTCCACACCGAATGCAACCTGCACACTGGTCGGCAGGGGATAATCCCCGGGGTTGCTGTAGCGCATTTCATACTTCCTATCCTGGTACCTTCCCTGCAGAAGATGATCAAAGGTTACCTTCGCATCACAGGCAGCGATTATATAATCCGCTTTCTCAATCGTTCCGTCTGCAAGCCTTACTGCCTTCACCTCTCCATTCTCTATCATGATTTCTTCCGCCGAAGAATTGCAGAATACCTTTCCTCCCAGCTCCTTATAGCGCTGCTCCATCCGCAGTGCCATTGCCCGGCTGCCTCCCTTTGGAATAGCGCCGTTTCCGCTGGAAAATTCGGCCATACCATAAGAAAATGCCAGTATACTGTAGTTATCCGGCAGTATCATCGTAAACAAGGTTCTAAGAATTGGACTCTGAAAGCGTTTCCCGTAATCCCCGCAGCCGGTTTTCAGCAATTTACCCAAAAACAGCATCGGCTTTACGGTTGCCTTTACTGTCTTTACCTTTTCCTTCCAGGTCATCATACTGAGGGGCATACTTGACGGAGTATCCATCGTTTGGAGGGTTCTGATCTCCCGGATCATCTTCTCGATAACCTTCGTATCCTCAGGAGCAAGCTCCGTCAGCTCCCTCTGAAAGCGGTTCAGATCCTTCCACAGGTTGACAGTGACTCCATCAATTTCATAGGTTCCGAAGCAGTCCTGTTGTATGATCTCTACATTTCCCAGTGCCCCCACATTCTCCCACAGATCATACAGCTCTGTCCCTTCCCTTGTGCCGGTCAGCCAATGGATACAGCCATCCACATGATAACCCTTGCGGTCCCAGCCGGTACATTGACCGCCAACGATGGAATGCTTTTCGTAAATAACACTTTCAAAGCCATATTGCCGGGCATGGATTCCTGCGGACAACCCGGCAATTCCTCCTCCGATAATAATGATTTTCTTCATTGCTTCCCCTCCTTCTTAATAATTATAATTTTTATGGTACTTTTCTCAGGATATCAACGACCCAGCTTGGGTCAGGGATCGGCTCCCCCGGGCATTGGGCAAGTTCCTCCGCAATTCCTTGGATACAGCCCCAGTAGGCCAGGGAAAGCGCCTTCGGATTCCCATCCTTTATTATCCCCAGCTTCTGTCCTGCCTCAATGAGCGGTATGGACATCTCAATGCTATCCTCCCTGGCCACCAAATCTTTCACCGCCTGGGGAGCGGCATCATTTAACGCGGCCTGACTCATCAGAACAAACATCTTGGTAACCATAGGCTCCCTCATGTTATCAAGAATAAAGGCGGCCGTCTGTTCGAAGAATTCCAGAGGGTGTTCCGGGTCCATCGGCAGCTCTGAAAGACTCTGTGATCCGGATAACCCGAGCCGGACCAGCTCCTCATACAGCTTCTCCTTGGACTCAAAGTAATGGAACAGCAGTCCCACACTCATATTCAGCTCCTTGGCAATATCGGCAATCTTTGTTGCGTTGTAGCCCCGCCTCACAAACAAATCAAGCCCGGCAAGTAATATTGCAAATTTTCGTTCCGCCTTCTGTTCTTCTCTTTTTCCCATGCCAAATCATCCCTCTGTTCAAGTTATGTGTATAAAATACTAATTTATCCGTATGAAGCTATTATATTGAGCATAAATTCATTGAATATATATTCAATGAATTTATGCTCAATATATCACTGATTATTCCTACTGTCAATCCCGGTTTTGTATTATTTACTATAAATTTTACTCCACCTGTCTCTCCCTGATTTGAAATACCTTATTGTTTCAGCGGCTATTATCAGAAATAAATATTACATTTGATCCATTCCCAGTTATTATTCCAACAAATATCTATTTATCAGATAAAATATTGCTTGCATCCAAAAAACTTCTATGCTATACTATTCCGAAATTTACCCTATTGGGGGAACATTCCCAATAAGGGCGGGGGAGAGGGGCCGCTATTGTTATTATGCAACGGCTCCGGAAGGGAGGATTATATGGAGGCCATCAGGGTAACAAATCTGTCTAAGAAATTCCGGGTGAAGGTAAAAGAGAAGGGCCTGAAGGGGAGCGTAAAATCAATATTCCGGCCGAAATACAGGGAGATAAATGCGGTGGAGGATATCAGCTTCTCCGTTCAGAGAGGGGAAATCCTGGCTTTCATCGGGCCGAACGGAGCCGGAAAAAGCACAACCATCAAGATGCTGACCGGCATCCTGTATCCGAACAGCGGCGAGGTGTCCGTACTGGGCATCTGTCCGACACAACGCAGAAAGAAGCTGGCCTACAAAATCGGTACTGTCTTTGGCCAAAAGGAGCAGCTTTGGACTCACCTGACCCCCTATGACAATTTTAAATTTTTCGGAGCTATTTATGACCTGCCGGAGGAGAAAATTGAAGAGCGGATCGAGAGCCTGAAAAGCATTTTTGAACTGGAGGAGTTTATCAATACCCCGGTGCGCAATCTTTCCCTGGGGCAGAGGATCCGCTGTGAGATTGTTGCCTCCCTGATCCACGAGCCCGAGGTCCTATTTCTGGATGAGCCCACCATCGGTCTTGATCCTGTGGTGAAAGAAAATATCCGGACACTGATTAAGCAGATGAACAGGGAATACCAGACAACGATTTTCCTCACCAGCCATGATGTCGGGGATATCGAAAAGCTTTGCAAGAGAATCATTATTGTAAATCACGGTAAGATCGTAACGGATGATTCCATGGAGAACTTAAAATATCATTACTTGAATAAGAAGCTGGTGGAAGTAAAACTGAAGGAGCCGACGGAGCTGAAGGAGGAGGAGGGTATTACCGTCCTGAAGAGTAAAGGAAATAATTTAAAGCTTGAGGTGGATACTACAAAGAAATGTATTTCGGATGCCATGAAGCTGATTGATGCGGATAATATCATTGATATCAACATCTCCAATGTACCCTTGGAGAATATTATAACAGATATTTATAAGGGAGGAGGCAGTCACTGACCATGAGGAAATATCTTTTTGTATTTAAGACTACCCTGATGGAGAGCCTCCAATATATCCTGAATATTCTTATGGGCTTTGTGATGTTCTTCATCGTCCTCTTTGTATTCCTGAACCTGTGGCAGTATATCTACTCAGACCCGGAGCAGATAATCAGCGGTTACTCCATGAATCAGATGATTTGGTATGTCATACTGACAGAAATCGTCTGGTTTGGAACCAGGAATAATTCCATTACCGCGCAGATCAGCAATGACATCAAGAGCGGCTCCATCGCTTATGTCATCAATAAGCCTTACCATTATGTATTATATATGATAACCAGAAATTTGGGAGAGATCGCTATTAAGTTTTTCCTGTACCTGGGAGCCGGTCTTTCCATCGGGTATCTCTTTATCGGAGGACTCCCGGATTTTAATCCGGTATATCTGCCCCTTATAATGATCGTCTTTATCACCGGGACAATGATCAATATCTTCCTGACAATGAGTATCTCCGTCCTCTCCTTCTGGATCGAGGATGCAGCCCCGTTTCACTGGATCTACGTCAAGATTATACTGATCCTTGGCATCCTGTTCCCTGTTGAGATGTTTCCCTCCTGGGCACAACCGATCATTAAATGTACCCCTATTTATGTTGTGACCTATGGTCCGGCAAAGCTGGTGATACATTTTGATATGCAGCTGTTCCTTCAGGTCCTTCTGGTTCAGTTTATCTATTTTGCGGCATCGTTTTCAATACTAATGACTGTTTATGGGAGAGGGGTGAAGAAAATTAATGTTAACGGCGGTTAAACACCAGACCAGAGTTCTTCTCTTATCCGTGAAGTACAATATTATGCGGGAAATGACCAATCATGTGACCTTTCTTATGAATGTCCTGTTCATGGTACTGAATAATGCAACCTTCATTATCCAGTGGCTGCTCCTGTTCCAGTTGAAAAACGATATTGGCGGATATGCCCTGCATGATGTCTTGGTCCTGTGGGGACTGGCAGCCAGTACCTTCGGACTGTCTCACATCTTTTTTGACCGGGCTTACGGACTGTCCGATCTGATTATGAACGGGAAGCTGGATTCCTTCCTGGTCCAGCCCAAAAACGTGCTCCTTGGAGTCATCTCCTCCGGCACGAATTCTTCCGCCATAGGTGATCTGATCTATGGTTACCTGGTAATCTGCATCTTTAAGTTCAGCCTGATAAATTTATTGTTGTTTACCGTAATGTCTCTCCTGGGTGCAATCATACTGACTGCCTTTACCGTAATCGCCGGAAGTATCTCCTTCTGGATTGTAAGAGGTGATATGCTGGCACATAACCTGACCTCTGCCGCCATTCATTTCTCTACTTACCCGGACGGTATCTTTAAGAATTCGGTCCGCCTGATATTATATACCGTTATTCCGGTGGGGCTGATCTATTACCTGCCTCTTAAGGTAATACTCCATTTTAACCCGATCCATTTCTTAATCGTATTGGGCGCTGCCGCAATCACCGTCACCCTGGCGTTTTTTTTCTTCTATCGGGGACTGAAACGATATTCCTCCGGCAATCTGATGCTCGCAAGGATATAAAAAATTCCTCCGGTTTTTCTGTCCGGGGGAATTTTTCTTTATTCAATACGATACTGCATTGTATGAATAAAAATGCTCATTAATCAATCCGGTTATTTCTTCTTTGTTGCCGCTGCAGAGGATGCAGGTGCCTGTGCGGATGACTTCGTATTATTCGCCTTCTTCTTCGGAGCCTTCTTAGGATTCGGATCTCCCATTATTTTCACCACCTTCATAAGATTATAGTCTGTCCAAACTAACTATATTTTATATGATCTTCTATATATTGTCAATTATATTTGCCAATATATGGTGGTTTCAGATAGTAAAACCCGGGATTATCCCATTACAATTTACATCCCTCCAGGTATTCGGACTGTTTCAATCCATGGAATTTCTGAAACCGGAGGAAGCATTTCTTAATTTCCTTTTTCCGGTTCGCCGTCAGCTTAATTCCTTCCTCCAGCCATAGATTTTTTACCAGCAGGGTCCGGGTTTTCCTGTCGCAGACCAGCTCCGCCCTGCCGATGAATCCCTCTCCGGACAGTAAAGGAAGTACATAGTAGCCGTATTTCCTCTGTTCCGCCGGGGTATAGATCTCCCATTTATAATCAAAATCAAAAATAGTCTTTATCAGCTTCCGGTCCCAAAGCATATTGTCCAGCGCCGCAATCAGCTCCGTTCTATGGGGAAATTCACTGCCTTCCCGGCCAGCCTGCAGAACCTTTTCTAAAAGCGGGATATCCTCCCTCAGGCAATAGAGCTTGTCTTTCAGCCCGGTTACTGTAAGCTCAGCGATTTTGTTCTCGTTCGTCAGGGCTTCAAACACAGCTCTGCGCTGCTCGGACTTCAGATTCCAGATATAAATCCAGGCATCGGAGGGCCTATTCCATAGCATGCCCACCGCAGAAATCCTTCGGAGCACCCTCCACTTCAGATGGTCAAGCTCCATCGGAAACGGATCGGGCGCCTCAAGCAACTCCCCCGGAATATAGTCCTCTGCCAGAGCATAATATTTATTTGTTCCCTTCTTATGGTGAACGATCAGCTCCCCGCGGAAATACAGAGTTTCAAGGGCAGCCCTGGCCAGATTCGTGCTGCTCCAGTACCAGTCCACCTTTTTCTTCATATCCAGATCCTTGGAGCTGAGCGGTCCCCGCTCCTCTATCATCTTCCTGATAGAAGCCGCTACCCGGTCCACCTCCTCGCGGCCGCGGCCGGAATTGCGGTTGGCTTCCCTGATCCGTTCGAAATAACTCCAATCCGAAACCGGCAGAATCGCCAGGTTTTTGTCAAAATAGTCCATCAACTGCCGGTCCTCATACAGAAGCTCATACAGCATCTCTTTTTTAAAGCCTTCTATCCTGGACTGCAAAACCAGCTCGGCATTCTTGCCGCAGACATCGATCGGGTCAAATTGGATACAGCCTGCCTGACGGATATACTCCAAAATCCCTTCCTTGCCCCGAAAGCGGTAATCTCCCAGCAAACCCTGTTTGCACAGGATGAACCTCCTTGCCTGTTCTTTCGTAAGTGTATAGGCTTCCATATGCTTCCCCCTATGAAATAGTTAAATAATCTCCCTCTCAATGCTTAGGATGCTTCCCTCCGTATTGCCCTCAATAAAATTAAGAATGCTGTCACACATGCTGTCCGCATGGGCTTTATCCGAGGTAACACAGGAAAAACCAAGTACTACCTTCTGGTGGGTGTCCTGTTCCTCCACCTCCGCTATGGAAGCATTAAATTTATTCCGCACCCTGGCACACAGGCTTTTTACAACCATGCGTTTCTCCTTCAGGGAATGAACCCAAGGTACATGGATGGCAACTCTTACCGCTCCGATAACCAAATATTAGTCCCTGCCTTCCTTGTGATTTATACATTACCTCTTACAGCTCGATATAAAACAATATAATATCCGTATAGGTCCCGTCTCCCAGGAGAAAGCCGTCCGGTATCACTCCCAGACGATGGAAGCCAAGCTTTTCGTACAGATGGATTGCGGCATGATTTGTACTGACTACGGCATTGAATTGCATCACACGAAATCCCAGTTCACGGCCCTTTTTTAAGCTGTCCCGAACCAGCAGCTCTCCGATACCCCGTCCTCTGCAGTTCTTATGGATGGCATAGGAAGCATTGGCGATATGCCCGCACCTGCCCACATTGTTCGGATGAAGTACATAGAGGCCTAGGATTTCATCCCCGTCGGCGGCCACTCCGGTATGGGACTGTGCGCCAAAAAACACCTCCGCGCTCTCCGTATCCAGCGGCCCCAACTGGGGAAAAGCATTTGCTTCTGCTATTATTGCATTCCAAATTTCTATCATTACCGGAATATCCTCCCTGCGATATTCCCTTAGGTCAATTCCCATCCTGTCCCGGTTCCTCCTTATCTTATACTCTGCCATAAACCAATCTGCTTACCGTGTTTATTGTACCAGACCCTCCCATTGAACCTCCAGAGGTGTGATTCTGACATTATTAACATCATATTTAAATTTCCCCGTCCAGAAGGGCTGCTTGGGCAGCTTCTCGGAAGGAGCCGTATACTCCGGATAATCCCCATATTCTTCATGATTAATAATAATTCCCTGAAGACCCCACCACTCTTCATCCGTCAGTCTTGTGTCGCTGATAAATTCATAGTGGGAATAGACTGAACCCCTGGACAGGAACAGCTTGCCGTTTACCGGAATTACCACATAGATATCATCAAAATATCCCGTTCCTAAAGAAACATAGGTGTTCTGGCAGGTAGCAACATCCGTCACCAGCATATCCGTGATATCCCAATCCGAGTAATAGCCTCCGGTGATCCCCTCAAGGAAAAGCATGGAGATCCATTCCAGCATACCTCCATAGCTGAGAAGCTCACGGTATTCCTCCGCGGTCAGCATCTCGTTATTCAGCTCTTTGACGGAGCATACGATCAAAAGCTCCAGAAGATCTCTGTAATGCTCTGCTCCCTCCGCCAGCTTCTCATTCATCATACCCTGTTCTTCCAGCACCTTGATCGTATGATCCGTAAGATACAGCAGCTTGCCGTAGAGCTCGACGTTGGGCTCCACATAATGATAATCCGCATACTCGATATCGCCGCCGGCTTCCGCGACGGACTGCTTGCCGTAAAGCACCGTATCATGCTTCAATTCCGTATAGCTGCCCAGAGCCGTGTTCAGCGCCTTGTACTTCCAGGCCTCTGTGGTCATAAAATAGGGCATTCCGGAATCATAACCGTATTCGGTCAGGGCTTCTTGAATCGACCATATCCAACCGTTGTACAGGTTCTCACTCCAGGTATCGGGACCATAGCCTGAAATCTCGGAAGCCAGTGCCGTATATCTCTCTTCATAAGCCGGCCATTTTTCCTGTGGTTTATAATAACCGAACATCAAATCCTCTGCCGTATCGCTGCCCAGAACTCCCATTACATCCAGTGCGGAGGGATAGGGCCGGAGGATTGATTCTGTCAGCCTCTGCATAACATAGCTGTCCAGGATATATCTCTGTCCCATATACCGGAACTGCTTCTCCTCCGGTGTGGTCATGAAAACCAACTCCGGCTGGATCTTTGGTTCCGGCAGGTCCTTAACGGCCTTATATAAGCTCTCATAATATTTCTCTTCGAGGAACAGGTTCGGGTCCTCGGTATCATTGAAAACAGATCGCCGCAGATTGTTCATCGTAAATACATCAATATCATCACTGATACCGACATATTGGGAGGTGGGCTGATAAATCCGGGACCAGAGCTCCGCAGGGCAGCCGCTGTCGGAATCCATGAAGGTAGCATAGGACATCAGCAGTGCCTGCAGGGTATTCTCATACAGGAGCTCTCCCTTTCCATTTAACAGGGGCAGAGGCACCGTTCCATACCACATCATTGTCCGGAAGAAGCGGCCCAGCTCTTCACTTTTTGTATAGTGGCCTCTGACCTTAAACTGGGAGTAGTCAAAGTCAAAATTCAGACTGGGAGAGAGCTTATAGCCTTCTGCCGCCCTGATCATACCATATTCCTGATCTGCCAAAGCGATAAGCTCTTCGGATATACTGATATTCTCCCCCTTCATATCCCTCTGCAGTAAGGAAGCAGCGGAGGCGGTATCCGTCATCAGCATCCGGGCAACCAGATTAAATACGGTATTCTTCTCCTGCAGGGCTTTTAGGTCCTCCTCCTTCAAGGCAGACAGCAGTGAATTGGAGTTCTTCAGCATTCTTAAGGTCAGCTGATCCAGGTCTTCATACAAAAAGCCTGATTCAATGCTGGTAAGGGATTTATCATAAAACTGATGATAGGTGTGCAATACCGAATCCGCTGTAATGAAGTTCGGCACTCCCTGATATCCGTTATTGTCATAGGTATAGTGCATCCGGGTAGTCGTCGTCGGCAGCACGACGAAGCCATTCTTTACCAACGCATCCCTCTGTTCCTTCGTAAAGCCCGAAAACTGATCAATATTTTCAATATTGGACAGATCCTCTGCAATGGTGTAGGGTGCCACCCTGGCCGTATATTCCGGTATGGTAAACTGAATTTTAGGAACATCGGCGGTTATCACCCTGGACCATTCGGAATTCAAGCTCAGGAGCTTTATCCCATCCTTAGCCTGATCCGTATGCTCCCGGTCATCCTGATCCCCGTTATCCCTTTCCCGATCCTCTTCCCCGTCATTATCCTCCTGACGGTCCGCATCCTCATAGTCCTTATCCCGACGGCTTTGGCAACCGGTCAACGCCAGGCATAAGCATAGTAAAATCGCAATTACCCGTTTCATATAAACCTCCATCTGCCGCTTTGCGGCATATAAATACTTTACGAAAAGCACGTAAGTGCTTTTTGCCGGTTGAAAATGCACTTCTTTTCAACCTAAAACCTCCATACTGCCGATGCCCGCGGCTTTGGACATCAGCGCAATATTTGAATTGTACCTGTTATTCTGCCTCTGCCAGTTTGCCGTCCCTCATAATCAGATTGAGCTCATGATCATCCTGGAGGATGATCATGAGACGGTTTTCCTCCTGTACCTCCAATTCCTTCACCGGCGGATACCCATCGCTTTCCGCCAGCAGGAAGAAACCAAAGTCAAACCAGGAATACACCTTAATTCTCTCCAGGCCATCCCCCAGCTGTTCCAGGAAGATCAGCTCCGTTCCCGGCGCAGATACCAGATCTCCTGCATAAAAGTCCCGCCAGGTCCCTGCGATCTGTGAACCGGTCCATTTCTTCACCAGAACGTCTTTTTCATAATTAAAAATAAACATCCGGTTCTTTTCTTCCTTATCATAACGGGTGGTCTTCCTTACGGCGACCAGTATTTCCATCGCCGAATCCCCGTCTATATCCGCGGTATCCAGCTTCCAGGGCTTCAGCTCCCTGAAATCATTTTCATAGCTCCTGATCCATTCCCCGTTTTCCTTTGATAGAACAAGAAACAGATCCCCATATCCGGTTAAACCCTCGGTACTTACCAGCGCATAGATCTCTTCGCCTGTCCGAACATGATCCACCAGTACCTCACCGGCATTTAAGGCTGGCGAAAGCTCCTCCTGCTCCCCGTTTCGGACGGTACTATTACGTTTGCACCCCGTTACGGACAAGATAATTACCAGGAGGAGAAAAGCAAATATCCGGTTTGAGCTTTTATCCCGTTGTAATATCATCTTATCTTCTATCCCGCCGCTTCCGTTAAAATTCCCTTTTCAGGCTCCTGAGGAATAATTGCTCCAAAGCTGCCGCCGCTTCCTGCCCATGGTACAAAACCTCATAAACCGCACTGCAGATCGGCAGCTCCACCTGATATTGCATGCCAAGCTTTATTAATGCCGCCACAGTATAGTATCCTTCTGCCAGCTCCGTATACTCCTGCCCTCTGACAAACATCTCGCCGTATCTTCGGTTATGGCTGAATTCAGAAAATACGGTAGCCTCATAATCTCCCAGGTGGCATAACCCATAAGCGGACAGCTCATTCCCTCCCATGGCTTTAATCAACCTGGCAATTTCCCTGGTTCCCCTGGACATCAGCGCCCCCTTCAGGGACGTCAGGTTCAAACCATCCAGCATACCTGCCGCAATACCGATCACATTCTTGGCTGCCCCGCCGATCTCATTCCCAAGCAGGTCTTCTCCATAATAGAACCGGATCAGATCGCTGCTGAAGGAGTTAATCAATTCCTCCTTCACCTTATGGTCCGTACTGTCTATGACCATACAGTTGGGTATCCCTGAGTAAAACTCCTGAACATGGCCGGGTCCCAGCCATACCGCTGCGGCATTGGTCTCATCCGAATACTCGGACACCACTTCCGTTAACCTCTTTCCGGTTGATATCTCAATCCCCTTCATACATAATACAAATGTGCGGTGCTTCAAGCCGTATCCCGCCAACTCCTGCATCAGGCTCCTTAAGGACTGGGAATTTACCGATATCACAAGGATTTCCGATAAAACCGCCCGCTTTATATTTGTCTCAAGGACGATGCTTTCCGGTAAGGTCAGCAATCCATTGGACCGGGACTCCAGAAGCTGTTTCATATGCCTTGAATTCTCTCTGCCATATAGGGCCACCTTATGTCCCGTTCTGTCCAGATACCAGGAAATGAAGGAACCCCACCTTCCGCAGCCGATCACTGTTATTTTCTTATTCATCCTATGCTCATCCCGTTCCGTTTTTTTATTATCCTGTCAAAGCTCTTATATTTATGTGTTTTGCTTAATTGTGTTCAAGTTTCATATTCTATCCTCTCCAGAAATAATCCTCCCGGTTCCGCCAGCACGGGAACCCGGCTTCTGTCCATCGACGTTAATATATCCGCAATTATGGCCTCCTCCATTCTCCCAAGGCCCACCTCCACCAGTACTCCTACGATCTTTCGCACCATATTGTAGAGGAAGCCGTCCCCTTCCAGCCGGATACGGATCATGCCCTCTTCCTCTGATATGATAATGGAAGAAATCTTTCGTACCATGGATTTCTTTTTGCCTCTGGCATTGGAAAATGCTGTGAAATCATGTTCTCCGAGGAAATGTCCTGCTGCCGCTGCCATGGCTGTCTTATCCAGGGGCTCCGGTACATGCATACTGTATTTCCTCTGGAAGGGGTTCGGATATTCCCTGTTCCAGATCTGATACAGATAGGTCTTTTCTTTGGCATGGTATCTGGCATGAAAGCTTCCCGGAACTGAGGTTATCCCCGTTATGCTGATATCCTGCGGCAGGTAACGGTTTACGTATTCCATTAGCGCTCCGGGAGGCAATGACCTTCGCAGCTTTACATTGGCTGCCTGGGCGATTGCGTGGACGCCGGCATCCGTTCTGCTGCAGCCGACCACTTCCACTTCTTCTCCTTCCAGCTGTGAGAAAACCTTCTCCAGCTTTCCCTGGATTGTATTCTCCTCTTCACCAAGCTTCTGCCAGCCCCTATACCTGCCGCCGTCATATTGTATTGTCATTTTATAATTATACATCCGGAACTCCTATATAAATAACTTATAATCCTTCCAGTTCTCCTGGAGCAGGGATGGTGTATCCAGTCCATAGGGACAATGGCTCTTACAATGATCGCAATGGATGCAGCCCTCGATCCGGCTCATCTTCTCCTGCCATTCCGAATTCAGGTAGATGTCTACCGGTGCCCTGCGGATCATCAGGGACATCCTGGCCGAAGCGGGGATATCAATTTCTGCCGGACAGGGAAGACAATACCCGCAGCCCCTGCAAAAGTCCCTGCTTAACTCATTCCTGTCCTGTTCAATGATATCCGCCAATTCATCATTCAGTATGGGTGGCCGGTCAATATAAGAGATAAACTCATCCAGCTCCTTCTCCTTCTGGATACCCCAGATCGGTAGTACATTGGAAAACCGGGCAAGGAACGCATACGCCGCCGCAGAATTGGTAATAAGCCCTCCGGATAAAGCTTTCATGGCAATAAAGCCTATTTCCTTCTCCTGACACAGTTTAACCAATTCAATCTCCTTTTCATTGGCCAGATAGCTGAAGGGAAACTGGATGGTTTCATAGAGTCCGGATTCCGCAGCCTCTATTGCCACCTTAAGCCGGTGATTTGTGATTCCGATATGCCGGATAAGCCCCAGAGCCTTCGCTTCCAGCATGGCCTCATATAAGCCGGTTCCGTCTCCCGGTTTCGGACAAAAGGATGGATTATGAAACTGATAGATATCAATATATTCCGTATTAAGTAATCGGAGGGATTCCCTCAGCTGCTGCCAAAAGTCCTCCGGCTTGACCGCCATCGTCTTCGTTGCGATATGGATATGCTTACGGACTCCGGACAGGGCATAACCGATCTTCTCCTCACTGTCCGTATAAAATCTTGCCGTATCAAAGAAGGTAATTCCATTCCGGTATGCTTTCCATAGCAGCTTTGCTGCTGCTTCCCTGTCAACCCTCTGAACCGGCAAGGCACCAAAGCCGTTTTTATTGACGGTAATTTTGGTCTTTCCCAAAGTAACCTGATCCATAAGTGTTTCTCCTCCTGTGTGCATTTATCATCATATTCCTATTCTAACACTTATTTCCTTTGTTAATCAACACCGAAAGGTTATCGTGTGAAAATTTTGCTGACGCCGGGATTTGCGGGTATCGGCAGCATGGAGGATTATTATGGTATAATATCGACAGATATTATACTGGTCCCGAACGCAGTGAATGCGCACCCTGGCACGAAGTGCCACTACCATAGGCGCTTGCACATATGGTATAATGCAGAAAGACATAGCAAAAAATAAAAGGGATTCACCCTTGAAAGGAGTCATTTTATGTATTACATCGTGTTCGATCTGGAATTCAACCAGGATCAGCCGATAGCGCAGGAGGATGCCACCGGCTCCGACGCTGTTGTCCCCGCGAAACGAATGCCCTTTGAAATCGTCCAATTCGGAGCCTTAAAATTAGATTCCTCTTTCCATACGGCGGGCACCTTCTCAAGATTTGTAAAACCCACTCTCTATACTGCCGTCAGCCCGTTTATTACGGAGCTGACCGGCATCCGGACGGAACAGCTGGCCGCGGAAGCCGATTTCCCGGCTGTATATGAAGACTTTATCCAGTTCATCGGCAAGGATGAGGCCATTCTCTGTGTCTGGGGCAAAAGTGACATTAAGGAGCTTCATCGCAATGCGGATTATCATGATCTCAACCAGAGGCGGCTGCCCAGGAGATACCTGAATATCCAGCCCCATGCCTCCCTGCATCTGGGAATCCCCAGAACGAAGCTGCTGCGCTTAAAATACACCGTGGAAGCCCTGGGTATCCCGTTAGCCCATGAATTCCACGATGCCTACCATGATGCCTATTATACAGCCGAGATATTGAAACGGATTTACCATCCTTCCATGGAAATTGATATTTATGAACCACAACTGGCCTTCTCCTTTTCCCGTCCCCGGATACCGAAGAAGGTCCCTGATTTTGAGCAGTTGATTCGTCAGTTCGAAAAAATGTTTGACCGGACAATGACGGAGGAGGAGCAAAAAATGATTAAGCTTTCCTATCAGATGGGTAAAACCCGTCAATTCCTGAAGGAGATATAACCCGGCTGCTTCAGGAGCTCCGCCCTATGTCCGGTATTGCTTTTCTCCCGGGTCAGCTGATCCAGGGATTTGTCTTGGTGATTTTCCATGCTCCGTCGGTATATTCTGCCGTCGCATCCGCACCGATGGCTCCTTTGCCGCTTCTCCACTTTTTTACGGAGCACTTTATTATCGTATCCTCCGCCTGATATTCCACCACTTTTAACTCAATCAGAATTCCTTTTTCAAAATACAGATTTTCTTTATCAATCAGTCCCTGCTCCGCCAGCTCATCAAAGGTTCCCTGCAGGGTATCCAGCCCATACTTCTCTTTCGCCAGAGATAGGATGATTTCCTTCTCAATTTCTGATAGCCCCACCCATTCTGTGGTATCAAAAGCAATCATCGTGATATCACCGTTCAGCCCGCTGTCCTCCCCGTAGATATCATCAATCAATGCCATATATCCGTCCAGGAGAAGATCCCGGCCGATATATTCCAGCTCGGAAGCCGTAATCTGAGCAGGATAGGATTCCGCAATCACGCCATTGTAATAGATCATTACCATATCTCCGGCTGACAGTTCTTCTGCGGTCATTTCCTTTCCTTCCTCATCCCGGATCACCGCATTATTTATTCCGACATAGATCCGGTCCGAGGACCTGTAGGCATCCGAACCTTCCTCCGGTGTTACCAGCAGCCCGTTTGCCGTATCGATAACCTCTGCCAGAAAGCTTTGGTATTGCGGTGCCTCCCCATTATCCGGGCCGATTTTATCCGTCGTATCCCCAATCGAAGCCTTCTTTCCGCATCCGCCAAGCAAGCTGCCTGCTAAAATAATTCCAATAAAAATCCATATTAATTTCTTCATAATAACCTCCTTCTACCGCCTAAAGGCCGTATACAAAACCTGAGCGAAAAACCCATGAGTACTGTTTTGCCTATATGCTATAAACCGCATTCCATATTGTTCCTCTATATCAATCAGACGATACAGCCGCCGCTATCGTTCCGTTTACCATTGATTATCCGAAGCAAAAAACCTCCCGGGGCAGAAAAAGCCCTGCTCCAGAAGGTAATTAAGCCGTATATTCAACTATGTCCCGACGCAACGTATATTTGCCGGCTCTAATACCCTTCGTTAAAATCCACCAAATTCTCCAGCGGCCGCCCGGAAAGATAATGTTCCAGATTTCTTAAAAAGATACCCATCCTTCTGTTGTCATTGGTCGGTGAGCTTCCGGATACATGGGGGGTAATAATGACATTGGGCAGCTCCCACAAGGGATTGTCACAGGGTAAGGGCTCCGGAGTAGTTACATCCAGTCCGGCTCCGCCGATCCAACCCTCCTTCAGCGCTTTCACCAGCGCTTCCTGATCAATGAGTGCTCCCCGGCCGATGTTAACAAGAAAGGAATCAGGTTTCATCCTCCTTAGGCTCTGCTCCGTTATAATGCCAATGGTTTTCTGCGTATTCGGCAATGCAATAACCACATAATCGGACTGCTTAAGGACTTCATCCAGAGCGTCCGTTGTGTAGAGCCGGTCCACGTACTCCGGCTTGTCGGATAATGTCCGCTTAACAGCAAGAACCTGTGCTCCCCAAGCCTTTGCCCTCTTCGCTACCTCGGACCCGATATCCCCCAAGCCTATAATTCCCATCGTAGATCCATAGAAATCTTTTGTCTTCCTTATCCCTTTCCACTTACTGTCCTTCTGCTGCCAGGCATATTCCGTAAGGTTACGGTTGAATGCCAGGATCATGGCAAAGACATGCTCTGCAATTGGAAGACCGAATACACCGCTGGAGTTGGTAAGCCTGATATCGCTGCAATGAAACAGTCCCCGGTCCATATAGCTGTCAGCTCCGGCACTGGGAAGCTGAAGCCATCTTAAATTCTTAGCTGCCCTTAAATGTGCCTGTTCCGGCCAGCCAAAGATGATTTCAGCCTTTTCAAGCATCTCCCTGGTTACCTCCTCCTTCCTTACTACCGTAAGGGAGGCCTTCGGCGCCGTCTTTATAACCTCTTGCTGCTGATCCTCCGTCATCGGAAAAATCCCGTTGGTTAGTACAAGAATCTCTGTTTTTCTGTCCATGATGCAACTCCTTTTATGCAGTTTTGTAGTGTCGGATATATTTCTGTCGTATCGGATGTTCCCTATGGATACTGTTCTGTCCCTGTTATTTTTGCATAGGGGACGGAGGCTGTCAATGTAGTATGACAGCCTCTTCTATGTATATTATTCAAAATTCTTATAAGCTGAATAAGCCGTTGCCTTTTCTGTATAATAATATGGTACGAATTTTATACAGGCGGGGTGATGCAGTGAATACGGAAAAACGTTTAAGCGAGGCTTATCATAATGCGAAAAGAATATATATCGATGAGAATTCAAAATATATCTTCTTCAGTGATATTCATCGGGGCGACGACAGCGTCTCCGACGAATTCACCAGAAATCAGCACCTCCTGCTGCATGCTCTGGACTATTATTATAATATGGATTTTGTCTATGTAGAAGCCGGAGACGGCGATGAGCTATGGGAGCACCCGAAGTTCAAGCATATCCGGCTGGCTCACAGCGATATCTTCAGGGTGATAAAGAAGTTTTATGATGCCGGCCGATTAATTATGCTCTATGGTAACCACAATATTTTTTTGAAATATAAGCCCTTTGTTAAGGAAAACCTGTATCAGTTTTATGATGAATATAACCAAACCCGGGTTGATCTGTTGAAAGGGATTATTCCGATTGAAGCCCTGGTTCTGAAGTATAAATCGACCGATCAGGAAATCCTCGTAGTCCACGGTCATCAGGGAGATCTCATGAATGACCAGTTCTGGCGTCTCTCCATGCTGCTGCTGCGCTACTTCTGGAGATTTATGCATATCGTAGGCTTTGAGAACCCTTCCAGCCCGGCCAGGAACATGGATAAGCGGCATAAGGTCGAGAAAAATTATAAGAAATGGATTAAGCGCCATAAGATCATGCTGATCTGCGGTCACACCCACCGGGCGAAATTTCCGAAGAGTGACGAACTGCCCTATTTTAATACCGGCTGCTGCATCAATACCCGCGGTATTCCCGGAATTGAACTTATAGGCAATCAGATCCAGATGGTGGACTGGCGTATTGTGGCGGATGACAACGGTGTGATGCGAATCAAGAGAACGGTCATGAGAGGCCCCGAACCCATTGAGAAGTATGACTGCAAAAACAATCCGGTCTACAACGACTTCAAAACGAATTGCTCCGAGCTTGATGACGAATAGGATTTTCCGGAGGCAGCAGCGGACTAAAAATCTGACCGGATGGGAACGCTAAAGGGTGAAAGTAAATCACTTTCGTACGATATTTCATTCATTTGAAAGCTGTCGCAAGGCGGCGGAACGGAGGGATATATGAAGGTCAGAGAAATTATGTCGAAGGATATCGCATCCTTAACATCTGACGATACCATTGAACGGGCAGCCCAGCTGATGAAGCAGTATGATTGCGGCTGTATTCCGGTCTGTACAAAGGATAAGGTAATCGGTGTTGTAACGGATCGTGATATTGCCGTAAGAAGCACTGCATCCGGAGAAGACTGCCATCAAAGCGTCGGTGATATCATGACCAGGGATCCGGTTGTCGGCAGCCCGGAAATGGACATCCAGGACGCTGCCCGCCTGATGAGTGACCGGCAGATCCGCAGGCTTCCGATTGTTGAGAATAACAGCCTTGTCGGTATTGTTGCCCTGGGTGATATCTCCCTGGAGCCGGAGTATCAAAAAAGTGCCGAAAAAGCTCTGAAGAATATCTCAGAGCCGGGCAGCGGCATAAAATAAACAATTGAGGCACCTTATGCTTCTCTCACACACAGGCTGCAGAACAGATTTTAGTCTATCGGTTCAGCAAACAGCGTATTATGAGAAGTATAAGGTGCCTCTTCTTCCTACAGCAGTCGGTACAACTCCTTCAGGCTTCTGATTTCATAATCGGCCAGAGCACCGGTCTGGTTGACCAGGGCATCCGGATTATACCAGCAGGTATCAATCCCGGCATTATTACCTCCCAGGATATCGGAGGAAAGGGAGTCGCCGATAATCAAGGTCTTTGATAAATCCAATCCGTCAATTCTTGCGAAGCAGTAATCAAAGTATTCCTTCCGGGGCTTTTGGTAGCCGGTTTCTTCCGAAACAAATATTTTCTTCATATACCGGTCTACTCCGGACTCCCGAAGTCTTCGGTACTGTGTTGCCGTTACACCGTTTGTTACAATATACAAAGCATATTTGCCGTGCAAATAGCCGAGTACCTCTGCGGCATCCTCCAGAAGGAAATGCTGCATGCCGAGAATCTCCTGGTAATCATCCTCGAAGGCAATGCCGTCGTCGTCAATTCCAATGTTTTGAAATAAGGTCCCGAATCTTGTATAGATGACGGTATTCCGGTCAAGCTCACCTAATTCATAACGTTTCCATAAATCCTTATTGATCGTCTCGTATTGCTTCCGAATCTCCCCGTCCAGAGGATAGCCATATTTTTGGAACGTAAGGTTAAGCGCCTCCCTCTCGCAGGCATCAAAATCAAATAAGGTTCCATCCGCATCCAACAGCAGTATCTTATATTCCTTCATGTCAGTGTCCTCTCCCAATATTCTGTAATCTGTTTACCTTATATAGTAACATGACAGCGGAGCCTCTGACAACCAAGAAGGGGCTGTTTCCGATTATTTATCCTTACCGGGGTTTCCCTTTAATCCGAATACATCCCTTGCACTCTCCGCCTGCGGATCATGCTTGACATGTTTGGAATGAAATTTGCCATCCTCTTTTTTGCGGTTTCTGGTGCTTTTCATTTTATTTTCCTGTGACATGTGAAATCCTCCTGCAAATGATGATAAATCTAATATTCCATATTATCAGGCTTTTTATTTGGTATCCGAGCATTTTTTCAGCTCTGTGTTATTAGCTCTGTGTTATTAGCTCTGTGTTATTTTATTATATATCTTACGGGAAATTTCCTCCATTCCCAGATTTGACGGATGGAGCCCATCGGAGGAGAGTCCGGACAGGTCCGTTAAGCAATCTTTTCCATCAATATAGTGCAGCTGTTCCAGATCCAGTTCTTTTACAATTTTATGCAGACTCCACCTCATCCCCCGTATATGCTCCCGCCGCTTATAATCCTCAATACTGGTAAAGGGAGAGATACAATAGATCGGTTTCTCCGGATTTGACAATGCAATCCTCCGTATAAAACTTCTTGCCCTGTCTTCAAATTCCCCCAAAGACCAATGAAGCACATTGATCCCCAGCTCCAGAACTGCTGTCGACCATTCGTTATGTTCACAGATATAATCTGCCATCCCCTCGTCCATCCAGGCCGCACCGGCTAATCCAAGGTTTTTCAGGTCCATCCCAAGGCTCCTTGCCAAACGCAGGGCATAACTGCCGGTGGGCACGGAGGCTCCGCCGCCGTGAGTTATGGAGGACCCATAGCAGAGAAGCGTCTCGTCCGGAACCTGATCCTTTCCGGGGGGCGTGATATCCCCCTCAATTCCGTGGATGGAGGTGCCCCAATCATAGGGCAGGAATACACGGTACAGCTCCGGGTCAAACAGCTTTTTCTCATTTTCTAAAGGCTTCAGTTCCTCTGTTCCCATCTTTCGAATCCGAATGGCTGTCTTGTGCTGCCCGACCGGCTGCGGAGAAAGCTGATACCGGCCCTGGTGATCCCCCTGCCAGACCTCAGCCACACCATAGGGCATGATATCACTGCCGCAGCTGTCCCGGCTAAGGTATATCACTGCTTCTTCGGAATGAAGATTGAATCTCACTTCACAGCCGCAGCTATAATAAACCGATCTCTGCGCATTTGGATTTAATTGCTTGACTAATTTCATCGGAAGACGCAGCAGACGGTTACCTCCCTTGCCATCCTCCACAAGCTCAGTCACATTATAAAGCTTTGCCTTCTCATATATCATCTCTCATATCCCCCATACCGCCCTCCGGCAGCTCAAATTTTATCCTTATATATTTTATCACTACTTCATAATGATTGATAGAAATTTTCAGTAATAATTGTTATTTACATTATATTTGATTGTGATAAAATGCTTTATTGTGCGCATACTGCAAAGTAAGGGAGGTGGCATGTAAATATTACCGGGAGCATATATCAGGAGATACGGAATTGATTATAGAAAGTGCAGTTCGTACATAATGATCTCAGCATTACATTATATTAATGATTAAGAAAGGCACAATTATGGAAAGTTATCAATATTTACTTGATATTGCGGTTATTTTATTAAGCACTAAGGTTCTTGGACTCCTGTCCAGAAAATTTCAGATGCCCCAGGTCGTCGGAGCATTATTAGGCGGATTGTTTCTTGGTCCGGCAATGTTAGGCTTAATCAAGGAAACAGAATTGATCCATCAGATTGCGGAAATCGGTGTCATCGTGCTCATGTTCTGCGCCGGTTTGGAAACGGACATTAAGGAATTGGGCAAAGCCGGAAAGGCATCCTTTGTAATTGCCATTCTGGGGGTGCTCGTTCCTCTGGCCGGGGGCTTTGGCATCGCTTATATCTTCAACCGGCCCGAAATGGCCGAGACCACAGCAGGTACCACGGTCTTCCTGCAGAATCTGTTTATCGGCGTGATCCTGACCGCGACCTCCGTAAGCATCACGGTAGAAACCTTAAAAGAAATAGGTAAGCTGAATACAAGGGCAGGCAATGCAATTCTGGGAGCCGCAATTATTGATGATGTTTTGGGAATTATAGCTCTTACCATAATAACGAGCTTTGCCGATGCGGATGTCAACCTGGTCATCGTCCTCTTGAAAATCGCCGGTTTCTTTGCCTTCTCCCTGCTGTTCGGTTTGCTGTTTTTCTATGGCTTCAAATGGTGGACCGATCAATACAAAAAAGATATGCGGCGATTTACAATTATATCCTTCGTATTTTGCCTCGTAATGTCCTATATTGCCGAAAAATACTTCGGTGTTGCCGATATTACCGGTGCTTACATTGCAGGACTTATTATTTCCAATTCGCAGCGGAACAAATATATCGCCTCCCGTTTTGATACGTTGTCCTATATCTTCTTATCACCGGTCTTTTTTGCCAGTGTCGGTCTTAAGGTGATTCTGCCGGAAATGTCACTGAATATTGTCCTTTTTGCGGTGATCCTCGTAGTTGTGGCTACCTTAACCAAAATTATCGGGTGCGGCTTCGGCGCCAAGCTATGCAAATATTCAAATAAGGAGACGGTGCAGATCGGGATGGGCATGATATCCAGGGGTGAGGTAGCCTTAATTGTGGCCAGCAAGGGGGCTGCCGTCGGTTTGATGTCTTCTACCTTTCTGGGTCCGATCGTAGTCGTGGTTGTAGCCACTACCATCATAGCCCCCATCCTGCTGAAGCTTTCCTTCCGTTCGGAGGCCGGCAATTCCGAAAATAATCGTCTTGCGGGCACCTATGAAGAATTGGAGAATTATCAAAGGGATAAGTAATAACGAAACACAAGAGGCGCTTGTACTTCTCATAATACAAGCGCCTCTTGCTCTGCTGTTATTGTGCCATAGCCCATAATAGATTTTTTCGGCCTTAATATTCAATTTCCTGCAGAAACAGTCCCTGTGCACTGGCCGGAAGACTTCCCACCGTCTCCGGGTCCGGACTTAAGATTGCAGCGATATCCTCCACGCTTCTTTTATCCAGTCCGATATCCATCAAAGTACTGACCAGCATCCTTGCCATGTTATGAAGGAAGTCATTGGCTTTGATGGTAATATGGATCTCATTGTCCTTTTGTTTTGCAGCAACAAAATAAATCTCCTTCTCCGTAGACTTACTCTTCTTAACAGTTGAAAAGTCTCTGAAATCATGACGGCCCGTTAATTGTTCCGCCGCCTTCTTTATCTTCTCGATATCGGGTTTACGGAAGCTGTAATAAGTATATTTTCTGTCAAATACACTGGGCACGTCCCCGATTGCAAGCCGGTACAGGTAGGTCCTTGATTTTGCGTTCAGACTGGCATGAAACCGCTCCGGCATCTCGTCCACGGCAGTTACAGCAATATCCATGGGAAGATAACGGTTAAAGTAATTCTTGATTTCATATAATTTCATATCCGTCTTCGTCTTATAATTGGCTATCTGGGCATAGGCATGGACACCGACCTCCGTCCTGCTGCCGCAATTTAATTCCACTGCTTCGCCGGTCATCTTATGGATAACCTCCAGAAGCTTATTCTCAATGGTATTTTCCGACTCTCCCTTGCCAAGCCGCTGCCAGCCGTTATATCGGCTGCCGTCATACTCCATAGTTAATTTAATATTTCTCACATTATCCTCCATTCTTACGAAAACCTGTGAATTTGATGATATCTATCTAGGCCTTAACCCTGTACTGATACTTCCCGGTATAATACCGATAATAGAGAATAAAAAGTATTGAGGTTACCATCCATGCTATGGGATAACTTATAATAACTGTTTTCAGGTTCTTCCAGACGGGTACTACCGTAAAGAGCCAGACAACACGCAGGGCACAGACACCCAGGCTGGTCAATATCATTGGTACAAAGGAATTGCCCATCCCTCTCAGGGCGCCGGACAAAATCTCTATCGATACATAGGTAATAAAGGTAGGAACCAGAAACCGGAGTATTTCCAATCCCTTATTGATAACCATAATATCACTGGTGAACAGCCGGAACACATAGCCTCCTCCGAAATATAAGACAATACTTAAGACTGCTGCTACCGACATGGACATCTTAAGCACCGTCCTGACTCCGGACTTTACCCGGTCACTCTTTCCCGCGCCATAATTCTGCCCGACAAAGGTAGTCGTTGAGATTCCAAAGGCATTCATCGTCATCCAGAAGACTCCGTCAATTTTCGCATAGGCTGTCCAGGCTGCTATGGTGTCTGTTCCAAAGCTGTTGATATTGGATTGTATGATGACGTTGGAGGACGAATACATCAGCGATTGAAAGCCAGCCGGAATGCCGATTTGTATTATCTTTATCAGCATCCCCTTATGGAAGCGTATCTTTCTGATAAACAGCTTATAGCATTCCTGTGTCCTGACCAGGGTCATACAAACCAGCGCTGCAGAGCAGATCTGGGATATTATGGTAGCGACGGCAACACCCATGACGCCCCAATGGAATACTACGACAAAGACAACATCCAAAACAATATTGATAAAACAGCTGGTGATAAGAAAGTACAGCGGTCTCCTGGAATCCCCGACCGCCCGAAGAATACCGGCCCCTACATTATAGACCAGATTTGCTATCATACCGCCGAAATAGATACGGATGTAAACCAGGGAATGGGACATGATTTCCTCCGGAGTTCCCATCCACCGAAGGGCAGCCGGCGCACCGAGCATTCCGATCAGCATTATGGCAGCACCGCCGAATATAGCCATAGCAATTGCAGTATGGACCGCTCTGCCCATTTCCTCTTTATATTTTCCCCCATAGTACTGGGAGATCGTAACTGTAGCGCCGGTAGACACACCCACAAAAAAACCTACAAAAAGATTAATCAGCGTCCCGGTTGTACCGCCCACAGCGGATAAGGCTTCTTTTCCTACAAATTTACCGACCACAACTGCATCCGCCGTATTATACAGCTGCTGGAAGAAGGTGCCCAGCAATAAGGGAAAGAAGAAAATCAGGATCTGCTTCCAGATTACCCCCTCCGTTATGCGGCTGCCCCGCTCTCTTATGTCTCTCATATCCTGCTCCTTTGCATGACCAAAATATAATGCATATTATCATAATCCAAATCCATGGTCTTTGCAAGCATAATATATTCAGTGAATTTGGCGGATACTATACAGGAGAATACCGATAAAGGAGTGAGCAATATGGATAATAATAAAAACCGGATCAAGGACCGGGAGAAAAGCAATGCAGAACTCAGAAAGATGGATCCTAAGGGCAATGCGGACTTAGGGATCATAAACGGACAAAAAACAGGAGTTCATGAAGGGAAGCATGAAAGAAGCAAATCAGAAAAATAGCCTTCCTGCTTTCGATCGCTATCCCCTGTTTCGAGAGCTACAGCCTCCGTCAGCAACGATATCTGCCCGCCGGTAATACCTTTCGGGGAGAGACCATCCAAGGCGGAGGCTGTGATTTTATTCCTTACTTAACGGATTCTTTCTTGTTTTTTGTAAATATGGAACGCAGGAGACTGACACTGGCCCATATGGAAAGAGCATAACCGATTGCCAGATCTTTGATGAAATCTCCCCAGACCTCCGCTGCTTTTAATGTTTTGGGCAGGGACAGGATTGCTTCCCTGATATTGGAGAAGGTATAGCTGTTATTATAGGCATATTTGATAATATCGATCAGATAATAAGCGTAGTTTGCCGCATATATCATCAGAAGCGCTATGATAACGGAGATAATCTGACCCTTTTTATCCAGGAAGCCGGAAAATCTTCGATACCCGCTGATAGCCAGCAGCATCATGACATAGCCCGCCAAGCCTGCGATAAATCCAAGCCTGCCGACAATAACCCACAGGATACCTCCCAGAAATGCCCCCAGAATGGCTCCGACAATACCGAGCAGAACATTGCTGCTCTTACCCTCTGCCTCTTCCCCGGTATCCACTTCCACATCAAATTTAACCACATGGGTAAAGAAGCCGTCCTGGAAGCCGAAGGGTATCGCCGGAAGCCTCTCTTTCAGCTGGGCCAATATGGTATTAAAATAGGTCTCCCAGCTGGCACTGTAATTTATCATCGCAAATTCGTGCTTTTCCCCATTTCCGGTTTCCGCAATAATAGAAAATCTCTTCTTATCGGGGAAGCCTCCATAGCTGTTACCATAAATATGGGTGACTGCTTCATAGGGAACAATGTCCAGACCAAGCCTATGGTTTATGATATAATTCCTTGTCAGATATAATTTCTGTTTTTTATAATGTATTGAAGAAGGGTCGTTTATCTCCTGATCCACATCCCATAAGGCCTTCCCGGAATATTTCCCAAGGGTGGCACGGCTGACTCTGGCTTCTTTCGCTGATCTGCCCAGGTAAATAAGATAGAACATCAATGCTATTAACATGGCGGCTACACATAAAACCACCAGGCTATATTCCCCTTCCGGTTCTGTAGTAGTATCCAGAAAATACCTGCCGAAAGCAAACTTATAGTTCTCCATTGTTACCGCTTCACTGCCATATATGGCATTATAATATTCCACTGCAAACTCTGCCATCTCTTCTTCAATCGGCACCGACACTCCCTGAAGGGTAACCGGCTCCGGAGCAGCCGCATTCATATCTTCACTATAGGTATAATCAATCAGCTCTTTGTATGAATCCATATCCTTTTCCCGGATAGCAACGATATAGACACGGGCTTCCTCATCAAAAGCAAAGCAATAATGGATGCTGTCATTGAAATTAGTTGCGAAACCCTCAAACAAATAGGCCGGTGTCAGTTCGCTTAAGCCCGAAGCTTCCACCATCGGATTAAAATCTGCGACGTCCTCCCTCTGCTCTTTTTCCCGTTCAAAAGCTTTTTGATAGCTGATAACGGAGGCCGCTGCAAGTAATGCTATCACCAGTACAAATATAATATGGACAACCGAATTCCATCGTTTCTTCAAAAGCTTCTTCATCGTTGCTGAATACTCATAATCCATGCTTCTACCCCACTCCATGTCTTTTTTCTATTGTTAATATTACCGATTGGTTTTGTTATCATACATGCACACTCATAATCGCCTCTGCCCGCCTGGTGATAATAGTGTGAAAACAAAAAACAATTTTCACACTTAGAAGTTTGTGCCTGCGAAATCAAAGCGTATAAGCACGCTTGGCACAAACTAACACAAAGGGCAGACATGTTAAGTTAGTGTGAAGAACTGCGATATTTGTGTAATGACACCCACACCTTGTTCTTCCAGGCTTTTTGCGCCGCCGCTGGCGGCGGAATGGAGATTAGAATGATTTATTTCACGATTACTTCGGCTATTTCACTGATATTACCGGAGATATCCTGCGCGCTGACTTCAATGATATCTCCCTTCGACAGCCTGGTCTTAACAGTGCATTTATAATTCCCCTTGGAGGAAGCGGTGCAGGTATAAGCCTTACCGTTTACCGTTACTGTAACCAGGGCATTTTTCTCTGCACTTCCTGAGACATCCAGAGTACCCGCCGTATAGGTTTTGACCGTGGGCTTTGCCGGGGCTTTTTGGTCACAGCCTGTCACGTTGATGGACTGCATGAACATGTTACCGTATTCATCTGTTACCCGGACCGTATAATAGCCGGTCATATTAACCCCGAACATCTTTGTATCGGTGATTACTTTGCCGCTCTTCCATTTACTGCTGGTAAGTTCGAAGCTCTTCAACTCACCCCTGATCCATCGGATGTCTGCTGCCGGTTCTATTGTGGATACGGAAACATAGGAGTTTGCAGTCCGGCTCTCCAGGGTTAATTTTAAGGGATATATGGCCTGATTGATCCATAGGCTGGTTTTACCGCCGTCATTTGCAGTCGTGGACTCCAGAGAGCAGTAGTAAGTTCCCGGCTCCAGATATTTCTCAAGATACTGTTCTTTGTTATTGCCGCTAAAGGTCTTTGCCGCAAGCTCTTCCCGGTTGGGGCCATACAAAGTGAACTTTGCCGTTTTCGGTGAATCATACATAAAATTAAATTTTAAAAGAGACCTGTCCTTTAGCTCAAACCAATAATAATCCTTCGGGTTGGGTACCGTCAGCAGTCCCTTATGGACCGTTTCAAGGGTAAGCTTATTCTCTTTACCCACACTGGAAGGGCGGAAGGTTTCACCCGAGTCAACTCTTTGATAATATAGGATAAAGTCTGCTTTTCCCCTAACATAGGTCGTAGTTGTATAGCTGGAGGTAGACACCAGAGAATACGGATCTGTTTTAATTACGATAAAGTAGGTCCCTTTATCCAAAGCAATTTTAGAGGATTCCAATATATTACTTCCCGCTTTCCATGTCAAAGTAGGAACAACCGCATATAACATCTTCTGGTCACGGAATACGGTAGCAGATACAGAGGTGGGCGTGGAACTCATGGAAGCATTGGTCCCAGTTCTCACTACAGTCTTCTCTAATCCGCTTCCGGATAATGCCAGCCTTATAAAGCCGTCCTCCTGCAATGTAAATCTATATATTAAGCATCCATCCATGTTGTCCGTATATATAGTATCAATGACGGCTTCATTGGTCTTATACTCATTATAGACCTCAATATCCTGGACTTCGGTTAAGGTTATCGCATTCCCGGTTTTATCCACTGCTGCCTTGGCAATACTGCCGCCTTGGACTACTCCGACTGCCAGGGCAAAAGCAGCTATCAAGATTACAAAGGCTATCTTTTTCATCCTTTCTCCTCCTTCATATTATGTATTAACAGATATTCTTTTTAAATATTACCATTTTAGATATCCCATGTCAAATCTTACTAAAATTACAGCAGGTCCGAAACCCCAACAATATAACGAAGATTATTATCCTGCCGTAAGAAAGGTCCGATCGTTTACAAAAGGGGCAGTGAGTAAGCTCACTGCCCCTTTCGAGTGCTATAGTTCAAGCACCTCTATACTTTTGATCAACACAACCATCTCCTTCCGTACGTTATTGACCGGTCATACATATTATCCCACAGCCTGCTGCAGATTGGTAGGATAAAAACAGTTATACCGGTTTTTTCCCATACACAATCTTCTTGACCGTATCTTCGCCAAGATGAAATTGATCGACCAGCTTCGGAATCGTTACTCCCTGCTCATATAAGCTGACCATCTTCTTGTTTCTTTTATCAATCATTTGACGGGTGCCGCTTAAGCACCCCCAACCGGCCTTACGGCTCTTCTTAGGAATATAGACCAGGCTTCCCTCCACATATTCCTGAATTTCTTTCAACAGGCGGGCCGGCAATACCTCTGCACCTTTCTTGTAGTTCAAATCGTATTCCCTCCAACAATGATTCGTTCCCTTGGTTACAATCTAAGCTTTTCATGCAAAGCCCACCTCCTTAATTTGTATTGAAGACAGTATATCATTTTTATTATATTTATTCAATAAATATCCATTGGCTAATATTATCAAATTATTTATTTTATAGCCTGATATTTTATTATAAATACATTAAAATAATTAAACTTGCCTAATTTTACTTTCCCGGCCAAGTATTTCATGTTATAATCTACCTGTTTATGGTAATCACTTACCATACTTACTATACACCCGGGGACTTATCGTCCAATACTATGATTAAACGCATAATCCTATCAGTAAGCTGATATGGAGCAGGAAAGAGGGGTATCATGTCTTTAAGTGTTAAGAATTTATCAAAAAGCTATGGTGATAAGGTTGTGGTCAACAACCTTAACTTTGAAATCACCCAACCGGGAGTCTATGCCCTGCTCGGCACCAACGGTGCAGGAAAAACCACATCCCTCCGTATTATCTTAGGTATGCTGGCGAAAAACAGCGGTGAAATATTATGGAAGGGAAAGCCGATCGATCCGATCAATACGAACATCGGCTATCTGGCAGAGGAACGGGGTCTGTATCCGAAGTATTCCCTGCTGGATCAATTGCTGTACTTTGCGAAGCTGAGGAATGTACCGAAGCATACTGCCATGGACCGCATCCGGTATTGGTCGGACCGTCTGGTCGTGAATGAGTATATCTTTCCCCCTAAGGTAAAGGGCAAGAAGTCCTCCAAGGCAAACCGTGCGGACCAGTTATCCAAGGGTAATCAGCAGAAAATACAGCTGATGGCCGCTATGCTCTCCGATCCGGAACTGCTCATATTAGATGAGCCCATTAGCGGTCTTGATCCTGTTAACACTGATCTTTTTAAGGCCATTATCAAAGAAGAGATTGCAAAAAATAAATACTTGATTATGTCCAGCCACCAGATGCCTACAATCGAGGAATTCTGCTCGGACATTACGATATTGGATCGTGGGGAAACGGTCCTTCAGGGTGATTTGAATAAAATCAAGAAGGGCTATGGCCGGGTAAATCTATTTGTTAAGAGTGATGTTGAAATCGCATCCTATATTACTTCCTTCGGCTTGAAAATAGTGAATAAAACTCCCAGTGAATACCATCTAAAGGTTCAGGGCGAGGCTCAGGCCATGGAATTTCTGACAAAGCTGATCGAAGACAGGATTCCGATTGTTAAGTTCGAGCTGCGTGAACCGTCGCTGCATGAAATATTCATTGAAAAGGTAGGGGATGTTCATGAAGAAAAGTAGCATAACTGGCTGGAGAGATGTCTTCTCTTTTACGCTGATTCAAACTTTGAAAAACAAGGCTTATCTCATCTCCTTAATCCTGCTGCTGGCACTTGCTGCGGCTTCCATGCCGGTGATTAATATGCTTACCTCCGGTTCAGAGGATATGGATGCACCAAACCCGGTCAGCAAAGTATATGTTTATAATAACACCTCCCTTCCGGATATGGATTTTAACGGCCTTTTGAAAGATGAGAGACTAAATCATATCGCCTTCGAACTCAGGACGGGGAATTATGATCAGATCGTGGAACAAATTGAAAACAGAGAGCAGAACAGTGTTGTATTAACCATTAACAATACCGATGGGATGTATTCCCTGGCCTTCCTTAAGGCCAGCAAGGGACCTGTTAAGGATAGAAGCCTGGATCAACTGAGTTCCGCGGTATCCAAGCAGTTCGACGCTTTTAAGCTGGAAGCTCTCGGTGTAACCGAGGAGCAGGCTATGCTTCTCCATACGGAGGTAACCTCCAGGGTATCCCTGGCAGATGCCGGCGGCAATATTATCGTTAAGGAGAGCTCCGCCATATCCAATGCCGAATATTGGTTCATCTACGGAATCCTGTTTGTTATACTTATGGTGAATATGATGGCCAGCACCCAGATAGCCACCTCCATCGTAACGGAGAAATCAACCCGTGTTGTGGAATATCTCCTGACCTCGGTAAAGCCGCTGGCCCTTATGGTAGGTAAAATTCTTGCCATGCTGTGCGCCGTATTAATTCAGATGGTGACTATGGTCGTCATGCTGTTTGCCTCCAATAAGATATCCGCAACCCTTTCCACCGGCGAGAGCGTGATGTCCCAATATCTTCCGCAGGATCTCTTCGGGAATCTGAACCTTGTAAATATCCTGCTCTGCTTTGTACTGGTTGTCTTCGGTATTGTTTTCTATGCAACCCTGGCAGGCCTGGCAGGGGCAACCGTCAGTAAGCTGGAGGAAATCAGTGAAGGCCTTACGCTTTTTACCATTGTAAACCTGGTTGGGGTATATGTGGGACTTGGCGCTGCCAATACCATGATGGCCAGCTCCGATAATGCATATGTAACCTTTTCCCTGCTCTTCCCTCTATCCTCACCCTTCGTATTGCCGGGTGCGATCCTGGTCGGGAAAGCAAGCTTAGCCATGGCCGGTATTGCAATCGTTCTGCAACTGGTTTTCATTGTGCTTTTGTTCCGTTTTGTAGCTAAAGTTTATGAGACCTTAATTCTTCATACCGGTAATAAGATTAAAGTGAAGGATCTGGTTAAGCTGTCAAAGACAGTGTAAAGGAGGAATTCAGATGAAAGATAAATTCAGAGGCTGGAACACTGTATTTGGCTTTACCTTCCGGCAGGCAACCAAAGGTCTCGCATTTAAAGTCGTAACCACATTGATTACTCTCCTGATCATCGGAGGCATCATTCTTATTAATATTCTGGCCGCCAAGCCGGATAAGACGGATATTGCAAAGATATCTCCGATTGAAAGGGTCCTGGTGCTGGATCAGAGCGGCCTTTCTCCGGCAGATTTCAAAAGCTTAAACCCGGAATTTTTTGAAGGAACGTTTAAAAATATAAACTTTATTACAGCAGAAGATAATGCAAGGGAGGATGTCATTAAAGCTGCCGCAGCCGACTCATCCAAAACAATTGCAGTTATAATAACCTCCGGTGAGGCCGGCTTTGAAATTGAGACTGTTGTTCCGTATGGTTCCGAAATTACCAAAAAACAGGCCAGCGCCCTTTTAGGACCGTTGACTTCGGCCTTTGAAATGCATAAGGTGCTTCAGGCAGGAATCGCCGTAGAACAGCTGGGCTCCGTGCTCACTCCGGTCGTGACCTCCTATGCGGATGTCGGAGAGAATACCAATCAAATCGTATTTGTTATCGAGCTGCTGGCACCGATGCTGTTCGGCCTGATGCTTTACCTGATGTTAATTCTGTACGGTCAGACCATCAGTAAATCCGTATCCACCGAGAAGACCTCCAAGCTGATGGAAACTTTATTAACCTCCATCCACCCCTATGCCTTGATTGCGGGTAAAGTCTTAGCGGCTACCTCCATGGCCCTGCTTCAATTTATCGGCTGGATTATTGCCGTTGTGGTCGGATTATACGGCGGTAATGCGGTAGCCCATGCAATGTACCCGGAATACCAGAACTCCGTTGTCTCCATTATCAATTTTGTGAAGGATAATATCGGTGATACTGCGATGACTCTGCCTGCCGTAATACTGGCTGTTATCTTCTTTGCGGTAGGTTTCCTTTTCTATAGTGTAATCGCCGGACTCGCAGGCTGTCTGGTGTCCAAACCGGAGGATGTGGCATCCACTCAGGCGGTTTTCCAGTTCCCGGTCATCATCAGCTGGCTGATCTGCTATCTGGCCCCTCCCATGGGTAATGAAGGGCTGATCGCCGTTGCAAGGTATATTCCCTTTACGGCTCCTTTTTGTGTCCCCGCCAATCTGATTACCGGGACCATCAGTCTGTTAGAGGGTGTTCTGACGCTGGGAGTTTTATTGATCTTCACCCTGCTGCTCATCATCCTGTCCGGCCGGATTTATAAGGGCCTGATTCTCTATAACGGGCAAAAGATCAGCTTCCAGACGATCGGCAATGTACTGAAAGCGAAATAAATCAGGAAAAGCCCGGATTTACAGGCATAACCGGGAACAAAAATACAACACCTGTCCATGCAAGTCATCCGCAGAGACAGGTGTTTTTTTGCTTAACGAACTTTACTTGTAACCAGGTATGGGTTATACTAAACTAAAGAATGACTTCAGCAATAAAAGGAGAGGAATTAGAATGAGAATTACCGTATTGGCAGGGGGTACCAGCACTGAGCGGGATGTATCCCTGTCCACAGGAACCATGATTTATAAGGCTTTGAAGAACAGAAGACATCAGGTAATCTTACTGGACGTGTACTTAGGATACGAGGGCAGCACAACCGGTATTTTTGATATAGAGAAGGATTGGGCAGAAAATATCGGCTCCGTCAAAGCATCGAATCCCGATATCAGCCAGATCAAGGCTTTGCGGAAGGGTGACTCCAAAAGCTTCTTCGGACCGAATACCCTTGAAATCTGCAGCCAATCCGATATTGTATTTATCGCCCTCCACGGAGAAAACGGGGAAGACGGCAAGCTTCAGGCCGCTTTTGATCTGATGGGTATTAAATATACCGGTACGGATTATGCCAGCAGTGCTTTGGCTATGGATAAGGCAGTCTCGAAGGAGCTGTTTGCCTATTATGGTATTCCTACCCCTGCCGGGATCCATGTTAAGAAGGGAGAGGATTACCGGTGGAACAGCTATCCCTGTGTGGTCAAGGTCGGTAGCGGAGGTTCCAGTGTGGGCGTCTCCATCGTGAATTCCAAAGAGGAGATGGAGGGTGCCCTGGCCGATGTATTTACTTATGGTAATGAGATCATTATTGAGCAGTATATCAAGGGTCGGGAGTTTTCCGTCGGAGTAATCGAAGGCAAGGCTCTCCCGGTCATTGAAATCGCCCCGCTGGTTGGCTTTTATGATTATAAGAATAAATACCAGGCCGGCAGCGCTGTCGAAACCTGTCCTGCTGTTCTGGAGGCTGATATTACCGTCCGGATGCAGAAAATCGCCGAAGAGGTTTTTGCCGCCCTCCGCCTGAAAACCTATGCCCGTATGGACTTTTTACTGGATGAGTCGGGGGAGCTCTTTTGTCTGGAGGCAAATACTCTTCCGGGGATGACCCCTACCTCTCTGCTTCCCCAGGAGGCAATGGCAAGCGGCATGGATTTTGAATCTCTTTGTGAAAAAATTATTGAAATATCACTGGACAAATATAAATAGATGATAAGCTGCCATAAAACGGCGGATTGGAGATTAGTTTGAAGATTGTGCTGGCGCCGGGATTTGCGGGCATCGGCAGATGGGAGTTATTATGAGAAATATGACCTTAGCCCGGATTGCAGATGCCTGCAACGGACGATTATTACATGCGGATCATTATGATAGCCGGGAAGCCGCCGGTATTGTCCTGGACTCCAGGCAGATGCAAAAGGATTATGTCTTCGTCGCTGTCGCAGGTGAACGGGTGGACGGACATAACTATATCGGAGAGGTCTATGATAACGGGGCCCTTGCCGTAGTCTGTGAGAAGGCTCCCGCAAATCCCTCCGGACCCTATATCCTGGTAGAAAACAGCCTGGCCGCCCTTAAGGAGATCGCAGCCTGGTACCGCAGGCAGCTGCAGATTAAGGTGGTAGGCATTACCGGGAGTGTGGGAAAGACCAGCACAAAGGAATTCATCAGCAGTGTCCTTGCCGGGAAGTACCGGGTACTGAAAACAGAGGGTAATTACAACAATGAAGTGGGTCTGCCGCTGACAATATTTAAAATCCGGGAGGAACATCAGATAGCTGTTCTGGAGATGGGCATCAGCGATTTTGGAGAGATGCACCGCCTGAGCCGGATCGCAAAACCGGACATTGCAGTAATCACGAATATCGGTCAATGTCATTTGGAGAATCTGGGCTCCAGACAGGGCGTCCTGAAGGCCAAGACAGAGATTTTCGATTATATGGATGAAAGCGGCCGGGTCTGCATCAACGGCGATGATGATATGCTGGCTGCCATCGGACAGGTACATGGTCATGCCCCAGTCCGCTTCGGGGTGGATACCAGAGAAGAAAATGATGTCTATGCCGCAAACATTGAAAGTCACGGTCTGTTTGGCAGTACCTGTGAGATCCATTTAGAGGGTCAGACCTTACATACAAAAATTCCTCTTCCGGGGGGACATATGGTGCTTAACGCCCTGGCTGCGGCCTCCGTCGGGAGCCTGCTCGGGCTAACCGGAGATGAAATCATAGCCGGTATTGAAGCGGTTAAACCGACCGGAGGCAGAAGCAATATTCTCCGGCACCAGAAGTTTACAATCATTGATGACTGCTATAATGCCAATCCGGTCTCCATGAAAGCCGCTATCGATCTGTTATCCTCAGCGGATACCCGTAAGGTGGCCATATTGGGAGATATGTTTGAATTAGGGGAGGCGGATCAGGCTCTCCATTCCGAGGTGGGTGCTTATGCGGCCTTACGGAGTGTGGACCTATTGGTCTGTGTCGGAACGCTGTCCCGGAACATGTACGAGGGCGCCCGCTCCTCCTCCTTCCGGGGATCTCTTGTTTATTACGAGTCCAGGGAAAAATTAACGGAAGCACTGCCCGCCCTGATCCGGGAGGGCGATACCATATTAGTCAAGGCCTCCCACAGTATGGGCTTTGAACATGTGGTAGCCGCCCTGGTTCAAGCTGACTAGTTCCTTCTCCGGACACGGCGGTTATTGCCTGATGCTTTCCGTATTGTTTCTTTTGGGGCTATTTCTTCTTTTTGCCTGGAAGGGCGTCTCGGCTGTGTCACCTTTTCCGCCGGATAATTCTTAAGCAGCGGATAGGGGTGATCCGTTACCTCCGGAATGGATTTTCCGGTCAGTTTAACAATATCCGCCAGCAGCTCCTTTTCATCAAAATCGCAAAAGGATATGGCAATTCCTTCCATTCCGGCACGGCCGGTTCTTCCGATCCGGTGAACGTAGGTTTCCGGAATGTTCGGAAGATCATAATTGATTACATGGGATAATTCGTCAATGTCAATCCCTCTGGCCGCTATGTCGGTCGCGATCAATACCCTTAAGTTTTTCTTCTTAAAATCACTTAACGCCTGCTGCCTGGCACCCTGTGACTTATCTCCATGGATTGCCTTTGCTTTTATTTTCGCCTTATCCAGAATCCGTACGATTTTATCCGCGCCATGCTTTGTTCTGGTAAATATCAAGACCGACTCAAGGGCTTCGTCCTTCAGCAGATGGATTAACAATTCCTTCTTGTTCTCCTTATCCACGGAATACAGATACTGCTGAACAGTATCTACGGTGGAGGATACCGGTGTTACCGCTATTTTCTTCGGATTGATCAAAATTGTCCGTACCATCTCATCAATGGAGGGCGGTATGGTTGCGGAGAACAGCAGGGTTTGCTTCCTGGCCGGAGTTTTAGCGATAATTCGTTTCACATCCTGGATGAAGCCCATATCCAGCATACGGTCGGCTTCATCCAGGATTAATATTTTAAGCTGCGTTATATCCACCAGCTTTTGATTCATCATATCCAGGAGCCTGCCCGGTGTTGCTACCAAAATATCTGCTCCCCGCTGCAGCTGCTCCTCCTGGGGCTTTTGAGAGACTCCTCCAAAGATGACACAGCATTTCTGGTGCGTGAATTTTCCATAGGTACAAAAGCTTTCATGAATCTGTATTGCCAGCTCCCTGGTCGGTGTTATAATCAGTGCCCGGACCCGGCGCTGCGCTCTGGGTAATCTCTCTGCCTCAAGTAATTGAAGGGTTGGTATCGCAAAGGCAGCCGTCTTTCCCGTCCCGGTCTGTGCACAGCCCAGTAAGTCCCTGCCGCTTAGGATCACCGGGATTGCTTTCTCCTGTATGGGCGTAGGTGTCTTATATTGTTCCTCTTCCAATGCCCTTTGTATTACGGGCATAATCTCTAAATCATGAAATTGCATCGTTTCTCCTCAATTTATCTTAAATTTTCAGCTTAATCCGTAATTTTTGATTTACGATGTATCCTTACCATTCTTTAAGCCGTCTGTATTATACCTCTATTCCGGGAATATTACCATCTTTATTATTGCGATATCACGAAAGCCCCCTCATTATTTCATTATATTGACTAATTTACTTTCATTTTCCCCGGTGGTACAATGAAGCAAAGTCTGTTATTACCTGAACAAGGCTGCTATTCCTCACTCCATGTCAGGAGGAATTCCATGCCACAGATCAAGAAACTCTCAGTATTTATTCTATGTTTTATCCTGCTTTCATCCCCAGTCCATACCGCCAAAGCCGGCACATCCTATGCCTTCCTCGTACTCTCCCAGTACAGCGCCAACGCTGATATCGGAGATGAATTCTATCTGATTGCCATAGCCTCAAATCTTTCCCGCCCTACCTGGAAGAGCAGCAATTCATCCGTCGCTTCCGTAAATACCTATGGGAAGGTTACTGCCAAAAAATCCGGTTCTGCAGTTATTACTGCAAAGATTAAAAATGCCGAGGCCTCCTGCCGGGTCACAGTCAACAAAACGAAGGTAACGATCAGCCGCACCGGCGCCTCGTTGGAACGGGGAGCCGCATTAAGGCTTACGGCCACAACCTCAAATAAATCACCGGTTACCTGGAAGACCAGCAAAAAAAGCATCGCCACGGTAGACGAGTATGGCAACGTAACCGCCCTAAAACCCGGTGAAACCATAATTACCGCTTCGGCGGACGGGGGCTCTGCCACCTGTAAGCTTACGGTGAAGACCCCCGACATCAAGCTCAGTAATACCAGCTTAAAGCTGTACCGGGGAAATACCTATCAGCTTACCGCAGCAGTATCCTCCGGCATCCGTCCGGTTTGGAAAACGAACCGGAAAAGTATCGCTATCGTCGATGAGAACGGAACTGTTACCGCGTTAAAGCATGGTACCGCTACGATCACGGCTACGGTGGACGGGATAGAGAAGCGCTGTGAGGTTATTGTGGAACAGCCTGTGATTACCTTAAATCTTACGGAGCTGACCCTGAAAAAGGGAGAAACCGCAGCACTTACGGCAGCCGTGTCCTCCGGTAACTCTCCGGTCTGGTCCACAAGCAATGTAAATGTAGCAGCTGTGAATGAAAGGGGAACCATCACCGCCGTAAAGAAAGGCCGGGCCTATATCTATGCCGCAGAGGACGGTATCAAGGTCCGATGTACTGTTAATGTAACTGAATAAAATCATTTGTGGGGAATAGCAGGACAGGCTTTTGCGAAAAAACACACTGTTTTCTCGCTGTGAAAAGGGCTGGAGGATACCGCTTATACAGGTATTTCCAACCCTTTTCTGCTATGTCTTCAATCAATTGGGAATATCATTGGGATTGCCCGTCACTGCGGTCAATGAAAAGCAGGGTCCTTAATAATACATTGGCGCCCTTCAGACAATTCTCCACCGGAGTATATTCCAGCTCACAATGGCTGTGACCATCCGTGCTGGGAACAAAAATCATCGCAGCCGGCAGCAGGTCAATGACGAATTGTGCATCATGTCCCGGTCCGCTGTACATCCTCTTATACGGATAGCCGAATTCATACGCACTTTTTTGTACATAATCCACCAGCTCCGGGGTAAATGCCACCGTTTTCCGTGACCAGGCTTCGTTATAGCTTACTTTGCATTTCTCCACTTCCGGCGGTATTCTTCGTATAATCTCCAGCACCTGACGGATTACCTCCGGATTCTGATGTCGCACGTCCAGTGTAAATTTCACTTCATCCGGAATAATCGTGTGGATGTTCGGATGAGCGGAGATTTTCCCGGTCGTATATACGAGCCTGCTATCCAGCCGGTCCAGTTCCTCATGGAGGTAATGGATGGTTTTTACTGCCGCATACAGGGCGTCTTTCCGGTATTTCATCGGAGTTGTTCCCGCATGGCCTGCCTGGCCGGTAAAGGTAAATTCATAATTGATCATACCGCATACCCCTTCCACAACCCCGATATCATAGCCCTCTGTCTCCAGCACAGGCCCCTGCTCAATGTGTAATTCAACCAGAGCCTTATACTTATCCGGACTTACCCGGTTTGCTTCCTCTCCCTTATATCCGCTGGCTTCCAGGGCCTCCCCGAAGGTATACCCGGGAATATCCTTTGCTTCGGATGCCAGCATCTCTTCCTTCTTAAATTTGCCGCAGATAACACCGGAGGACATCATTGCCGGTTCAAAGCGGGCGCCCTCTTCATTGGTCCAGACAATCACCGTAATCGGATGCCTGTGGGGGATATTCTCCAATACAATCGTCTCGACCACTTCCATCGCGGCCAAAACGCCCAAGATCCCATCATAATTTCCGCCCTGTTTTACCGAATCCATATGGGAACCGGCCAAAATAGCCGGCAGGTTTTCTGTCCCCGGGATTGTGGCATACATATTTGCCATATCATCCGTCACCACGGATGCCCCGAGCGCCTCCATCCTTTTCCTAAACTCCGCCCGGGCAGCCAATGCCTCCGGCGACAGGGACAGCCGTGTTATTCCGCCCTTTCCGGTATCCCCAAACCTGCCAAAGGTCTTGATCTTTTCATCCATTCTATCCAAACTGCATGTTACCACGCTGATTACCTCCCTTTCCTTCCAGGACTACGCTGTCAATGTGCTTATTTTCTTCACCCTGGTGCCTTTCCCGATGGCCCGGACAGGACAAACCGCCAGACAAAGATGGCAGCCGACACATTTTCCGGGATCCAGCGTCGGTTTTCCTGTCGCTTCTTCCTGCCGGATTGCCTGGTGACCGCCGTCATAGCAGGAGATATAACAGCGACCGCAACCCAGACAGTCAGCCCTGTAAAACTTCGGATAACAGATACTGTCTCTGTTAAGCTCCTCCGCCGAAACCACCTTAGGCAGGGCTTTACCGATGATTTCCCTGATGCTTCCATGTCCATGGGAGCTTAGATACAGACTCATGCCCTCAATCATATCATCAATCACCCGATACCCGTACTGCATGACCGCAGTGGTAACCTGTATGTTTTCACAGCCGAGGGCCAGATACTCCGCAGCATCCCGCCAGGTCTCTATTCCTCCCATGCCGCTGACCGGAATATCCGCCAGCCTGTCACAGCTTTTAAGGGACTGTATGAAACGCAGGGCAATGGGTTTTACCGCTTTCCCGGAATATCCCCCCACGCTGGTACGGCCTTCCACATCCGGCCCGGAGGAAAAGGTATCCAGGTCGACGTTCATGATGCTTTTTATTGTATTAATGGCTGCGATGCCGTCAGCCCCCGCTTCTACTGCAGCTATGGCAGGAAGCGTCATATTTCCTGTATTCGGTGTCATCTTTGCCAGAATCGGAAGACGGGATCCCCTTCTGACCGCCCTGGTGTAAGCTGCGACCAGCTCCGGCCTCTCTCCCACATCAGAGCCAAGTCCGTCCGCCGCCATATGGGGACAGGAGAAGTTGCATTCCAGGATATCCGCCCCTGCATCGGTCATAAGCTTTGCCAGATAGGTCCATTCCTCTTCGGTCTGTCCCATGATTGAGGCAATCAGAACTTTTTCGGGAAACTCCTTTTTCAGCCGCTTCAGATATCCCAGATTCTCCTCCAGGCTATGATCCGATATCTGCTCAATGTTTTTAAAGCCGACAAAGGGTACGGCTTCCTTTCTCAAGGCATCAAACCTTGGAGAAACCTCCTTCGGAACAAAGGTCCCGATTGTCTTAAAGGCAACCCCCGCCCAGCCCATCCGGAAGGCTTTTGCGACCATGTCATAATTGCTTCCTACCACAGAAGAGGACAAAAAGAACGGATTCCCACATCTTATCCCACAGAAATCTATGGACAGGTCAACCTCCTTACGTTCCGTTTTATCATAGGCGGACAGCAGCTCCAGGACCTCATCAATCGGAATCTCACGGTTAATTCTGCCCTTTAGGCAGGCCCTCCGGCATTCCTTTGTCCCGCAGGAAAAGCAGGGCAGCTCATCGGGAAGCTTATTGGCAGCACCGTGAGGATTCTCAAACCGGAGGGAGCGTATCACAGCATCGATCGGAATGCTGTGGGGACAGACTTTGGTACAGGGTGCCTCATTACACAGCAGACAGCCTCCTGCTGCTTCCATCAGTGTCAGCTCCGTATATTCCTTATTCATATCAATCCTCCATTCTGCCGAAAATCTGCAAATCCCTGCGGCAGCACAATATCTGCCTTCAAAATTTATTAGCAAAGTACAATGTCCTAATTAATACCTGGGGAAGGTTGGAATATTATCGTTTTAAATGATGTTCAGGACATTGTACTTGGCTTGCGTTTTATAAATTGTCCATACCCCGGTTCACCGACAAAGCTGCCGTTGTCATACACTAATCTGCCTCTGACATAGGTCTGGACGGGATATCCCCGCAGGGTTTTTCCCTCCCATATGGTATGGTCATAATCGGAATGCATGTTATTTACCGAAACAGTAAATTCTTTATCCGGATCATAAATCACAATGTCGGCATCCTTACCCACGGTAAGTGACCCTTTCTCCGGACAGCCGAATATTCTGGCCGGATTCGCTGCACAGAGCTCTACCGCCCTGTTGAAGGTAATCCTGCCCTGATTGGCCGCCGACAGCATATACGGATACAGGTTTTCTATGCCGGCGCAGCCGTTGGGTATCTTCGTGAAATCATCCTTGCCCCAGTCCTTCTCATAGCTTTGGAAGGGACAATGATCCGTGGCAACCGTATCGATCAGTCCCATTTTGATTGCATGCCACAGGGCATCCTGGCTGTCCTGACCCTTCATCGGAGGGGAGCATACGAAATTCCTTCCGTCCTCCCGTTTATATACCTCCGAAGTAAACTCCAGGTACTGCGGACAGGTTTCGATGTAGACCGGATAGCCCTCCAGTTTTGCTGCAATGGCAGCCTCCAGGCCTTCCTTATCCGCCATATGCACCAGGTACAGGGGTGCCTGGACCGACTTGGCCCAATGCACCGCCCGTTTATCCGCCTCTGCCTCCACAAATTCCGGGCGGCTTAAGTAATGATACCAGGCGGAGGTTTTGCCCTCCTTTAGGAACTGCTCTATGTTCAGATCAATTATATCCGGATTCTCCGCATGAATGTTTGTAATCGCCCCCGCCTCTTTCGCCTTTTGCATGACCTTAACCAGGGTGGCATCATCCACCATCATGCCTTCCTTCTTATACACAAGAAAGCATTTAAAGCTGGTTATGCCATAATCGACTGCCTCTGCAAATTCCTCCAGCAGGGAGCCGCCGTTTAAATCCGTAATGCAGCAATGGAACGCATAATCCACACAGGCCTCCGGTGCACATAGCTGTTTCCTGGCTTCCACAGTCTCCACAATTCCCTTTCCCTTTCTTTGCATGGGATAATCAAATACCGTGGTAACGCCGCCGCAGGCCGCCGCTCTGGTTCCTGACAGATAGCTGTCAGCGGAGATCGTTCCGCCAAAAGGCATGGCCAGATGGGTATGCACATCAATGGCTCCGGGCAATACTAATTTTCCGGCCGCATCCACCACCTGTTTCGCCTCCGGGAGAATTCCCGAACCGATGCAGACGATCTTCCCGGCCTCCACGGCAATGTCCGCCCGAAAGCTTTCCGTGGCCGTGACAATCAATCCATTTTTTATAATCAAATCCATGATCCGACCTCCTTTCTTCAAGTCTTACGGCAGCCGCAGCAGCCGTGATCTATTCGTTAATCTTGTATACCAATACCAACCCGGATCTCTGGTATACCTGGGCGATTTCAAGCAGCTCCATGCCGCCGGCATTGGCTGCGATCAGATTGGATACCCAGGTTACGCCAAAATCGACCTGCCCCGTGTAGACCGCCGTCGTTTCACCGATATCTCCGCCGCCGGATATAATATCCACCTTTAAGCCGACCTCATCATAATAACCCTTTTCCAGGGCCACATAATAGCCCATAAACTGCGCCTGGGGCAGCCATTTTAACTGTATGGAGACCTCCGTTTTTTCCAGGGGACCAAAGGTTCCGTCTGAGGCAGATGCCGCCTCCCAGTAAGAGGTATCCCTGATATCCTCAAGGGTAAGCTGCTGCAGCTTATCCGCTGCTGCGGAGTCACTGAGCTTTATATACTGTTTTGCAAGGTTCAGGGTCTGCTGCAGGGCAGCCTCGTCCATTTTACCGTAATCACTCACCGCGGCACCGGCAGAATCCGTCTCGACCAGCTTCTTTACCTCGGAGGCCATATAAGCCTGATGCTCGCCGGATACGGAGGACCCGTAATTATAAACGATTTCCGCAGCCTCCTCCGGGTTTGCACAGGCATATTCCCATCCCTTCATGGAGGCATAAATAAAGGCTTTTACCGTATTGGGATTCGCTTCCGCAAAGGCCTTCGTACAGAAGATGTTATCCTCCAGCATGGCGACACCCTCATCATTCATATCAATATACCTTACCCCGTCACCATACCCGTAGCCGCCGTCATAATCATTCACGACCAGGCCCAATTCATTATAGGTCATGGCGGAAGCCAGCAGGATGGAGTCATCGTCAAAGCCGTCCATATCAAAGGCCTGGCTTAAATATGTGGTTCCCTGACCGTATTTGGACAGCAGCGCCTGGACCTCATATTCATTGCCGAGTCCCCAGTTACCAACCTGGCCTTTACCGGCCGCATCAACCACGATATCTCCCACCGCTGCTGCCGCATCATAATAGGGTCCTGTGATTTCCCCTGTCGGAGCTGTCGTCGGCTCCGTTTTTTCCGCAGGTGTATCGGCAGCCTTGTCTCCCCCAGTCTCCTCCACGGAATCCTTTTTTGTACTTTTGCATCCTGTGAACAGGGATACTGCCAGGGTACAGGCCAGCAATAAGACAAAGAGCTTTGTTACTTTTCCTTTTGATAATTTTTTCATATGAAACCTCCTCATGATTTAAATGATTATCTATCTGAAGCCCGCTGCTAACGGCGGCCTTTTAACAGGATCCCTTCTGCAATTAACAGAAGGATATACAGGATGATACCGATCAGACAGGCTACTATAATATAGGCCCAGGCTGTCGCATACTGTGCCAGTACGATATTTTCCCTGATCTGGCGGCCGACTCCGATGATATATTCCGCAAAATATTCACTGACCAGTGCGCTGATCACACAAGCGGGAACGCTGACCCGGAGTGCCGTAAACAGATACGGGATGCAATTCGGCACCCGCAGCTTAAAGAAAATAGCCGCTCTGCCCGCGGCATAGGATTTCATTAAGTCCAGGGAGTATGGTCTCAGCTCTGTAAAACCCCGGTATGCATTAATGCTCATGGAGACCGTGCAGGTGATCATAACCACCAGCATTTTAGCCAGCATACTTCGGGTATTCGGGTTCTTACTGAAATCCTTCGTGAGATTGTTTAAGATCGGCGCTATGGCGATAATCGGTATGGCATTAAAGGCCGAGGCGATGGTAAGGCCTCCTGCTCCCCATTTGGGCATAAATGTGGCGGTCACCGCCAGGAGAAGACCGAACAAAGACCCCAGGATCAAGCCTCCGATTGCCACAGTTACCGTTGCCTTCACATTAATCAGAATGGCCGGAGCGTTATCCCGGATTATGCTGATAATTCTTCCCGGCAGGGGTAAGGTAAAGGTATCCGCACCAATCACCTTATGCAGTATCTGTGTTTGCCACAGCACGATAAAGATAATGCCGAATATGACCGGATATAGAATTGTAGCCGCCTTCTGCTTCCCCAAACCGCTTATTTTTCTGGCCTTCTTTTTTATTAATTCCATCCGCTTTCCCTCTTCACTTTTTTATGCTTATACGGCGATGTCAGGTTTTCAATCACGGACATAAGATAGTAGCTTAAGATACCGATTGCCGCACTGAAGAATACGATCTGCCAGAATACATAGATGGACATGGCATGCTTTAAGGATTGGGACAGCATACAGCCCAGGCCTCCGCCGCCCTGCAGCGTATCCACCAGTATGGAGGCGGTGATTGCCATCGGCGCCGATATTTTTAATCCGGTAAAAAGATAGGGCTTACAGGAGGGTATCAGCAGCTTACGATAGATCTGATATTTACTTGCCGCTATGGAGTGCATCAGCTCATGCTTTTCCTTCTCCACCGATTTAAAGCCGGCCAGGGTATTGGTGGCAACCGGGTAAAAGGTAAGTATGGCTGCGATAACAATCCGGCTTTTATCTATGTCCTTGGTAACAGCCAGGACAATCGGTGCCATACCCAGGATCGGAATCATCTGAATCGCCATCAGATAGGGAAATATGGTCTTTTCCACTCCGATAAACAAATTCATGAGTAACGCTAAAGCAAAACCGATTGCAATCCCTATGATAAAACCGATAAGCGCCCTCCAAAGGGTTATTCCGGCATTGCTCAGTACGATCTGCAGTGCTGTCTGGTTTTTGCTTACCGTATCCTGGCTGAATACGGATTGAAGAATTTTGCCCAGGTGCGGGAGCACATTCTCCGGAGAACGCTTGGTCCGCTCAATAATCGTTGCTCCGGTCTCCCATATTGCAACCAGCCCCAGAATCCAAACCGCCGTGACAAGCTTTTTTGATGCGATTACTTTTTTTAAATTGTTCATCTCGTCCTCCCTCCTGTCTCCCGGTGCTTCAGATATCCTCAAAGCTTCCTCTTACCCTGGCAACCAGGGAATTGAATTCCGGGGTATTTTTGATTTCCAGGGTTCTTGGTCTTCCAAGGCTGATGTCGATTACCGCAGATACTCTTCCCGGATGCGGAGACAGGACAACAACCCGGTCCGATAAAAAGACTGCCTCCTGAATGTTATGGGTTACAAATAAGACTGTCTTATTCGTCTTTTTCCATATCCGGAGTAAATCCTCATGGAGCTTTTCCTTCGTGAATTCATCCAATGCGGAGAAGGGCTCATCCATCAGCAGTATCTCCGGCTTAATTGCCAATGCCCTGGCAATGCCGACTCTCTGCTGCATGCCGCCGCTCAGTTCATGGGGATATTTCCTTCCGAAGTCCATTAGCCCTACCATTTCCAGCATTTTTGTTACCCTGGCGGTCCTCTCCTTCTTGGGTATGCCCATCAGTTCCATGGGCATGCATACATTTCGTCTGACCGTTCTCCACTCATAAAGAACCGGATTCTGGAATACAATCCCATACTTCTTCTGAAGACGGATCTCCCGGGGCGACTGTCCCCTGACGGAGATATTCCCGGAGGTGGGCTGCTGCAGATCGGCAATCGTACGAAGCAGTGTTGTCTTCCCACAGCCGGAGGGTCCCAGAAAGGAAATAAATTCGCCCTGCCGGATATCCAGATTAATATTCTGCAATGCTGTTACCGCTTCACCGCCGTCCTTATCCGGAAACATGACGCTCAGGCGATCAATTTTTATCTCCGTTTCCCCGGGATGCTCCGAGGATTCCCTGTTCATCAATTCATAATCCGTATCAAGTATAGCCTCCATATATATCCTCCTTAATGAAAAACGGTGTAAAGCCTTAGCCTTACACCCTTGTAATTTTCATGCTGTTCGTTATTTTCCGGTTTATTATATCTGTATTACGGTCATTTCCACAGGCGATGGTATATAGTGACCAGATCCTCCTTCGACACATCCTTAATGGTGTTGGAGGGACTGCCGCTGGCCATGGCATCCTGCGCCATCTTATCCACCATCCGGAAGAATTCCTCCCTCCCTATCCCATATTCCTCAAGGGTAGGAATACTACAGGCTCTGCATAAGGACTTAAGTTCCTTCAGGAAGGACCTGGTGGCCTCCTCCTCTCCGTGATCCTCATCCGCGGCACCGATGGCCCTTGCCAGTTTTGCAAATCTGTCATAACAGCCGTCCGATGCAAATTCCAGGCAGTCACTGATCAAAATCGCGTTGGATATCCCATGGGGAACATGGAATACGGCTCCGATCGGTCTGCTCATCCCATGTACCAAAGTGACGGAAGCATTATTGATACAGACACCGGCTTCAAAGGCGGCTATCGACAGCTCTTCCCTGGCTTTTTTGTCACTGCCGTCCCTGTAGGCTCTGGGAAGATAGGCAAAAATCCGTTTCACCGAAGATATCGCATACATATCGGTTAACGTATTCCCTTTTCTGGAGGTATATGCCTCTACCGCATGGGTCAGGGCATCCATTCCCGTAGCCGCCGTGACAGCGCCGGGGGCTGTCTTTGTCAGGGCCGGATCGATGATTGCCAGCTCCGGCAGCAAAGCATCTCCTCTTAACAGCATCTTAATGTTCCTGGACGTATCTGTAATTACCGTATATCTTGTGGCCTCCGAGCCGGTACCGGCTGTCGTGGGAATTAAAACCACCGGCGGAAGCTTCCCTTCGATCTCAACTCCCATATAGTCAGAAACATGGCCGGGCAGTATTGACATTGCGGCGATTGCTTTGGCACTATCCAGGGGACTGCCCCCTCCGATACCGATGATGAAGTCGCAGCCGAACGTTTTGTATTCCTTCACCCCGGCCTCTATCATGATATCCGTAGGCTCTCCCGTAATATCATTAAACACCTCGGCCTTTATTCCCCACTGCTTCAGATAACCGGTAAGCATATCCACCATCCCGGTTCTTGTAACTATCCTGCCCGTTACCACCAGGGCCTTTGTTCCCATAGCCTTTATGATGGATTCACTTGCTTCAATCGCCTTATCCCCAACGATAACCCGATCCGGTATTTTAAACTGGTATGCCATATCTGCACCTCTTCCTTTATCATAATGAAGCTCCGAAGACTGTTCCGGTGGCACAGTCATAAATTTAATACCCGTATCAAATTTGAAAATAAAAATAAAAAAGCAGCTTAAGGGTAACCCATAATCCGCTCCCTTGCTGCTTTCCGTAATGATTTCTCTATATGTCATTATATTCACATAACTGCCTGGAATCAATCTGTATATGACCAGATTCCCATGTGCATCTGCACATGGGCAGAGCTTCCTTTGTTACCGGCAACCCGGAGATTCTCCTACATCAATTCGTAATATATCTCTTTCACGGTTTCCCTGTCCAGCTCCGTATAATTATTTTTCATCAGCCTGGTCTGCCTGGTCATCACTGCTTCCGTAAACCCGGAGATATCCTCCTTCGTCACACCATACTCACGAAGCGCCTTTTTGGGAATGATAATATTCAGCAGCTTTTCCATTTCATCATATACTTCGGCCGGGTCACAGTCCAGTATTTTACTGAGGAAATTGTTGAGTTCGTTTATCCTTCCTTCCGGCTTCCTCCTCTGATAGGTTTTATATACCTGGGTGAACATCGCATAATTGGCTTCCCCGTGGGGAATGTGATATGCTGCACCCAGAGGATAGCTCAGGGCATGGACTGCAGCGCAGCCGGCATTTCCAAAGGCAATACCGGCATAGGCGGAGGCCGTCAGATATCCAGCCATGCACCGGAAGCGTTCCTCCTCACCGTACTGCTCAATTCTCCGGTATCCGGTCAGGATCAGCTTTATGGCCTGCATGGAATACATCCGGCTGAAGGAATTGGCCTTCGGGGAGGTGTAAGCCTCCACCGCATGGATCAGTGCGTCGATCGAGCTGGTGGCGAAATACTTCATCGGCAGGGTGGAAAGAAGCTCCGGAATCAGCACTGCATAATCCCCATACAGGGCATCCGCGGCCAGACCCATTTTTGTGTTCTTTGACATTATTTCCAGCACGGATATATTTGTTACTTCACTTCCGGTTCCGCAGGTAGTCGGAATCAGAATCAATTCCTTTATTCGTTCTATCTTCATCCTGCCGTCGAACAATTCCGCCACAGGAATATATTTCTTTAGGGTAAGAAGTTTGGATATATCCAGTATCGTGCCCCCTCCGATGGCAATGATCCGTTTAAATTTAAGATCCTTGATATCCCTATGGATCTTCTCCACCATTGCATCCGTGGGTTCCCCGGTCCCGTAATCCTTGCAGAAGATGGCATGAGATCCCGGAATCCTGCCGGAAAGATATTTATAGTAAACGGATCTGCTGGTTAATACCAAATCTCCGTCTCCTAATTGAAACTCCTTCAAAAACTCCATAAATGAACTGCATTGAATAATTTTTGGCACAATTTTGAATTCTTTCATACTAGCCTCATTTCCCTCGCGTTTTCTTTGATTGCATTTTCAAATATCTGAAAACCGGCCTCCAGCTGTTTGTCTGTAATTACCAACGGAGCGAGAAAACGTATTACATTGCCAAAGGTACCGGCGCTCTCTATCAGCAGTCCCTGCTGAGCACAGACGGTAACCAGTTTTTCGACCAGTTCGGGGTACGGCTTCTTCGTTCTCTTATCTCTGACAAATTCTATTCCGATCATGGCACCCAGGCCCCGCACATCTCCGATCACCTTATACTGGTCCTTCCAATTCAGAAATTCCCGGTAACATCTTGCGCCTATGGCAGCTGCCCGTTCAACCAGACGTTCCCTCTCCATAAGCTCCAGCACCTTAAGTCCGGCCGCACAGGCCAGGGCATTCCCTCCGTAGGTCCCGCCAATGGTTCCGCCCGGAAGGGAATCCATTATCTCGGTACGGGCAATGACCGCACTGAGCGGGACGCCTCCGGCGATGGATTTGGCTGCAGCGATGATGTCTGGTGCGCAGCCGGCTTCCGCCCAATAGCAGGAGGCAAACATTCTTCCGGTACGTCCAAAGCCGGTCTGCACCTCATCGGCAACCAGGAGAATCCCATGCTCATCACAGATGTCCCGGACAGCTCTGACCCAGCCGATCGGAGCAGGGATAAAGCCTCCTTCTCCCTGGAGCGGTTCCAATACGATGGCAGCCACATGCTCTGCCGGGGAGGCGTTCTCAAATACCATTTTTAAGTTGTTGATATAATAGTCAATTGCCTCTTCCTCCATCATTCCGGCCGGTCTCCGGTACAAATACGGATATTCGGCCCGATAAACACCGTCAGGAAAGGGCCCCATACCAAAGGCATAGGACTTCTTAGCTGTCATTGCCATCGTCAGCATGGTGCGGCCATGAAAAGCACCGGAAAAAACAATGATATTGGGACGTTTGGTAAAGCCCTTGGCCAGCTTAACCGCATTTTCATCAGCCTCGGCCCCGCTATTGGCAAACATGACCTTTTTATCCGTTCCGCGGACCGGGGTAACGGATGCCAATTTTTCCGCAAGCCCGATATATCCTTCATGTGTTACAATATTGAACATTCCGTGAAAATATTTCTCTGCCTGGGCCTTCACAGCGTCCACCAGTTCGGGATGGGTATGGCCGACATTCAGTACCCCCACACCGCCGACCCAGTCCAGGAAGATATTACCGTCAACATCCTCAATCATGGCCCCCTCTGCCCGCTCCATTACACAGGGATAGGCGCACCGGATCGCGTTCGGCACAATCTTCTTCCTGCGTTCAATCATTGCTGCCGCCTTAGGTCCCGGCAGCTTCTCTGTAATGATCCTGGGTAACGCTTCTCTTAACATAATCTTTTCTCCTCTCACAGAAACCGCCCTCATATATCAGAGCCGCACACCTGATGCAGCAAGGTTGTGTTATTCCTCAGCAGCCTGCACCGGTCGTTCTTTAAATCGAATCCGGACGGCCTCATACAGCAGTTCCACGCTTCCCTCCACGCCATATTCACTGACATCCAGCATAACATGCTTGCCCATTCGGTCTCCCCGGTTTTTACCTGTGACATATTTATAATAATTATGCCGCTGCTTATCAATGCGCTTGATCATCCGTTCCGCACTTTTCACCGGCAGTTGGTAGGCATTTGCAATATGCTTTATTTTCCAGTCCATAGGTGCATAGAAAAATAGATTCAACACATCCGGATATTGTCTTAAGATGTAATCGGAGCACCGTCCGAACATAACACAGGATTCTCTTCTATCCGCAATTTCATGGATGACCGATGCCTGGGCGTTGATTGCCTTCTCCGAAAAAAACGAAGTGGAGGAGCCGTATCCGAATTCGTCAAACAGGCGGCTCTGTTTCTTATTCACCACTTCATCCGTTTCCTTAATGATATCCCTATGGACACCCGCTTTCTCTGCCGCCAGATCCACAAGATCCTTATCATAAAAGGGCACTCCCAGTCTGCTGGCCAGAGAACGTCCTATTTCGCGGGCATTACAGCCGAATTCCCTGCTTATCGTAACAATATATTTCTTCATAGTGACCTCCATCTGCCTCCTAAAGGCGGCATACAAACACTTTGCGAAAAGCACGTACATGCTTTTTTGTAAAGCGAATTACTTAATTCGCTTTTTGAAAAATGTACTTCTTTTCAACCTAGTATCCCCTCCCCATCATTTGAATGTGTCATAGGACTAACGCCTTCCTTTGTTCAGTTTACGTTCCAGCAGCCGGATCATAAATGCCAGCGGGATACAGATTACCAGATAGACTCCGGCCAATATGGTATAGGATTCGATCGTAAGAAATGTCTGGGCGGTATAAGCCTTCGTCGTCATAAGGAATTCCTGTGCAGTGATATAAGCCATCAGCGAAGTATCCTTCACCATCATGACCAGGTAATTTCCGAACACCGGAATGGAATTGCGAAAGGCCTGCGGGATTACAATACCAAACATCGCCTGGAGCGGAGAAGAGCCCAAGGCCAGCGCCGCTTCTGTCTGTCCGTGGTCAATCGAGATAATTGCGGACCTTATTACCTCGGAGATATAGGTCCCGTAGTTAACAGCGAGTCCGATGATACCCGCTGTCCTTGACTCCAACGAGAAGGAAAAGTTATCAATTCCCATTAGATTGGCTGCGATTTCTACCAGCAGGGGGAGAACATAGTATATATATACCATTTGAACCAGCAGGGGAGTTCCCCTGATAAATTCCTGGAAAATGATAATGATACGGTTTAAAATCTTATTCTTTGATACCCTTCCCAAAGCAAGAATGAAACCAAAGATAATCGCAAATAAGAAACCCAATATTGTTGTAACAACTACAATTTTCAGAGCATCACCCAACAGTTTCGGAAGTAATTCATCGATTGCCTTCGGAAAGTTAAGATTTTCTAATACTCTCATATGCATTACCTCCCACCCTATTTGTACAATACTCGATGTAAGAATTCTTTAGTTCTTGCATTCTTCGGATCGGTAAATATCTCCTCCGGTGTGCTGTCCTCTACTACCAGACCGCCATCCATGAAGATAACACGATCTGCAACCTCCCTGGCAAAGCCCATCTCATGGGTAACCACTGCCATGGTCATACCTTCCTCTGCCAGGCTTCTCATAACACTCAGCACATCACCCACTAATTCAGGATCAAGAGCAGAGGTCGGCTCATCAAACAGCATAATCCGGGGTTCCATTGCCAATGCACGGGCAATTGCCACCCGCTGCTGCTGTCCGCCGGACAGGGTCTCCGGGTAAACCTCCGCCTTATCCTCCAGGCCGACTTTTTTCAGTAATTCCATGGCCTTACCCTGGGCCTCGGCTTTCTTCTTCTTAAGATTATGGACTGGCCCATAAGTAATGTTATCCAGCACTGTCATGAAGGGAAACAGGTTGAAACGCTGAAAACACATACCCACATCTTTTCGGTAGTTCCGGATATTAAACCTGTGCTTTAAAATATTCTCATCCTTGTAAATGATTTCCCCGCCAGTCGGAAACTCCAGAAGGTTCATGCACCGCAGGAATGTGCTCTTCCCTGAACCGGACGGTCCAATCAGTACCAGGACCTCTCCTTCTTCAATGGATATATTGATATCCTTTAATACCTTCAGTTCTCCGAAACTTTTTTGCAAGCCTCTGCTTTCCAGTAATGCCATCGTAAATCACTCCTCTGCCCTGTAATATCTGTCCCTTCTATTCCGTCCTGGTATTAATGTCGTGGGTCCGCTCTTCATTGGTAATCATATGGAGCGCGGGATCCAAGCCGTAATCCTCGAACACCTTGGCAATAAAGCCTTCCTCCCTTAACTTTGCAACCACCGTATCCACTTCCTTCATAAAAGCAATATCATCAAAGGTAACGGCAGGTGCAATTCTACCAATAGTGATTTCATCATCCACGTAATTTTCAGCCAGCTTCAGTCCGGTGACTGCTTCCGGTGTGTTGGCAAACAGATTCTCAAGTACCGTAGAGTCCGTCAGGAAAGCGTCAATCTTATCATACTGGAGGGCTATGATGGACTCCGACTGATCACCGGTCGCCCGTGCTTCCTTGATCAATCCGGCTTCTTTCCAGCCTTCCACCGTCTTCTGCCATACGGTACCAGGAGTATAGCCAACCACAGTAGATGCCGGATCATAATCCTCTATTCCGCTGATGCTGCCGTCCTGCGAAACCAAAAGTCCTCCGCCCTGGGTATACCAGATCTCACCGAAATATACCTGCTCCGCACGGTCCGGCCTGATATACATACAGTCGGTAATGATATCAATATTGCCTGCATTCAGATTTAAGATTAACTCCGAAAACGGAATTAAAGACATCTCAACCTTACCGATCCCCAGCCTCTTGGCAACTTCCTTAATGATTTCCGCATCCACTCCGGAGAATTCACCGGTTCCCTGATCAATATAAGCAAACGGTGCATCTCCCGAAGAACCGGCAATTAAGGTTCCTTTCTCACGGAGAGCCTTTAATGTCTCACTGACTGCTTCCTCCTCCGGTGCGGCACTGACCCCCGCCGTAACCTTACTGTCGTCTGTTTTCGCGCCAGCATCCGCGTCCTTCTCAGAACTTGCGTCTTTCTCCGAGCTGCAGCCGGTTAACAGAAATATCGATAACACCATAATGACTGTTAATGCTACAGCCCATAACCTTTTCCACTTTAGCCTCTTCATATCTACTCCTCCTTTAATGGATGCAGAAAAGAGCACCTCGATAATCGGGTGCTCCCTTGCAAATGTTTTATGATGACTCATACTAACAAAATAAAAATTATTTGGCAATGGGCAGTAATACACAAATAGGTGTGCAGTTGCACAAATTCCTGCCATTTACATTCCCTATCTTTTATGCTAGCATGATTGATAAATGACAAAAAGCACTTCTGTGCTTTTCGCTTAATATTATAGCTGCCTGATGGCAGTATGGAGGTTAGTGTGAAAAATACCGATTTTTCACACGGCAAATTTGTGCTGACGCCGGGATTCGCGGGTATCGGCAACATGGAGGTTATTATGAAGCGGTTTCCGGCAGTTTTCATTATCGCAGCAGCCTGTATCTGGGGCAGTATGGGGATATTTGTCCGAAGAATTGAGGTAATCGGCTTTTCTCCCATGGATATCGTTGCCATACGTTCCATAGGAGCTTTTTTAATCCTGTTATTGTATACTTTTTTCTTTCGAAGAAGACTCCTGCTAATTTGCCGGAAGGATCTGGCGCTATTTGCAGCATCCGGAATCTTAAGCATTACTTTCTTTAATTACTGCTATTTCACCACCATAACCAGGACCTCCCTTTCATTGGCGGCTGTTCTTCTATACACCGCCCCCTCCTTTGTCATCCTATTGGCACATGTCTTTTTTAAGGAACGCATCACCCCAAGAAAAATACTTACGCTGCTGATGAGCTTTGCGGGTTGTGTATTCGTCTCAGGAATTCTTAAGAATTCCCTGAAGCTGGGGGCTGCGGATTTCATGCTCGGTATCGGAGCCGGTTTCGGATATGCCCTCTATAGTATTTTTACCCGGGCTGCTCTGAGCCGGGGCTACTCTTCTCTTACCATTACCCTGTATACATTTTTCTTCGCAGGCCTAAGTTCTCTGCCCTTTGCTGATTTTGCCCGGACGATAAGGCTTATCCGCCTTAACTGCCGGATCTGGCCTGATCTTGCCAGTATGGTGCTGCTTGTTACGATCGCCGCATATGCCCTATACACCTTTGGGTTACATAGCATGGAGGCAGGAACGGCCTCCATTCTGGCCTGTATCGAGCCGGTTGTGGCAACCGGCTTCGGCTTCCTGCTATACCGGGAGCGCTTAACCCCCATGGAAGCCATCGGGATTGTCCTGGTGCTTACCTCCTCCGTAGTCGTTAACCTTTCACCAAAAAGCAAGATGAACAAAAAAGAAGCGAAGGACCTCTGTTAAAAAATCCCTTCGCTCCAATATCCTGTTCCTTATCCTTTGACGGCTATTTGGGGATTATAGGAACTCCCTGTCCACCATGGCAAGGACCTCATCCAGCTTTATGAGCTCCTCTGCCAGCTGTTCCTTAGTGATGATAAGGGGCGGCGTAACCAGCACCATGTTCTCATGGGAATAGGTCATGAACCGCTTTTCCTTTAATGCCCCGATAATTTTTCCCATAATTCCCTCCGGATCTTTGCCGTAGGGAACCAACGGTTCCTTCGTCGCTTTATCCCTCACCAGTTCTACCGCGGAAAACAGACCGATGTAGCGTACGTCCCCCACACAGGGATGTGTCTTCTTAATCTCCTCCAGTTTCTCACCCAGCACCTTGCCGACCTGATTCACATGCTCCAGTATCCCCGCTTCTTCATAGAAGTTTATGCAGGCAACACCTGCCGCACAGGCCAGGGGATGTCCACTGTAGGTAAGTCCGCAGGACAGCAGGTGATCGTCAAAATATGCTGCAATCTCCTTGCTCACCACAACTCCGCCGAGGGGAACGTATCCGCAGGTAACCCCTTTTGCAAAAGTAACGATATCCGGTTTAATCCCGAAATTCTCAAAGGCAAACATCTTTCCGGTTCTTCCCCATCCGGCCATAACCTCGTCACAAATCAGCATAATCCCGAATTCGTCACAGATTTCCCTCACTCCGGGCAGGTAGCCCCTGGGCGGGATAAGGATTCCATTGGAGCCGGTAACGGTCTCCAGTACAATTGCTGCCACACTGTCTGCTCCCTCATAAACCAGCTGTTCCCGCAGCTTCTTCAGATAGTATTTTGTTGCAGCCTCTTCGTCCGCAAATTCAATGGCTTCCCGGTAAATATAGGGATCAAAGAACTTGATGAAGCCGGGTATTCCGGGTTCCAGAGGATAGCGCCTCGGTTCCCCGGTCAGATTACCGGCGCCGAAGGAGGAACCATGATAACTGCGGTATCTGCTGAATACCTTGCTCCTGCCGGTAAACATCCGGGCCATCTTCACAGCATTTTCGTTGGATTCTGCTCCCGCATTGGTGAAGAATACCTTCCCCATATTATCCGGCATCAGCTCAATGATCTTCTTCGCCAGCTTCGCCCTGGACTCCGCACCGTAGGAAGGTGCAACAAAGCAGAATTTATCCACCTGCTCCTTTATCGCATCTGCAATCGCCTGATTGCCAAAGCCCACATTCATGTTCACAAGCTGGGCCGACATATCCGTATAACGGTTACCCTCATAATCCCAGAAATAAATCCCCTCCGCCCGTTCAACCGGGATTGGGTTCAGCCCCCTTTGTTTGCTCCAGGACTGCAAATTGTAATCCTGTAAGGTACTAGTAATCTCCTTACCAGTCATATGATCATCCTCCTTCATAGATAAACAAAGAGGCTTGTTCTGCCAAACAAGCCTCTTCGCTATTACACTGAATGTATGTTTATCATTATAAACAACAGGGGTTCCTGATTCAATCAATCGATGACCATACTTTTGTGTGCAGATGCACATCCTGACTGCAGACCTATAAAATATCTTTGATCAAATATCCGATGCTGCATCTGACCTTCTCCTCCAGATTTAAGAGATTATACCCCGTGATCTTCTCAATCTTTTTCAGCTGATTGTTTACCGTATTCCGATGGATATACTGCTGCTCCGCAACAAGCTGAGGACTTCCGTTATTCTCCAGATAGGACCGGAGAAAGCCTAACAGGTCGGTAGCATTCTCCCGGTCATACCGCTCCAGCTTACCAAAGACATCATCATAAAATTCATAGAGTATCTTTTTTTCTTTAACGGCCAGAAGCAGCTTATAAATGTCCAGATCGTCATAATAGTTTACTCTGATTTGCTTGCGCCTGGCCATCTCATTGGCGGACAAGGCTTTCTCAAAATTGCCGTCCTGGTTAACAAAGCCCTGCATAATCGGACTGACTCCGATATAGATGGAGAAGGCATGTTTTTCCCTTCTGACCAGGTTGATCAGATCATCAACGAACTTCTTTATCTGTTCCATCTCATTCTCGGATAATACAACGACCAGGTGCTCCTGATAGGTAAAGCAGATGAACAATCTCTGGCTGGTTCTGGCAATCTGCTCAACGCAGATTTTCAGTCTCTCCATGTTATCACTGTCATGATCCTTCTGCACACTGTCCAGGGAAATATTCACAAAGCACAGCTTGCAGTCCCTCATATAACCGTTGCGTTCCATCTGCTGAATCCGGGTTTCCAGATCACCGACCTTAAAAATGATATCCTTAACGGTCGTAGCAATGCTGGCTTCCACGTTCTCATTATGCATAATTCTTGTGCAAAAATCCCGGGTTACATCCACCATCCTGGTCTTCCAGGGGATCGTAAACAACGGCATATCAACCTCATCGCAGTAGTCTATTACCTCCTGGGGTACATGCTTTGTATACGGTCCGAGGTTTATGACGAATGCACTGGTATCCATCTTGTGCAGCTCCTTTGTGAAGTTAAGCAGCCATCCCTCCTCCCGGTTCATATATCCTGCCGTAAAGATCAGCTCATGCCCGTGGAGGAAGGATGCCACTTCCTGATCCTCGACAATATGAACCCATACCACCAGATTGTTTAACCCCCTATGCCCTGCAATCAGCTTCATCTGATAGAGCGAAGCACAGTTGCTGTAGAGCTTGTTCACTGTGATTGCCATTTAATCACCCCGCTTCTTATCTTCATTCTTTATGATCTTTATGATTTCCCAACAGGTTCCTTAAATATCCGCTTAAGACTTCTGCTGCCCTTTCATGGGATAAAATCCCCGGATGCAGCCTGGAGCCTACGGTTTCTTCCGTGGTATCCGGAAGCTCCAATACAGATACCCTATGGTCCCCGGCTTCCTCCGAATAGCTTTTTACCGCCTCTCTGATTGCCGGCATCAAAAGCAGTCCCAGCATTCCATAGGTCCAGACAAGCTGTGCCTCCGGATTACAGCGCCTTAGTTTAGCTAAGAAGCTTATTACCGCATGCTTAAAACGGTTCAAATCTTCTTCCCGGAAGGTACCGTCTTCATTTAGCTGCTGTTTATATAATTTACCGGTGGCCTCCTCCCTCCAGCCGGGATTGTAAAAGGCACTGCCGTCATTGGTTCCCAGATTCACCACTATGACATCGGGCTGCCAGGAAGTAAAATCGTTCTCCCTCCATGCTCCCAGTGCTTCATTTTTCTCTCCGGTAAGAACACCGCAGACGCTTTCATAGATTTCCGGTATATTGCAGTCAGGATTATTATCCCAGCTGCAATATACACCCCAGCCGCTCTGCGAAATCACCCGGTAATCCGCATTCAGGGCCTGGGCGGTCATCCGGGTATAATTATTAATAGCGCTGAAGAACATCGGAATCCAGTCCTCCTCCTGCTTCGCTCCTACGCTTCCTTCTCCCGAGGTAATGCTGTCCCCGATAAATTCTATCTTATAAGGTCTCTCCTCCAGAGGGAGAAATTCCCCGTCAAATCTTACGGCATGGATTTGCAGATAACCAGACGGATCCCCGTTCATGGCCTGGATTTCCCTGACGATCCGTACATTCTTAACTTTTATCGGATCCATCCCGCGAAAAACCGGGAGCCAATACCTTCCCGCAGGCAGCATCTGTCTGCCGACCGGGTATGAATTAATGACCGTGCCAATCCAGGGCTCCATAGATGCATAGCCGGCCTCAACTTCAATCCAGAGCTCGGAGCCTCTGGCATTCAGCTCCAGCGCACTCCCGGTCCAGAACAGGGTCAGAGGAGAAAGTATTCCCGATGTTCTTCCATGAATTCTCTTATTTTCTATTTCCGATAAGGTGTAATGCTTAAGCTTTTCATATTCCTTCATTTTTACCTCATTTCTGCGCTGCTTTTGCGCATTCCCTCTTCCTGCCCATATCTTACCACCTTTTTTCCGGGAAATTCAATTGATATTTTAAATTTTGCTTCATTCCCGCTTTGCAGTCCGGCTCCGGTAAGATCAAAGCGTCCGACTTCCGGGGGAAAACCTTGAAATCAGTTTACTTATTATCTCCATGCTGTATAATAAAATCAACAGAAAAATAAAAGCAAGGAGTGAGAGCAATGAACGATATCATTCTGAAGGGTGTAAAAGAGGGTAATTTAAAAAATATCTCCCTGGAGATTCCCCGAAATAAACTGGTTGTGTTAACCGGTCTGTCCGGCTCCGGTAAATCAACCCTGGCCATTGATGTTATCTATCAGGAGTGTCAGCGGCAGTATCTTGAGGCCATAGGATATCAGGGACTTCATAAGCCCGATCTGGAAGCCATGCTGAATGCCTCCGCCGCAATTCGCATTACACAGAATGAATATAGTAAAAATCCCCGTTCCTCCGTTGGTACGGTTACCAATATTTACACGGAGCTCAGAATGATCTATGAGAAGCTGAGCCACAGAAGCTGTCCGAATTGTCATAAGGATATCAGTTCCTCCGGCTGTATTGAGGAGGTTACAAAAACCCAGGACAGCTTTCAGGTATTTATGTATTGTCATCATTGCAACCACCGGATGGAGAAGCTGACCCGGACCCATTTTTCCTACAACACCCGGGAAGGGGCGTGCAGAACCTGTCAGGGCTTGGGAAAGGTCCTGGATATTTCTATGGGCCGTGTACTCCATGAGGAGCTTTCTTTGGAAGCCGGGGCCGTGGATTATTGGGAGCAGCGATACAGGGAATATCAGATCGGCATCCTCTATCAGGCCTTCCGGCATTATGGCCTGCCGGTAATCCCGGATACTCCGGTATCGGAATTTAGCCATGAGCAAAGGACGATTCTTCTCTATGGGGCAGAAAGTGAGGAGGTTCGCCGCCTGTTTCCCGGGATAGGAGTACCGAAAACTGTTACAGAAGGCCGTTTTGAAGGTGTCCTTCCTATCCTCTGGCGTCGCCTTAACGATAAAGGCGGCGAAAACAAGCAGCTGGAGCAATATTTTGATTCCTGTCTATGCCCTGAATGCAAAGGAGAGCGTCTGGGAGAAATGAGCCGAAATGTAACCGTAATGGGAACGAGGCTGCCTGAATTGGTAACCATATCCCTGGAGGAACTGTATCAGTGGCTGCTGACCCTGGAGAGCAGCTTAAGCTCTAAGGATAGGCAAATAGTTGAGCCATACCTGATTGATCTGAAGACGAAGCTTTGCCGGATTATGAATGTCGGCCTGGGCTATCTGTCCCTTGACCGGCAGACCATGACCTTATCCGGAGGAGAAGCCCAGCGGATCAAGCTGTCAGCCACACTGGACTCAACGATGACCGGAATGATCTATATCCTGGACGAGCCCACCATCGGACTTCATCCAAAGGATACGGATGGAATTATTCGTGTTCTCAAGGCGTTAAGAGATCTGAATAATACCGTAATTGTTATCGAACATGATCCTGATGTTATGGCGGCCGCTGATTATATCATTGATATTGGTCCCGGAGCCGGAAAATACGGCGGTGAAATCATCGCCACCGGCACCCTTGGGGAGCTAAAGCAGCAGGAAGCCTCCGTTACCGGACAATATCTTAAGTGCACTGTTCCGACGCATAGAGAATACCGAAAGGGCAGCGGCAGCTTTATTGAAGTTAAAAACGCTGATTTATATAACCTGAACCATATCAATGCCCGTTTTCCGATCGGATGCCTGACCAGTGTGACCGGAGTCTCCGGTTCCGGTAAGTCAACCCTGGTTTTTGAGGTATTGGCAAAATCCGATAACAGGAATGTCCATAATATTGTAGCCGGAACAGAAGTCTTCGACCGGATTGTTACTGTGGAACAGTCTCCTCTTACCAGGATGCGGCGTTCGAATGTTGCCACCTATTCCGGGGTATATTCTGATATAAGGAATATCTTTGCCGGTTTACCGGCGGCAAAGGAACTGGGTCTTTTGGCAAAGCATTTTTCCTTTAATTCAAAGGGCGGCCGTTGTGAGAGCTGCGAAGGCCTGGGATATGTCACCAGCAATATGCTCTTTTTTGAGGATCTGGAAGTACCCTGTCCGGTATGTAACGGAAAACAGTTCAATGATACTGTGCTATCTGTACATTTCCGAAATCTGTCCGTGAAGGAAATTCTGGGAATGGAGATAGAGGAAGCTGCGGTACTGTTTCGTGATTATCCAAGGATTGCCGGGACATTAAGCTTACTGCAGGAGGTTGGCCTCGGTTATCTGGAGCTGGGCCAGACGCTTACTACGCTGTCCGGCGGTGAAGGACAGCGGTTGAAGCTTGCTGTGGAGCTGACCAGCAGCGGGGAAAAAAAGAACCTTTATCTGATTGACGAACCGACTACAGGACTTCATCCGGTGGATGTGGATCATTTCCTGATTCTTCTGAACCGGATCGTCGATGCAGGCAGTACGGTCATCGTCGTAGAGCACAACCAGCAGATTATTAATGCTTCCGACTGGATTATCGATCTCGGTCCGGAGGGAGGTATCCACGGCGGTAATATAATTGCTGCCGGTACCCCTGAGGAGCTTCGTAAAAATACGGAGTCTGTTACCGGCAGCTTCCTGTAATCCGGTTATTTTACATTGTTTTTACATTTATTTAACCTGAATCACCTTTTTGTCTGATAACTTTTATGCTATTTTATAATTGTAAATGGTATTGACGGCATGATTCAGAAAGAGGTGAGGCGAATGAAAATATCCTATATTCTACTGGTAGTCTTATTATTGGCATTCATCGGTTTCTGTAACTATATACACATAAAAAGAGTAGGAAATAACTACAGCCGGACGTATGTATGGTTTAAAAAGCTTCTCCGCTGACAATAAACCTCCCTGTTCTTTTATAAAATTTGTCCAATTCAGGTCCCATCCGACGCAAATAAAAAATTTTAAAAATGTTATTGACATATAAAAAACATAGTGCTATACTCTCCGTATCTTACTTGTGAATCAATAAGCAATTGGACGACGAGGTCAAAGCTGTCAAAGCTTTGACCTTATTTTATGAATTTGATACTGGGCGAAGGGGTCAAAACTGACTGGTTTTGACCCCTCTTTTTTTATTCATAAGCTTGCTCAGGTATTTGCTTCGAAGGATTTATCATTTCAATATCTAGGTTTATTGATTCATAAGAAACATATGAAATATAAAAAATAATAGGAGGGATTGTTATGTTTTCATCAGTTAACACAATTTGGGTTCTGGTAGCAGCTGCGCTCGTTTTCTTTATGCAGGCAGGTTTTGCTATGGTAGAAACCGGTTTTACAAGGGCTAAAAATGCAGGCAACATCATTATGAAGAACCTCATGGATTTTAGTCTCGGCACACCGATTTATTGGTTATTGGGCTTCGGAATCATGTTTGGAGGAAGCAGTGCACTCATCGGAGGCTTTGACCCGATGGCAAAGGGTGATTATTCTTCCATACTTCCGGATGGAGTGCCTCTGATGGCGTTCCTGATCTTCCAGACCGTATTCTGTGCAACAGCAGCAACGATTGTCTCCGGCGCCATGGCAGAAAGAACGAAATTCTCCGCGTACTGTATCTATAGCATGGCAATCAGCGCAGTTATTTATCCGATATCAGGACATTGGATCTGGGGCGGCGGATGGCTGGCAGAAATGGGATTCCACGATTTCGCCGGTTCGACAGCCGTTCATATGGTCGGAGGTGTTTCCGCTCTGGTCGGTGCAAAGATACTTGGCCCCCGTATCGGCAAATACGATAAGAAGGGCAAGCCTAAGGCAATCCCCGGTCACAGCTTAACCTTAGGAGCCTTGGGTGTATTCATCTTATGGTTCTGCTGGTTTGGTTTCAATGGAGGCTCCACAGTATCAGCAACCGGAGATGATGTCTTGGCTTCCATGGGCAGCATCTTTGTTACTACAAATATGGCAGCCGCAGTTGCCAGTATAACCGTTATGTGTATTACCTGGATACGATATAAGAAGCCCGATGTATCCATGACCTTAAACGGTTCCCTGGCCGGTCTGGTTGCAATCACTGCCGGAGCAGATCTGGTCACACCCTTTGGCGCCGCTATAATCGGTATTATTGCAGGTTTCGCAATTGTATTCGGTATAGAATTTATTGATAAGGTTATGAAAGTTGATGATCCGGTCGGAGCAATCGGTGTTCATGGAGTCTGCGGTGCCTTAGGTACTATACTGGTAGGATTATTTGCAGTAGACGACGGCTTATTCTACGGCGGAGGAACCTCTTTATTAGTAACACAGATTATCGGTGTCGCAGCTGTCGCAGCCTGGGTAACCGTTGCGATGACAATTACGTTCCTGATCATTAAACATACAATTGGCCTCAGGGTATCTAAGGAAGAGGAGATTGCAGGTCTTGATATCCATGAGCATGGTTTGGTAAGTGCTTATGCAGACTTTATGCCGTCCGTTGATGTATCAGGTGTTGTGGATGTTGAGGTGGCTGCAGGTAAATCAATTTCAGAATCAGTTCCTGTGACCCGCTTCAAGGTGGATAAGGGAGAAAATGCAGCTCCGAAATTTACCAAGGTTGAGATTATCACAAAGCAGAGTAAGTTTGAAACTCTTAAGGCCGCAATGAATGCAATTGAAGTAACCGGTATGACAGTTACCAATGTTTTGGGCTGCGGTGTGCAGAAAGGGGCTACGGAATACTACCGCGGTGTTCCCCTGGAGATGAACTTATTACCTAAGGTACAGGTAGAAATCGTTGTCAGCAAGGTTCCGGTGGACCTGGTTGTGGAAGAAGCCCGGAAAGCATTATATACCGGTAATATCGGTGATGGCAAGATTTTCGTTTATGATGTTGAGAATGTCATCAAGGTACGTACCGGTGAAACCGGCTATGATGCACTTCAAGGAGAGGAATAATTGCTCATGTTAATTAATAAAATGTTCAAACATTACAGGAGAAATTTTAATAATATTTAAGGTCTTTTCATAAGCAGGGATATGGTCCGCTGGAATCATATCCCTGCTGTTTTGTTTGATTAATTTTTTATAAAATTTTGATTGACAATTTTAAATCGCTATAATATAATCATCAACATGAACAGAGACGTTTGGTGCGAATTGCCAAACGTCTTTTTATCATATTTTATTTAAACGAAGGCGTTTAGACCATGGTCTAAACGCCTAATTTAATTTGGGGAAGAGAGGAATAAGTTATGGATTTAAAAGTTACACTGGACACCCTATGGGTGTTATTATGCGGAATGTTAGTATTTTTTATGAACTTAGGATTTGCATGCGTTGAAACAGGTTTTGCAAGATCAAAGAATGCGACAAATATCTTATCCAAGAACTTGATCGTATTCGCAGTATCATCGCTCGGCTTTATGCTTCTCGGTTTTGGTCTTATGTTCGGAGACGGTAATGGATTTGTCGGATTAAAGGGCTTATTCATGTTATCCGGAGCAGATACTTCACCTGCGGTCGGTGATGCCTACACAGGAGTATATTCAGCCCTCAGCTGGACCGGGATACCGTTCTATGCGAAGTTCTTCTTCCAGTTGGTCTTCTGCGGAACGGCTGCTACGATTGTTTCCGGTGCTGTTGCAGAGAGAATTAAGTACATTTCCTTTATTGTTTTCTCCTTCGTACTGACCTTATTGATCTATCCCGTTGTCGGTCATTGGATCTGGGGCGGCGGCTTCCTGTCAGAGTTAGGTTTCTTCGACTTCGCAGGTGATACCGTGGTTCACTCCGTCGGCGGCTGGGCTGCACTGGCCGGTGTCATTGTCTTAGGTCCCCGCGTCGGTAAATACACGAAGGATGGTAAGATTAACCCCATCCCCGGCCATAATATGAGTCTTGCAGTGATCGGATTATTCGTTTTGTGGTTAGGATGGTTCGGCTTCAATCCCGGCTCCACCATGGCTGCCGATGCCGGTGCCATATCCCACATTATGATGACAACCAATACTGCAGCTATCGTCGCAGCACTCACAGCAACTGCAACCTCCTGGATTGTCGTAGGGAAGCCTGATCTCGGCATGACCATCAACGGTGTTCTGGCAGGTTTGGTGGCAATCACCGGTTCCTGTGCTTTTGTAGATGTCACCTCCTCCCTGATTATTGGCGCTGTTGCCGGTGTCTTTGTCGTATTTGCAGTAATAATGCTTGATAAGTTTAAGCTGGATGATCCGGTCGGCGCTATTGCCGTTCACTTAGGCAATGGTATCTTAGGTACTCTTGCTGTCGGCCTCTTCGCACAGGATGGAATTACCGGTGTTTCTACCGGAAACGGATTATTCTATGGCGGCGGTTTTAAGCTGTTAGGTGTTCAGTTACTTGGTGTTGTATGTGTCGGCGGATTTGTATTTTTCGCCTCCCTCATTGTATGGTATCTGATTAAAGTGACCCTCGGTATCAGAGTACCTGTGAAGGAAGAAATTGAAGGCCTTGACATCCATGAGCACGGCAATATGGCTTACCCTGAATTTGCCAGCAAAAAACAGTCCTATTCCGTAATCTCTAAGGACATTAACGTTAATCAGGTGAATGATAAGAAGGTATATTAATCATTTTGGATTTATCATATAGAATTGGAGGAATTTTTTATGAAGCATATTAAGGCAGTTATTCAGCCGGATAAACTGGCAGCCGTCCGCGCCGGTCTCGCGAATACGGACAGCTATCGCGGTATCATCATCTCCGACGTCATGGGTCAGGGAACCCAGAAGGGTATCGTTCAGGCCTGGAGGGGTGAGAAATTCCAGATGGACCTGATCCCGAAGGTCATGATTGATTTAGTCGTAAAGGATGAGGATGTTGACAAGATCACAAACATTATCTTTGAAAGCAGCCGTTCCGGAGAAATAGGCGACGGTAAGATCTTCATATACAATATTGAAAATGCAATCCGTATCCGAACCGGTGAAACAGGCAACGATGCATTAGAATAATATCATTCGAATAAATAATATATTAATAGAAGAAATGGCCCTGGAAGGACGCCGCCGGACATTAAATATTTTCACGGCAGCCCTTCCAAGGCCATATTCTTATATTTACATCCTGATGTCATGTCAAAATAGCCTGCCATACTGTTTGTCCATATCTTACAGCATTTCATAATCCTTCTTCAGGAACCGGTGATAGATCGTATGCCCGCCTTCAAATTTGATACAATACCGGTAATCCTCCTGCTTCTCATCACCAAAATAAATTACATAATCAAAATCCTCTAATCCGCTCTTTTCGCATATTACCTGATTCGAATAGGAACGAAAAACCGCCAGTATGCTTTCCAGCGTACCATCATGTCTTCTGACCGCATTAATAAATTCCTCCAAAAAGGGATTTTCATCATAGACCTCATGGATATAAGCCGACCCCTCCGGCGGTACAAGAATACAGTATCTGTTCCCGGTATGGGAGATCTTCAGCTTACCCAGCCTTTCCGAGCTTGTGCGGATGAAGCCTTCCAAAATCTCATCCATTTTTTCCGTATCATGGATCTCCTCCTCCAGAATGTTTGCCAGAGTACTCATCGGATAATACAGACGTACGGTTTCACGCTCGTATCCAAGCTTAATCTGTTCTTCTTTCACAGTGTCACAGATCATTTTCTCAAGTAGTGTATAATTCATGGTTAATCCTTTCTAAAACCAGTTGCAGTAATGTATTAAACATACCGTTACTGCTCTGTATTGTCAAGCAGTCATAATTGTCGTTTTGTAACATATCCTATCGAATATCATAGAATAATATCGACAATAACAACCGTCCGTAACTAACTGTGGGGCAGGTGATAGTGTGAAGAAAAAGCATTTTCATACACAACTTTGTCCCCGCGTCCCAAAGGTTGCAGGCTTTAATGGAAGGCATGGTTATTTATATGAGTAAACAAAGCAGATATATTAAAAAAATCCTGACATTTATGTTTATCTATCTCATCTTATTTACTGCTGCTTGTTTATATATAACCTATGAAACCGGGATAGAACCAAGGACATTAATCCTGTGTGTATTTGCTTTTTGCGGAGTTGAGGGGGGGCTGTCCGCCTGGATTAAGACTACGAAGGTAAAGAAAAAAGATAATTGGGAAACAAAGGATACCAACGGAAACGTAGAAAATGATAAATAAACTTCCATCCGGTCTGCTCAGCTTACCCATCCGAAAGAGCGACCGGGCGGAATAAAAGGGAGCATAAGATTATGAAGTCCAAATATATTAAAATTCCATATACCCCATCGGAAGGCACTGCAGTGTTAAAAAAAGAAATCCGGGATAGTTCCGCCCTCCGGTCGGAGTTAGTTAACTATGCGCTGCAATTCGAGGGAAATCCATATGCCTGGGGAGGAACCAGCCTGACCAAGGGCGCGGATTGCTCCGGCTTTACGCAATCCGTATTTCGATATAAGAAGATCTCTCTGCCACGGACTTCGCGGATGCAGGCCAAGGGCGGCAGGACCGTGCCCATTAATAAGATCCGGCCCGGTGATCTTATCTTTTACCGCAAAAACGGTATAATAAACCATGTTGCCCTCTATATCGGTAACGATAAGGTCATATCCGCCAGTAATTCGCAGTCGGGTATTAAGATAACGGATTATGATTATCGGAAACCCTTTAAGGCAGTCAGTTATCTGGATTAATCATTATATCAACCGCTGTTCTTCAACTGAGGGCCGCCTTCTGGAGGAGCAGCGGCTGATTCTGCACTTATAAGGCCCTGTCTGGATGTTATCATATGATCTTTCGATCCTCATTATGTAAACTTATGCTATCCCCCTGAAAAAGTTCTTGACTCTTACGCAGCGTAACCCGGTACAATGGCTTCATAATAAACGAAAGAGGCGTTTGAGGTAACGTGAGACACCTCTCTCTTGTCCTCTCATTACCAGTTTAAGGAGGTTATTTATGAACAATTATCTTGTAACCGGAGGAGCCGGTTTTATCGGCTCCAATTATATTCATTATCTTATGGATAGGTATGGCAATGATATCAGGGTAATTAACCTGGACGCCCTTGCCTGCGGCGGTAACCGCAGCAATGTGAGTATTTATGAAGGAAGAGAAAATTACCTGTTCCTGCAGGGTAATATCAGTGATGAGGAACTGATTCGGAAAATTTTTGCTGACTATGCAATTGATTATGTTATCCATTTTGCAGCTCAGACTCATGTGGACCGGAGCATCACCTCTGCTAAGGAATTTGTCCTGACTAATGTGGCCGGCACCTTAAATCTCCTGGATGCCGCCGTGGAAGCCTGGGGTGTCGAAGGCATGAGGGAAAAACGTTTCTTGTACATTTCCACCGATGAAGTATACGGGGAACTGCCGGATACAGGCTATTTTACGGAAGATACTCCTCTCTGTCCAAGAAACCCCTATGCGGCCAGCAAGGCCGGTGGTGATATGCTGGCACGGGCTTATTATACGACACATAAGCTCCCTGTACTGGTAACCAGATGCTCCAATAATTACGGACCTTACCAGTACGAAGAAAAATTCATTCCCCATTGTATCCGCTGCTGTCTTACCGGCGGAGCGATCCCATTATATGGCGATGGTATGAATATCCGGGACTGGCTTTATGTGGAGGATCACTGCAGAGCGATTGATCAGGTATTACATAGCGGCAGGGTGGGAGAAATATATAATATCGGAGGCCATAACGAGTATACCAATCTCGAAATCGTAAATACCCTCCGCAAAATCCTTTCCGAAGAGTTCCATATCCCTGTTTCACAGTTCAGGTATGTGGAGGACCGTAAAGGCCACGATCGCAGATACGCCGTCGATCCGGCTAAAATTTGCAGAGAACTGGGCTGGCGCAGCGAAACCTCCTTTGAGAAAGGTATCCGGGACACTCTTCTATGGTATCTGGAACATAAGGATTTCCTAAAGGTTTAGATTTATTTGACAGAAGGCAAAAAAAACGAAATAATTATAAGTAAGAATTGAAATCTTCTCTGCTGCAGAGAACGAAGTAAAATACAACTTTGTACCCCTGGCCCAAAGTTTGCAGGCTTTAATGAAAGGTATGGTTATTTTATATGCAGGATAAGAGGCTATATACCACAGGAGCATTTGCCATAAGAGCAAATGTATCTGTCCGAACCATCCGTTATTACGATGAAAAAGGGTTACTGAAGCCGTCTTCGATCAGTGAGGCAGGCTACCGGTATTATACAGACAGCGATTTTGCCAGGCTTCAGCAGATCATTTTCCTAAGAAAGCTGGGCTTTACACTGGAGGACATCGCCGGAATAGCTTTGAATGATAAGGACGCCGGCTTTGTGAAGGAATCCTTTGAGCTCCAGATAAAACTGATCCGGGATAAGATTATAGAGCTGAAGCATACGAAGCAGCTGCTGCAGGAGGCCTCCCGGGTCATATCCGGTCAGACGGAGCCGGATTGGAGCCGGATGGTCAGTCTGATCCATCTGATTAATATGGAGGAAACCTTGGCAAAGCAATATAAAAATTCGAAAAATATAGACGCCCGGATTGCCTTGCATCAAAGATACTCCCGAAACCGACAGAGCTGGTTCCGATGGATTTATGATAACCTTCATCTGAGGGATGGAATGACAGTACTCGAAACCGGGTGCGGCAATGGACAGCTTTGGAGTGATAACCTGGACCGGCTGTCTGTCCGGCTTCAAATTACGCTTTCCGACATTTCTCCCGGCATGCTGCGAAGTGCCGGGAGCAAACTGAAAAACCGAGCGGATGTATTTACTTATGAAAACTTTGATTTTCATAAGATCCCATATTCTGATGACTGCTTTGATCTTGTGATTGCAAATCATGTACTTTTTTACGCGAAGGATCGCAAGAGGGTAATCAGCGAACTGAAACGGGTAATAAAACCGGGCGGTTTTTTGTTCTGCAGCACTTACGGCAAAAAGCATATGAAGGAAATTGAACTGATTACCAAAGAATTTGATGACAGGATAGCCCTATCCGATGTAAAGCTTGATGATATCTTTGGTCTGGATAATGGAGAAGAAGCATTATCCGCCTTTTTTCCATCTGTTGAATTGCTCCGGTATGATGACAGCCTTCTTGTTACCGAGATGCGGCCTCTGTCGGAATACATCTATTCCTGCCATGGAAATCAGATGGAATATTTAAGCAGCCGCAAAGAGGAGTTTGAAGCATTCCTGCAGAAGAAAATCGGACGAAAGGGGCTGCATATCACCAAGGATTCCGGCATGTTTTGCTGCCGCAAATAAAGCTGGAAAACAATATGCTACTGTTACGATTAAAATAATTGCAATAACAGATTGACTTAAATTTGAAACTCTCTATAATGGTGATTACACGATTCCTACGAATCGATATCATAATCAGAGAGGACGATATAAGATGAAACATTTTCTTACCCGCCTGCTGCGCTTGCTATTGGGACTATTCCTGTATGCACTGGGCATCGTTATTACCATGAATGCAAATATCGGCTATGCCCCCTGGGATGTTTTACATGCCGGAATTTCTAAATTATCCGGTATAAGCATCGGAAACATCTCCATCCTGACCGGAGTAATTATCGTCATAATAACTCTGCTTCTCGGTGAGAAGCTGGGACTCGGAACCATCCTGAATATGGTTCTGATCGGGGTATTAATCGATCTGCTCCTCTGGCTGGGAATTGTTCCTGTCGCAAGGAATTTATTCAGCGGACTGATTATGGATATTTTTGGGTTATTTATCATTGCCCTTGGCTCCTACTTCTATATCGATTCCTCCTTTGGGGCAGGCCCCAGAGATAGTCTGATGGTTGCCCTGACCCGTAAGACAGGGTTACCGGTGGGCCTCTGCAGAGGTTCTATTGAATTGTTTGCCGTCTTAATTGGCTGGAGGCTTGGCGGCATGATCGGGGTAGGAACCCTCCTGTCTGCCTTTGCCATAGGCTTCTGTGTACAGGTCACCTTCCGGCTGCTGAGATTTGATGTAACCCGGGTTGAGCATGAGACCTTAAGCGGAACTTGTACTACGCTGTTTACCCGAAGAAAAGCATAATTTAAATAGTAAAATGCCGATCGCTGACCAATACATCGGCATTTTTCATGACGGTAAGCGTTGACAGCAGAATCGCACCATGTTAAAATTTAAACAAATAAAATATTTAAAATATTCCGGTTGGCAGTTGAAAAACTGTTTCAAGTTTTGAGCTTATAGGGTGGAGGGCTTTTTTATTAGTCCTCCCCATTTTTATGTTTATCATACACAAAAGCTGATCATTAGAATGAAAGGAGGTAAAAAAATGACGGTACTTGAGAGTATTCCGATTGCTCTGTCCTGTATGTCCGTTGTATTTGCAGTACTTGGGATGCTATGGGCTATTCTGCGCGTATTCTCCTTAATCATCCGATTTATTGAGAAAAGAAATGCTCCCGACTCTGCAAAAACTAATCCGTAGCCTATGTTACAGGATACCTAACTATCAAACCTGAAAAAGGAGGATGAAACGTGTTTATCGATTTATTAATTAAATTATGGGAGGATTCCGGTTTTTCTGCGATGACGTGGCAAGCTGCGGTTATGATGCTAGTTGCCCTCGTACTTATATATCTTGCTATCGTGAAAAAATTTGAACCTCTCTTACTGTTACCCATCGCCTTCGGTATGCTATTGGCTAACCTGCCCATGACCGGCTTAATGGATGAACCGACCGGTACGCAGGCAGGAGGACTTTTATATTATTTATACTTAGGTGTAAAGAAGGGTATTTATCCCTCTTTGATATTCTTAGGGATCGGAGCTATGACAGATTTTGGTCCCCTGATCGCCCGCCCCAGCAGTATGCTGATCGGTGCAGGCTCACAATTTGGCATTGCAGTCGCCTTCATTATTGCCATTCTATTTGGCTTTACCCCGGAAGAAGCTGCTTCGATCGGTATTATCGGAGGCGCTGACGGCCCTACCGCTATCTACCTCACTGCAAAGCTTGCCAATCATCTGCTGGCCTCCATCGCCATTGCGGCTTATTCGTATATGGCGCTCATTCCCTTGATACAGCCTCCGCTGATGAGATTACTTACGACGGAGAAGGAGCGCAGCATTAAAATGGAACAGCTGCGTAAGGTATCTAAGTTGGAGAAGGTATGCTTCCCGATCGTAGTATCCTTATTGTGTATCTTACTGCTTCCCTCCGTGGCTCCGCTGATTGGTATGCTGATGCTGGGTAATCTCTTTAAAGAATCCGGTGTGGTGGAACGGTTATCCGATACAGTCCAGAATGCATTAATAAATATCGTAACCATTTTCCTGGGGACCACAGTTGGTGCAACTGCCGTCGGAACCGCTTTTCTAAAGCCGAAAACTCTGGGTATCATTCTGCTCGGACTTACCGCCTTTATGTTTAGCACCGTCGGCGGCTTACTGATCGGCAAATTAATGTGTTGGATTACCAAGGGTAAGGTAAATCCGTTAATCGGCTCCGCCGGAGTATCCGCAGTTCCCATGGCGGCCAGGGTTTCACACATTGAAGGTCAGAAAGCAAATCCCGGTAATTATCTCCTCATGTTTGCCATGGGACCCAATGTAGCCGGTGTCATCGGTTCCGCGGTAGCGGCCGGTGTGCTTTTATCCATATTTGGTTAACGATTTACGATGATCCATCTATTTTAAGAGGATCAGATAAATAACTGCAATGGAGATCAGGATCTGGATTGCGGCAAAGCGGAAAACAACCTGAGTATTGGACCAGTTCCATACTTTTCGGACGTGATCATGCAGAGGCGTTCTGACCTTTGATAACACTCTTATTTTTAAGAAACGCAGCAAAAATATTTTGACTAATCCCAAGCCGCCATCCAGGATCAAGACAAAGGCGACCGGTACATATAACAAAGGGCTGCCTGTCTTAAGTATTGCCAGGCTGATAAACAGCCCCATTGCCCTTGAACCGGCATCCCCCATGATCATAACGCTGGGGGTAATGTTGTACCATAGATACGCCAGTAAGCACATCACAAACATAAGGATGAAATAGTTAAAATCGATATTCTGCTCCTTCAGGAAATTAATGATAAAAATTGTGATTAATGAAGCAATGGCCAGGATTCCGGATAAACCATCCACTCCGTCGGAACAGTTTGTGACATTAATTGAGGTCCATACCAGCACTACGGTCAGAATCACAAACACAGCAGGCGGAAGGGTCATCTCTCTTCCCAGTGTTTCTATCGTAATTGTGCTGGTATTGAACTGCAGGTACGATACCGCAACCATGAAGGCGATGACAAAATCCAACACACCCTTTTTATATTCACCCCAGGGAGTTTTTGAACAATCGTCCAGAAATCCCGTGATCATCGCTGATCCAATATAGAACAGGTACACAAGGATTTCCCTGTTCGGCTTGCTGAACAAAAGAGAAGACAGGATAAGGGTAATAATAAATAAAAACCCTGCTCCCCTTGGTTTTCCGGCAGATAATTTACCGTCATGGGCATAATCTCTGCCCGCATCCCTGGGCAGCAGCTTACCAAACCGGTACAATACAAAGCAGGTAATTGTAAATGCAAATATGACTCCGATAAACGATATTAATTTATTATCAACCTCTTCAAAGAAATAATAGACCATATTTCTGTTCTCCTTTTCTACGATATCAATATCTAATACATAAGGCGCTCCTTGCTCCAGGGCTTTTCCAATATTTTATCATTTGTAACCAATAAAAATCAACCGCTATGATGCACAATCGGAATAATTGTTCTGTCAATATTCTACACTACAGTACGATACCATCCCGGATTGTATCACGAAAAAAGCTGCCCTGCGGCAGCTTTTTAATATTAATTATTTACCGGGAAGAAGCTTAATAATACTTTCTTCGATCTGTTCCGGCGTTGTGACAGGCGAATAACGAGCTGTCACATTGCCGTCCTTGTCGACTAAGAATTTCGTAAAGTTCCATTTAATATTATTGCCCATGATCCCCCTTTGCTGCTTCTTAAGAAAACCATAGAGAGGAGCCTCGTTTTCTCCATTCACTTCCAGCTTTGCAAAGGTAGGAAAAGTGGTCCCATAGCGGAGCTGGCAGAATCCCGCGATCTCCTGATTCGTACCGGGCGCCTGATGCCCGAATTGATTGCAGGGAAAGTCCAGAACCACAAAACCCTGATCCTTATATTTATCATATAATCTCTGCAACCCTTCATATTGGGGAGTAAACCCGCAGCCTGTGGCAGTGTTTACAATCAACAGTACTTTGCCTTCATATTCTTTTAAGCTTATTATACGGTCTTTGCCATCCTTTACCTGATAATCATAAATGCTCATACCATTCTCCTTTTATGTGCTTACAATTCAATTGTACTATACATTTATTGTACACAATTTAAATTCATTTGTCAACCTATTCCTTTCTTTTAAATACTTCCTCTAACCACACCAGAACCCGGTTCGCGGTCTCCTGATATCTCTGACCGACAAGCAGTCCCGTATGAGTGGTATTCCAAAGGCCGGTATATTCTGCATGAAAATATTCTGCTTCTGCTCTTCCGCGACGGTCATCCTGATCGCTGTTCACAGCTTTTATAACGAGAACCGGACATGTGAGGAATCTGCTGTCCACCGGAATTCCTTCGATTCCTTTGATCCAGCATCCGCAGGCAAGCAGTGCCTGGGCGGCTTCCATAGAGAGATATTTAATCTGGAATGCGATATCCTCCAACGATTCATCTATGCCGGGGCATTTATCACGGACGGGAGCCGGAACAACCATACCAAAGTTGTTTTCTATCAGGGCATCATACGGGGCGATCGCATTTACCTCTCTGCACATACAAGAATCGATCAGCACCATACCATGAAGCTCCTCTGTCTCTGCCAGCTTCTGGCATAGTATTCCCCCCAGGCTGAAACCAATAATCACCGGAGCTGTCCCGCATTCTTCTTTCACCACTGAGATAATTTCTTTAACATCCTCCAGATAGTCTTCAAAGGTTATCTTCGTCATATCCATTACCCGACTTTTGTAGTGGCTTCTTAAATTCATGGCATAGCATTTCCATCCGCCGCCGATGAAATGAGGAATGAATTTACTCCACATCCAGCTTCCGGTATATGCGCCGTGCACAAACAGCAACGGCAATTTTGCTCCTGAAATTTCAGGGCTGCCCGCCCCTTCATATTCTTCCAGATACAAATCGTTCTCTCCGACCATCCTCTCCACATGGGGTGGCAATAATTTTGTGTATTCCATACTATAAATTCCTCCTTTAATTAGTTTGATATCAAACTATTAAACCAAAAAATATTAATTGAAATTGCTGTCAATTTTACTTAAAATCCGGAACAGTTCCTGCCTCTCACCTTCTGTAATTCCCCGGTAAAAGATTTCCAGCATTTTTTCCGATATGGCCATAAAAACCGGTTCCAGCGCAAGTCCCTTCGGTGTCAGGGTCATATAAACCACTCTGGTATCCTCTGTGTCTCTTTCTTTCCTGATATAGCCAAGCTTCATCAGCTTATCGGCGAGTGCAGTAACCGTTGATTTATCCTTACTGATTCTTCCTGCAATCTCTGCCATCGTCATTTTCTGCTTCCGGAAAAGCGAATAGAGAATATCCCCATGGGATACCGCCAACCCTTCAATCCCATGATTGGAAAGCTCTGAAACAATAAGTCCATTGACATTACGTCTTATTCTTGAAATTAATGAAATTATGTCACTTGTATTCATAAGTCTATTATAGTTTGACATCAAACTATTGTCAAGAACTTCTATTCTATGATTTTATCTTTTATAGAAGCTATAATTCTCATTGACCAGCTTCTCTTCCCAAATCATTTCTAGTAGCTTTAAATCTTCGCTGTAATTCGCCTTCATCAGCTTATACTGTTGCTTCAGCTCGCTTTTTCTATCCATGATTAATATTTTGCCCCTTCCTTATGACACGATATCGATAGAATGCACCGCCAAACATTAGTTTATTCTAATCCTTGCGGTGCACTCCATCTCAGTAAAACAGCTTTATAATACAATGCCGTTATAATTAAAGCTACTCAATTTTAGCCTGCACATTATATAAATGCGCATATGCACCATTTAACCCGATCAGCTCTTCATGGGTTCCCTCTTCGCTGATGCCTTGTTCCGTTAATACAATAATCCGCTTGGCATTTCTGATTGTAGATAACCGATGGGCAATGACAATGGTGGTACGGTTCCTGGATAGCCTTTCTAATGAATCCCGGATTATCTTCTCACTCTTATTATCCAAAGCACTGGTTGCTTCATCAAAAATCAAAATCGGCGGATTCTTAAGAAATACCCTGGCTATGCTTAATCTTTGCCTTTGACCTCCGGATAATTTTACACCCCTTTGTCCAAGGTCGGTATGATACCCATTCGGTAATTTCATAATAAAATCATGGGCATGGGCCCTCTTAGCCGCCTCCACAATCTCCTCGTAACAAGCATCTGATTTTCCATAACGGATATTATCCAGGACTGTACCGGAAAAAAGGTATACCTCCTGTTGCACAATGCCGATATTTTTTCTTAAGAAATCCAGCTTTATGTTCTTGACATTAACCTTATCAATCAACACCTCTCCTCCAGTAACATCGTAAAAACGAGGTATCAGTGAGCATAATGTTGTTTTTCCAATTCCGGAGGGGCCTACCAAGGCAATAAAATCTCCTGCCTTTACTTCAAGAGATAGGTTTTCAAAAACACAATCCAGCTCTTCGCGGTATTTAAATGATGCCTGATGAAAGGTTATATTTCCGTGAATACATTCTAATTCCCTCGCATCTGCCAAATCCGTGATATCCGGTTCTATATTCATAATCTCCATAAACCGATTAAAACAAGTGATTCCTTCCTGCAGCTGCTTCGCGACATGATTTAATCTCTGTACCGGTTCAACGAGATTACCCGTGCATAATAAAAAGGTAATTAAATCAGCGATATCCAGAGAGGTATTGATGATATTCACCCCACCGAGAATAATAACTGTAACCGTAATTAACTGTATAAAAGCATTCATCCCATTATATAGATAGGCTTCGTTCCGATAGATGCTTTTCCTGCTGTCCAGAAAACGGCTGTTTTCATAAGCAAACTTTGACTTTTCCATCTCCTCATTAACAAAGGATTTAACAACCCGGATGCCGGACAGGCTATCTTCTACCTGGGCATTAATATCCCCGATCCGGTCCCAGTTGGTTCCTAATGCATTCCTAAGCTTCTTATTAAAATAATAAGAAAAAGCAGCCATAAAAGGCAAGGTCAGAAAAACCGCCAGGGTTAATTTAACATTAATGCTCAACAGGATAACGAAGGTACCCATAAACTTTATGAAATAAATTACATAATCTTCCGGGGCATGATGATAGAATTCCGATAAGGAAAGTAAATCATTCGTGATTCTGGTCATCAGCCTGGCTGTCGTTTGCCCATCATAAAAGGAAAAGGAAAGCTTTTGATAATGATCAAACAGCTCTGAGCGCATATCCCGTTCCATCATTGCCCCCATGGCATGTCCTTTGTAATCAACATAAAAGCTGTTCAGCATCTGTATTCCGATCAATATCAGCATAAGTATGCCGACCTTTAAAATCTGATCCAGTGCATGCTCTAAGTTACCCTGTAATATTGTTTTGGTAACATATCTTGTCAGTAAGGGAAATACCAGAGATATTGCCGCTGCAATCAATGCACATAGCATGACCGACGTGAACAACCCGGTATATGGCCTATAATACGATATAAACTTCTTAAATTTGAATTTCATTATAATCCTCCATAATATAACGGAGGGTTAATCTATCGCAGCCCTCCATTCATTTGCTGTCTTTACCAATCTTATATTTTTCATTGAAAACACCCTTTCTGCATTTATTATTACATTCATATTAATTTATAATATTCAATGTAAATTATTATAATATCCTACCATAAAACAGATAAATTTGCAAAATATAATCTTTATATATTAAATCCATTCTATTACGACACATTTCATGCACATTCTCTCTTCTGGTGAATACTATATTATTGGGAAATGAAAAAATTAAATCCCTATCATATATATAAGGCGGTGTTAAATAATGGATAACTCAAAAGCTAACAATGCTTCTGTAATAAGCGCTAACTCTTATATTACTAAAGGCTGTGATAAGGAATGTGATGCGGCTGTACTGAATGCAGATACTTTACCCCCTGCAGAAAATTATCCCTGGTATGGAGGAGACTACAAGATCCCCAAAGTTCTTGCCGAATTTATCATTCAGATTGACTCTGAATCTAAAATCAGACTGAACGAACTGGCTTATGAGATCAAAAGAATTGAAAAGCAGGTATTCCTTACCCAATGCAGATATATTCCTAATACAAATAAAGTTTTCATCGAAGGATATATCAGAAAAAATATAGAATATGCAGCAAAAACTTGTGCAAGGGCTCATGGAATAGCCGGTACAATTAAAGATACTACGGTTCATGTTCCTTTCAAGGCATATACAAAAGTTGATTTCGGCTGCAATAAACCACAAATTATTCCAAACCCGCCTTCGATGGTGGCCAGGTATTTCGATAAAAAACGAATGGGTAAGGACATCAGAGAAGCCGACCGTTCTAATGTAGAGATCTTCAACGAGCCTGTATATTGTGAACTGGAATGGGCAGCCGTCTATGACGCAGATATCGATAGCAAGGGCACTCCGATTGACGGTTTCGTTAATGAGGAGGAGTTCCAGGAATTTACCGATAAATCCGTTGTATATTTATGCCTGAAATTACTGCAGAAACAGCAGGTATCATGGCCGTTACCTCACCTGAAAGATGACTTAAAGCATGCACCATTTCCGATGAATACCCCATGGGATATGCCCCTTCCGAACCCTCCGGACAAGGGAAAGCTATTGTAAAAATACCAATCTGACTGCTAAATCGCCCTCCGACAATTAGATTAGGTAGAAAACGAAAGACCTGCTTCTGATGCCCACTCAGAAGCAGGTCTTTCTCTTAATCTTTATTCCTCATAAATTATGATTGGTATCCCTTCGTCGATATTCTCAAAAATTTTTTTGGCAAGATAAATTGGGGCATTTACACATCCGTGACTTCCCCGACTCTTATAAATTTCACCCCCAAAGGAATGTCTCCAGCTGGCGTCATGGATTCCCATATCCCCAAAAAATGGCATCCAATAGGTTACAGGGGCTTCATATCCGGGACCGGTTAATGTCGCTCCGATTTGCTTATAAATGAGCATATAGGTTCCGCGAACGGTTGCGTTTCCCCTATTGGGATTCCCTGTTACGACGGAGCCGTGCGTAATCAGTTTGCCGTCTCTGTAAAACCACAGGTGCTGCCTTGTTATATTTATTTCTACATAGGTATTCCCAATATCATTTGTGTCCCTATACAATGCCCTTTGGATATATATCGGCTCCTTCTGTATAATCTCCCCGCGCTTAATATGATTGATCAGTGCCTCTGCTTCACCCTCCCTGTCTATTTTCCACCCGTACAGACCACCGGATACCACAATTTTCTTCCCTACGGAAGTATTAAAATCTCTTGATACCCCTACCGTGTCATAAGTATTACTCAATTGCTTTATATAGTTCATGGCCGCCGTACTGTTGATTACTACTTCCAAATCCGAATCCACACTGAGCCATCTGTTTATGACCGCTCCATCGATGATTTCATTTTTACTCCCAAACAAATATGTAATCTTTGCCGAAACATACTTATGCAGCAGACTCTTTGTTTGAAGCGTCTTGGCAGAGCTAAGGGTATACTTTGGATTTTCGTAGCACAGGGTTTTATTAAGATCCAATTGAGTTTTTCCCTGTAACATATATTTCTGCACGGTCTTCTTAAGCTGGTCCTCTATCACCTTATTGCCGTACACCTCTTTAATTACTTCATAGGTGCCTCTGTAATATTTAAAATTAACATTACTGGGTTCTACCACCTTTTTATTCATGCAGTTCAGCTGATTAACTTTCCGGTTGAGACTATCATTATTAAAATAGTACAGATCGGCAACATAATAATTATGGGATCGGGCCAAAGAAGTGATCCATTTCAGATTATTCTGTTTCCGGTGAATATTTGATATGCCATTCCTCTCATTATACTGCATTCCGACCTCGGCTCCGGTGATAACCTCAGTTTCACCGTCTCGTTCGATCAGCTCTATCCGATAGTCTTTTAAATAATCTTTTATAATGTGCTCCGCCTTATCATGTGCCTTTAAAGATACATCAACCCCATTAATCTCTGTGTGAAAGAAGTAATGATTATTAAAATATAAGGATATAAGCAAATATAATAAAACAATGGCGGCTGCTGCTATAATAAGTTTTTCTTTGGATGCTCTATCCACAGATATCCTTCGATTTGGTCTTTTCATCCCACCCAATACCACCAATACCCTCCAATATCAAGATAACTATTTCATCATATGTGGCCGTATCCCATTCTAAAACTCCATATCCGGAAATCCTATCCTCGGCGTTCTGTTTTATTCTTTCGCATTTTTCTTACTGCGGAGCGGCTATATAAAAGATAAAATATAATTAAAGATCAAGTCATATAATTTTAAAAAGAGCGGAGGTATCTTATGGTAATACATATTGTTCAACCGGGAGATACCATACAATCGATTGCAGATTATTACGGAGTATCCCCGACACGGATAATCGAAAATAACGGACTGGAAAATCCGGATCATCTTGTGATCGGACAATCGATTGTTATTGCAATTCCGGAATTGACCTATACCGTGAAAGAAGGAGATTCCCTGTCAGAGATAGCTGATTATTTTCAGGTTACAGTCATACAATTATTGTCAAATAATCCCAGTCTTTCCAATAGTGAATATATCTTTCCGGGAGATGTCATTGTTATTAAGTATCCGACCAAGGGCTCGATCACTACCCATGGTAATACGGTCCCTTATATTAATAGACAAACCCTCAGAAGAACCTTACCCTACCTTACTTATCTTTCCGTATTAAATTACACCGCAACACAAGAAGGTGAAATAATTACTTATTATGATGATACGGAAATCATTCAGGCAGCTAAGGATTACGGTGTTATGCCGCTGATGCTATTAACCACATTAACAATTCAGGGGAGGGCGAATCTGGGTGTTGCATTCGATTTGTTATTAAATCCAGACTTCCAGGATGCACAAATAGAAAACATCCTAAAGATCTTAAAATTAAAAGGCTATTACGGAATAAATATTTCATTTGAACATATCAGCGCTTCAAATCTATATTTATATGAAGAGTATTTTGTCAAAGTATCCAACCGGTTAGGTGAGGAGGGTTTCCAGCTATTTGTAACAATCACCCCCAACTTAACTACCATAGGAGAAGACGTAGAATTTGTAAGGGTAAATTATTCCCTTTTAAACCACTTGGCCAATAATATCATTTTTATGGACTATCAATGGGCTATTAATATCAATCCTCCCTCCCCGATCAGTTCCATCTATCATATCGACGTTTTTATTAACTATATCAAAGAATACATCCCTTCCGACAAAGTAATTATCGGAATGCCCACCATCGGTTATGATTGGGAGCTTCCATACTCGGCAGGTCTTTCAAGTGTTAATTCTCTCACTCTTACCAGCGCTATTGATTTAGCCCGCAATGTAGGAGCAGCCATTCAATTTGACGACACTTCCCAGACACCCTTTTATACCTATACTACAATTCATAACGGTGTTCCGGTGGACCATATTGTATGGTTCATAGATGCAAGGAGTATCAATGCATTACTTGATCTGATATATAGATATGAATTACAGGGTGCCGGTATTGGAAATCTGAGCATTTACAACACTCAACTATGGTTTGTAATATATTCTCAATATGAAATAGCAAAGGTCATCCTGACTCCTTGATTGATATCGGCAATTTTGTCACGTCTGCCTGTCCATGCCTCCGCGAAAGCAACCATGCCCCAAAAAAGTAAGCCCTCTGCTAATTAATGAGCAAACGGCTTACTTTATATTACTTCACGGGAAAACACTTATTTTTATTTAGCTAATCCGAAATGTTTTAATTGCATTTTCAAGTTTTTTGGCATCCTCCTCCAGGGCAATTGCCGCCGTACGCAGCTGTTCTACCGAATCTATCTGATTTAATGCGGTTGCATTTACTTCCTCGGAAGACGCCGCCGTCTGTTCCGTAACAGCCGAGATATTCTGAATAGCATTCAGTGTCTCATCCTTTGCCGCTTCGATTGTCTTGATCCGTTTCAGAATATCGTTTAAATTATTGGCCAGATTATTTACATGATTGCTGATGTTTTCAAACACACTGACTGTATTGGCCAATGCTTCCGTCTGGGAATCCACAATGCTTTCTGCTCTCCCTGCCGTATTCACAGTTTCCTGGTTCTGTACGTCGATATCCTTTACCGTATTCTGAATTTGTTTTGCAGCAATAATACTTTGATCCGCCAATTTCCTGATTTCATCCGCTACCACTGCAAATCCGCGTCCGGCTTCACCGGCTCTTGCCGCTTCGATTGAAGCATTTAAGGAGAGCAAAGTGGTTTGTGACGCTATATCATTGATAATATTAACAAAGCTTTCAATTTTTTGGGACTGAACTTCAAATTCCTGGATTTTTCGAATAACATCCTGTGTAATCTCAGAGGTCGCCTTTGACTTATTATTTAATTCATCAATGATAAGCATACCTTCACTTGCTATCGTTTTTGTACTGTATGCAATCTGTTCTATTTCATTTGTATAATTATATACCTGATTAATCTGATCAGAAAGATTCGACATTTGGAGCAGACAATGCTCGGTATCTTCTGCCTGCTGGATAATGCCCTGTCCAATTTCATCAATGGTTCTGGATATACCCTTGGTTGCATCCAATAAATTGCCCGAAGTATTGGTCAGACTCACTGCCGAATCACTGACTGTGCCTCCTACCTCCTGGACCTCTCCGATCAAGGTACGCATATGTACCATCATATCGGATATTCCGGTTGTCAAAGCAAGGAATTCATCATTTCGTTTGGTATTGAATTTTGCTGTTAAATCACCTTTGGCTGCCTGGGCAATTGATTTATTCAAGGAGCTGATTGCTCTGCTGATACCGCGGGTAATTAATACCACGATAAGCATCGCTATTACACATGCTACGGTTATGAATATGTAGCTTAGATTGCGGATATTTTTTACTTCATTTAAGATGGTACTTTTCGGAACCAGGGCACAGACAGCAGCGCCTTTGACATTCTCAAACCTGCTGTATATGAATAAATACTCTTTTCCTTCATATTCTTCGTAGGAATAGCCGTTTAGCTTTTCCGCCTCCAGTGCACTCTTATAATAGGGCAGTCCCGTGAATATGCTTACCTCTTCGGTATTTGCCAGCGTTTCTCTTCCATCCTCAGTGATAAAGCCCAATATACTGCCTTCTCCCATATTATACTCTTCGAACATATCCTGAATCTGTCTGGTCGAAACATCCATAATAATATAACCCAGGCCATCGCTTATTTTTCTTATAATTGAGGTCGCATAGCTGTCTTTGCCGTATTTACTATTCGGGTCCTTTGGAATTATCTTGTCAAATTCAGAATGATCACCAACCCATAGGCTCAGTGTTTTCTTTTCTTTAAACATCTTTCCGATATCGGAATCGGTTATCGGCCGGTATAAATCACCGTTAATCCCACCCATGGTGGACATCGACAGCCCGTTAGAGCCAATCAGATGAATTTCCGAGATAAAGGTGTTAGATCTGGCGTTAAGACTAATTCTATCCTGGATATCATCATGAGATTTGACACTGCTTATGGCCTCAGCAAGGCTTAACTCAAAAAAATCTTTGAAATTGATATCGAGTGTGATCTCCATAGATGATTTTTCTACCATGCTAAGGCCCAGATTCATATATCTGCTTAATGCATCTACCGTGTCGGAAGCACTGGCCTCATAATTGCCTATGATTGCTTCTTCCGACCTTTTGTACGATACTACGCCGTAAATAGCCAGCAAAAGAATTGGAATTAATAACCCAATTGATAATTGAACCTTAATGCTTTGCAGCCTTCTCCAAAATGATCTTCTGCCAGCAATCTCCCCAGTTGCTCTTTTCGCAGAATTCCTTCTTTTTTTTGTAACGTTAGTTCCATTCGTCTTACCAAATACTCCCAGGCGCTTTTTAGTATGACTTTTTTTCTTGTCCCCTTTCATAATTATCCCCCGTTTCCTCATTTGAATCTCATTTACATATTTATATATATATTGTATCAGTCTGCCATAATAAAATCAATGCGTTCAAGGGGGATTTATGACTTATTTTTGTGAAAAATGTATATAAATTTTACTTTTGCCATCCTTAATTAATCACTTTTACACACTTCATTCTTTTGCGTTCTATATTTGTAAATTATTGGCCTTTCATATATTAATTAAAAATATTTTTCTATGATCTTTTCTGAGGTGCGTGTAGCAAGAGCCTGCGTAGTAAGTGTAGGATTTGGCCCGCCAATTCCATTAAACAATACACTGTTATCCGCGATATATAACCTTTTTACCTGCTTTGCTTCACAGTTTGTGTCGGTTACAAAACCCAGACGCATGGTGCTCATAATATGCAGGTATACGTTGGGCGGCCAGTTCGGACGAATTATGGTCTTAGCTCCGGCTTTTCTCATCATATCAGCTGCAATCTCTGCCAGTTTATCTCTTTTGATTTTATCCTGCTCACTTGGCCGATAATCAACCACCGGTATATAGCCATTCTCATCTCTCATCTCAGGATGCACGGTCACACTGTTGGTTTGGTTTACATCATCATCCGTAAATATCAAAACACTCATCGTCCTTTGGTAATCTCTCATTACCTCCTTCAGCCGGTCCCCGACAACCATCCCTTCAATATCCCAGGATGCGTCGTTCAGCGGCTGGTTCAGGGAGCCAAACCCGGCATCTGTATTGGCATATAGAACGGATGAATATAAGCCGGGACTCATACCGAATATTTCCACCACCCCAAGACCGGGATAATCAAATCTGGCCGCAGCATTCTGTCCGACATAGGGTTTGACGTCCGATACCCCAAGTATATTCATCAGCACCTCTTCATCAAAAATCCCGGCGACGCAATCAAACCAATGATTGGTCAGTCCCCTTCCTACCCACTCATTCTCCGGCAAACCCGAATTCAGCCATAATCTGGGGGTCTCTACTCCGCCTGCTGCCATCACGATTATCTTGGCGCGGTATTCCTCTGTCTCTCCTGTCCAGGTATTTCTGCATAATACACCAACTGCATGCAGCCCTTCCTCCGAATTGTCTTCCGTTAAAATCCTGGTTACAAAGGAGTTGGGCATAATCTCCACATTCCCTGTCTGAAGCGCCCTCGGAATATAGCTTACAAAGGTTGATCTCTTGGCAATTCCCTCAATTGCAGGCCCAATATGACATCCGTTTACACAATGCCCCCTCAGCATGCAGCCTACGCCATGGTTGGTCTGTAAATCGAAATCAGGGTCATTCAGAGCCGGGTTTGGACGTAATATTGCGTTCGGCTGAGGTCGATATCCCGGACTCGTAACATCCGGTGATGTTAAAAGCTGCCACCCGGCTCTGCGCGCGCCGTAGTAAAATAAGTCTTCTTTTGCCGTGGAGGGAGCCGGCCATACAGGAAGTGTTGATTCTACTTTCTCATAATACGGTAGCAGCTCCTCATAGGATATCGGCCATATATGATTGACAGCCTGAGGATAAGCGCGGGGAGAATTCGCATAATAATGCAGCGTTGTCCCCCCTACGCCTGCAACCTGCCAGGTAAAACCGCTCCCGGCTATTATCCTGGGCCATGGACTGGCATCTCTATTCGCCGGACCCCAGCGAAACTTACCAGAAATAAAATCATTCATATCATCTTCTAAATCTGTAAAGCTTTGTTTTAACAGATCGATACTCAGATCATCATAACGGAAACTGCTGATACCACCCTGCTCCCTGTTCGGATCAGGCCATTGTCTGTTCCCATACCATGGCCCTGCCTCAATCAAGAGTACCTTAACACCCTTTTCTCCCAGTTCTTTTGCTGCGACAGCACCGCCGCCGCCCCCTCCTATGATAATAACATCAATTTCATTTCGATTCATTTATCTCACCTCACAAGTTTGATTGCCCGGAATTATTCACTCTCAGGGAACGGTAACCAAGGGAGGGGCCAGGATATCCGACCTGTACCCAGCTGATAGGAAAATACTCTAAACTGCGTTGATTTGGAGGATCCATGCGAGTAGATCCATATCCGGACCATTCGGAATAATAACCCATCAAAGTTGATCTGCCTAATGCACCCACGATATTACGGACATATGTCTGATTATCCCGGAAGGGTACCGGCAAATCAGCGGCGTCAACCTGTGCCTGCTCCAGCAGGGTTAACACCTGCAGCCGCTCCTTCGGTGACAATGCTCCAAAAGTACTCCACTCCGCACTTTCCAAGTCCCCATTGCTTCCGGCGCCCTCAGTGAAAAGATACTGCTGTGCGGCAAGCTCCAATAGCTCAGCCGTTGGTTCAGCAATTGGAACAGATAAGCTGTTAAGAGATATTATCAGATACTCATCCGTATATAGATCCAGTGCTCCATAATACTGTATTCTGCCATACTCCTCCGCGAGTACCGGGGTCCGTGGAATGATAACATCTACGAGCGCCTTAAATATCTCATCGTTGTATTGCATGGAATAAATACCTAGATCACCTAACACGTTTTCGTTAAAGTAATTGCTTAACCCATTCATTTAACACCCAACCTTGTATCCGGACATTGATCTATAAATCATATGTTTATGAAGCTTTATTTATTACGGGTTGCCACAGGACGACAGTAAGAAGGTAAGCATACCGCTGTTTTAACTGTATGTAACAAAATACACCGGATTTGTAACTTATGACACCTCCTATTGTAATTCTCTTTTATTACTTATATTGTGAAATCATCGATTTTGGAGGTGTAAGAAAATGAAAATCAAAGCATATGTATTAATTCAAACGTTTATTACAATTTTAGTATGGGGAGCAGCTTTAATTGGCGGCAGCACCATTAGCTCATTAATTATCGGTGAAACTGCCGGACAAAATATTGGGGCAAGCTTGTCGGCAAATGCAATTTTATATCTGTTTGTATGCGCCGTCCTGCTTCTTTTATATAATTTTCTGAAGATAGATTCTCTGCAGGAATGCATAAAAATCATAAATATCAAAATAAGCAGGTACGCTTTACTGGCTATAACAATTTGCTTTGCGGCCGACATCTTTCTATGTGTAAAATATGTACTGACTCTCATAGATTACGGCTATCTTGATTATAGCAATTTGAAATTTTCAGGTCCTTTCGCACTGCTATCAGCGATATTGGTTTATGCTGCCGTCGGTTTTTCGGAAGAATTGTTTTGCAGAGGTTTTCTGCTTGGACTCTGGCTTAAGCACTATTCGGAAGATAAAAGGCCGATGATGAAGGCTGCCGTCATATCCTCCCTTTTATTTGGCCTGGTACATCTGATTAATCTCACAAATGGCTTTCATGCCGCCAACCTGATTTATACATTGATCCAGATAATTTTTGCAGGGATGTACGGAATGTTTTTTTCAGCCCTTATGTTTCAGTCTAATTCATTATGGCTATGCGCTATCATACATGGTATGATAGATTTTATAGGAAATATATATGAGCTGTTTGTTCCGGTGATATATATGGATTCTGTGCCGGACAGTGCGCTTACAGGCTTTTCTGTATTCGAAGGCACTCTTACCCTGCTGGCTATAATACCCGGATTTATCTGGGCTGTCCGTTCAATTCAAGTCTTAGATAACGCAAAGATGGAGATCAGTGATGAAACTTACCCTAAAGCAAGAGAAAAATCACGAACTTGAAGTAATCATTATATACCCTGAGTCGGATAGCAATGTAAAACGCCTGATTGAACGTATTAAAGAGTTCAATCAGGCCATCCTGGTATACAGCGATGAACACACTTACAAAATAAATATATCAAATATTTATTACATTGAAACAGTGGATCGTAAGGTATTTGTATATACGGAGCAGGATATTTTCCGGTCAAGCAAAAAATTCTATCAGCTGGAAGCCGAGCTCGCGGAATATGGCTTTACTAAAGTAAACAAAGCCTGTCTGCTAAATATCAATATGTTAAAAGCAATCAAAAATATTTATAACAGCCGCTTAGAGGCAGAGCTTATCAATGGTGATAAAATAAATGTATCCCGTACTTATATTTCAAATATAAAGAAAGCACTCTGACAGGAGAATCATAGAATGGAAAAATTCATAACGAAAATATCAAGTATTTTAATATACAGCTTCTGCCTTGTCGGTATTACATTATTCTGGACTGATTTTGCAGAGTCGCTTTTCTTTGACCCTTCCTGGTGGAAAGAATTCCATATAACAGGTTCTCTCATGCTGTATGGAATTGTACTGTTTAGTATATACTCGTTCCTTGAGGAAAAAGGGTTCTCCAACTATCTGACAGAACTTTTAATAGAGTTTGGAATTTTTATTGCGCAATATCTGATCTTCGGCTGGATATTTAAATGGTATACTATAAAAACCTGGTGGGCCATGCCAATACAATGCCTCCCGGTATTTATCGCTGTTTACTTCTTAAGACTTCATCATATCAAAAGGGATCTTAAGTTTATCAATTCAAGGCTTAAGAAAAATGGTACCCTATAACTGACTTCTTACCATTTCCGCCGCTTTCACCAGATTTCTAAGACTGGCTGTCGTCTCAGGCACTCCCCTTGTCTTTAAGCCGCAATCCGGATTGACCCATAGCTTGTTTTGATCAAGCTTTTTCAGCATTCTCTGCAATGCCAGAACGATTTCTTCAACTGCCGGAACTCTCGGGGAATGAATATCATATACTCCGGGTCCGACCTCTGTTTCAAAATTATTAGCCTTTAAAGCATCAATAATAGTAAGCCTGGACCGTGACGCTTCAAAAGAAATAACATCTGCATCCATAGCATCAATATCCTTCACAATCTCTTCAAACTCACTGTAACACATATGCGTATGAATCTGTGTCTCCGGTTTAACCCGGCTGTGACAAAGGCGAAAGGCAGGGATAGCCCAGTCCAGATATTCGCTGTACCATTCATTCTTTCTGATCGGAAGCTTCTCCTTAAGAGCGGCCTCATCAATCTGAATAATTCTGATTCCCGCTTTTTCCAAATCACCTACTTCATCACGAATGGCAATTCCTATCTGATATGCCATCTCCCGGAGGCTTATATCTTCTCTTGGAAAGGACCAGTTCAGTATCGTAACAGGCCCGGTAAGCATTCCCTTTACCGGCTTCCCGGTAAGGCTTTGAGCATATTCTGAATACTTAACCGTAATCGGACCGATGCGCTTAACATCACCGAAGACAATCGGCGGCTTCACACATCTGGTTCCGTAGGACTGTACCCAGGCTCTCTCTGTAAATACATAACCGGCAAGATTCTCACCAAAGAACTCCACCATATCATTCCGTTCATATTCTCCGTGTACCAATACATCCAGGCCTAATTCCTCCTGCATCCTGATACACTCTTCTATAAAGGAAAATACCTGTCTGTCATAGGCTTCCCTGTTTATCTCACCCTTCCGATAGCTGCTTCTGTTCTTCTTCACTTCCTGAGTCTGCGGAAACGAGCCGATCGTGGTCGTAGGAAGCAGCGGAAGCCCAAAGGCTTCCTTCTGAAGCTGTTCCCGTTCTCTCCGGCCCGTCTTTCTTCGGAAATCCTCCTCTGAAAGCGCTGCTACAGCTGCCCGGACTTCCTTATTCTCATATAGCCTTTCCGCTTTAAAAACCTCCCGGTTATTCTTATATTCATCAAAAGCCTCATAATCACCGCCCGCTGCAATTACGGAAAGCTCCCGGAGCTCTGCCAGTTTTTCCTTCGCAAAGGCAAAACACTTCTTCACCTCATCCTCAAGCTTTGTCTCACCTTCAAGGGTGTACGGAACATGGAGCAGGGAACAGGAAGTAGAGATCACCACCTGCTCTGCCTGCTTCCTGATTTCTGATAGTAAAGCAAGGCTTTTGTTATAGTCACATTTCCAGATGTTCTTCCCGCTAACGACACCGGCAAACAGAAGCTTGTCCCCAGGGAAGCCATTTGCTTTCACCAGCTCCATTGTCTTCTTTCCTTCCAGGAAATCCAGGCCGACCCCGTCAAATTGTAACGCCATGATATCCCTGTAGCAATCCCTGACATCCCCAAAATAGGTCTGGAGCAGTACCTTCGTATTGCCCTTCTTTTCAAGAATTGCTTCATACAATGTCACAAACAGCTTGATATCCTCTTCCGACAGATCCGTTACCAGGAAAGGCTCATCAAACTGGACCCACTCTGCCCCCTGCTCCTTTAATTTATCAAGGATATCCGTATATGCCCGGACGGTCTGCTTCGAAAAATCAACAGCATTTTTTTTGCCCTTATATTTTGCAAGCTTTAAAAATGTAAAGGCTCCTATTATAACCGGTTTCGTCTCAATCCCTAACGCCTTAGCCTCTGCATATTCATCAAAGGGCTTACTGCCGGAAAGCTGAATTTGTGAGTCATCCTCCAGCTCCGGCACCAGGTAATGATAATTGGTATTAAACCATTTTTTCATTGCGAAGGCCTTCACATCCCCCTGTTCCCCCTGATATCCTCTTGCCATGGCAAAATATGTGTCCTGTTCCTCAAGCCCCAGCTTTTGATACTCTTCCGGTATCGCATTCAGCAAAACCGCAGTATCCAGCATACCGTCATAAAAGGAAAAATCATTGGAGGATATATAATCAATTCCGGCGCTTCTTTGCAGCTGCCAGTGCTCTCTCCTTAATGCTTTTGCAGTTTCATCCAGTTCTTGTTTTGTTATCTCTCTGCGAAAATACTTCTCTGATGCAAATTTTAATTCTCTCAGCCTTCCCACTCTGGGGAAGCCAATCACCGCACTTTTCATTATTGCCTCCTTACAGTTATCATTCCTGACCGTTTCATAACAGAAGTATAAATGAATTGCGAAGCCTTGAAAAATACAAAAAAATGCGAGTTTGATATAGCTTTAGACTATATCAAACTCGCATCCGTGATAAAATATGATATCCGTATATCCATAGTTCCCGACTCATTCTGATACCGCATATTCCGATACATGCTTCTGTAATGCATCCATATATGCCCTTCCATACCTGCTGAGGGGCATATTTTTTTGCTTAATTGCTCCCACCCGCATATATTCCTGAACCATAAGCGGTTTGGCAATGATGTTCTCTCCATTGAGCTCTTTGCTGATTACTCCCGTACTTACCGTATATCCGTTCAAGCCCACCGCAAGATTAAAAAGAGTCGCTCTGTCCCTGACCTTAATATTCTTGTTACGGTCAACCGTACTGAGAATTTCTTCCGAAAAATAGAAGGAATTATAATCTCCCTGTTCAAACGAAAGATACGGATATTCATCCAGCTCCTCCAAGGTAATTACCCCTCTTCCTGCCAGGGGATGCTTTGAGCTTATGAATACATGGGGCTTTGCCACAAAGAGCTCTTCAAATTCCAACCCCTTCTGCTTGATGAGCTTCATAATGACTTCCTCATTTTTGGAGGAGGTGTATAAAATTCCGATTTCACTTTTCAGTCTGCTTACATCTTCAATGATTTCATAGGTCTGCGTTTCCCTGATCGTAAAATCATATTGGTTTCCGCTGAATTCACGAATCACATCCACAAATGCATTTACCGCAAAGGAATAATGCTGGGCGGAAACAGAAAACCTGGGACTCTGTTTCTTTACGTTTAAAAACTTCTCTTCCAAAAGATGCGCCTGCTCCAGGACCTGCCTGGCATAGGCAAGAAATTCATCCCCTGCATTCGATACCACAATTCCCTTGTTTGTTCTGTTGAATATGGTAATCTTCATTTCGTTCTCAAGCTCTTTGATGGCATTGGTAAGACTGGGCTGGGAAACGAATAACTCCTTTGCCGCATCACTTATTGTTCCTTTTTCCGCAATGGCTACCACATATCTTAATTGCTGTAACGTCATACAACGATATCTCTCCTTTTACCTGCCGATCATCTTATACCATAGCAAATCAATTTACAATTTATTTGATTAGCTATACTGTATCTCTTTCCCGGGTAAAAGGCAATAGCTTCCTATGCATTTCGACAAATTATGAATACCCATTTCCTAATGCTCTGATGCTCAGCTCTGTTCTTCTTCCAGGCTCAGCTGCCAATTGATCCCGTACTTATCTGCTACATTGGCATAGCATTTGCTCCAGAAGGTCTCCTGCAGCTCCATTATAACCGTACCGTTTTCTTTGAGCTTTTCATAGGCTGAGCGTATCTCGCTTTCCTCTTTGCTTACAATCGTAAGGCTTATATTATTCCCCAGTGTAAAGGGCACTCCCGGAGGAACATCGGAAAACATAACCTTACTGCCGCTGATGACCAGATTTGTATGCATAACTAATTTCTTGGCCGCTTCATCCTGTTCAAAGTCCGCCGCCTCATGAATATCTCCATATAGCATGAACTGAGGCTCATCGGTCTGAAATACCCTGGCATAAAATTCTACTGCTTCTCTGCAGTTTCCGTTAAAATTAATATAAGCTTGTACTGACATATAATCCTCCTTAATGAGTGAAATGAACCTATATTTATCATCTGCACTCTGATATTAAATATGCGTTTTATTGTATTAAATTAACCGGAGGGATCAAATAAAAACTCCGAAAGCTGGCATTTTCGGAGTTTTTATTATTACAGGTTAATGTACCTCTTAAGTTATTTTTTTATAAAATTTGCACAAGATAAGCCGGAGTCTGCGGAGGAATACTGAACGTCATGAAGGGAGCATGTTCTACCCTTACCGTCTGTCCCGGTCTTAAATTACACAGGCATATTCGTTTTCCTCTTCGGTCCAGTATTACTGTTTCAGAGGAGACATTAAAACGAATCTGACTATTCATGTCATGTGCATTCCCTGTTATAAAAAAGTTATTGTCAAAATCAACGCTCAATATCCTGCCGACTTTTGTATTCGTATTCCTGCTGTCACGCAACACCGTTATATTGTATGCCCTTGACTGAGGCGGATTTGAAGCGGTCATCACTCTTGAGAACTCAGCATCCACCATCATTCCTATTTTCAAATCCCGTAATAAAAGCCTCTGTCCTTCTTCATTTTGGATCACTGTGTTTTGACCGACCAACAAGATGACAACATTGATATGGACCATATTAAATTCGCCCATAACACCATAAGATATTGTGACATATCCTGCATTTCTGTCACTAAAGACATCTTCTATCTTTGCATCTCTTACCCGCATCACATTGCTGCCTCTTCTGTTTCTGCCATAAGAGTCCTCAAAATTATTCATATTAATCTTTCCGAATGCATATTGTAATTCATTATATGTGCGAAGCATTGCTGTTGTGTATTGATACTACCAATGAGCATCCCATGCACTTTTAACTTGCTGATATTATCTGTGATTACAGATATTCATTTATTCTGGCTTTCATCTCTTTTATTTTAACTTCGATTTCATTAATTACCTGAAGGAATTCATCATCACTTTTTCCTGAAGGATCCTCCAGTCCCCAATCCTCCCTATGTCTGCAGGGAAGATAAGGGCACTCAACATTACAGCCCATAGTGACTACGATATCAACCACCGGAATATCGGAAAGCAGTTTCGATCTTTGTGTCTCCTCCATATCGATACCATACCGCTTTTTTATTAACCGGACAGCGTCCTGATTGATTTGCGGCTTCGTTTCTGTTCCGGCCGAATAGCTCTCAAACACATCGCCTCCAAAATACTTTCCCAAAGCTTCTGCAATCTGAGAACGGCAGGAATTATGGACACATAGGAAAGCTACCTTGGGTTTCGTATTATTCATAATAATCCTCCATGCTGCCGATGCCCGCGAATCCCGGCACCAGCACAATATTTGTAAAGTGAATTGTAAATAATTCATTTTATGAAAATTTTAATTTTCACACTATCCTCCTCCTTATTAAATTGGATTATACGGGAACCAATGTTTCGTCTTATTTATGAATTTGACTAAGGTCAGCATAGTGGGAACCTCGGTAAGCACTCCTACCGTAGTGACAAGAACAACCGGTGAATCCGCGCCAAACAGAGTAATTGCTACTGCTACGGATAGTTCAAAAAAATCCGAGGCCCCGATCAAGGCTGCCGGTGCTGCAATTTTATGAGGCTGCTTACACTTTTTGCATGTAAAATACGCAAATAGAGCAGTTAATACATTTTGTAAGATAAGAGGAATTGCAATCAATAATACATGGAAGGGATTATTCAGGATGGCATCTCCCTGGAAGGAAAAGATAATTACCAGTGTCAGTAATAAACCGGTCATAGTTATGCCATCAAACTTCGGAACAAATTTCCGGGTAAAATAATCCTCCCCTTTTCTTTTTATCATTAACATACGGGTCAGGATACCTGCAGCCAAAGGGATCACAACAAATAATACAATTGATAAAAACAGCGTATCCCACGGAACTTGAATATTCGTAATCCCAAGTAAAAATGATACGATCGGGACAAACAGAACCAGAATAATAAGATCATTCACCGATACCTGAACCAGGGTATGGGCCGGATCTCCCTTCGTAAGATTACTCCATATGAACACCATCGCTGTGCATGGCGCCGCCCCTAATAATACAGCGCCCGCCACATAATCCCTGGCTAATTCAGCCGGTATGAATGCCTGAAAAACTATGTGAAAGAATAAAGTAGCCAGGCCGAACATGAGAAAGGGCTTTATCAGCCAGCTGGTTCCGCTGGAAATAATTAAGCCCAACGGGTTATTTCTAACATTTTTAATTGATTGGAAATCTACCTTCATCATCATTGGGTATATCATGATCCATATCAGGATCGCAATCGGCATTGAAACCTGTGCATATTCAAAGTTTTCAAGAAATGCGGGAACACCTGGTAAAAACCTGCCGGTTAAAACTCCCGCAGCCATACATAGGAGGACCCATATTGTAAGATATTTCTCAAAAAATCCTATTCCTTGAGACTTTTTATTGCCCATATACCTTCACTTTTTAACCTTTCCATTATTGTTGTTCTACTGCCTTTTCGCAGAAAATAATTTACTGATTATCCGGTATCACATAGGCCTGATCCTCTCTGCAGATACAGGTCTCTTTATCGGTTGTAATGCTGGTAAAAAACTGCCTTGTATTTTCTATCCCTTCGGGATCAAGAGTATAGTAAGTCCATTTTCCTTCGTTTCTGGCTTTAACTAAGCCGCATTCACAGAGCAGCTTCATATGATGGGATAAGGTAGACTGTGACATCTTAAATTTCTCTAAAATCATGCAGGCACAAAGCTCACCGCAAGACAGCATATCAACAATCATTACACGCTTTGGATCGCCCAATGCTTTAAACACCTTGGCTCCCCCAATGTATTGTTCCATATCAGCACCTCACATTCAAGTTTTTCGATATATAAATATTATATACTTCAAATCGAACTTTGTCTATATGAAATTTTAAAAGATCTGCCTGCATAGAAATGCCTATACGGCCCTTTCATTTTTTACATGCTGATTTCCCTTGCCATAGAAGCTTTGGCTGGATTAATCTATTCCGGGACAAAGAAGTTTTAAAAGGAGTTTATCGAGATGATAAAGAGGTGGCTTCCAATCTATGTTGAAGATGAAATAGGAGTGTGGCACTGATAACAGGCTGGCTGTACAAAATAATTAATATAAATATTTGCATATGCAAAACTTTGTAGTAAACTATACAGAGTACCTTCGTCTTATAGAAAGGGGATTTTGTATTGAAGCATATGTTATCGTACCTCCGGGGTTATATTAAAGAAAGTATATTGGCTCCTTCCTTTAAAATGCTGGAGGCATCCTTTGATCTGCTTGTGCCTTTGGTCATGGCCTCTATCATCAATATCGGTATCGCCGATAAAAATACCCACTATATTCTGAGACAGTGCGGTCTGCTGGTTTTGCTTGGAGTTATCGGCCTGATCTGCAGCATAACCGCGCAATACTTTGCCGGGAAAGCAGCGGTGGGACATGCCACCGGCTTGCGCCGCGCCCTTTTTCTGCACATACAAACCCTGGGTTTTACAGAAATGGATACCCTGGGAACCAGCACCCTGATCACTCGAATGACCAGCGATATCAATCAGGTATTGAATGGTATTAATCTTTTTTTACGTCTGTTTCTGCGCAGTCCCTTTATTGTGATCGGCAGTCTTATTTTGGCATTTAAAATCAATCGGAATGCCGCCATGATCTTTGTTGTGGTAATTCCGCTGCTTTCCGTCGCTGTCTTTAGTATAATGCTTTATACGATGCCTCTTTATAAAAAGGTTCAGGAAAAACTCGATCATATTCTGGGAATGACAAGGGAAAATCTGTCCGGTGTTCGTGTAATACGTACTTTTAATAAGGAACAGAGCGAGGTTTCCCGGTTCGAAGCGGTAAATTCGCTATTCACAAAATTGCAGCAGAAGGTTGGCCGTATTTCAGGCCTGATGAATCCGGTTACCTATATCATCGTTAATATTGCGATTATTGCCATATTGTATACCGGTGCCGTAAATGTGGATACCGGCGGACTGCGACAGGGTGACGTTATCGCTCTTGTCAGTTACATGAGCCAGATACTTATAGAGCTTGTAAAGCTTGCGAACCTGATCATACAGATGACCAAAGCGGTTGCCTGTGCAGGAAGGATACAGACCGTATTTCAGACGAAGCCCGGTATGGTGTTTTGTGATTCACAGAAGACAGAATCCGAAGATAATCCGGATGAGGCGGTAAGCTTTGAGCATGTATCCCTCACCTATACCGCGGCAGGCGATAATAGCCTGAATGATATCAGCTTTCGTGCGAAGCGCGGGCAGACCATAGGAATCATCGGCGGAACCGGAAGCGGGAAATCCAGTCTGGTCAATCTGATCCCCAGATTTTATGATGCAACCTCCGGTACTGTAAGTGTCCTTGGCAGACCCGTGAAGGAGCATTCGAAAGACGAATTGCGTAATTTGATCGGAGTTGTTATGCAAAGAGCCCTTCTTTTTCAAGGCACCATACGCTCCAATCTGTTGTGGGGCAATGAAAATGCCACCGATGAAGAGCTCTGGAATGCTTTAACCGCGGCGCAGGCGGACGGTTTTGTTAATGAAAAAACCCATGGGCTGGATGCACCTGTGGAGCAGGGCGGCAGAAACCTTTCCGGAGGTCAGAAGCAACGCCTCACCATAGCCCGCGCCCTTGTAAAAAAGCCGAGGATATTAATCCTTGATGACAGCGCCAGCGCCCTGGATTTTGCAACAGAGGCGGCTTTGCGTAAAGCCCTGCACAGCCTTTCCGAATCCATGACGGTTTTCATTGTAAGCCAGAGAGCTTCCAGTATCCTCCATGCCGACCGGATTCTTGTCCTGGAGGACGGATCTCTGGCGGGCACAGGCAGCCATGATGAACTGCTTGGGACCTGTGATGTCTATAAAGAGATTTACGAAAGTCAGTATGGAAAGGGCGGTGAACAATAATGCCGGTAAAGTCATCCGATAGCGGAAGTAAAAATACTTTTAAAAGAGTGTTGAAACTGATCGCGCCCTACCGAACCTTTGTCATAATCAGTATTCTTTTTGCCGTAACCAGCGTTACCTCCCAGTTGTACATTCCCATTCTGTCAGGCAAGGCGATTGATTTTATGCTTGGATCGGATCACGTGGATTTTAAGGGTATTGTATCTATTCTGGCATGGATCGGACTCATAGCCGTTATATCTTCTGTTGCCCAGTGGATACTCAGTATCTGCAACAATCGTATCGCCTATCATTTGTCACGGGATTTGAGAAATAAAATGATGGCAAAAATACAGGCTCTTCCCCTCTCCTACCTGGACTCGCATTCCTCCGGTGATCTTATCAGCCGTATGGTTGCTGATATCGACACCTTCTCCGACGGTATCCTGATGCTGCTTACACAATTATTCACAGGAGTCGTCACGATTACCGGTATCATCGGTTTTATGCTGTATATCAATATAACCATCACCCTTGTTGTCGTACTTTTGACCCCGCTCAGCCTTGTGATTGCCGCATTTATAGCAAAGCGCAGTTATCAGTATTTTCAAAGCCAGAGTAAGATAAGAGGGGAGCAAACCGCATTTATTAATGAAATGGTGGAAGGTCAGAAGGTGGTGCAAGCCTTTGGATATGAAGCCAGGAGCCTGGAGGCTTTTGACGGGATAAACAAAAAATTGCAGAAAGTAACTCTGAGCGCAATTTTTTACAGCAGTATTACAAATCCTGCCACCCGTTTTGTCAACAATATGGTTTATGCCGGTGTCGGGCTTACCGGTGCATTATTTGCAATCGGCGGCGGGATATCCATCGGCCAGTTAAGCATCTTTCTAAGCTATGCAAACCAGTATACCAAACCCTTTAACGAGATTTCCGGGGTTATCACCGAGCTGCAGAATGCGCTTGCATGCGCGGCGCGGGTTTTTGAGCTTCTCGATGAGAAAAATCAGTCCCCCGAAGCCGTAAATGCGACCCGGCTGATATGTGACGGACATGTGGTCATAGAAAATATGTCCTTCAGTTATCATTCCGACCGTGAGCTGATTAAGAATTTCAATCTTGACGTAAGGCCGGGACAGCGAATAGCAATCGTCGGCCCGACGGGCTGCGGAAAAACTACCCTGATTAACCTTCTGATGCGTTTCTATGATGTGGACAGCGGCCGCATCCTGGTCTCGGGAAACGATATTAGAGAGGTCACCAGAGCATCCTTAAGAGGCAGCTATGGAATGGTTTTGCAGGATACCTGGCTGAAGGCCGGAACAGTAAAAGAAAATATTGCCTATGGAAAGCCGGAGGCGTCCGAGGAAGAGATTGTGGCAGCTGCTAAGTCAGCTTATGCACATAACTTCATCAAACGCCTGCCGAAGGGTTATGATACGGTAATCTCTGAAGACGGCGGAAATATCAGTCAGGGGCAGAAGCAATTACTCTGCATCGCCCGTGCTATGCTCTGCCTCCCTCCCCTGCTGATCCTTGACGAAGCCACCAGCAGTATCGATACGCGGACGGAAATAAAAATCCAGTCCGCTTTCTCCTACATGATGAAGGGCCGGACAAGCTTTATCGTTGCCCACCGGTTGTCAACCATTCGTGAGGCAGATGTCATTCTGGTTATGAATAACGGACGTGTCATTGAACAGGGAAATCATGATAATCTGCTGGAAAAAGGCGGTTTTTACGCAAAGCTGTATTACAGTCAGTTTGAGGACACAGCCCTCTGATACCCTCTTTATCAATCCACTGCGATATACTGTCCTGCCTGTGCACGCCACATTTCGGCGTATCTTCCGTTCAGTTTAAGCAGTTCATCATGAGAGCCCTGCTCTACGATACTGCCCTGCTCCAGCATGAAAATCCGGTCAGCAAGACGGGTCGTGGACAGCCGGTGTGAAATAAAGATAACGGTCTTATTCTCTGCGGCTTGCAGCATGGAATGGTTCAACTGGTATTCTGCGATCGGGTCAAGGGCACTGGACGGTTCATCCAGGATGATCAGGCCGGCATCCTTATAAAATACACGGCCGATCGCAAGCTTCTGGCTCTCTCCTCCGGAAAGATTCACTCCATCCTTTGCAAATTCCGACGTCAGTTCCGTATCAAGTTCATGCCCCAGGGTCTTAACCCTGTCAGCAAAGCCGCTGTGGCGCAAAGCCCATTCTACACGGCCGATATCTGCTTCGTCGGCAGTATCCAGCAGAACATTTTCCGTAACTGAACCGGCGAAGATCATGAAATCCTGGAATACGGTACCAATGGAATTCCGATACTCCCAGACATTATAATCACGGATATTCTCTCCGTCGGCAAGAATCTTCCCTCCGGTTGTATCATACAGCCGCATGATCAGCTTGATCAGTGTTGTCTTTCCTGCACCGTTATAGCCAACCAAAGCGATTTTCTCCCTCGGGGCAATGGATAAGGATACATCATTGATGACATTTTTGTCACCTTCCCGGTAAGCAAAGGATACATTTTTTAATTCAATGGCTTTGGCCTGCTTCGGTACCGCCAGCTGCCTGTCACTTTGAAGCCTCGGTTCGGTATCCAGGAAATTACGAATTTTCTGGACATACAGACTTGTTTCACAGGCAAAGGGATAGATATCCGTGAATATTCTCATACCATGTTTTAACCGGCCGAAGGAATTATACAGTATGGCCACGCTGCTGTAAGAAAGCGTACCCAATACGGATGCTTTAAAGGACAAATACGAAATATACAGAACATCGCTGAAAAAGTCATTACTGATATAACGGCGCATAAAGCCTATCAGGAAGCGGCGATTCGCATAGCTTTTTTCCGCCTGGTAGACCTCTTCGTTTGCCTGCTTAAAATCCTCAAACAAGATATCCGAAACCTCCGGATTCAGCCGGATTTCTTTAGCATAATCATTCAGATAAAAAACTCTCTTGACATACTCACGCTTCCGCTCAAAGGGATTCCGCAATATACGTACTTTATAGGAAAGCTTATTATACATCTGATTAAAGAAAAATGCCATAAGGAAAGATATCGCCGCAAACACAATGGATACTCTGTCCTTCAGTATGAAATAGATCACTGTTGTAACAAATACTGAAATACCCGAGGCCGTATTTTGCAGGAAGGCAATGCAGCGGTCAATCTGCTTGTCCGCTTCTGATATGACAAGTACCAGTTCATTATAATAATCCGGATTGTCATAGTGCTCCAAATCCTGCTCCCTTGCTTTCTCATAAAGAGCCATTTTTACCTTGCGCCGTACTTTCGGCAGTCCCTTGGCTGCCCACAAATTGTAGGTAAGTACGGTTAAAATCATCCCAAGTGAAATACAGGCGGCCAGTATCAATATAAAAATTGCTACCTTATGGAACGGATAACCAAACTCAGCGGCTTCCAGTACATAACCTATTCCATAGGTATGTTCAAAAAAGATCGAAACCTGGTTCCTGATTGCATCCAGTATCATGGTAATGATGTAGATCGGCGATGCGGTAAAACAAAGCTTGATCAGAAACCAGTTATTGCTCCATACCCGTTTTACCGTCTGCTTTGTATTGATGGAATCCTTCTTTCCGCTCATAATTCCACCCCCTCTACATTATCAACCGCAAGGTAGTTCATAGCCTGTTTTTTATACATCTGTGCATAGCTGCCGTCTCTTTTCATCAGCTCGTGATGGCTGCCTTCTTCTATAATTCGTCCCCCCTCCAGCATGAATACCTTATCGGCATTCTTTACGGAAGACAAACGGTGTGAAATAAAGATCATGGTGCGGTTTTCACCGTCTTTCATAATATTGTTATATAGCTCGTATTCTGCAATCGGATCAAGTGCACTGGAGGGTTCATCAAACACCTTGATCGGAGAAGCTTTGACAAAAGCCCTGGCCACAACAACCTTCTGACTTTCTCCGCCGGAAAGAATGGCCCCCTGCTCATCGAATTCCTTCGTCATCATCGTATGAATCCCCTCCGGAAGTGATGTGATCTTCTCGTACACGCCGGATTTTTTCAGAGCCTCACAAACAAGTTCATCCTCATTTTCATAATGCTTTCCCATCAGAACATTATTTTTCACCGTCATTCCAAAAATCCGGTAATCCTGAAAAGCAGCCGCGAACAGATTCCGGTAAGCACGCAGATTATATTCCCGGATATCAATCCCATTCAACCGGATAACACCCTCCGTCGGATCATACAGCCGGAATAACAGCTTTATGATCGTTGTCTTTCCCGCTCCATTATGACCTACAAATGCAATAATCTCCTTATTGCGGATGATGAATGACAGATCCTTTATCGTCTGTTCCTCCTGATATGAGAAGGTTACATGATCAAACTCTATACTCTCAATCATTTCCGAAGGTATAATACCATCCTGGTCCTCAGGGATTTTTTCCTCATACTTCATGAAATCCCTGAGGTTCTTGACAAACATGCCGTTTTTAATGGTTGCCATGATATCATCGAACAATCCGATCAATATCCAGGTTGCCGCCACCATCACACTTGACAAAACAGTGAGCTCCGCCAGTGATATGGAGCCTGTTACAAGATTGCGATATACTGCATAGAGCAAAACCCCTTCAAATATCACAGTGAAGGTAAAGGCAATACGCCAGAAATTCATTATTGCAACCCTAAAGGCATACTTATGGGCAATTTTCACATTATTCTCGGTCGCTTCGTCATACTGGTGTCTCAACAAACGGAATACTTTGGACAGGCGGATCTCCTTCGCATAATCCGGAAGATACATGACCCGGTTTACATAATTCATAACCTTATCATTGGGCACTCCCTCCTGATACCGCTTGTATTCAAACTTATTCATATAGTTTCCGAACAGGAAATTGCCGATGATCGGTGAAATGACAAACAGAACCGCATATGGATCGATGTCGTACATCGAATAAAAGACAATAATCGTAGCAATCGAACCGGTCACAACACCCCATAGATTGTCAATGACAGCAGTAATTTTATCTCCGGCATTATCGATGGCCATCGTGTAACGGTTATAAAAATCAGAGTCCTCATAACAGCGAAGCTCCACATTCTTCGCCTTGATATACAGCTTTTGATAAATCCCATCGTACAGTCTTGTGGCAGTCAGAGGATTAATGACATTTTCCGCATAATTATTATAGAGATTCAGCAGCGTGAATGCACCGCCGCAAATTAAGATAAACGAAAAGATTGTACTGAACTCCTGTTTATTATCCAGTGCCCCTACTATATAGCGCATGAAGAATGCACTGAAAAATACCCACTCAAAATATCCGAGGCACCTCCTTAACAGCGAATGATGTACGCGGCTTTTGCTAATTCCGTAACTAAGCTTCATAGCATACAGGTTATTGGCAAAGGCTTCCCGAAGGGTTAACTCTTTTTTCTTCCGTGTTTTTTTCATATATCCTCCCTTAAGCAGATACGAAGTTTCTAAATAATACCATGTTTTATCGGTTTTTTCAATAAATTTTAACGAATTACCGTGTTTTTATCTGACACTGCGCTTTAATGTCCATGATCCTTACCACTTGCAGGACATCCTCTTTACGTTCTATCTGAAATATTCATTTGACTTAACCAAAAGATTCTTTTACTATAAATTTATACTATGGCCTATAGCAAAGTAACCAGTTAAACGGCGGTGTGTCTGACCAATGTGAAAGCAAAGCTTTCACATCCCAAATTTGCGGGCAACGGCAATATGGAGGTGTAATATGCAATTTGGTATCCCTACTTTAATTGAGTTAAAAAGCCTTGAGGAATGCGCCGCTCTCTGCAGAGAGCTGGGTTTTCAGTTTGTCGAGTTGAATATGAATCTGCCGGAGTATCAGATAAATCGGATTGATCCGGAGACATTTGCCCATATTGCTGACCGGTATGGGATTTATTATACTATCCATCTTGACGAGAACTTAAATCCCTGTGATTTTAATGAAAGGGTAACCAATGCTTATATAGAAACCGTTCTGCAGACGATAGAATTTGCAAAAATTCTCCGCATTCCGCTTCTGAATATGCACCTGTCAAAGGGAGTATATTTCACTCTTCCGGAGAAGAAGGTGTATCTGTTTGACGAATATATGGACACCTATCTTAATAAACTTACCGTCTTCCGCGACCGATGCGAGAATGCAGTCGGCGGAGCCGATATAAAGATTTGTATTGAAAACTCGGACGGATACGATAAAGAATTCCTGCAAAGGGGGCTTACTCTCCTGCTTGAAAGCAAGTCATTTGCGTTGACCTTTGATATCGGGCATAATGCAGTAATCGGCGGCGGTGATGAAAAAGTAATCATGAGCCATAATAACAAGCTTCATCATATGCACATGCACGATGCAAGGGGAAAGAACAATCACCTGCCGCTCGGTACCGGGGAATTGGATCTGCCGAAATATTTCGATCTTGCGAGCAAACATAGCTGCCGCGGGGTACTTGAAGCAAAGACCGTCGCGGGGCTGAAGGTATCAGCCGAATGGATAAAAAATAAGCATTTCACTTTTTAAAGCTGTCAGATTGTTTTCAATACCATTTTTTCTAAATCCGTTAAAAAAGCAATGATATCGTCAACATCCTTCTTCATCAGTCTTTCAAAGGTATAATAATATCCGGGATAATAAGGGCACCTTGAGGTTCTATCCGTTAACTTAATCGCTGCTAATGGACGCTTACCTGTCTTATCGGTCTGAATACAATACCGGCACCCGTCACATCGCTTGGTTTTTCCCAATATAAGCTCCTTTGTATTTTCCGATAATGCATCAAAGCGTTTTAACATCTCTGCAAATTGAATAATCCGGGGTTCACAATGCTGCATTACTCTTGGCTCAGGACGATACTCAAAGGTAAATCCATAATGAAATTTATCTCCATGTATCGCATAACCAACCGGACTTTCTTTCTGATGGATGCATTTGTAATAATCCAAGGTAATTCCACCGACGGAACCGATACTGATATGGTAACCGTTCTCATTCAGCCAATTGGTTAATCTATTATACTGCTCTTTGGCATAAAACTTTTCATTGGTTTTCTCGAGGTATGGATAGGAAGCATCAAACCAGCAATACATCAAAGACCATAAAGGTTTTTCTTTTTCCGTCAGATATTTGATCACCGGACTAATGTTGGGATATTTCTTATTCTTTAATATGCCATCTGAAATCTCAAAATTCATATAGGTAAGCAAGGTCATATGTTTTCTGTTTATTTCAGTTTTTATCAATAATCCATCTTCTACGGCTTCACCTGCTGACCAGATAGTAAGCAGTACTTGAAATAATTCTTCGATCTTATCACGGTCATTTTTCATATGGCGCTTTAATTCCGGTTTACCATACTCCTTATTGTTGAACCTGTTCGGATAGGCATCATCTTCATATAGCTTAGGGAAGAACTCCTCCGGCTTGGCAAATAATCTATCATATAATTCCTTTACAAACTCATAATACTCTGACTGACAGGCTTCCGATATTTCCTTATCAGGGTAGTACGGAGCCAACAAATCAGAATAATACTTTACCATTCGCTGCTCCAGATATGTATATTCTTTAAACGGAAGTTCCTGATCTATATAATATGAAGTGTTCTTATTCTTATCCTGCATCTCAGCTGTCAATGGATTCTTCTCATCCTCCGGATTTGCCGGTAATATAGCAATATTTGCTTCAAAAGAGACAAGCTCTGCCTTAAGATTACTGCCATATTTTAATCTGACAGGAAATTTATAGAGGAACCAATCACCGGACTGTGCCGCCGCATTCGGACTATATGGAACGATGTCATAGGTAGTGCGGCTATCCCAATCCCCCTCTTCGAAAAAGATAATAAAACACCTCGTCCCTTTCCCGGAATAATAATCAAATTTCCCCCAGAAAGAAAGTACATATTCCTGCTCTTTTTTTAAATCAGAAAAATTACTCCGGAGTGTTACCCATCTCCAGCCTCTTCCCCGTAAATGCCAACACTCTTTTTCTTTCCCCCGATAATCAGGCAGCACCATCCTTGTTGCTGATTTTAACGGTGCATTATCATCGGCGATCCATTTTTCCGTGATATACTCTAACCGCTCCATCGTTTACCCCCTTTGCTGATACCCGCTGTTTCCATTATCCCTGGCTTGATTTTAAATCCTTTGAATTTGGCAGTATTAAATTGTTATTATAATAACAATATGTTTATTATAACACAACTTCCTTCGAATGCAAACAAATGTTCTCAGTATTTATTACTTCATTCTTTAACCAATTCGTCTTGTTCAATTTTAAGTACCTCATTTTTTCAATATTACTATTAAAAGCCTTGGAGTGCTATCTCCAAGGCTTTCATTGCTTCAATTGCTATTATGTAGTCTTTTCATAATTTATTTCGGGCTGATATCCGAACGGCATTCTTGCTATAATTAAGGGTAAAAACGGCTGTCAGAAATGCGATTGCTATTACGCCGTAAACGGTTCCCATGGGAAATGTCCCCGTCTTCGGAATATTCACCGGATTATCTATGCCTAAAAGCATATAATCCGTGATAACCTGAATAGCGTCCTCAGAAATGTCCTTATTCAGGCTGGTATCCGCAAGTATCTCCTTTAATTGCCCGGACCAGTCATAAGATGCTCCGTTCATCGTCTCTACAAGAAAAGTAACAATGGCAACCGTAAGGCTGTCACTCATATTATTTCTCGCCATTCTCAGATATTCCACAGACCTGGTGGTTTCAAAATAAATATCATCCATTGCCAGCAGATAGCCAATGCAGAATTGCTGGTCTCCGGATAAGGCCGCGGCATCGATTTCCTTAAGTGCTTTACCATAGATGAATTGGCAATAACGCTCCGTATTATTCTTTCCATTAATATCCCAGGAAAGTGCATTAATTATTGCTGCCTTCACATCAATCGGATTATCTGCGTCAGCCAGATATGTTGCCATATCAGCCGTGATGGCATTTCGCCCGCTGGCTTCCTTCACTATATCAATATTATAGTAAGCCCGGCTGAAAGGGGTGGATGTAAGCGGGGAGTCCGCATATGCTTTCTCGGTTACGCAAAGCAATCCTGCCAACACCATAATTATTGCGATTAATCTCTTCATCATTACCTCCTTTGTTTTATGTTCAAGAAACCGTTTATTAACATAATAGCTTTCCTTTTGATATATTCTTAATTAATATCAATATTTTTTCCATTTAGCAGATTCTCCTTCTCATTCAGAATAATCCTTTATCTGCTTCAGCCATGTTTTCATAACAAGCCGCTGTGGGAATATCTTTGCCAGCATATGCATATATTTTACATATGCGCCGTAAACAGATATATCCTTATCCTTTTTTGCATCTTTGAAAGTTTTTGCAGCAACCGCCTCCGGCAATGCCAGTCCAGGAAAATGAATCTGCTTACCGTTACGCTTACTTTCAAGCAAATCAGTCTTGACCCATCCTGGACAAGCAACAGTAGATACAATGCCTGTGTCTTTCAACTCAACATTCAGCGCTCGTGTATAGCTTCTAACAAAGGCTTTACCGGCCGCATAGAGATTAATATACGGCACCGGCTGAAAAGCAGCTTGTGATGCCATATTTACTATGTGGCTGCCTTTCTCCATATACGGTATACATAAACTGCACAAAACAGCCGTTGCAGTACAATGAGTCATTATATGCGCTTCAATCTCCGCTTTGGAAAACTCATTATATGACCCCATTCTTCCGCCACCTGCATTATTGATAAGATAACAGACAAGCGGTTTGCATTCAAGAAGCATTCCTTCTATCACATCCAATGACTTAATCTGCGACAAATCACAGGAAATCGGAACGATCTTACTGCCATAATCTTCATTCAGCTTATTTAATTTCTCTGTATTTCTTGCAACCATCCATATTTCATCAACATCTTCTTTAAGCAGCAGTTTTACGAATTCCCTTCCCAGTCCACCTGTTGCTCCGGTTACAATCGAAATCCTTTTTCTCATATATACCTACTCCTTGTGGTTCTCTTTTTTGTTTAATCAGACACGGCTGGTTGTTGTGTACCTTCATCAAAAAAAATTGTAGTAGAATTGAGCTGTATCTCAATTCCTGATTTATTTCTACATCTCGACCCATTCCCACGAACGGATAAAATCACGCTTTGAGACTCCGATTTGAAAACTTGAAAACCACAGAAATGGCTTATTTATTGGATTTTCCGCATTTTTTACTCTTTTATCCGTAACATCAATACAACCGTCTCGTCGTGCACTTTGCTACTCTCTAAAATCCTGTTATTTATTAACTACTGTTTTTAATTTTCTATTCTTTTTCATCTCATCTCTATGTTTATTATAAACTGTACATATAAGATTATTAAATACTTTCAGTTGCTCTTTTTCAGTTAGTAAAGATACATTCTCTTTTTTATATATTTCATACATTTTAATTAACATCTTATTGCTAATTGGTATCTCAAAAAAGTTTAATACAGAATTGTCTGGTACCATATCTAAAGTTCCATGCATTAATTGCAATGATGGTATGTAAACACCAAATATACATTCTAATATCTCATCTTCATTTAGCTCACCACTTAGCATTCTTGTTCCATATTCTTGCATATTTTTTATATCTGCTATACTAGCCATATTATTTAAAATATTTAATTTAGCATCATCAGGAACATAGTCCGCCGGAATTGAAAACGAAGTATCTAACATATCACTACTCTGTGCGTATGCAACTAAATCTGGTGGAAAAACTGTTATCCCATTCAGTATTTGTGTTAAAATCAAATAAAATAATAATAAAGAATCAGACGAATTATTAATCATAGCATACACCGTATTATTGCTAGGAATTAACGATACTTGATTCATGCCATTTTTATCAACCGGAATAATAATACCTTTATTCAATACACAAACGCAGCTAACTCTATTTTCATGACCAACATCACTTGATAATGTTACAAGATTTTTATATATTGCATCTAGGGAAGAGTCTGAATCATATGCAAATATTAAGCCCGCTGTCGGATAAGAAATCCCTGTGATAGTTTTCTTTTCTAATTTCCTTACACTTTCAATATTCTTTATGCTCTTTCTTAATTCTTCCTTTGATAAGGTCGACTTGACTTCAATTACGCTATATACGCTTTCTATTGGAATAATCTTAGTACTATCCATATCAACCAAATACGGTGTTATAAATTTGTCATGCATAATTATATCCACTTGCTTACTTTGCACATCTTTACAATCAACTATAGTTCCTTTTGCAAAACAGTACTTTTCGGGTATATATCCTTTAAGATAAAATTCTAACATATTTTCTCTTGCAGTACCTTTTTCACCATTGTGGTTTATTTTACTTGTTATATCCTTAAAATCAATTTGCATTTTTTGTGAAACTGACGAAAATATATCTTTTAACATGTTCTGCTCCCCCCCTAGTCATAAAAGTATTTTTCTTCCTAGTTGCTATTAATGCTATTTAGATACCTTTTACAAAATTGTACCCGTATTTTACCACTATTTATCACTCTTATGTCAGCTTATCTATATACTTACTCATTATTCTCTGAATTTTCAATTTTCTGCTTCAACTTAAATTTAATAATATCCTGGCAATCTGTAAATGTTTCCCCATACATTCTTTTATATTCTTCTTTATGTTCATCCAATCTATATAAATCAATAAAATCATCAAGCAAAAAATTACATCCATTTTGTTTATATTTTTTTACTGATCCTGGATATACTTTACCCGTAAAATAATCTATGCGCTCTTGTTCAGACACCCTATAAACACCTGATGGCATCTTACCTTTTCTATGTAATTCTTTTAGAAACTTATAAACACTAAATAGCTCTGATGCTCCTCCTGCTCCTACATCTGCATGAAATACAAATGTTCTTGGATAATAACTGTATTTAAACTTATCAAATCTTATAATTATGCCAATATCTCTTCTATATTTGCCATCATCCATAACAAAAACAAATTCGCTAATGTCTTTAAATTCATCTTCTTCGAGTACATCCGTTGCATCATAGATACGCCTTAAAGATGAAGCAAAGGGCTCTCCCTGCCCATACTTCAACCATTCAGCATTAATACCTAATTTATATGCTACATCTTCAGCAAAAAGGTAATCCGGCTCAATATCTTTTAAATAGTATTGTTTCAAATCATTTACTGATTTAAAACCTAAATATTCTCCCAATTTTTCAACATTTATTTTTTCTTCCCAATAGCCGCAATCATTCATGAGAGCAAGAACATAATCTAATCTTTTAGCAAAATTAGTTGGGTATAATTGTTGCTCAAACATCGTGGTATATTTATTTTCTTCTTTTAATAATTCATTGGTATATTCCATTCTGTCATTTTTATCATCTATTGCATTAATCTTATCAATGAACTCTTCACATACGCTATAATCCATTTTATATACATCATATAATGCAAAGACATTACTAATATTAAGTTTCATCCCCTTTTTTATAATGTCATAAATTATTCCTGAAAGAATAGTGCTTGTTAAAAAATCCATTTAAATTCCCCCATCTTTTAAATTAATATATATAAGAAACTTCAAATGTTCCCTCATCTTCTTCCATATTATAGCATATTTCTGCATCATTTTGTATATCATAACAGATTATATTTTCATTAAAAATAAAAGCCCTGAAATACTACTTTCAAGGCTTCACTTTTTACTTATACATATCAATATCCACTGTTATTTCCATATTATAGCTCGCCGAATTTTTTCGAGTTAATAAAACGCATGTCTCCACATGAACGCTATGCCCAAACTGATCTACCGGCCTTACCCTTGCCAGCTCATAATCCCTCTCACACAGATACTTCAGATCCCTTGCCAGGGTGGCCGGATCACAGGAGACATAGATCACTTTCTCCGGTGCCATCGCCAGGATGGTATCAAGTAAGCTTTGCTCACAGCCCTTTCTGGGAGGATCTACGACGATGACATCCGCCCGGATATTCTCAGCCTTATACTTCCCCGGAAGCACCTCTTCTGCCGCTCCGACATAGAACTTCGCATTGGTTATCCCGTTCAGCTCGGCATTCTTCTTCGCATCCTCGATCGCCTGGGGGATGATCTCGACCCCGTATACCTGCTTCGCCCTCCGGGCAAGAAACAGGGAGATGGTTCCGATTCCGCAGTACAGATCCCAGACCACCTCATTTCCGGTAAGTCCGGCATATTCCAGGGTGGTCTCGTAAAGCTTCTTTGTCTGCTCCGGGTTCACCTGATAGAAGGACAGCGGGGAGATCCGGTATTTAACCGGACCGATAAAATCGGTAATATAGGGCTCACCCCAGAGAGGGATCACCTTGTCGCCCAGAATCACATTGGTCCTTACCGTATTGGCATTCAGACAGATGCTTTTCATTCCCGGAATACCCTGCAGGCCCTCTATCAGCTCTTTCTTATGGGGAATGTCATGCCCGTTGATTACCAGGCATACCATGACCTCACCGGTCCGAAAGCCCACTCTTGTAAGGATATGGCGCAGTAAGCCCTCATGGACAGCCTCATCATAGGGCTCTATCTTAAACCTCTCGATAAAGCCTCTTAAGAACTTTACAATCGGAGTATTCATCTTAGCTCCGATATAACAGTGCTCTGCGTCGATGATGGAGTGGGTCCTTCCGGCATAAAAGCCTATGGTTATCTTCCCTTCCTTATTTCTTCCGACAGGAAACTGGGATTTATTCCGGTAATAATAGGGCTCCTCCATACCGTAGATCGGCTCCATCACAATATCCGTAAAGCCTCCGATCCGGGTAAGGCAGCTCCTCACCTTATTCTCCTTATATTGCAGCTGCTTCCCATAGTCCATATGCATCAGCTGGCAGCCTCCGCAGCGGTCTGCAATCGGACATCGGGGAACCACTCTGACGGGGGATGGCTCTATCAGCTCCATAAGGCGGGCATAACCATAGGTCTTTCCGGTCTTCATCACCTTAACGAGAGCCTTATCCCCGACAACTGTGTCCTTAATGAACAGAGTATACCCCTCATGCTTTCCGATTCCTTCACCCTCCGCGCCGATATCTTCTATTGTTACTGTTACCTGATCATTCTTTTGAAGCATTGTTATCCTGCCAATCTATTTATTTGTTTCATGATCACTCCATTATGATAACTCTCAGTACCTGCAAAACGATGGTATGAACCGCGCAGGCTCCTGCTGCCAGGATTTCAGCCGTCTACTCCGTTCTCCTGGAGCTTCTCATAATATTTGATTCAAACATTCTCTGATACCCGATCCACTCCGTCTTCGGGTCCCCGCTGCTGAGTAATTCCGTCATGGTCTGAAGCTTCGCATCGGCATTGTCTGCAAAATGCAGTGCCATAGCCTCTATCGTCGCCGGCTTCTTCGGTGAACCGTACTCCAGCTCCCCATGGTGCGCCAGAATACAGTGGATCAGCTCATTCGCCAGCTTCGCCGGAAATTTGCTCTGTGATTTGATATAAGTATTCACTTTATTGGCTCCGATAAAAATATGTCCCAACAACTGTCCGTCATCGGTATAATCATTGGCGGGGAAGGCAGACAGCTCATCCATCTTGCCGATATCGTGGAACAAAGCTGCCGTGACTAACAGCTCCCTGTTGATGATCGGATAGCTGTCAGCAAAATGCTCACAGAGTCTTATGACACTTAAAGTATGTTCCAGTAAGCCTCCGACAAAGCTGTGATGCACACTTTTGGCGGCGGAATGGATCTTGAATTCCTTGACAAAGTCCGTATCCTGTATAAAAAATCTCTCTGCCAGAGCTTTCAGATTAGGCTCCTTAAGAGAATGCACGATATCCTTGATCTCCCGGTACATTTCCTCAATGTTCTTACCGGTCATCGGAAAATAATCCTCCGGATAATATTCTCCCTCCTGAGCCCTGTAAATCCGGCTGATATTCAGCTGAAGTGCATCCTGAAAGCTGGTTACTCTGGCATCGATATGCACAAAATCCATAGCCTCATATTGTTCTATCTCCTTATTAAAATCCCATATCTTCGCATCAATGGTACCGGTCTTATCCTGTAATATCAGGGATACATAATTTTTTCCGCTCTTCCCTGTCAAAGTTTGTTTAGTTTTGCACAGATATATTTCATTTTTTAAAAAATCCCCATCGCGAAGCTCCTGTAGATATCTCATATCATCCTTAACCTTTCTGTTGCATTTCATATACTTATCAGTTATTCAATATTATACCCTACCACTTTTGATATATAAAGCATAATTTGTACCCGCCGTAAAAAAAGGGCTGTACCAAATCCCACATGTCGTTTGGTACAGCCGGTTCCTGCTCGTTTAATTCCGTTCTTTCTCCCTGAGTGTAACCTTCATTTCCATTTCTTTTGCTGTTCCTGAGGTCCTCTTTATTTTCAGAGTAACCACACTGTCAGGTTGATAATCAGATACAATACTATAAAAACTGTTGGTGTTCATAATGTTCTTCTCATCTACCATGAGGATAATATCTCCCCCGCGTAATCCGGCGGTAAAGGCCGGAGAATTTGCCCGGACCTCCCGGATATAAATTCCATTGGCCACCTCGTGCTCCTTCTTAGCAGCCTCCGTCAGATCCTCAGCCACCACACCACAGTAAATCCGAGGCTGTTTATTTGCAAGTCGTTCAATAATCGGCTTAATCTTACTGATCCCAATCACTGTATTCAGATTCTCATTCAGGCCAACCTTCAGCTTGCGGGTGATCAGACCAATTACTTCCCCCTTCAGGTTTATGATTATCCCGTCACTGTTGGCATTGTCCACAATGTCCGTGTTAAACAGGTCCAGCTTATTGTCCGTAATACTGATGGAGCTTCCTCTGCTGGTAACATATCCGGGATCCATGGAATTCGGATATCCGTTCGGATTTCCAAGTGCTATGATCGGACTGCCTACGGTTATGGTATAAGATTCTCCAAGAGTAGCCACTACGACACTATTATTCATAAAGAGTTCAGGGATATTTGCAATATTTACCGTGACAATCGCAAGGTTCACTTCCTTCTCATAGTCCTGAAGCTCTGCTTCTACTGACTCCGATTCCGTAAGCTTCATTCGAATGCTGCTTGCATTTACAACCCGGTCATAGCTGACCAAAATACCCAGTTCCTTGCCATTATTATATATGATCAGCCCGGAAGTCTGAATGACTGTTTCGGTTGGATATCCAAGCCAGTCCTTCCCTTTAATGATACTTGATATGGTAACAAGAGATTTGTTCGCCCGGTATGCCACTGTCCTTATTTCATCCGACATACTTAGAAAATCATCAATATTCGCCTCAATCGCCTGAACAATCACCTGACCCGGCTCATTCTTTACCTCCGGAGCTTGTCCGTCGACGGGTTTATCTTCTCCGTCTGGATCCCCTGCCTTAGAACTCGGAGTAGGTACTGTTTTGTCCCCATCCTCTCCCTCACCTCCAGGATAAGTGGTAGGAAATGTAATCTGGGGTTTCGCCTCCTCTTCTCTATGTAAAAGCTTGTATAATCTGGGCTCAGTAAGGCAGAAAGTAACAGCAGCAACCACGCCGAACAGGATTGCCATAAATAACGTCATAAAAAAGGGGACCAATATTTTACGAATTTTTTTACGTTTCTTCTGTAACACTTGCTCTTTTATAAATTCGAACTCTTTTTTGCCTCTATCTTCTACCGACATTTCCTTCTCCTTATTTGAAGCCTGAGATACCGTTTATATACCTTTCGAAAGTTTTCGCTGCTATTTTTGTATTGTAAGATGATACATTATTCCTATTTTATCATTTACTTATGAACAGCATATGAATTATTTGTAAACAAAAGACAGCATAAAATGTCAATTTTTGATGAAATTAATCCCATGGGCCTGAGTCCTTGCGCACTGTAATGTTCTTATGACATAATGCCGGATAAATGCTATAATATCCACGGTAAGCAGATTAATCTATGAAAGGCAAGGCATTAATCAAGCTCACTTGAATTAATGACATGGCTTTCATGGATAAGTGCAGCGTGAACTCAAGGACTGCGTCCTTGAGTTCCTAATCTGCGTAATTATGCTATAATACAAACGTAGTGAGTATACGCAAGCTTGCTTGTAGTATACGAGCGGAGTGAACGATCATGGACATGCTTTATGTTCATGATATAATCCGTCACTATAATATTTTAGCATAAACCGGCGCTGTTGGGAAGTTTTAAAGTGTATTCGGTATATCATAATATTGATTATTGAGGAGAACCCATGAAAATCAGACAAACGGTAATCGAAGATCTTAATCAGGTTATGCAGATTTACGCAGATGCCAGAAATTTTATGCGGGAAAACGGTAATCCAAACCAGTGGATTAACGGATATCCCACGGCAGCAATGATTATGGAAGATATTCAGGATAAGAGCAGTTATGTATGTATTGATAACAAGGATATTGTCGGTGTCTTTCGTTTTACTCTGGGAGCAGACCCTACTTATCTTCATATCTTTGAAGGCAGCTGGCTGAATGATGCCCCTTATGGCGTCGTTCACCGAATCGCTTCCGCAAGCCATAAGAAAGGGGTCGCTTCCTATTGCCTTAATTGGTGCTTCGAGCTCTGCAAAAATATCCGGATCGATACCCACCGGGATAATTACATCATGCAGAATCTCCTGAATAAGAACGGATATCAAAAATGCGGAATCATTTATTTGGCGGACGGCGCGGAACGTCTGGCCTACCAGAAGTCATAGAATATTTTATTTCCTTGTTTTATTTTCTTACAGGATACGGTAAAATAGATACATGCATAAAACAGAGCTTGAAAGGCTTTAAGCTGTCCGGGGGTAAAATACCTGCAAAGCGGACAGCATGGAGGTATTATGAACGAAAAAGCATTAAGAACACTGGAATATGATAAGATTATAGATAAGTTATGTGTCCTGGCAGGTTCCGGCTATGGGCGGGAGCTTTGTGCCCGCCTGCTGCCCCTGGACGACCTTAAAGAAATAACACGGCTCCAGACAGAGACCTCGGATGCCCTTTCCCGTCTGATGCGGAAGGGCAGTATATCCTTCGGGGGGATTCATGACATCCGCCCCACCATTATGAGGCTGAAAATCGGTTCTTCCCTTGGGGCAGGCGAATTGCTCCATATCAGCTCAGACCTGGATGCCGTTCTGCGGCTGAAGGCCTACGGCGGTTATACCGGAAAGGAGGGTGAGGAGCAGGCTGCGGATTCCCTGACCGAATATTTTGCCGGACTGGAACCCCTTACTCCATTAAATAACGAGATCAAGCGATGCATTATCTCGGAGGAAGAGATTGCGGATGACGCCAGTCCCGCATTAAAAAGTGTCCGCCGTGCGATACGGAATACGAATGATAAGATCCATAGTGAGATAGCAGCCGTACAGAATTCCTCCAGGACGATGCTCCAGGAGAATATTATCACCATGAGAAACGGCAGATACTGTCTTCCGGTCCGTGCGGAATTTAAGAGCCAATTCCAGGGCATGATCCATGACCAGTCCTCTACCGGATCCACTCTGTTCATCGAGCCGATGTCCGTAGTACGTCTGAATAATGAATTAAAGGAATTGTCCATTAAGGAGCAGGAGGAGATCGAGAAGGTTCTTGCCGATCTCTCAAATCAGGCTTCCGAGCATACTGAGAATCTGGAATATGATTTTGCCACCCTGTCCCAGCTGGATTTTATCTTCGCAAGAGCTTCTCTTTCCAGACAGATGAAGGGCTCTGAGCCAAGATTTAATGATAAACGGATCATCAATATAAAGAAAGGACGCCACCCGCTCATTGATCCGAAGAAGGTCGTGCCGATTGATATCACCATCGGAAAGGATTTCAATATGCTGATCATCACCGGACCGAATACCGGTGGTAAGACCGTTTCATTAAAGACTGTCGGCCTGCTTACCCTGATGGGACAAGCCGGTCTGCATATCCCCGCCTTTGATAATTCAGAGCTGTCCGTGTTTAAGGAGGTATATGCTGATATCGGGGATGAACAGAGCATAGAGCAGAGTCTCAGTACCTTCTCTTCCCATATGACCAATATTGTGAACATCCTTCAGAAGGCTGATGAAGCCTCCCTGGTACTGTTTGATGAACTGGGGGCCGGAACCGACCCGACGGAGGGCGCTGCCCTTGCCATATCCATCCTCTCTCATCTCCACCGGAGTGAGATCCGGACCTTGGCCACTACTCACTATAGTGAGTTAAAGGTATACGCTCTGTCCACAGAAGGGGTGATGAATGCCTCCTGCGAATTTAATGTAGAAACTCTGCGTCCGACCTATCGTCTCCTGATCGGTATCCCCGGTAAAAGCAATGCCTTTGCCATCTCCTCAAAGCTTGGTCTGCCGGACTTTATCATCGAGGATGCCAGGGAGAGAATCGGTGTCCAGGATAAGAGCTTTGAGGATCTGATCAGTGATCTGGAGGCAAGCCGGGTAACGATTGAGAAAGAGCAGGACGAGATCACCAGGTACAAGCAGGAGATCGAACAGTTGAAAAAGAGCCTTGCCCGGAAGAATGAAACCCTGGATGCCAACCGTGACCGGATGTTAAAGGAGGCGAAGGAGCAGGCAGCCAAAGTATTACAGGAGGCGAAGGAATTTGCGGATGAGAGTATCCGCAAATACAACCGTTGGCTTCAGGAAGGAGGCAGTATCAAGGATATGGAAGCAGAACGCGGCGCCTTAAGAGATCGCTTAAGCGACAGTGAAGCAACCCTGCAGAAGAATCGTGCAAGGCAAGGGAAGACGGCCTCCTCAAAAGATCTGAAGGTCGGCGATACGGTCAATGTCATCAGCCTGGGTCTTAAGGGAACCGTAAGTACTCTGCCGAATGCGAAGGGCGATTTGTTCGTACAGATGGGAATTTTACGTTCCCAGGTGAATATCAGGGATCTGGAGCTTCTGGATGAGGAAGTCATCGTGGCTCCGAATTTAAGCAAGACCTCCAGCGGTAAGATCAAAATGTCCAAATCCTCTACCATCCACCCGGAAATCAACCTGATCGGAAAGTCCGTGGACGAAGCGCTCCCCGAACTGGATAAATATCTGGATGATGCTTATCTGGCACATCTGCCCCAGGTAACGATCATCCATGGAAGGGGAACCGGGGCGCTCAAGAATGCGGTTCATGCACACTTAAAAAAGACAAAGTATGTGAAATCCTACCGTGTCGGCGGTTTTGGAGAAGGTAACCACGGCGTAACCATTGTGGAGTTTTAAGGTATCATTTATGAAATATGAAGGAGTATGCTATGATCGTAAAGCAAAAAATCTTAATTGTTGATGATGACGTTAATATTGCTGAATTAATATCCTTATATCTGACGAAAGAATGCTTTGAAACCTTGATTGTACACGATGGTGAGGCCGCTATCCAGCAATTTGTTTCCTACCAGCCGAATCTGGTACTGCTGGACCTCATGCTGCCGGGAATTGATGGCTATGAGGTCTGCCGGGAGATCCGCAAGGTCTCTGCTGTGCCTATCATCATGCTGAGCGCCAAGGGCGAAATCTTTGATAAGGTCCTGGGTCTGGAATTAGGAGCGGATGATTACGTAATAAAGCCCTTCGATTCTAAGGAACTGGTTGCCCGGGTACGGGCGGTTCTCAGGAGATTCCAGCCCGCCAGGGAAGAGGCCGAGGAGCCAAAGCCCACCGGCGATTATGTATCCTATCCTGATCTTATAATAAATATCAGTAATTATTCGGTCCAATACCATGGGGAGAATATCGAGATGCCCCCGAAGGAGCTGGAGCTGTTGTATTTCCTTGCCTCCAACCCGAATCAGGTTTTCACCAGAGAGCAGCTGCTGGACCATATCTGGGGCTATGAGTATTTCGGTGATACCAGAACCGTGGATGTTCATATCAAACGCCTTCGTGAGAAAATTAAGGACCACTCTCAGTGGAGCCTATCTACCGTCTGGGGAATCGGTTATAAATTCGAATCCAAGCTGCCTAAGAAGTAGCCGTTATGCCTCCGGCAACCTGTACCGGACCGGATTGAGTCATTTTAGGAAAGGCTGGTAAATACCATGAAAAAGACCCTATGGTCCAGATTGATTTTATGTTATCTGATCGTTATCGTTTTCGTCTTTATCTTTTTAAATACCTATGGTATGAGCCTTTTAGAGAAACGGTTAAAGAATGATAAGGTTGACCTGTTATTAACAGAGGCCGGACTGATCAATTCGGAATATCTGAACGATCTCTATAATGAAACGCTTGATATTAATAACCTGACCTCCCAATTAAGATCGATTGAGACCTATCTGAATATCCGGGTCTGGATCGTGAATCCCAAGGGGGAGGTCATGATCGATTCCAAAAGCTCTAAGGCCCCTTCTTCCATTAATCTGAATGAAATCGATCCAACCTTCCTCGATAAGACAAAGTCCGAGGGTACAATGTTCAAAGGTATTTTCAGCGAACCAATGCTGAGCGTCGTCCAGACCTTAAATTACAATTATCAGTTCCGGGGCTACATCGTTCTTCATACCCCTATGCGAGTAATTGAAGAACAGACAGAAACCTATTTTAATGTCATCAATATCTGCTTCCTGCTCTTCTTCCCGATGCTGCTGCTGGTTTTTCTTTATATCTATTACATGCTATCAAGCCCGATGAAGAAGCTAATGAAGGCTGCTATGGAATACACCTCCGGCAACTATAATTATCCGTTGCGGATAAAGGGGATGAGTGAATACAGGGAGCTGGGAAGTGCCGTGTCCTACATGGCCGGTGAAATAAGCAAACTGGATGATTACCAGAAGAAATTTGTAGCTAATATATCCCACGATTTCCGCTCCCCTCTAACTTCCATTAAGGGTTATACGGAAGCCATCCTGGACGGAACCATTCCCCATGATATGCAGGCCAAATACTTAAATATTATTCTATTCGAAACCGAGCGTCTGAACAAACTGACCTCCAGTCTCTTGGAGCTGAATCGGTTTGAAACCCATGGTGCTATCCTGGATATCGTATCCTTTGATATCAACCACATAATCAAGAAAACAGCGGAAAGCTTCGAGGGAATTTGCCGGGACAAGAAGATTACTTTGAATTTGGTATTTGCGGCCAAGGAAACCTACGTGGATGCTGATATCGGTAAGCTTCAACAGGTTTTGTATAATTTACTTGACAATGCAGTCAAGTTCAGCAATAACAACTCCAAAATTAAGATTTCCACCGAAGAGAAGGGTGAGAAGGTATTCGTATCCATTAAGGATTATGGGATCGGTATCCCGAAGGATTCCATTAAAAAGATCTGGGACCGTTTCTACAAGACAGATACTTCCCGTGGTAAGGATAAGAAGGGAACGGGGCTTGGCCTCTCCATTACAAAGGAAATAATTCAGGCTCATAACGAGAACATCAATGTCATAAGCACAGAGGGTGTCGGAACCGAATTCATCTTCTCCCTGACAAGATCGGCGGAGTAGAGGGATAATGTGTGAGTTCGGAACATTTTAAATATCATATAAAGGAGCATATTTATGGAATATAGGGAGTTCGAAAAGCTGGGTATTAAAACCTCCCTGCTGGGCTATGGATGCATGCGCTTCCCCCGGCACAGAGACGGAAGTATCAATCGGGACAAGGCGGAGTCCCTGATCGATATGGCCTATCAGAGCGGGGTTAATTATTTTGATACGGCCTATAGTTATCATGAGGGTAACAGTGAGGCATTTACCGGTGCGGCCCTGGCCAAATATGATCGGAGTACCTATTATCTTGCCACCAAAATGCCCCATTGGCTGATCAACAGCCTGGAGGCTGCAGAACATATCTTTGAGAAACAGCTGGAACGACTTCAGATGGATTATATTGATTTCTATCTGCTTCATGCAATGAACCGGAAAGCCTTTGACAAGCTCGCCAGCCTTGGAATACTGGAATATGTGGATCGACTAAAAAAAGAAGGTAAAATCCGTTATATCGGATTCTCCTTCCATGATGATTATGATGTGTTTTCCGATATCCTGAATTACCGGGAATGGGATTTTTGCCAAATACAGTTGAATTATATGGATACCGAATACCAGGCCGGGATGAAGGGATATGAACTGGCTGCGCAAAAGAACGTACCTCTTATTATCATGGAACCCATAAAAGGCGGCAGCCTGGCGAATCTTCCTGACAGCGCGGCAAAGTATTTTCATGCACTAGCTCCGGAGAGAAGCTATGCCTCCTGGGCGCTTCGCTGGGTGGCAACTCTGCCGAATGTCAAAGTAATCTTAAGCGGAATGTCAAATGAAAAACAGGTGGCCGATAATCTATCCACCTTTGAAGCCTTCCAGCCCTTGCACAAGGATGAACTGGAGGCCGTGGCAGCCGTGGCAAAGACTCTCCGAAAAAGAGTGAAAAACGGCTGCACCAGCTGCTCCTATTGCATGCCCTGCCCCTCCGGCGTGAATATCCCGGTAAACTTCTCCATATGGAATACCTACGGTATGTACCGCAATAAACATGAGGCCAAATGGCTATGGACCCAGGATATCAAAGAGGAAGAAAAAGCGAAAAACTGTATTGAATGCGGGAAGTGCGAAGAGCATTGCCCACAAAAGCTTCCGATCCGTGACAACCTAAAGCAGCTGCAGGTACAGCTGGAGAATATAAAATAATGAAGCATATGGAGCCATCCCTATCCTACCTCTCATCCCAGGAATGACGGTGAAGCCTGCCCTCCGTTCGCATCCCCTCAAAGTTGTTCTGCCTTAAGGCTTCATAAAGTATGACAGCTACCGAGTTCCCCAGGTTTAAGGACCGGATATCCCCAACCATGGGAATTCGGACGGTATTCTCCTTATTGGCCAGCAGCAGCTCCTCCGGGATACCGGCGCTTTCCTTTCCGAACATGATATAGCAGTCCGGTTCATACTCCACATGGGTATAGGCGTTCTGTGCTTTCGTGGTTGCCATATAGATTTTAGCTCCCGGATTCTTCTGCAGGAAATCCTCGTAGCTGTCATAAACAGTCAGGTCAAGGTCCTTCCAGTAATCCAGGCCCGCCCTGCGGATCTCCTTCTCACTTAGACGGAAGCCCATGGGCTCGATCAGATGAAGCTTCGTCCCGGTTGCCACGCAGGTTCTGCCGATATTACCGGTATTTGCAGGGATCTCCGGCTCCAACAATACGATATTCATATGAAAACAATCCTTTCCTTCTCGTAAACTCTGGTATTTTAAGCAAAAACCTGACATTTGTCTGCACAATGAAAAAAGGTGAATTAATCACCCTTTATCGCAACATTAATCTCGATTTTTTTGTTCTCTTCATATTCCAGGGGAATACAGATGTTCCTTGCATAATTATAGGTGAAGGACATCGTTCCGCTTCCGACCGTCGGTGGAGTAATATCTATCTCGATTCCCTTTGTAGAGAATATTGTCGCAGTATTACCGAGTATCATGTTCCCCAACTCACATATTGCACTCCGTGCAAATTCATCCATTTGAGTAATCGGCATCATAATCATTTTTGAGGCAATATCACATGCGATATTATGCTCAAAGGCTATCATAACCTGTCCCTTCATTTCTCCGGTAAAACCAATCAGGATTACCAGCGTATTATCTAAAAATACCGGGTCCTTAACATATGGCTTTCCTATCTTTGCATCAACAAAGCACATCTCTTTCAATATCTTCGTTGATGCCATCAAAAAAGGATTTATGTGATCTACATTCATTGTCGCCACGTACGTTACCTCCTATGTATCCTGCTAGCATTTTAACACAGATATCATGTTAAATTCAACTAAATTAGTTATTCTTCGTGTATTTATCAACAAATTTCTCTATTCTTTCCAATGCAATCTTGAGATTCTCAATGGAATATGCGTATGAAACTCTGAGATAACCTTCTCCGCAATCTCCGAAAGCGGTTCCGGGAACAACCGCAACCTTCTCTTCCTTCAACAGCCTGGTAGCGAATTCATCTGACGTCATGCCCAGGCTTTTGATGCATGGAAATACATAAAATGCCCCAAAAGGCTCAAAGCAGGCAAGGCCCATACGGCGGAACGCATGAACGACAAACCTCCGGCGCTTATCGTAGGCATCACGCATCATTTCCACATCCGGATCACCATTTTTTACCGCCTCGATACCTGCATACTGGCTGGTTGTCGGTGCGCACATGATGGCGAATTGATGGATCTTAATCATTTGCTCTATAATGATAGCCGGTCCACAGGCATATCCCAGTCTCCAGCCGGTCATCGCATAGGACTTTGAAAAACCGTTGATGACGACCGTACGCTCCTTCATTCCGGGGAAGGAGGCGATGGATACATGTTTTCTCCCATAGGTCAGTTCAGAATATATCTCATCTGAAATTACAAAAATATCTTTTTCAAGGATAACATCCACAATATCCTTCAAATCCTCATAAGTCATTATGGCACCGGTCGGATTATTCGGGAAAGCAAGAATTAATACCTTCGTCCGATCTGTAATGGCATCCATTAATTGTTTTCTGGTCAGTTTAAACTCATTCTCTCCCTTTAACTCAATGACAATGGGTACGCCGCCGGCAAGAATGGTGCAGGGATGGTAAGAAACATAGCAGGGCTGAGGAACTAAAACCTCATCTCCGGGCTCCAGCATTGCACGAAGGGCAATGTCGATTGCCTCACTGCCTCCAACGGTAACCATGGTTTCCAGATCATAGCTATAATCCAGGTCAAATCTTCTTTTTAGATATTTGCAGATTTCCAGCTTCAATTCCTTCAGTCCGGCATTCGACGTATAGAAGGTTCTGCCCTTTTCAAGGGAATAAATCCCTTCTTCTCGTATATGCCAGGGCGTATCAAAATCAGGTTCGCCAACTCCCAGGGAAATAGCGTCCTTCATCTCGCTTACAATATCAAAAAACTTCCGGATACCGGAGGGTTTAATCTCTGCGACTGTCTTTGCCAGTGGGTTTCTCAAGGGGTAATCAACATCCTTTCATCCTGTTTGGTTTGAACAAGGGGCAGACCATGCTCCTTGTATTTCTTCAGAACAAAATGAGTCGCCGTACTTAATATGGCCTCCATCGGCGCCAGCTTTTCAGATACAAAGGAGGCCACCTCTCTCATCGTTTTCCCCTCAATAATGACTGTCAGATCAAAGCCGCCGGACATCAGATATACGGACTGTACCTCATCAAACTGATAGATACGTTCCGCAATCTTATCAAAGCCTAACCCTCTCTGGGGTGTAACCTTTACCTCGATTAGTGCGGTTACTCTCTCGCAATGTACTTTATCCCAATTGATCAGTGTCGGATATCCGCAGATAACAGTTTCCTCTTCCATTTGTTTAATGACTGCAGTGATCTCTTCCTCAGTGGAGCCAAGCATGATTGCCAGATCAGACGCTGTCAGCCTGCTGTTCTTATCAATTGCTGTTAAGATTTGCTCTCTCATATTAATAACTTTGCCTCCTTTAAGTTTGGCAAGCTCTGGGCTGTTAATAAGTACTTGATATCCTGCCTAAATCACTTTATATAACTCATCCGCCTTTGGCGGCTCCAAAAATCGTCTCTCATCATTATTGATGATTATGCGGTCATTGCCTTCCTTCATATATCCTATGACTGCTGCCGGGATTCCCTCTGCCTTTAAGCGGTCGACCAGCAGATTCCCCTGATCGGTTATGATCAGCATGCAGCCGCTGGAAATCAGCATATAGGGATTAAGATCATAAAACTCGCAGATTTCTACCGTCTCCTGTTTCAGCAGGATCTTCCTCAGATCAACCTCCAGGCCCACTTTTGAAGCCGCACCAATCTCCCACAGAGCACCGAAGATTCCGCCTTCTGTGACATCATGCATGGAGGTTACTCCAATCTCCCGTGCAATCATCGCCTCCGGAACAACAGAGATATGGTCGATCAGTTTTTTGGCGCCCTCAATAAAGCTGGCGGAATACTTCGTAAGCAGTTCGGCTTCCTTTTCGGATGCAATGATGGCAGTGCCTTCCAATCCGGCCCACTTTGTCATTACTATTTCCTGACCGGGCTTCGCTCCGGCGGTCTTAATCATCATAGCCCGCTTCATCTTTCCGACTCCGGCTACGGTTACGATAGGTTGGGTCACTGCTCTTGTAACCTCTGTGTGCCCGCCGATGACCTCGATATTTAATCTCTGGCAGACCGCTTCGATGTCTTTCATCATTGCCTTAAGCTCCTGCTCCTGCGTACCCTCCGGCAGCAGGATGGTAAGCATCATACCGATTACCTCTGCACCATTCGACGCGATATCATTCGCTGTAATATGAACAGCCAGCGTACCGATATCCTTAATGGCTCCTGTAATGGGATCCGTAGAAATGACCAGTACTTCATCCTCTCCGATGGTAAGAACGCTGCAGTCCTCTCCGATGGCAGGACCGACCAGTACTTCCTCTCTCCGGTGCCCTATTTGCTTAAGTACAGACCTCTTAAGGACTGTTTCAGGTACTTTTCCTACATGCATATGCTAACTCCAATTACTCTTTATTCCAGAACAACTTCCTCATCCCACATCGGGTCCCAATAGATCTCCCCCTGAAGCTGCCCCTCCGGATTTGTTCTATTGTCCTGTTCCACAGGCTGATCCTCATCCTGGTTATCCGAAGGCTGATCCGGCTCCTCCTTCGGTTTTTCATCCTTCGGGTCTTTATCCTTTGGTTTATCCGGTTTTTTATCTTCCTTCACTACCTTTGTACCGATAGTAATATATCTGGGCTCGGCGGCATAGGTGCTCTTATTGACCAGAGTTCTGCTGATTTCTTTGTCCTTAACATAGACCACCTTATATAGCTCTGCCTTATAACCGGTATGGGCAGCCTGGGTTACCTTCTGGTAAGTGGTCGGCTGGGTCGGATCCTTTTCGATAACATCCGCCGGCGGCTTTGTCTCGCTTAATACCACCGTTTCGAATTCCACTCTTCTGTCCTGGGTATCCCTGGTTTCATGGCCCCAGATATTAAAAGTAATTCTTCTGTCCTTCGTTTTTGCTTCAATCAGTACCGGAACATCCGTATTATTCCTGAATTTCAAATCCTTATAGGTTCCTGCAATGGCAGCATCCCTGGATAAATTCACATAGCTGATTGTCATGGAATGAGGAAATCTCTCAACGATCTCCAGCTCTGCATACAGGATGGCATTATAGAGGGTCGTTGTTACCTGGCAGGCTCCGCCGCCGATACTGTCGATCACCTTACCCTGCGAATATGCACCGGCTTCATAATATCCGTTGGCAACCGTAAACGGTGTAAGATATTCATAACCGGAAAAAATCTCACCCGGATATAACACGGTATTGTTAATCAGTCTTGCACCATTGGCCAGGTTAGCGGCTCGGCCTTCCGCAGAACTGGTGTACTCCGTGGTAAAGGTCCCCAGAAGCGTGTTGCATTTTTCTACGATATCTCTGGTATAGACGGGAAGAACTTCGACCATTACAGCATCCAGCACAAGATCCAGGCGGTTCCAGTTGTTAAATATGGCATCCTTAATGATATTTACCGTTGCATCTACATCCACCCTGCTTCCAACGATATGGTCCGTATAAACAAAGCTGCCGTTTTTTCTTGAAACCGTCGCATTAACAGGCTCAATATTATATGCGCCAACCTTTGTTTCAATCAGCTCCCGTAAGCTGTTCTCATCAATTTTAAAAGTAAGGGGGAAAATTATGCTTCCCTGTTCAACATCCTTAAGATCCTTATAGCGTTTTATCAGGTTCCCTGCAGTACCTAAAGACAGGGCCTGATGGATATAATCATTTGCTTCATAGGTATACCCCGCTTCACCCAGAGTTGTAAAAATGGTATTCTCACCAACTATGATCGCGATACCCTTGCTTCTTAAATTCTCCATGAAGCTGTCAACCGCTTCCTTAGCTTCTTTCTCGGTCATACCGCTTATGTCAACGGAATCTATGAATACACCCTTTGTAATTCTACCATTCTCTTCAGCAGATGCATAATCAGCGTTTCCCTTAAATACCAGGAAAATCGACAATAATAATATCGCGGATAAGTAAATTCTCCTTCTGCCCATTATTCATCCTCCTTCTTGTTTGCCTAGTTTATGTCATATTATTTTGGTATTTTTATGTAACTTCTTCCTATTGTAGCATAAAAGATTAATTATTCAAGCTATTCTTTCAGCAATTGACTTTTGTACTTGCATTATGTATATTAATAGTAATTCTCTAAGAACTCTTCTGTGAGCGAAAATCATTATTAGTAAAATAAGCTGAATGCAGTAGGTACCACCATCGCAAGTATCAATAAGATAATAATAATCCTCGAAATAATTGTCCTTGTTTTCTTATTGTGGAAATTAAACATGCTTATCACCTCTTTTTGTTATTATTTTGGAAGGCTGAGTGAAATCTATGCAGATATTTGTTTATTTCAGTGTCCTTATTATATTTGCTGTATGGCTGCAGTATGAAATCCGTAAAAACAGCCGTTTGTCAAGGAAAAGCACCAAGCTTTTCTGGGAACGGGAGAAGCAGGCCAATCTGACCCGCAAAACTGATATCTCGGACCTGGATTATATCACCATTCCTCTTGAGAAGCTTCCGATGTCGGATCATAAGGATGCAACCGTCAATTCCTACCGTGATACCATCCTAAGTATATCCTCAAAGAAAATACTTAATCTGACCGGTCTCACAAATACGGATCTGAAAATAAAGTATGGCGCTTCCAACATCAATCTCTTATCAGAATATGATAATAATTATACCGTATTAGTCAGTATCCTCCAGAAATGGGGAGAACGTTTATATGGTCTCGGCTTTTCTGAGGAAGCTGTGCCGGTTCTTGAGTACGCCGTCACGTGCCTGACCGATGTCAGAAAAACCTATCGGCTTTTAGCTGAAATCTATATGGAACAAAATACTCCCGAAAAAATTGATCCTTTGCTCGATGCTCTTTCCCTTACAAAGATTAATCGGAAAGATCTGCTGTCGAAAGAATTACTTCGGATCAAGAACCCTTGAAATATTATTATAACCAGAGACCATTATCCTATTCTGTCCGGGCATGCGCTTCGTGAAACTTTCTTATGGTATATGCGTTCCATATCAGAAGCTGTACTAGTATTCTAGTCTATTTTACTTGATCAATCAAGATTTTTTTCTGGTCTTTAAAGCGTTCCCCACATTTTTACCTCTGGGATTAGACGAGCGCTTCTCTTCTTCCGATGCATATTTACAATATTCTCTTAAGAAGCAGGCATTGCACTTGGGATTCCTGGCAGTACACAGGCTTCGCCCCAGAGTTATAATCTGGATATTATATAGAATCCATTGCTCCTTAGGTAATATCTTCATCAGATCAAACTCGATTTTAACCGGGTCCTCTTCCACGGTAAAGCCAAGCCGGTTGGAGATTCTCTTCACATGGGTATCAACCACGATGCTGGCTTCATGGTATATATTACCCCGGATGACATTCGCTGTCTTTCTTCCCACTCCTGCCAAACTGGTAAGGTCCTCGATGTCCCTTGGCACTTCCCCTTGAAATTCTGTCACTAACCGGGTTGCACACTCGATAATGTTCTTTGCCTTATTTCGAAAAAAGCCGGTGGAATGGATGTCCTTTTCCAGTTCTCTTACATCCGCGCCTGCAAAGTCTTCCAGGCTTTTATATTTACGGAACAGCTCCGCCGTTACCTGATTTACTCTCTCGTCCGTGCATTGTGCACTTAGGATGGTTGCTATCAACAGCTGCCAGGGCGTTTCATAATTGAGAAAACACCGGTAGTCCGTCCCGTATTCCTTCCCCAGGGCCAGAAGGATATTCTGTATTCTCTCCTTCTCCCCGGCTGTTAATTTCCTTTTTGTCATGCGTTCCTTCCTTTCCTCTGTACAGCAGATATGCTCCGGTAAATACCGGTTAAAGCACCGTGGTCTCTGCGGAGTAGCTGATTGGGTCCCGACGGTCGTACCGGAACATAATCTCCTGATCCCTCCTGACCGGTTTTCCTGTTACCGCAGCTCCGCGGATATCATAGGTAAATTGCTCCACATGAATTGGTTCCTTTCCTAATTGATACGCTTCCCTGATTTCCCGCAGGCGTTTTTGCCCCAGGGGAGCCTTCGCAAAATATGGTCTGCTCTTCAGATCCTCTCTGAGATACATATCATACAGCAGAAGCTCCGCAAAAAGCTCCCGGTCCGGCTTTATTTCCGGGATAATGTCATGCTCCGGATTTAATTCTACCACCATATCCCCATAAAAATCTACTAGAATCTCATACCTTCTCATTCTGGAATGCGCCAGCCGGCGGTGCCCCTTCGCTTCGTAATATATGGAAAGCGCCTCATACAGTTCCACAGGAGACTCAAAGAAATGCTCCAGATACTCCATGGTACTTACGAACTGTCCGCTGTTGTAATATACCTCCACCATTTCGCAGATCCCCTTAAGTTTAAGAAGCTCCTCAAATGAGAGGGCGCCGGTAAAAAGGACCTCATAGGGAGGCGTCTCCCTGCATACGATACCGTATTTTTCTCTGTCCTTTTCCATCGGAGAGCCTTTCAACAGCTTCAGGAAGCCAAGCTGCAGCTGATCCGGTTTCAAACGATAGACATCGTTAAAGGATTTTTTAAAGGAGCTCAGATTCTCCAGGGGCAGCCCGGCGATAAGGTCCAGATGCTGGTGGATATTATGCCCGGCACGGATACGTTCCACATTCTCCGAAAGCTTTTGAAAATTCACCCTTCTCCGGATCGCCCCCATGGTATCCGGATTTGTCGTCTGGACACCGATCTCCAGTTGGACCTGTCCGGGCCGCAGAGAGGAGAGAATATTCAGCTCCTCCTCTGTCAGGATATCCGCGGTTATCTCAAAATGGAAGTTTGTAATCCCGTTATCATGCTCCCTGATATATTGCCAAATCCCTATGGCATGCTGTTTGTTGCAGTTAAAGGTACGGTCCACGAATTTAACCTGTGTCACCCGCCGGTCAAGAAAAAACTGCAATTCCTTCTTTACCAGCGTGAGGCTGCGCAGCCTTACGCCCCGGTCCGCCGAGGAAAGGCAATAGCTGCAGGAATATGGGCATCCCCTGCTGCTTTCATAATATATGATTCTATTCTGCAGATGCTCCAAATCTTCATAAGGGAACAAAATATCATCCATAGGCAGGGGTTTCCTGCCTGAGAGAACCTCCGCTTCGGAGCAGCAGATACCGGCCGTATCGGCTTTAGGGGATTCTCCGTACTGCTTAAGCCTGGCACTGTCCCGGTATACAATTCCGGAGATCTCTTCCAACTTACGCGTCCCATCCACATAGTACCCCATCAGCTCCAGGAATATCTGCTCCCCTTCTCCGATAACAATCCCATCCACAGTCTTCCGGGAACGAAGCAGCTCATGACTGTGATAGGTCACTTCCGGCCCGCCGAGCCACAACTTAACCCCGGGCCGGACCTTTTTCAGCACATCGGTCAGCTCCCATATCATACTCATATTCCATATATAACAGGAAAAAGCGATTACATCCGCCTCTTCCGTATAAAGCTCTTTGAGAATCTCCTCGGCAGAATTATTTATTGTAAACTCCCTAATGGTGATATATTCCTTATAGATTGCTGCATAGGTACGCAGATAATAAACAGCCAGATTAGAATGGATGTATTTTGCATTAATTGCTGCCAGTACGATTTTCATATGATTCTGACCCTTCCTATATTCTTCTATATCCTATTATATTTTCATATTAAGGATAGCACAAGTCCAAGAATCAAATAATAAACAGACAATCGGCTGTATCTGGACAGACAGATACACCTGTGTTATAGTAGAGATTATTACTCAAGAAAATAGCAGGAGGAAATTATGTTATCGTTTGAACCAATCAATGCAGATAACATCATGAAGGCGGCCGAGTATTTTAAATATAAGATTAGCCGGACATCGGACTATACCGTCGGCGCTATGTATATGTGGCGCGACTTTTATAATACCAGCTATACCATCTTTGATGACATGATTTTGTATAAGGTAAAATTTTTAGGGAGAACTTCATTTACCATTCCGGTAGGAAGCGGCTCCCTCGACAGGGCAATGGATGCCTTGAAGGAATACTGTGCGAAGAAGGAAATTCCTCTGTGGTTTTGTACGGTCCCGGAGGAAGGGCTGTCCATATTAACTGACCGGTTCCATGGAGTAATTCCGGGAACACCAAACCGTGACTGGGCCGATTATTTATATCTTGCAGAGGATTTGGCTGAGATGGCAGGCCGCCGCTTCAGCGGTCAGCGCAACCATATCAACAAATTTAAAAAGCTGTATCCGGAATACCGCTATGAGAAGATAACCCAGGATAACCTTAGCCGGATTATCGACTTCCTGATGGATTATCAGGTACGTTTCGCCAAGGATTCCGATCTGGCCAGAGAAGAGCTGAACCGATCCCTGGAGCTCCTGCCTTATCTGATCCAGTTTAATTTACCCGGAGGCTTTATTGAAGTGGACGGAACTATCGTTGCCATGGCAATCGGTGAGATTGTGAAGGACACCCTATACTGCCATATTGAAAAGGCAAACCGGGAATATCCAGGTTCCTATCAGATGATCGTCAGGGAATTCTCTAAGAATACCATTACCCCTGAGGTAAAATATATTAACCGGGAAGAGGATGTCGGTGATGAAGGTCTGCGTACCTCCAAGCTATCTTATCATCCGATCCGGCTGCTGGATAAATACTGTGTTCTGGTTCCTTAAAGGATCGTAAGGATAAAAATCAATGCCCGGATACCTTATCGCAGATAACGTACCGGGCATTTTTACGCCTGTAATTTCTAAAACAGCTTATAATGGGGCTTCTCCTCCCCCAGCAGAAAATACCGCAGATAATCATCCAGGAGAATCCCAAATAAGGATACAAAAAACCAGATATTTGTAAAAAGCAGGCATACCTGGCCTAACACATTATAGGGCAGCTCCGAATAATCCCATACATCCAGCTTCAGCCACACATTTACGATCAGGCCTGCTGCGAATTCTACCAGGGTTATGATGCCGGCCGAGATTACCATCTGGCCCACCAGGGAAAAATCCCAGGTATATACCTCATTCAGAAGACCGATGAGAATAAAGCAGATCCCTCCTGCAATAAACATCGAGATATGGGAGTAACCCCTCGACAGGTTTTCCAGAGCCCCGTAAGCGAAACCTCCAACAAGAAAAAGCAATATATATTTCATTGTTTTATTATAAGCAATCAGCATATCCTCTTCGCTGCCTTTCACATTCATCCTGTCATAAAATAAGTATACTCACATCAAAGAGAGAATATATCCAAAACCCGGCCATTCCACAAACTACATCATCTGTCAATACACTGCCATTCTGACAGTAAAATCCTTATTCGAAAGAAACCTGCCCTGCTTTTTCATAACGTAAAAAAGGACAGTTTGCACTGTCCTTTTTTGGAGAAGGTATTTTTGTTACTTATGGGGGTGTAGCAAAAACTATATAATGTATTGGGGTTTACGTTGATAGTATATCATGTCTTTCAAAATAAGTGTGCACAAACTTTACAATTTTTTGCCTTATTTTCCGTCAGGATGCACAAATGTTGGTTTACATTTTTATACATCTTGCATTCCGACGTCCCGTTTTCGGTTAAATCAGCTCTGGAATAATGCCTCGAATTCCTCACGGTTAATTCTTTCTTTTTCCATCAGAAGCTTTGCACATTCCTCCAGCTTCTCTTTATGCTCCAGGAGAATTCTCTTCGCTTCCTTGTAACATTCATCGATAATCGCTCTTACTTCCTCATCAATTTTATTCGCAATGCTCTCGCTGTAGCTCCTGGTATGAGCCAGATCCCTGCCGATGAATACCTCATCGTCATTCGTGTCATAGTTGACCATACCAATGGCATCCGAGAAGCCATAGCGGGTAATCATCGCACGGGCCAGCTTCGTTGCTGACTTAATGTCTCCGGAAGCTCCTGTGGTAATATCCTCCAAAATCAATTCTTCGGCAGCCCTGCCTCCAAGACCAACAATAATGTCCTGGCGCATCCTGCCTCTGGTATCAAACATCTCATCCTTCTCAGGCAGCGGCATGGTGTAGCCTGCGGCACCTGTTCCGGTGGGAATGATGGATACGGTATATACCGGTCCTACATCCGGAAGCACATGGAACAGGATTGCATGACCGGCCTCATGATATGCCGTGATCCGCTTCTCCTTTTCCGTGATAACCTTGCTCTTCTTCTCTGTTCCGATACCAACCTTAATAAAGGCCCTTTTAATATCCTCACTGTTGAGAAAGCCTCTGTTATCCCTGGCAGCCCCGATGGCTGCTTCATTCATCAGATTCTCCAGATCCGCTCCGGTGAAGCCTGCGGTCGTCTGAGCGATCTGCTTCAGGTCCACATCATCACCAAGGGGCTTACCCTTGGCATGAACCTGCAGGATCTCCTCCCTGCCCTTCACATCAGGACGGCCCACCGCTACCTTACGGTCAAACCTTCCCGGACGGAGAATGGCAGGATCCAGAATATCCACCCGGTTTGTTGCTGCCATAACGATAATGCCTTCGTTTACTCCGAAGCCATCCATCTCGACCAGCAGTTGATTTAAGGTCTGTTCTCTCTCATCATGGCCGCCGCCCATACCGGTTCCACGGCGTCTCGCAACCGCATCGATTTCATCAATAAATACGATGCATGGTGCATTCTTCTTGGCATCCTCAAACAGGTCCCTGACTCTGGAGGCACCGACACCGACAAACATCTCCACAAAATCCGAGCCGGAAATCGAGAAGAACGGGACCCCAGCTTCCCCTGCCACTGCTTTGGCAAGCAAGGTCTTACCGGTTCCCGGAGGTCCGACTAAAAGAACGCCCTTGGGTATTCTGGCTCCGACCTGAATATATTTTTTCGGAGATTTCAGAAAATCTACGATTTCCTTCAGCTCATCCTTTTCTTCATCAAGACCCGCCACGTTTTTAAACGTTGTTGTCTTATTCTCTTCCGTCGTCATCTTGGCTCGGCTCTTGCCGAAATTCATAACCTTGCTGTTGCCGCCTCCCACCGAAGCCTGATTTGACAAGAAGGAAAACAGAACAATCACTACAACAAACACTAAGATATACGGCAGTACTGACGTTAAAAACCAATTGGGCTTCGATATCTTATGGGTATAGAACTCAATTCCCGCTTCCTTTGCAATTTCCTCATACTGCGTGACGTCGGCTACCGAAAAGCTTTCCTTCTTGTCCCTGCCCTCTAAAGTAACCTTGATTTCACCAGTTGGTACTGCTTCATTCTGATATATATCAATAAACTTAACTTTTCCCTCCTCCACATCTGCGGTGAATTGAAAATAGTTATATTCATCCTTCTTACCGGCATCAAAATTATCGGATACATATACCGTCATGATGACAATGACCAAAATAATTAAATAGAAACCATATCCTTTCATTTGTTTCCTCACCAAACAACCTCCTTTACTGCTATCCATACTATCTATATCATATATGTCGGTCTCTTATTCAATAACACCCACATACGGTAAATTTCTATATCCCTGCTGATAATCCAGTCCGTATCCTACTACGAACTCATCCGGTATCTCAAAACCGACATACTTTACGTCCACATCGGTTACCCTGCGGTCTGGTTTGTCAAGCAACGTACAAATATTTATACTCTCAGGCGCCCTGGTACTAAGCAGATCCATCAGATGTGCCAGTGTTCTTCCGGAATCAATGATGTCCTCAACAATCAAAACATGGCGTCCCTGGATGGATTCATCCAGATCCTTTGCAATCCTTACTCTCCCTGAGCTGACCGTTTCATTTCCGTAGCTGGAAACCGACATAAAGTCCAGGGTAACCGGAACGGTAATTCTCTTGGCCAGGTCACAGCAGAAGAATACGCTTCCCTTTAATATACAGATCAGGTGAACGCTGTTCCCTTCATAGTCCTTGCTGATCTGTTCCGCCAATTCCTTAATTTTCATCGTAACTTGTTCCTCGGAAATCATAACTCTTAAGTTATCTGCCATTATCCTTCTCCTCCGCATCAATAATATGAATCCAAAGTATTCTACGGGTTTCATCCGTTATCTTATATTTTTCACTCATCCGGTCCCCATCACCCAAGATCCACATGATATGGCTGCCATCCGCAACCAGGAACCTTTTGTCCCGTTCTTCCTTCGGGAGTTTAATATCTATAAAATAATCCTTGAGCTTCTTTCTGCCGCCCGCACTGTTGATTTGTATATAGTCCCCTTCTTTCCTGGTCCTAAACTCAACAGCATTTACTATTTTATCATAATCAAACCATTTAATACAACTATTTTTAGGAAATGTTAATCCTTTTTCATAGGGGATTATACCGGTGTCCAGGATAATAGCATCGGAAACTGTCCGCCCCGGTATCGTCACCATCACCGGAGAGGAGGCATCCGAATTATTTGCCGGCCCCGACCGGTTTCCCAGGGAACGGTATACCCGGACCGTCCCGTAAGTGCGTTTTGCCACAATTCCATAGGGGAGGATAAGCTGCTTTCCCACTTGCTTTTTTAATAACTCCAGAAGCTGCATTATGTGTATCCTGCCGATATCCTTACGGCTGCCGGCCAGCTCTTCAAGGATATGAAGCAATATCCCTTTTTTCAGAACAATATCCTCTTTACCAAATTCCAGTACCTCCAATTCATATCCGGGAATCCCATCCTCTGCACGGTACCGGGCCAGCTCCTTAAATTTGTCTCGGATCTGCGCTGCTATGAAGCTTTCTGCCTCTCTCAGCTCCTCGGCTGCCTCCGCAATATGCTCTATGACATTTGCATTGATGTCCTCGGCTGCCAGCTTAAGAATTCTATTCCGCAGCTTATTCCTGCTATAGCCCTCTTCCAGGTTACTGGCATCGGTCCGGTACTCCAGCTTCCTTGCCGTAAGATATGCTTCAATTTCTGCCCGGAGAGCAAATAGCAGAGGTCTCACCACAAGGACCTTTTCCTCCTCTGAATCCATTGTCCTGATCGGGCCGATTCCAGTCAGGCCGCGAATTCCGCTGCCCCGGAACAGATGAAACAGCATTGTTTCCGCATTGTCGTTTTTATTGTGCGCAATCGCAACTTTATTGCATCTATAGGTATTACATACCGTTAGAAAGGTTCTGTACCTGATCTCTCTTCCGGCTTCCTCCTCGGACATCCCCTCATCCCTGGCAATAGCGGGTACATCATACCGGAAGCTGAAAAACCGTACGCCCAGCTCCTTTGCAAATTCACGGACAAACTCCTCGTCCTCATCCGCAGCCCTGCCGCGGATACCATGATTGATATGGACGGCCAGAAGCTCTACCGGTCCTCCCTGATATAACTCCCAAAGAGCATGAAGGAGGCAGACCGAATCTGCGCCGCCGGATACTCCGACGACGATTCTGTCTCCGTCTTCTATCAAATTATTCTCTTTGATATATTCTGATACTCTCTCCAGCATTCCTTCATCCTATTAGCAGAATTAGCTATCGGTTGTTCCGTCACAATTATTATATACCATCATAATCCATTCATTATTAATTTTCAATGCAATTTTCTTATACCTTCTATTTTAACCAAATTCCGGCAGTAATTACAGTCATATCATCCAACGGTTCATAATTACTCTGTGCTAAGGTACTGTCCAGAATTCGATTCGCTATTTCCTGTGGATTTGTGCTCTTCAGCTCGCTCAGCAGCTTTTCCATAAATGCTTCCTTATTCTCTTCTTTAATGCAGTCTAAAACTCCGTCCGTGACCATGATCACGATATCCCCTTCATACAGCTTTTTCGTGACCGCATCATAATCCACACTTCCGAACATTCCGATGGGGAGGGTCGTGGAACTGATTGTCTCCACCCAGCTGTCCCTTTTTATGAAGGCCGCTGCCGCCCCGATCTTTGTAAATTCACACATCCCGGTAAACAGATTGATAATACCCATATCTATTGTTGAGAAGGACTGCTGATCCGACTTTAAAACCAGGCTGGAATTAATCAGCTTAATCGCAGTCTCCGTTTTAAAGCCCGCTTCAACCAGCTGCTCCAAAAGCCCCATTACTGTCTCGCTTTCCTCTCCGGCTTCCTTCCCCGTTCCCATCCCGTCGGACAGGGCAATCATAAATTCTCCTGTATCAAGCTTCATCAGCGAGAAGTTGTCCCCTGAGACACTATCCTTCATCGCTCTTGCGACACCGGTCAGCACTTTAAATTTTGTATCCTCTATGAAGATATAATTATCATATTCCCTGGATAATACGGTCTTGGAGGATTCCGAAACCTTTATTTTCAGATTCAGCGCTTCCCCAATGATGGCGGCGGCCTCTTTCGCCGTAATGCAGTGTCCTCTTCCGGCAGCTGCATGGAGGTAGATCTCCTTCCGCTTATCTACCCGTTCAATGATCGCAATACTTTTTACCAGGATATGACCGGCCATCAGTTTCCTTCGGATCAGCTCCTCTTCCGGCCGGAGTGCCCTGGTGGTGTTATAGATATCTCCGGTGATATTCTGGATGCACTGGGAGACCTCCTTTAGCTGGTCTGCGATTACTTCCCTGCTTTCAGCAATTTTACTGCTCCAGACGTGGTTCAGCTTTGCGATTTCAAAACCGCGGTTCGTCTCAGCCAGAAACTGATCCGCGCAGATGCAGGTGTCCAGAAAGGGCTCAGGGATATCCTCTTTCTTGATATAACCGTTTTTCTCAGCAATATCAAACATTCTGCAGGCAGCCTGATAGGTGTCCTGGAAATTATTTTCCCAGCAGTGGCTGCAGTTGATGCAGTTTTTACATAGCTTCTCGGAGATATCTTCAAAGATATAATTTATATCCTGCTGTTTCAGCCTTGTCTGTTTATCCGTAATCCCTTCCAGGGTTTTGGAGAGCTTTAGAAAGGAGTCAGAAAATATTTTTATTCTGCTGTTGGCAATCTTCTTCAGATTCTGGGAAGCGAGCGACTCTCTCCCCCCTTCTCCCTCCTCTGAATCAACCCGGTAAATCATACTGTGGGGCAGCAGTAAAAATACCAGAATAGCCGAGGCCAGCGCTCCTGCTTCCCGGACGGATAAGGCCATATCCTTATAGATCAGGCCGCCGGCTCCTGCCGTCAGGGCAAACACAATCGCAGTCGGTATCCTTCCAAGCTCCCGAAAGGCTGCCGTAATGACACCCATTAATGTAAAGATACTGATTCCGGATACCGGAGCTCCCCGAAGTGTCAGTGCGAAGCCGGATACTGCCCCGGCCACCGTACCCTGTCCGACTCCATATTTATACGTGAACAGCAGAATTATAAAATAAACCGAGGTCTCTATCGGCGCAAAATTCGGACCGCCGAATTCCGGCACTGCATACAGAAATACCGCTACGATAAACGCAAGGCTTACCATCTGCTCATTACTGATCCTGTAATCCTTACCTCCGCGGAACAAAAAGCCTGCGCCGCTGCCAAATACAATGCCTGATATATAGGCAATCATCGTTTCCAGGGCTGCCAGAGCAATATAATCGGCCGACCATCCCGTTGATACCGCTTCTATCAGGGAAAAGAGTCCCAATATAGCGGAAGGAAGGGCATATAGGACCGTTTTGGAAATCTCTCTTCTTTTAATCAGCGGAGCCTCCAGTATCACGATAGAGGCTATCATAGTCAGCAGATATTTTAATGCGGCTGTAAAAGGCAATGCACTGCAGGCACCGGCTAAAACAGCAAAAAAAAGCAGCCCGCCCCCTCCGGCCCGCTCCAGGTAAGCCGCAGTGAAGATCCCAATTGCCAGTGGATCCATCTGAAAGAATACTGCTCTTGCTATTACAAAACTAATGAAATATACTAAAATAGATCTGATCCGAAAGACTCTCATTTTGTTCCGCTCCTTTAACAACAATTGCCGCAACGATGTACGTGTTGTTATTATAGGCAGTCCTCCATGCAATCTTTGTCAAAAATCCTCCCTTGAAATCAAAAACTTATTGACAAGAATTCCATAGAAAATCGATTAAAGGAACCTAAGGCATATTAAGAGCCTGATAACGAACCCTATCAAAATGCATCAAAAAGAACAGCAAAAAAGGGCTGTAGTTAACAACCCCTATCTGAGTAGCGAAGGACGGATTTGAACCGCCGACACTGCGGGTATGAACCGCATGCTCTCGCCAACTGAGCTACTTCGCCAAAGTCACGAACTTCATTATATCTGCTTTCTTATGGCTTGTCAATGGTAAAATTATTCTTCCGAATATTATTCCTTCCTCTCCAGTAATATCTCAAATTCATATACCAGACCCAGCTTCTGCCTGGCGATCTCCTCGATATATCTCTTGGTCTGAACATAAGCCTCATAATTGCTGATGTCGGTTTTTCTATCCGTCTCCTCCTGAATCCGGGTTTCCAGCCTGGATTTTTTATCCGACAAAGAACTCACCCTCTTTTCCAGGTCAATCTTGCCATAGGCTACAATTCCGCATATATTAAGAACTACAAATGCGATTATTCCAATGCCTGTCCGTGTTTTTCTTCTTCTCATCTTCCTATCTCATCTCCTAAATACTAAGGACGGGTTTGACCCAGCCCTTAGTTCATATCTTTTTATGGTCTGCGGGGGCCTTCCTGCCGATTGTGCCTGACCTTAACGTTCTTGCCGACCGATAACCGGCTGATCCCCGGCTATGTAAAGCAGCCTGATTTCCGCCCTCTAAGCTCCGGTGATCAGATCCCTCCGGCTTATCAGACCCTTTTTTCTTCTGCCTTGCTTCCCGCTTCCTGTTTTTTGCCTCCGCTTTCTTTTCTGCCTTAAGCTCTCTGCGCTTGCTCTTTTTGGCTGCCCTTATCTGGCGTTTCCTGTTTATGATTATTTTAACTGATTTTGTTGATTTATTCAATCGGTAATGAACTGCAGCAAATACCTTTTTTAGTTTTGACACGACAAAAGCAAGCACTTTCCTGATCCTGCCGATTAATAAGGAAATCGGGCGCAGAAGAAGAAGGAGTGCTTTGGTCACCCATTTTACAAAAAAATCACTGAATATAAAATGATAGAGGGTCATTCCGATTCCCATACCCATAACGGAGAAGCCCCGGATCGTCCCATTATTCATGGTATATATCATGGCAAAGATAAACAGGCTGGTAAGAACCCAGAATATCAGATCCTCCAATGCCAGAAATATGCTGTTATGGGGTATCAGTCTTCTCAGGATGCGCAGAATATCATAAACCATTAGTATGATGGCGCCCCAGAGAATGGAGATCAGAAAAAATTGCAGTTCTACCGTAATCGCTTCATTCATACAGGCCTCCTACTTAAAAAGCCTGCCAAACAAGGATTCTCCTGACTTACCATAGTTATTGGTGTCTGAATAGGTAAAGCTGTCAATACGTCCGTCAATATCAACCTCACCTTTTTCCAGGGTCAGACGGTTGACATGCAGCTCTTGTCCACGGATCATTAAAATCCCCTGCTCCGTCTGCAGCAGCACCTCTCCCGCATCAAAGGAGAGGACATCGTTGACACCTGTGATCGCCGCCGTTTTTCTGGCATTGATGCTGAGCCTGTGACCCTTCAGAATCTGTTGTTTTTCATCCATATAAAAGCCTCCTCTATATATAATAAAAAGACCTGCCCTATCATAGACAAGATTATCTTTTTAAGTATATGAGGAGACTTATGACTTCATGACGGTTTTAGAGATACTTAATCAGCTCCTTAGCCTCGTCCTTTTTCACGGTTTCCTGTACATCCAGAACTTCCACCTTAACTGCCTTAGTACCGAATCCTATCTCTATGATATCGCCTTCCTTCACTGTGGAAGACGCTTTTGCCAATTTTCCGTTAATCAGAACCCTGCCCGCATCACAGGCTTCATTTGCTACGGTTCTTCGTTTTATCAGTCTTGAAACCTTTAAAAATTTATCAAGTCTCATCTTAATCCTCCATGCTGCCGATACCCGCGAATTTGGGCGTCAGCACAAATTTGCAATCCTTTTCCTGTGCGATAAAAAGAGACTGTTTTAAAAACCCTACACCCCACGGAGATCCGGAATTTAAAACAGCCTCTTTTGTTCAAATTAATTACTATGCGTTGATAACGTCCTTTAAAGCCTTACCTGCTTTGAACTTAGGTGCTTTAGAAGCAGCAATCGTCATAGGTGCATTTGTTAAAGGATTTCTTCCTGTTCTAGCGGGTCTCTCAGCTACTTCAAAAGTACCGAAGCCAACCAACTGAACCTTCTCACCTTTTGTTAATTCCTCTGTAACAACATCGATGAAAGCCTTTAAAGCCTTCTCTGAATCCTTCTTAGAAAAATCTGTCTTTTCTGCAATCGCTGCAACTAATTCTGCTTTGTTCATGGATTTCTCCTCCTCTAAAGTGATAGTAATTTTTTTTAATATAATCTTACGATTATTCCATTCCCCTCCAAATTGCCCCTTGCTCTGCGGGGGAAAGATCGCATAGATTTCTGCCGTTTCCGTAGGCCGGATGAAACACATCTACAAGTTTATTTATAAACTTATTAGTAGCATTTGTCAAGGAATTTTCTGCATTTAATTGTAAAATCAGTGATAATACCATCATAGAAAATAACATTTCTCCAAAATTTTCACTAATACGGTTAACATCCCCACAAATTAAGGATTTTTGGAGTTTTTCCAGTCTTTCCGATACCTCCGTCATTGCATCTTCTTTCCCCATAAAAGGCAGTCCTGCCTTTCCGGCTTTCTTCAAAACCTTTTGTGCACGAAGGATTGCCGGAAAAGCCTTTGGTACTCCCTGGAGCTGGGAAATGAGGTCTTCGTTCTTCTCTGTCTCCTTAATCATGTCCCAATTTCTTATCACTTCCTCGGAACTGTCTGCGGATACTTCCCCAAAAACATGGGGATGTCTGCGGATCATTTTCCTGCTTTCTCCTTGGATAACGTCATCAATCGTAAATTCCTTCTTTTCCTCGGCTATGGCACTATGGAGAGCTACCTGCAGCAGAAGATCGCCCAGCTCCTCACACAGGTTGTCCGTGTCTTTGTTGTCAATGGCTTCAATTGTTTCATAGCATTCCTCCATCAGGCAGGGTTTCAGACTGTCATGGGTCTGCTCCCTGTCCCAGGGACATCCCTCCTCACTCCTCAGCTTTCTTATGATCTTCATAAATTCATCAAAATTGTATTCTGACATATTCTTCTCCTTATCGTACCTTATCCCGTGAATTTTCAATTGCAAGCGGGTTAAGCCTGAAAACTCCGTTTTCTCGCTTAAGCTGCGCTTATCCATAAAAACCATGTCATTTACTCCAGCAAGCTTGATAAATGTCCTGGCTTTCATGAATTAATCCGCTTACCGTGTACACTATACCTATCTGGCGCAGATTAGGAACCTGGGGACTAATCCGCTTATCACCATATTATAACAATCTTACAGGTATTTATTCAAGAGGAGATTGGGCCGGCTTAGGAAAAGTTACCTTCTTTTCTGCAATGCAAGAAAAGAGAGTGCCGTAAAAATGGTTCCTTTACCGCACTCTCCATGTTAACCAACCATTATTGTTCCATTTGTCTTCCTAAGAATGCGGCCGCTGTGCCAGCCAGCTTTGTTTCCAGCTCGCCGAATTTAACTTTTGCATCCTTGGTTAAAATGATTACCGCTCCAATGGCATCGCCTTCACTGATTATGGGGGTAATTACCTGATAAGTAAATTCATCATCATCATTTGTAATTCTGATGTAATTCTTATCATCCTTTCCTGCAACAACATTCTCTCTCTCATTGATGATTTCTTCAAGCTCGTGACTGATGCTCTTCGTCAGCAGATCCTTTTTTGTCGGACCGGAAGCTGCAATAAATTGATCCTTATCTGTGATTGCAACGATATGGCCTGTGGTCTGGTTCAGGGAATCCGCATATTGCTTTGCGAACTGTCCCAGCTCTCCGATGGGAGAATATTTTTTCAGGATGATTTCACCTTCCCGATCCGTAAAGATTTCTAAAGGATCTCCTTCTCTAATTCTTAAGGTACGCCTTATTTCCTTCGGCACTACTACTCGCCCAAGATCATCTATTCTTCTTACTATACCGGTTGCTTTCATATATAATCTTCCTCCATTTTACGTATTCTGATTATGCAGTTAATTGGAACAATGGTTTATCTGTTAATATTGTTTGTAAAATGGGAAACTTTATACATTTATTTCACATATTTTATTTTTAAGTATTAAATCCGGTTACCTTCCGCCTATATTAATATCTGATCTTAAAATATCAAATGCATTGTAAATATCCAGGATTCCATAGCCCCAATCCCTGTTTGGATAAACCAGATTCTGCCTTCGTCTGGCTCCCCGGATCAGAAAGTTCTTCACCCCAACCGTATCCATCCCCGGCAGATTTCCCCGCACCGTCCCCCATTCAAGGATCAGTGCTGCAATTCCTGCCGCATGTGCCGCCGCGGTCGAGGTTCCGGTATAGGTAGTAAAGCCCTGGTCAAGGGTTGGTGCGATATAGTTGACTCCCGGTGCAGCCAGTTCCGGCTTTACCGTGTTCGTCCGGGTATAGCCTCTTCCCGAATTGACATAGAGATTGCCGTTAACCGGATTATAGGCCGTAATCATGAGCGGTGTCGGCGCTGTTCCGGGCGCCAGAACCGTAGTATAGATATTTGGCTGGACAAAATAGGTATCCTCCGTGATAAAATCATCCATAGGCAGCCAGATATGGAAGCCGGTTGCCAGATCCCCCTGTCCGTATACGGTAAATCTCCATATGCCCGGAGAAACATTATGGAACCGCAGCAAAATCAACTGGTCCCCGGTCTGGGATTCCACCGTCTGATAATCGATATTGATTACCGTTGATTCAAAAATAAATGAAACCACTCTGTTGACCCTTAGGCTGGCCGGTATCCGGGGTATGTATTCTCCGGTCGGGGATAACAAATCGATGGAATAAATTCCCGGTGTATCACCCCATAGCTCCATGGTAAAGGCTACTTCGTCTTCTCCCACATTCAGCTCAACCGTATTATTGCCGATTTCCGGATCGATGACACCATAATAATGTCTTCCCCGATTCCCTTCATTTCCGGCAGAGGTAACGACAACAATATTTGGAAAGGATGCAATGATGTTAATAAATGCACTTAAGGGTGCCCTGCCATCATGGGAGCTTTGCGAAGTTCCGCATCCTAAGCAAATGGTCAAGGGTCTGCCGATTTCTCTGGCCTTCCGCGAAACATATTGGACCGCCCACATCAGGTTATTCTCCTGGAAACATACCACATCCTCCGGAATACCAAAGAAGTTGCGCAGGTTCTGCTTCGCCTCCCGGACCTTAACAATAATCAGTTCAGCGTCAGGAGCCACCCCGGCGAAGTTCTCAGCCTCATTTTCATTCCCTGCGGCAATCGCGGCCATCATGGTCCCGTGGCCTACCGTATCCATGCTGGGAACGATCTCTATCGGATTCCCGCTTGCCAAAGCCTGGTTGATCTGCTCCCTGCTGTATTCCGTACCAAATTCCGTATTGTAGGGTGATGCGCCGAGAGTATCGATGGACTGGTCCCAGATTGCAGCTATCTTGGTGGTACCGTCCGGATAAAGGAAGACCGGATTGGTATAATCAATTCCCGTATCTATGATAGCAATCAGTGTTCCCTCTCCTCGAAGGTTAAACGTGGGTATATTTCTTAGCTCCTGCACACCTGAGGCACTCAAGCTGGCCTCGTCCGTAATTCCGAACATGTTGGGAATCATGGCATACCGGAAGGTAACACTTCTGGTGTTCAGCTGTGCCTCAGGAATATACAGGATGGCATAAGCATCATTCATGACATGAATCACAGCATCCGGATAAGCCTGAAGCTGCTGCGGATTTGTCCTGTAATCTAAGATCAAATCGATATATTCTTCACTTCCTATCCTCTGCTGAACTTCCCCGATCATTGGGCACCTCTTTAATTTTAATATTATTCAAATGAATCCTTATACGACAAGGGCGGTCCTGAGGCTGTCAAACATATTATATATATCCAGAATACCGTAACCCCAGTCCCTGTTCGGATAAATGATGTTAACATCCCTTCTGGCACCTCTTAATAAAAGATTCTTCAGCTCAATTGTACTCATTCCCGGAAGATTATTTAATACGATCCCCCATTCCAATACCATGGCGGCAACTCCTGCTGTGTGAGCAGCAGCGGCACTGGTTCCGGTATAAGGGATAAATCCCTGAGAAGCATCCGGACCGGTGACATTTACCCCGGGAGCCGCAATATCCGGCTTGATCCTTCCTATCCGGGTATATCCCCTGCTGGCATTCAGATACAAACTATCATCTTCATTATTATATGCGGTAACCGTGATAGGAGTTTCTGCATTCCCGGCAGTAAGTATTGTTGTATAGGGGTCGGATCTTACAAAGAAGGTGCTGTCCGGCAGAAAGCTTTCCATAGGCAGCCAGATATGGAAGCCCAGATCAATATCCCCTCTCTCATAGACATTAATTCTCCAGATGCCCGCTGTCGGCTGGTCAAAGCGGAACAGGATCAACTGATCTCCGGTTTCAGTCTCCATAATCTGATAATCCAGATAAATAACTGTTTGTTCAAAGATAAAGGTTATTACCCGGTTGGTATCCAGACTGGCCGCTATCCTGGGAACATATTCCCCCGAGGGAGATAAGATATCGACGGAAAACAGACTGGGAGCCTGGCCCCATAACTCCATCGAAAAACCGGCGATATTATCACCCACATTGAGCTCCACCGTATCATATCCCGTGGAGGTATTCACCCTGCCAAAATAATGGCGTCTCTCATTTCCTTCATTTCCTGCGGCGATCACAACTGCCAGCCCCTGCCTGGTGGCGTTTATGGACAAATAGTTTGGGAAAGCTCCCCGTCCGTCATGCCCTCCCTGAGAGCTGCCCATGGCTAAGCATAAAACCATCGGCCTGTTTAAAGAAACCGAAAGATTCATCAGGAAGCCGGCGGCAAAGATCAGGTCTGTTTCCTGATAGCACACCGCATCCGGCGGAATAAAGAAAAAATCCTTAAGATATTGCTTGGCCGGCTTCAGCTTTACAACAGCAAATTCCACATCAGGAGCGACTCCCATAAAGTCACTTTCCGGCACTTCATTGCCCCCCGCTATTCCGGCAACCATCGTACCGTGCCCGATAGGGTCCGTAGTCGGTACAATCTCCAGAGGGTTTTCGCTTTGCAGGGCTTCATTGATCTGTTCCCTGGTATATACGGTTCCATAGCCCGGAATTTCAGGAGGATTATCCCCTTCAATGGTCTGGTCCCAAATTACTTCTATCCTGGTTGTACCATCAGCATTTTGGAATATCGGGTTGGTATAATCAATTCCCGTATCCATGATACCGATCAGTACTCCCTGTCCTCTCAGATTAAAATTGGGGATGCTTCTTAATCGAATAATGCCGGATGCCTCCAGGCTTGCATGGCTTATAATCCCGTAGCAGGTGGGCATGACTGCGTAGCCCAGTTCGACTATGGTATTTTCATTAATCATACTTACCGGTACATTAACTACGGCAAACAGATAATTTATAATTCTGACCGGCGCTCCCGGAAAAGCATCAAATACCGACATGTCCCCATTATACTCAATCAACAGATCTGCATAATCCTCACTAATGAATGGATTTCTCTCTTCTGCCGTCAATCCTGACCACCTCACTATTCTTTTTATATATATATTGATTAATTGATGAAACTATGAAGTTTCCTCACAGAATTGATATGAAATGCAAAAAAACCTGCAACGGCATGCAGCAGGTCTGCAAACTGTTACAGGTCAATGATATAATGTAGTGTTCTTATTTTCTTCTTACTTCTTCCTGAAGGCTGAGGTTTTTCTGCCGGTCCTTTTTCCTTTCAGATAACGGCACAGCGCCATAACTCCGAACAAAATAACATCCCCGGCCAAAAAGACAATCAGCATCTCATAGGAGAACTCCTTATCCTCCATATAACCCCTGATCAGGATCCACACCCCTAAGGCTGACCAAAGGATTGGAACGATAAATCCCCAAACATATCTCTTCCTGGTTGATAACAAGGTCTGTAATGATAACAGAACCACGGGTACAACCGTAAAAAACAAAACTACAACCATATCATAAAATGATTCCGGCATAAAATTATCATCCTCCGTATAAGCTTATGGCATTATTATAGCCCCGGAAGCCATAATATTCAATTCCTTTTTCCGCGCTGTTTATCCTGCTTATAAAAGATTTTCATCCAGAACAATTGTAAAAGGCCCGTCATTGACCAGGGACACCTTCATATCCGCTCCGAACTCACCTGACTCCACCTTTCCCAGCCTTTGACGGATGCTGCTCAGGAAATATTCGTATAGTTCATTCGCCAGCCCTGCGCCCGCCGCATGGATAAAATCGGGACGGTTTCCCTTGCGGCAATCCGCATACAGGGTGAACTGGGATACTACCAGAATTTCTCCGCCGACATCCTGCAGGGATAGATTTGTTTTACCGTTTTCATCTGCAAATATCCTGAGCTTTAATATTTTGTCAATATACTTGCCGGCGATCTCTTTCGTATCCTCTTTTCCGACTCCCAGAAAAATCAAAAAACCCGGTCCGATTCTTCCCGCACTTTTTCCTTCTATCGTCACTTCTGCTTCCAAAACTCTTTGAATAACAACTTTCATAGCTTATCCTTTCGTATCCTCCAGGGCTTCCCTCAGACGGCTCCACCGGCTGATCAAAAGCTCCAGGGAGCAGGCTGCATTTGCCGGACTGGTGGACGGCAGCTTGATAATATCCCGTTCCGTCATCGGATTTATATATTTCATATACAGCTGATACGCCGTATTGCCATTGGCAAAGATCTCATGAATTTGGGTTTCCTTCAGTAATGAGGTAATATCATTCACCACCACATTCCGGATACTGCTGTCTGAAGAGCCCGTGATCTCACAGCGATGAATAACATCCCACACTGCGATTTTGCCATTCAGAAGCAATTGCTTCTTCTCCTCTATAGTGGTCGGCAGAGCTTCTCCCAGAATCTCACTGATTACCTTCCAAAACCGGTTCCGGGGATGATGGTAATAGAACTCCCCCTCCCTGGATTTGACTGACGGGAAGGTGCCCAGAACCAGAACACGGGAACCGGCGTCATAAACCGGAGGAAAGGGATGTAGAATCTGATCCATAGTAACCTCCATGCTGCCGCTTCAGCGGCATACATAACCTAAGCGAAAAGCACCTGAGCGCTGTTTTGCAAAGCGAATTCTCCAATTCGCTTTTGAAAAATGCACTTCTTTTCAGCTTAACCTCCATGCTGCTATCTCCTTCAGGAAGGAGGCGCCTGCTATTTCCGGCCTGATATCAAAGTAATCCAGTATTGTTGCCGCGATATCGGAAAAGGTGGTTCTTGTTCCGACATTATGACCCTTCCTTATTTTATTGCCGCAGATCACCAAAGGGATATATTCCCTGGAATGATCCGTAGAAGCAGTTGCAGGGTCACAGCCATGGTCAGCCGTAATCATCAATATATCCTCCTCCTTAAGACCCATAAGGATTCGGGGAAGCTGGCTGTCAAAATAGGTAAGCGCCCTGGCATAGCCGTCCACATTGTTCCGATGGCCATATACCATATCAAAATCCACCAGATTTACAAAGCATATCCCGTTAAACTCTCTGTTCATCCTCTCGATCAGTCTCTCGATTCCCTCTTCATTATTTTGGGTACGGACGGTATCGGTAATTCCCTTACCGGCATAGATATCGTTGATTTTTCCTACCGCCAGCACGTCGAAGCCCCGGGAGGACAGCTGGTCCAGCATCGTTGTGGAAGGAGCCAGGGAATAATCATGGCGGTTCGAGGTTCTCTCAAAGTCCGGATATTCCCCCTGAAAGGGCCTGGCTATAACCCGCCCCACCCCATGCTCGCCCTGCAAAATTTCCCGGGCCATCTCACAGTAACGGTATAATTCCTTTACAGGAACAATTTCCTCATGGGCGGCAATCTGGAATACACTATCCGCGGAAGTATAGACAATCAGGGCTCCGGTCTCCATATGCTCCCTGCCATAATCCCGAATCACATCGGTACCGGAATATGGCAGATTACAGATTGCCCTTCGGCCGGTTTTCTCTTCAAATTCCCTTATGATCTCCTCCGGGAAGCCCTCCGGATATGTCGGGAAGGGCTTTTCCGAAATGATGCCTGCTATTTCCCAATGACCTGTGGTGGTATCCTTGCCGCTGGAACGCTCCGCAAGTCTTGCCACGCTTCCTGAAAAGGAAGCATCCCTGCTCTCTTCGGGAAATTTCTCCCTGACTCCGTCGATATGGAATAAACCCAGCCTGCCCATATTAGGCATATCAAAATATTTGCTCTGGGCTGCGGAATACAGGGTATTGCTTCCTTCATCCCCATAATTTCCTGCATCGGGCATCTCACCGATACCGACGCTGTCCAGAACAACCAAAAACACTCGTTTCATACCGCTACCTCCAATCATTCATCTCCTGAGTATTTATCCCTCTGCCGCAGAGCAAGGTCAAACCTGGCTGCCGCAGAGTCACCTGCAATTGACATCAAAGGAATGTGACTTAATACCATAGAATCCATATATTATAATTATAGTTATTTTTTAATCCGATGTCCATTCTTACTTTTTCGATACCAGATTAATAAAGTCACTTTCTGTATATTGTTCTTAGTGAAATTATGTGATATAATTTACAGAGTTATCGGAATAATAACCAACCATTTAACTTTGGAAAGGCTGAGCATACATGAAAATTCTCAATGCAATGAAGCAATTGATCCTAAAATATAAGCATGGATTTATCCTGTCTTATTTTTTTGTATATATGATGTGGTTTACTTATCTTGAACGTACTATTACAGACGACTCAAAGTTTACCCGTATCTATTCCAGGCTGGATGATTTGATTCCCTTCCTCGAGATTTTTATCATTCCTTACTTTTTATGGTTTGCTTTTATCTTTGTCACCGTAGCATACTTTTTCCTGACCTCAAAGACGGAATTTTACCAGATTTGTGCTTTCCTGTTCATAGGTATGACCATATGCCTGGTTATCTATACCCTTTGGCCAAACGGACATGTTCTCAGGGTTGATATCGATTCCCTGGGACGCAGTAATATCTTCCTTACTATGCTATCCCGCTTATATAGTTTTGATACTGCGACAAATGTATTCCCCAGTATCCATGTATTTAATTCCATCGGCGCGATGATTGCGATCCACAGGAACGAACGCTTGCAGAAGCTCAAATGGCTGCAAGGGGCTGCCCTGGTGCTGACCGTTTCCATCTGTTTATCTACCGTCTTTTTAAAGCAGCATTCCGTATTGGACATCTTCGGCGGCATAGCACTCAGTATTATTATGTACGCAGCCGTTTATATCCCATCCTGGGGTAAGGTAACCAAGCAGGAGCTCTCCAAGGTGTCCTAATTGCCACCGTGGGATTCTTCCTGTGATATAAGCCCGGACAGCATCAGAAGACTGTCACACAATTACAACAGAGCAAGAGGCCCCTTATACTTCTCACCATACACTGTTTGCTGTCCTGCAGCCTGCGTGTAGAGAGAAGCATAAGAGGCCTCTTATATCGTTAAAGCTATTATACGGCCACCCCTGGACTATGGTCTATGATTGATGGTTTATGCTTTATCCTTTATCATACTCCGGGCGGCCTAGTTGAAGCCGTAGATTTTCCGTGTGATGTTGTAGCCAACCTCTACGATTCTGCGGCCGAATTTACCGGGAAGGTTCATGGAGCGGCCGAGGATCTGAGAACGGATCTTCTTATAAAGCCATTTATCGTAGCTCTTTAAGTAATCCCAAAGATCCTGCTTCTTCGCAATGCTTTCCTCACTTCCTTCTTTAATCAGGAAGACCGAGCAGATGGTCATCATCATGGAAAGATATTTTATCATGTAATTTCTAAGCTTAACACTCTTTATCTGCATCAGGCTATGAGATTCGATCATGATCTTGGTTATTCTTAACTGCTGGTCGATTCTTTTGATCATGACCTGTTCATTTACTGACTGATCAGACCTGCCGATAAAGTAACGGTAAAGATTCACATCCATATAATAAAGAGTTTTAACAAACGGAAGCGGCTGATACACAAAAATGTTATCCACATAGAAGGTATGCTTCGGAAGACGAATTCCACAGTCCTTAAGCAGCTTGGTGCGATAAATGGTGGAATGCATCAGGATGTTCTGACTCTGCTTAAAGTGCATGATATCATCCCAGGTAAATATCTGGTCCTTCGGCAGCGCCCAGTTATAATTGATTACCTTCTTCTTCTTGGCATCCACCTTCTCATAGACGTAGTTTGCCAGGAAAAGATCCGGGCTGCTACCGTCGGCGATCAGATTCTTTAAGGTGTCCATAACCTGGTGGAGAGCCTCCTCATTTACCCAGTCGTCACTGTCCACTACCTTGAAATATAAACCCTGGGCATTGGCCAGGCCGGTATTTACCGCCTCACCGTGCCCTCCGTTTTCCTGATTGATAATTCGTATAATACCGGGGTACTTCGCCTGATATTCCTCTCCGATTTTCTGGGTATCGTCGGAGGAGCCGTCGTTTACAATAATGATATCCATTTCTTCCCCGCCGGAAAGCAGGGTTTCAACCGCATGGCTCATATAGGCAGCTGAATTATAACAGGGGATGGCAGCTGTTAGAAGCTTCATGCTATACACGCCTCCTTATATAAGATTCTCAGGATTTAAGGATTCAAGCTCTTCCACAACAAAACGCCCATTCTTACGAATTAACACATCGTCAAAATAGATTTCGCCGCCGCCGTATTCCGGTGTCTGGATACACACCAGATCCCAATGAATTGCGGAGTGGTTACCGTTCGGAGCTTCCTCCTCATAGCAGTTACCGGGTGTAAAGTGGAAGGATCCCATAATCTTCTCGTCGAACAAGGTGTCCTTCATCGGTTTCAGAATATACGGATTAACTCCGATCGCAAACTCTCCGATGTAACGGGCGCCTTCATCCGTATCAAGCACATGGTTGATTCTTTCCGTATCATTGGCGGTTGCTTCCACGATCTTGCCGTTTTCAAAGCGGAAGCTGATATTCTCATAGGTGAAGCCTTGGAAAACAGCCGGAGTATTATAGGTTAAGGTACCATTCACACTATCTCTTACCGGAGCAGTATAGACCTCTCCGTCCGGGATATTTCTCTCTCCGTCACAGGGTACTGCCGGGATATTTTTGATGGAGAAGCTTAGGTCCGTACCGGGTCCTACAATTCTGACCCTGTCCGTACGGTTCATATAGTCCACCAGGTTCTCCATTGCCTTACCCATCTTAGCATAATCCAGATTGCAAACATTGAAATAAAAGTCCTGGAAGCCTTCCATGCTCATATTAGCCAGCTGTGCCATCGCCGCATTGGGATAACGGAGAACAACCCATCTGGTTTTCTTGACACGGATATCATGATGAACCGGTGTCTGATAATAGGTCTCATATATTTTCATCTTCTCAGCCGGAACATCAGCATTCTCAGACACATTATCCGAACCGCGGACAGCAACATAACAATCCATTTGCGCCATCTCTGCCGCATCGATTTTAGCAGATAGGGACTGCTGCTCCTCACTGCAATTTAAAAGAACCTCTCTCAGCAGAGTGGGATCTGTAAAATGTACAAAGGGTACTCCCCCTGCTTTGTATATCTCCTTAACCAACTGTCTTGCAAGCTCCTGGGTGGACATGCCGATATAATGTACGTAGACCTTATCCCCCTTTTTTACCTTCATAGAATAATTCACAAGGTTATCGGCCAGCTTTTTAATTCTCTCATCCATATTCATGTCTCCTTATCATGTTTTGTAATATATTATTCAAGGTAAGAAATATATACATTCCCTGCCCCTTCAAACATCTCTTTGCTATCCTGCAATCCGATCTTTCGGATCTTTCCCTGGGCAGGATCGGCTACGTTGATGTTAAACCCGTCATATCCGAAGATTAATACGGCATTCTTGTGGTCCGTCATCGCAATGACCGGTCTGCCTTTGGCAATATAGTACAGTGCCTCCTCCAGTGTTACCCCTGCCAGCGTGACCGGAGTATTTTCTGTGTTTTCTGCTATTATATCATAGACGGTGCTGTCAGAGAGGGAACTCTGTATGCCGGAGCCTTTTCCAAGATGCTTTAAAAGTAATCTGACGCAGCTTTCCAAGGTTTCCTCCGTTTGTGCAATTGTGCTTCCATCATAACCGGATATGATGGTCTTGGCCGGCCTGGCAATCCGTTCCCATACCAGTTGATTTCTGTTGTTTTGTACCACCCCTGCTTTTTCATTCGCCAATGCAATGGCTTTGGAGGCTTCTTTAAATTCCCCGGCAATTTCTCCGGCCACATAAGTATAATAGCGCATTTCCTCTACCGTAAGCTTCTGCAGCCTTAACGTCGGGTCCTGCGAAATAACCGTATTAACGGTTGCCGCTTGTTTGGGCAGTTCTGCCATCGTAAAGCCTGACGGCATGGTCAGATACCTTTCCGTCAGCGCTTCATCGGTTACTCTTGAAGTAACCTCAACCACGGATTTTTCATTTTTAACCTGGTTCATGATATAATCCTGCGGTGCCGGAACAAAGACCTGCTTCCCGTCCTTATTTATTCTCATAACCCGGCTCAATTCAACGATGTTTCCCTTGACTGCCACATCCGTAATAAAGTAGCCTATCTTACTGTAGTTCTTAAGAACCTTTCTGTCTATGGTAGCGATCTCCAGCACGTTCAGCGGTATAATCGTTCTTCCGTCCGGCAGTGTAGTAATATCACCCTCCGCTGCAAACCCATAAATCAGGTTAAAATCTATCATATCCAGCAGCAGGATATTATATCCTGCACGGGTATCAATCGTCTGGATCTTTCCGGTCTCCAGCTGCATTATCTTGATATCCCTGGACTGTCTGGGATCGGGATTTCCCTGCCAGGCAGCATAGGCTTTCTCCGGGATGCAGACAATCTGGTCCGATATTCCCTCCGCCAGAATCTCCAACTGTCCCGTAATCAGATTATAGGAGTAAATATTATTATATAATTGTAAATAAAAAACCTCCAGGGCATTGACATATGCTAAAGAACCCAGATTTTCCTTCAGAAGCTGGTAGGGTTCCTCCACAGGGATATAAACTCTCTCCTCAATACGGTTCTCAGCGCGGATATAACGGTATAATATTATTCCTACCCGTCCTTCATACTGGCCCCGGTTCATATATCCATAAACCAGGAAATCCATATTGCCTTCCGGATCCATACTCAATATACGGATGTCATGCTGGTTATACAGGTCACGAATATAGTCTGTGTTTTCCTGCCGGAAGGAAAATACCCGGATCAGCTCATTTCCCTCAAGATTATAAAACCAGAGGTCTCTGTTTCTTATAAAGGCCAGCTTCTTCTGGTCGGGGCTCGCAAGAAAGGGAATCTCCGTATCGGAAGTGATACCCAGCTTTAGCTGACTCTTAGATATACTGGCTAATGATGAATCAAAAACCGCCTCCATACTCCGCTCATAATTTAACAGATAGATCTGGTTCGTCGTATACTGGACACGGTAATACTCTTTTACTTCAAAGAGTTCCGGCATGCCTGCAATCTCAGCCCGAATAAAATATTCCAGCTCTACCGTTGCAAGTCCCGGGCTGATTTCAATGACTGTGGGAATCACCTCGGTCAGAAATTCGGGTCTTAAATTCCCCCAGGTTATCAGATCATAACTGGAATGGATATCAACCTTGGCCAGCGTATTGTTCTCCTTCTTCTTATCCGGCTCAAGGCGGTCTGTGATCCAATCCGCAGAGCTTTTATCCTTGATGGCATTATGGAAGCTTTTCACAAAGTCAAGCTTCTCACTTAAATGCACCTCATCCTCGAGCATGACTCTCTGGTAGAAATATATCTTTTTACTTTCACTGGTAATCAGCGTTATCTTTACGGCATAGTCCTTTTTCTTAATAAGCTCTGACTTTATTTTAATTTTTGCCGTCTTCGTGACTCCTTCTTCGGTGAAAACGCTGACAGAGTCTGCCTCAATCAATTCGTTTCCATCAAATTCCCGGAGCTCGTAGCCCAGCTTTTTAATATCATATGTCTCCTGATTAATAATTACTTCAAACGTCTGGTCAGCCCCCAGCGGAACGACACCTTCCCGGATCTTATTGGCAGCCAGATTACTGCTATAGCCATGGATCCGGTTAATTACCTCATCTCCGGCACGGATGGAGACCAGAGGAAAGGTCGTTTCCCCCATCACAGTCGTATTATCGATATCAAAAACAACCTCCTTAATATCCTTACTGAAATAATAAAGGGAGGCTATAAATACTCCTATTAAAATAAGTACACGGTATACCTGCTTCAGCACCTTATTTCCCTTCTTCTGACTTATTGTTTTCAAGCAGTCTCTCCAGACTTGGAGAGACCCCTAATGCTTCCATACATTCTTTAAGCTTCTTCTTCGCTTTTGCCGGGCTCACATCTTTTTCTCTCCTGACGGCCCGAATCAGGATATTCTTAGGTGTATGCTCCATATCGATGAACTCCAAAAGCTGGACATGGTAGCCAAGGGTCTCCAGAAGCTCTGCTCTCAGGGCATCTGTAATTAAGGCGGACATTCTCTCCTTAATCAATCCATATTTCAGTATCGGCTGTAACAGTTCATTCCGGATTTGTCCATTTAACTCATGCTGACAGCAGGGAACGGAGAGAATAACCCTGGCTCCCCAGGTGATTGCTTTATACAATGCATGGTCCGTAGCTGTATCACAAGCATGAAGGGTAACTACCATATCCACCTGATTTGCCCCGTCATAGGATGCAATATCTCCCTGCAGGAATTTAAGCTTGTCATAACCATACTTGCGGCTCAGATTATTACAGCGGGCGATTACATCCGCCTTTAAATCCAGACCCACTATATTAATCCGATATCCCTTTTCCAGCTTCAGATAATAATACATAGCAAAGGTAAGATAGGATTTACCACAGCCAAAATCAAGAATTGTAAGCTCCCTGTCCTTATCCAGAAAAGGAAGAATATCCTCGATAAACTCAAGAAAACGGTTTATCTGCCGGAATTTATCCGACCTTGCCTTAACTATCCTGCCCTCCTGTGTCATCACTCCCAGATCCACCAGAAATGGATATGCAGTTCCTTCTTCAAGGATATAATTCTTTTTCTTATTATGCCGGTATAGATCCCTGGCTTCCTCCTCCCGGCCCGGCTTAAAATCCTCATGCTCTATTCCGGGAGTAAGCGCCTTATCCTTTTTCACGATTACGGTGACTTTTCCTTTTTTACTGATCAGGATGGTGGTTTTCCCGCTCCGGGTATTGATTTCGGCTTGTCTGTATAAGCCTTCAAACCAATCCGAAAGCTTAGAAAGCAGTTCCTCCTTCGTATAATTGCTATGAAAAACCTGCTCGCCTCTGTATTCCGATTTCTGAAAAACAAGTTCCCCTTTCAGAAGAATTGGTCGCAGCTTTATCTTAAGAGAGATCTCTTTATTCGTAGAGTTACTGATTATTGCTCCAATAAAATCCTTATTCAGGCTATCTCTGAAAACATCGATTATTTTATGCTCCATATCTCTTATCCTTTGCCCAGCCAACCGAATTTGCAATACTTTGTGACGGCATTTTCCGTATTCACTGGAATTATTATTACCCATCCTCTATTTTATATTTTTTTTAGTAATAGTACAACACAATAATTATTAATTTTATCCAACTGAGTGTGGACAAAGTCTAATCTTCCTTACAGCATACATAAGCGGTATATCACATTCGCTTATTAACTGCATATATTGATAGCAAAAAGCTATAGGAGCACTCAAATGCAACATTATACAAATATGTCCAAATCATATCGACAAGCGGTGAAGAACTCACAGATAAATGATAATAACCGGACAGTACCAAATACCGGCACCCCAAACAGAAGTATAATCAGCCCCGGCAGTACCAGAACTCCAGGCAATAATACAGGGAGCCCTAACATAAATCGTCCAGCTCCGGGCAGAACAACCGGAATGCCGGCTGGTACCAGAGGCGGTGTGGCTCCGGGTAATACCCCCGAAACCACCATGCCCGTACCCAATCAGAACAACAATACCGATACCGCACCTTTCATTTATGGCGAGCCAGTTCCCAATGGCATGACGGGGACTCCGGATACACAACCTGTCATCCCCGGTACCCGTCCTACGGCTCCCGGCACAACTCCCGGTATGCCGATGAATAGGGGGACCTCACCTGCTGCTCCCATGAACGGCACTGCTCCCGGTTCCCGCACCACTACTCCCGGCACAACTCCCGGTATGCCGATGAACAGGGGAACCTCACCCGCTGCTCCTATGAACGGCACTGCTCCCGGAGCAGGCATGACCACTCCGGGTTCCCGCACCACCACTCCCGGCACAACTCCCGCCATGCCGATGAACAGGGGAACCTCACCAGCTGCTCCTATGAACGGAACTGCTCCCGGAGCAGGCATGACCACTCCGGGTTCCCGCACCACCACTCC
>JAFAFU010000052.1 GCA_023423335.1 Bacillota bacterium | reverse complement strand
CAATTACGACCTGATGGTGGGCGTGAGGGGGGCGTGGTGTGGCACACCACTGGGTCTGGTAAGAGCTTCACCATGGTGTTTTTGACCAAGGCTCTGCTATTGGTGAATGCCTTGAAAGAATGCCGCGTAGTGGTTGTGACCGACCGCATTGACTTGGAAACCCAGCTTTCGCGCAACTTCATGACGGGTGGTGCTTTTGGCTCCAGTATCGCCACGCAAAAAGAGGGTGAAAAAAGCCGCAGTCTTTCTGGGCGCGACTTGGCGAAGCGTATTGGTACTGGCACGGAGCGCATCACCTTCACGCTGGTACACAAGTTCAATTCGGCATCCAAACTGCCGGAATGCCACAACGATTCGCCTAACCTCATTGTTCTGGTCGATGAGGGGCATCGCAGCCACGGGGGTGAAACGCATGAACGTATGAAAAAGGCGTTGCCCAAAGCTTCGTACATCGCGTTCACTGGCACGCCATTGCTGAAGGATGAGAAGACGGCCAACAAGTTTGGCCCCATCGTGCATGCCTACACCATGCAGCGTGCGGTGGAAGATGAGACGGTTGCGCCACTGCTGTACGAAGAGCGTGTGCCTGAGTTGGACATCAACGAGGAGGCGGTCAACCGCTGGTTTGAAAAAATCACCAGCAACTTGAGTGATGCCCAACGTACCGATTTGAAGAGGAAATTTGCCAAGAAAGGCTCTATTTACGGTGCTGCCAATCGCATTGAGCTGATTGCCTGGGACATTGCGACCCACTTCAACGAAAACGTCAAAAAGCTAGGTTTAGGCTTGAAGGGACAGGTGGCCACGGACAGCAAGTTGGACGCGATTCGCTACAAGAAGGCGTTGGACGAAACCGGGCTGGTTACCAGCGCGGTGATCATCTCTGCACCCGACACGCGCGAAGGTAATTCTGAGGTGGATGAAGACACCTTGCCAGAGGTGCAAAAGTGGTGGAAGCAGACCATGGCCGTGCATGGCAATGATCCTGAGACATACGAAAAGCAGATGGTCAGCGACTTTGGTTCAGATGGTGCTCCGGACTTGTTGATCGTGGTGGATAAGTTGCTGACAGGCTTTGATGAGCCACGCAACACGGTGCTCTACATCGACAAGCCTTTAAAAGGGCATAACCTGATCCAGGCAGTAGCCCGTGTGAACCGCCTGCACGATGCAAAACGCTACGGCGTTTTGGTGGATTACCGTGGCATCTTGAAGGAGTTGGACACAGCCATTCGTGCTTACCAAGACCTGGAAAGCAAGACCTTGGGTGGCTTTGATGCCAGCGATCTTGAGGGGCTGTACCAGCAATTTAGTACTGAGTACAAGCGTCTGCCGTCCTTGCACGACAAGCTGTGGTCGTTCTTTGCTTCCGTGAATAACAAGCTGGATCGTGAGCAATACAGGCAACTGCTAACACCCAAGTATGTAAAAAGTGCTGATGGCGAGGAGTACGACGAGCGTCAAAAGCTGCGTGAAGACTTCTATGAAGCATTGACTGCTTTTGGCCTGTGCTTGCAGACAGCGCTGTCGTCACGCAGTTTTTTTGAAGACAAAAGCTTCTCGGAAAAATTGATCGCCCAGTACAAGGCCGACCTGCGATTTTTCACTGAGTTGCGGCAAACCGCCAGACGTGATGCCATGGAGACGGTGGACTACAGCATCTATGAAGAGCAAATTCGCAAGCTGGTAGACAAGCAAGTCATTGGCACCGAAGTGCGTGAACCTGATGGCGTGTACTTGGTGCATCAGTTGGGAAAGGCCGATGAACCCGAGGAGTGGTCCGAAGAGAAAACGCGCAACGAAACGGACATGATTCGTACGCGCTTGCGTAAGACGATTGAGCAAGGGCTAGCTGAAGACCCGTATGCGCAAAAAGTGTTTGGCGAGCTATTGCGGCAAGCAATCGCTGAAGCTGAAGCCATGTTTGACCACCCGTTGAAGCAGTACGCACTGTTTAAAGCATTTGAGCAGCAGTTAGAGTCACGGGTAACGCCTGGTGTACCTGATGCATTGGCCGACAAGCCGCATGCCAAAGCTTACTTTGGGGCGATGCGCTTGGTTCTGGGGGATGAAGGTTTTGCAGCACTCGGTGACGAGGATGTAAGCCATTTAGTTCAGCAGTCGCTATCGATGGACAGCATCGTGCGTGATGCGGTGGCTGAGAACTCACTCAACCCACAAAACATTGAAGCCGCAATTCGCAAGGGCTTGCTCCCCTTGTTGTTTGGTTCACTTGGCTTGGATAACGCGAAGCAGGTCGTTGAGCAGGTGGTGCAGATCACTCGCTTGGGATTGAGCCGGAGCTGAAATGCAGCCCGTTGAACAGGTGTCAGAGCTGCATTTCAGATACGGCGATGAACTCATCGCGTTCACGCTTCGCCAGCAGCCCTCACGAACGGTGCGAAGTGTCGCTATCCATGTGGAACCGGATGGACGGGTGTTGGTTGATGCTCCAGATGGTGCGGCAGTGACTGATGTCGTGAGTGCTGTGAAAAAGCGCGCACGTTGGATTAGTCAGCACGTCAATGCAGCCAAAGAGAGATTGGCTCACGTTTTGCCTCGTGAATACGTGAGCGGTGAATCTCTTCACTACCTGGGCCGACGCTATCGATTGAAAGTCGTCATCGACCCTAGTATGGCCGTACAGGCCTGCATGCGGGGGGCATTCATTACGGTCACGGTGCCGAAGTACTCGGCTATTACGGTCAAGTCAGCACTTGATGCGTGGTACCGGCAACGTGCTCGTGAGCTCTTTGCAGATCGCCTTGTGGCTGTCGCAGAACCATTAAGCTGGGTACAAAAGTTGCCCCCGACGCGCTTGCAACGCATGACGGTTCAATGGGGTAGTTGTTCCCCTGCAGGCCGTATCACGTTGAATCCATTGCTTGTCAAAGCACCACGTGAATGTATCGACTATGTATTGCTTCATGAGCTGTGCCACCTTCGGTACCACAACCATAGTCCACATTTTTACCGATTGCTCAATCGGCATATGCCAAATTGGCGGAAGGTAAAAGAAAAATTGGACAACATGGCAGAAGATTTGTTTAGAAGTTAAAAATGTTATGGCTGGAGATAAAAAAGAAATAACAGAGAAAATTCTTCCCTGGGAGAAAGATTATCCAAACTATAAGACATGGGGTAGCCATCGTTGGGCATGGGAATTTCTGAGAAGAAATAAAGAATTTATAAATGATTGCAAGTCTCTGGACTCATTGAATAATTTTTATCGAAAAGAAAAAGAGGATGAAATAGCAAAAAAATATGGATTAGAAAAATTTAAGTATTACTCTGATATAAGCCGACCAAGCCCAGTTTTCCTGATGCGCTCTATAGAAAGTTGGCAAAATAATTCAAAAAAATCTTCCGAGGAAGATGTCGTTGTAAAAATAAAAAAAGGTCAGCTTTTAATTCTATTCAATGTTGATCAAACACTTGGTGGAATTTCTGAGTTGGAGGCTCAATTAGACCAAGCACGTAAAGAGCTGAATTATTATAGAGATGAACTATTGGAAGGCTATGGGGATTCGGTCTCTGTAAATAAAAATTACAGTGGTTCAAAGCCTAAGAAAAAAATGTGGAGTAAAAATTATTTGAGGCATTTGAAGATAATTGATGATAGAGAGGCCGGGAGAGGGTGGGCTGAAATAGCTATAGATGTTTTTCCTGATGGAGTGAAAGATGATGCAGGTATACCACTGGATAATAATGAAATAATAAGTAAATATTATAAGATGATGAAAGCCTCAATAGATAAACCGATGGATTATAGAAAAGTAATAGAGAAAAAAGAAGAAATAAATCTTGTGAATAGAATTGTTGAAAACAAGAAATATAATAAAAAATTGAAGAAAGTATTAGAAAGTGTTGAGGCTAATAAATAAACTTCAACACTTTATTTTTGCGTGCTGTTAAAAATCCAACTTTGCTAAGTATTTTTTGACAGGAATCATAGAGAATTTAATGGCTGAAGATGGGGTGAGAATATTAATTCCAGTTTTTTTGAAAATTTCTTTAGAATGTTCTTTGATTTGTCTTTCATTGAATAATTTTTTGAGATTAAATCCGGACGAGTGCAGAGCTAAAAGGCAATTTTTAAGTCCTCCCAATTTGTACTTATGATTTCCTTGTAATAGAGATTGGTCTGTGAGATTGAGGCTAAATATTTCATCTTTGATAATATTTTGTGCTTGCTTTATATTGAAATCACTCACGATGGACATACCGCTATCCTTTAAAAATCGATTACGAAATGTCATTTCAATACGAAGCATGTTTTTTGCATGATTTTTTATAAATTCTTTATCTGGTAAAGAGTTTGGAAGTTTATGAAACAATAACTCTTCCCATTTGTCATAAAATTTTGTGCTTTTCATATCACTACCTTGATCAATATAGATACTTTGATCTGCATATGTACTAAAGGAGCGTCGAGTAAAAACCAATTGTGTTTTTAGTGCCTGAATAAAGTCGCAAACAGCAATATGTGTTGGTAACTTAATATGTGTGGCTAGGTCAAGCCTATATAAGCGAACATTCCCATTTTTGATGGCTGATTTTTCATTTGAAGTAGGTTTGATGCCTAGATGGTGGCATACAGCTTTAAAAATTGCAGTGACCAAACGGGGTAAATCATCATCACCAAAAACATTGTGTCCGGTTAAAAACTTTGCTGCACTGCATTCGATCAATAGAATACTGCCTTGCCGTTTTGACCAAACAGTAGCTGCTGATCCATAGGCTCCTGGGACTTTAAATTTTTTATTGTGATAAGCGCTGCTACATGCTTTTGTAATCGGATTTATAACTCCTTCAGCATATAGCTGAGCTTGTTCTTTTATCCATTTTACATGATTAATTTCGCCTGAGAACTTTAGGGTGTCGATAAGAGATAATTTCATCTTCATTAGTTTTATGGCTGCTATCAGCGACGATCCACAGGATGAAAGCTGATATAGCGTGATTGATATGCTTGTATTGAAGCTTTACATATATCCAGTTACGGGAAAAGGTATAAATGCAGGGTATTACAGCTTGTAAGGCTTAAGCATTGACTGATGGGTGTAGTGGGTGTCACAAGTTTTTGTTGTGACACCGCACGCAGTAAGGCGTTGAGGACTATTCAATCATCCAAGATGCTGGCTGAGATGGCAATAAAACTAGCGCGTTCATCATTGGGAAGTCGTTTCTGATACTGATGCCCACGGTCTTTGCTGCTTATGATTAGACCTTTTTCAGAAAGTTGTTTAAAGGCTTGATTATTCCAATGGCCACCAATTAATTCTTTAAATTTCTCAGGCTTTATCAGGTAAAGATCATTAAAATCATCTTTTAAGTGCAGCCCAATAACGTTGTTTTTTTGGAGAAGATGATACTTTTTAAATGGTAGAATTTTACTCATGTTGTTTTTAATTGAGTTGCGAATGATTTTTATAATTAATTTTTCTTTTTCTTGAGGGTCTATTGAATTTTTTGTTTTTCGTGTTAAATGCTCTTTAAATAAATTCCCTATAGCATTGTCAATATCTTCTTTTCTTAAATTTAAGTGCTTATAACTGATTGCCATGCGTCCAACAAACGCGCAAAATACCAATCCGTTTAATATTCGATCGTCTTGACCATTCAGATCATCAGAAATTTCTGATGCTTTGATGATTTTTGATTTGATTGTTTTTTTAATCGAGTTAAAACGTTCTTTTTTATTTTCTAGATTTTTAGCTACGGATGAAATAACAGCATCACCAAGAACTGATGAAAATTTGTTCCCGTTATCTTTAATGAAATCTACAAGATCAGAACTTTTTGAAAATCCACATAAATCGTCAAACATCCCATATTTTCCTGGGTGAATTGAGAAAATTCGAGATAGAACACCGTTATATAAATTGAATTTGTATTCAAATGCTGTTTCTATTAAATCTTTCTCTGCTGAAATAAGAAGCGTGCATTCCATATTTTTTGCGGGGATGGAATTGAAAGATCCTCGCTTGCTGCGCATTCTCTTGGCTTGATTCCCCACATCCATGATGAGATTAATTATTGGCTCTACTGCATCTTTCCCTTGAGCATCTTCAAGATTTACACAATAAGTTCCTTGCTCAGAGCAATAATCATGTATTCCTGTTTTCGTTGCATTGACTGGCGTTACTTGAGCATCACCTTTTACAATATTTCCAACAAAATTTTGAATAACGGATTTCCCAATAGATGTGGGGCCGACTAAAATCAAAGAAAGAGGTGAAATGCCAAATGATTTGTAAAAATATGCCGCAAGTGAAAAAATCAATGCAATAAGCAAACGTGGAGATGTTTTTAAAATTGGTGTGAATTTTTTATTGAAAGATTCAAGAGTATCCTTTGATTTAAATTTTTTTGTTGCATCTCCAATTAATTTGATTTGGTATTCATTTGGAATTTTGTCGGCGAAGTGGATTTTCCCATTTTTTACAAATAGACGGAAATCGCCATGTGATGTTTTAAATTGATGGAATCCCTCTTTTTCAATAATTATGGTTTTGGAAATTTTGCAGATATTAAAAAAATTAATAAGAGATTTTTTTACTTCTGAAATTTTGAAATAAAGAATTTCAGTAACTCCATTCTTTACAAGATGCTCGCTTAATACATTATCTCTACCATGAGCTAGAAGCGTGGTTGGAATAATGATAGGTTTTTCTTCGATTGATTTTTTGCGTTCAATTATTAAAAATTGCTCATCTAATTGATTTGTATGAATTCCGATTGGTTGAAAAATATTAGAGAGAACATTACTGGATATTTCATGTTCATGATCTTTTGTATGTGGTGTAATCTGATTCATAAATTTCCTTTCCCCACACCGGCGGCTCACCTGGAGTAGTGATCATGGTCAATGTGGGAGGGGGTTACTGCATCCAGCAGTATTTAGGATAGGTGTGCATCAATATAAGGAGGCACTTTGGGGAGCATGATTAGCGTTGGATCGAAGAGGAAACTCCAAGTGCAGCACGAAGTTCACCGACATTCCAAGAGGAAACGCGATTGCTGAAATGCTTTGGGGCGGGAAATTTTTGATCACGAACCCAACGGTAAATAGTTGGTTTGGAAACTCCAAAAAGCTTAGTCACTGTGTGAAGGCGAATATGCGCTGAATCTGGAAGGCGGTCGAATTGGGCCAGAACGGGGTCAACTTTGGATGTATGCATTTTTTCGGTGTTTGCAGTTTGAAAGTGAGGTTGATACATGGTGGTTTTGGTATGCGTAGGTTTTTGCATGGCGATAAACAAACAATGCGTTGGTTGATAGCCGCAATTCTTGTTGAAATTCATCGGTAGAAAAAGAGGTGATTTCAATAAAAAACTGACCTAGTAGGTCAGTTGTATTTTTATTTTTTACCTATTTTTTTATGACTGATCGGTAAGCCGAAACTGAAAGCGCGGCTAAAGAGTCTGCAGACTTTCAGATGGGTGTTTGTGCTTACTTTTGTTGGGGGTGCTCATCTTGTTAGGTGATTCCGCCACCATTGCTCAGCGAATGCATGCCTAAAGGGAGCTAGCAGTACTGCATGTGAATGGAGGCGGCCTCCTTGGTATGAGGCACGACTTGCTCAGGCAGTACGTCGAAATGGAACTACGACTTGGTGTGGGGAAGGGGAGCCTGCTTCGCAGGCACTCAAAAAGTCAGCCCATTTTTTCAGGGCCTCGCGGCGCTCAGGGATTTCCTCACGCACGTCATAGATGGCTTCCATACCCTTGAGCGTGTGGTTCAGCGCGATTTCGGAAATCTCGCGAGACACACCCATATTGCGCATGTGCCCCTTGGCTGTACTGCGCGTGTCATGCGGCGTAAAGCGGCGAATGTCGATGTCACCGCGCTCAAAGGCACGAGTGATGGCAGCCCAAAGCGTTGTTGTGCCGACATGGGTGTCGCCAAGCGCGAGAAGACGGTCCTGGCGACGTGCTGGCAGCAGGTACTCTGAGCCATCGGCAAACAGCAGAAGCTCACGAAACCACTCAATCACGGCTGGCACCAGCGGAACGAGAAAGCCATTGCGAGTTTTGACCGCATCATCAGGAATCCACCACACACCACGATCAAGGTAAAGGTGCTCCTTCTTGGCCTTGACCAGCTCAACCCCACGCACACACGTGGCCAACAGAATTCGGAAGGCCAAGCCGTTTTGACGACCGATCAAGTCAATGGTGGGTAACAAGGTGCGCAGCTCCGCTTCATCCAGCATGATGCGACGGCGTACGGGTGGGCGCGGCCCCATGAGTGCAGCCAACTTAATGCCGAAACATGGGTTTGTGGGAATCAACGTCAGCCCACACGCATGGTCAAACAGCTGGGAAGCCGTGGTCAAAATCCGTTTGGTGATCGTCCATGTACGCTGGCAGTCCTTCAACATGGAAACGATGTCGATAGGGGTGACTTTTTCGTCTTGCCATGAGCCCAGGCGCGGCAGAATGACTTGGTCAAAGTCGTAGTTGCGATACTGAACCGTCACTTTGGCAAAGCTGTCGAGGCGTAAGCGCTTTTCGCGATAGTCATTGACGAGGTCGCGTATTGTCCACGCAGCGATAGCACGGCTGCGGGTGACTTGCTTTTGAGCCGCAACATCTTCATTGCCATCAACTGCAGCACGCAAGGCACGGGCTTTTTCACGTGCGTTGCTGAGGCTGATGTCGGGGTAGTTGCCAAGCGTGACTTCTTTGCGCCGACCGTGAAGGCGGTAGCGCAAGACCCAAGATGCGGTACCTGCTTTGGAGAGTGTGAAGGTGAGGCCATCACCATCAGATTTGGCGATTTCCTCCCCCTTTGATATCCAGTTTTTGAGCTGCCTATCTGTCAGCAAGTTGGTGAGTTTGGGCATGTTCCCCCTATGCAAAACTCACGCGATTTGACCACCTCTCTAGCTACCCAACCGGCTACCCATCTAGCTACCCACAGGGGATGCGCTGTGGCGATTTGAATTGATCTTTAAGAAGTCAATTTTCTTTTTAAATCAAAGGGTTATTCTGGTTTTGGTGAGGCTATGAAAACCGCTGTGAGATCGCGCAAAAAATTGCAGGTGGCAATTTGCATGGCAATCTATTTTTTATCGTGCAGCCAGCGGCGGGGTGCGGCCGGTGGCGGAAATGGCGGGCGTGCACCACGGGGTGCCGCAATTGAAGACCATTGTAAAAGTGCAGGGAGGGCTTGGGTGCAATGCCCGTGAAATCATTCGCATTTGCAGTGGTGCAGGATGTGAAGTTCAGAAAAACGGCTGCTTACAAATTCAAATTGTCCAAATTTCAGGAATTACTGAAATTTGTGTATATTCAACACATCGGGTGGGGTTTGCCCGATACGCTTGTTAATTGATAGCCACCTCATTGCCGTGAGGTGGCTTTTTTTGTCTGCGGCGCAGGTG
>JAFAFU010000036.1 GCA_023423335.1 Bacillota bacterium | reverse complement strand
GTATTGGACTGATACGTAATTTGGCCCGCCGGATAAACTTCAGAGGATTCATAGCTGGGAGTTCCTAATACCAGACCCAATCCGGTCAGAAGTGCCTTTGCCTGCTCAACCGTCTTGCCGATTAAGGATGGAACTGTGATTATTTCCGGTCCTATACTTACAAAGATAGTAACTTCCTCTCCCACAACCACCAGAGTATCCTTCGGAGGATTGGTCTCGATAACCTTGCCGGTCTCGATCTCACTGCTGTTAATATAATCCACTTTTGTCTTCAGACCTGCATCCCTAAGCTTCTTTTCTGCCTGGGCTTCCGTCAGGAAGTACACATAAGGAATGGTAAAGGACTTAGGTCCGGTGCTAATATAGATGATAACATCAGAACCAAAAGCGGCATCCCTGTCAGCAGCAGGATATTGCGACATTACATAGCCCTTTTCATAATCATCTGAGAAATCTTCCTTCCAGGTAATAAATGCATCTGGATCCTTTGCCTTAATGGTCGCTTCCGCATCCTCCTTCGTATAACCGAGAACTGCCGGGAACTTATAGGTACCGGCGGCAGGAGTCACTTCCGGAGTCGGAGATATGGACGGCGCATCGGTAGGAGCTACCGTAACCGTCGGTGTTGGTTTACCGCCGTCTCTTGCTTCGCCCTTGGGGAAGAAAAACCATACGACTACGCCGATGATCACTACGGCTAATACGATGATAGCGACAATTGTTCCTACGGCAAAAAATTTATCAAACTTGGAATCTACGGTATCCAGTTCTTCATCATCTTCCTGGGAAAAGGTATTGATATTCTTCTTACCGGTCATTCCTTCATCCAGGTACGCGCCGTTTTTGATTTTTCCCAAATCATCGGAAATATTTATTGTAGGAGAATCACTTGCCACAAATGCGGGAATCTGTACAAAGTCCCCATCCGGATTGGTGATTGCCCTCTTAAGATCCATAATCAGCTCGGAGGCAGAATGATATCTTCTCTCCGGCCGTTTCTGCATACATTTCATTACAATCTTATCCACGCTGACCGGGATACTCGGATCCAGCTCCCGAAGGGGCATTGCCTCGCCCTGGATATGAAGAAGTGCAACAGAAACCGTATTATCCCCTGCGAAAGGAACCTTACCGGACAGCATCTCATAGAGTGTGACGCCCAGGGAATAGATATCGCTCTTCTCGTCACTGTAGCCGCCTCTGGCCTGCTCCGGAGATAAATAATGTACTGAGCCCATGGCATTGGAGGTAATGGTATTGGAGTTCGTTGCCTTAGCGATACCAAAATCCGTAACCTTCACCTTGCCGTCTCTTGATATTATGATATTTTGGGGTTTGATATCCCTGTGAATGATATGGTTATCATGGGCAGCTTCCATACCCTGTGCGATCTGTATCGAAATTCCTACCGCTTCCTTGACTTCCAGTTTGCCTTTTTTCTCTATAAAGCGCTTCAGTGTAATACCTTCCACCAGCTCCATCACAATGTAATGAAGACCGCTGTCATCACCGACATCATACACATTAACAATATTGGGATGGGACAATCCTGCAGCGGATTGTGCTTCTCCCCTGAATTTGTTTACAAAGCTTTTATCACTGGAATACTCCGGTTTTAATACCTTAATCGCAACAAAACGATTCAATCTCTGGTCCTTTGCCTTGTAGACATCAGCCATACCGCCGGAACCGACATTGTCAATTATTTCGTACCGATCACTGATAAACATACCGGGTTTCAACATAATCTCTCACCTCTTCTTCATACTTTAATAATTACTACTGCGATATTATCCTTACCGCCGTTCTGGTTTGCGCATTTCACCAATGTTTCCGCAGCCTCTGCCGGATGATCGGTACTTTCCCTCACAATCCGTTCAATCGTCTCGTCCTCCAACATATTTGTCAGACCGTCCGAGCACATAAGTACAATATCTCCCTCTTCTAAGTTCACTTCAAAAAAGTCAGGCTGTGCAGTCACATTTGCTCCCAGCGCCCTGGTAATGATGTTCTTGTTCGGATGCTGTCTGGCTTCTTCCCTTCCCAGTTCCCCCGTCTTCACCATTGCCTCAACCAGGCTGTGATCTTCCGTAATCTGTTTGATCTCTTTTCCTATTACATATAGTCTGCTGTCCCCGATGTTGGCGACAAACATTTCACTGCCGAATATGGTCGCAACTACAAAGGTAGTACCCATCCCCTCCAGATCACTCTGTTCCTGTGCTTTATTCCTTAGTACTTCATTCGTCTCCTGAATGGCTGTTTCTATCATGGCAATCGGTGAAGTCTGACTGCTCTCCCTAATCCTTTGCGTAAAATACTCAACGCAGAACCTTGAAGCATAATCTCCGGCATTATGTCCTCCCATCCCATCTGCTACAATAAACAAATTAGGCAGATTACCGATGGCATTTTCCTCACAGAAGACATAATCCTGGTTTATCCTCCGTCTTTCCCCAATATCTGTTATTGAAAATGCTTTCAAGCCTGCACCTCCCTGCTCCTACCGGATACATTACTTTATCTGTCTTATCTTATGTGCATTCTTCTTATCACTCAAGCAGCAATACTCCTAAGCTGATAATCTATTTTAAACGACACGCAGGAGTAAATCAATTAAAATCATGCTTTTGTATGATATTTATCGATGTAGCTCTTACGCAGCTGTCCGCAGGCGGCGTCAATATCCGAGCCCATTTCTCTTCTTATAGTAACATTAATTCTATTTTTTTCAAGTATATTTTTGAATATTTGTATTTTTTTGCTTTCCGATTTCCGGTAATTCCTCTCCTTTATGGGATTAACCGGAATCAGGTTAATGTGGCAATTCAGGCCTTTCACAAGCGCCGACAGCTCCTTTGCATGCTCCTCCTCATCATTAATTCCTTCCACAAGGCTGTATTCAAAGGTAAGTCTTCTCCCTGTTTTATCATAATAATACCGGAAGGCGTCCATTACCTCCCTTAACTCATATTGCCTTGCCACGGGCATCAGCTTCCTGCGGATCTCATTATTCGGGGCATGGAGCGAAAGCGCTAAGGTAATCGGAAGACCTTCCTCTGCAAAAGCCCGGATTTTATCCGGTATTCCGCAGGTGGATACGGTAATGTTGCGGGCACTGAGGTTAATCCCCTGTGAATCTGTCAAAATTCGCAGAAACCTTATCAGGTGGTCATAATTATCCAGGGGCTCACCCGTTCCCATCACGACCACATTGCTGACTCTCTCCCCGGTTGCTGACTGGATCCGGTAAATCTGGTCCAGCATCTCAGAAGGAAGAAGATCCCTCTCCTTCCCGCCAATGGTGGATGCGCAGAAGGTACAGCCCATTCTGCAGCCTACCTGGGAGGAGATGCATACGCTGTTTCCATGATGGTATCTCATAAGGACGCTTTCAATCACTCTGTCATCTCTTAGACGAAACAGATACTTCACGGTTCCATCCGCTTTAGAATGCAGAGAATCCACTTCCTCCAGAGAGATAAGGGGATAGTTCTCCTTTAAGGCTTCCCTAAGCCCCTTTGACAGGTTTGTCATGGCCTCATAGCTTTCGGCAAGCTTCCCGTGCATCCATTCATACAGCTGCTTCGCCCGAAAGGCCGGCTGCCCGAAGGCCTTTAAGACCTCCGTTAATTCCTCTATATATAACGATTTGATATCTAATTTCTCCATTCCTTTATCCTGTTCCATCCTGGCAAATTATTCTTTTTAAATCAGCTTTCTTCTCATTCTGGAGAGGAAAAATCCATCCGTGTTATGGATTCCCTGGATCAGCTGAAGATACCCCTCCTTCGTTTGCTCATTCCGAAGAAGCTCCGGCAGATAGGAATCCAGGCTTTCCGCTTCAAAAGCATACTGTTCCAGGAACCAGTCCCGGTTTTTTATATTTTCCTCCTGATTTACTGTGCAGGTACTGTAAATTAATACTCCTCCCGGTTTTACATAATCCTTTACCACAGAAAGGATGCTTCTCTGTAATTCTACCAATTCTTTTTGTTGATTTTGTGTCAGCTTGTATTTTATGTCAGCTTTCTTTCCAATAACCCCCAGACCGCTGCAGGGCAGGTCGGCAAAAACCACATCCGCCCTGCCGATCAGATTAGGATCCGGTATCCGGGCATCCCAAACAAAAGTATCCACATTCTGTATTCCCAGTCTTCGGATATTATCCTCGATCAGACTAATTTTATATTCCGTTAAATCCCTGGCGAATACTCTCTTAGCTGCTTCTGCGGCATGCAGGGCTTTTCCTCCCGGTGCCGCACAGACATCCACCACCAAATCCTTCATGCCTATTCCTGCCACCTGACAGACCAGCATCGAGCTTACATCCTGCACGGTAAAATACCCCTGACGGAAGGCTTCCAATTTCTCAAGATAGTCATAATTGCTTATTTTAAATGCATACGGAAGATATTCGCTGTCTTCCACGGTCACACCCGCTTCTTCCAAAAGCTTTTTCAGCTCTGACGGACCGGTCTTCTTTTGGTTGCAGCGGATGGTCATCTCCTTTTCCTTCAGGGAGGTCGACAGCATCGCCTCCGCAGCGGAGAAGGAATATTGCTTTGTCAGCTGCCTCACCAGCCATCCCGGAACAGAATAGGTTACCTCAAGATATCCTTCCGGGTCCGTCTCCCTGTCGGGATAGCCGATGGACCCACGGTTCCTTGCCACATTCCTCAGGTTGGCATTCACAAAGCCGGACAGCTTTGAAAATCCCCGCTTTTTCGCCAGCTTCACGGCCTCATTGCAGACCGCGGATTCCGGAACCTGATCCATATAAAGCAGCTGGTAAACGCCCAGCCTTAAAAGATTACGGACCAAAGGCTTCATCCTGTCAACCGGCAGGGAAGCCACAGAGTTTATTACATAATCCAGTGTAAGATAACACTTGACCGTCCCGGTAAACAGTCTGGAGATAAAGGCTCTCTGCTGCTTTTCCAGCCCCTGGCGCTCCTTCAGGGTCTGATTAAGTACCCTGTGGCTGAACTTGTCTTCTTCCAGAACCTGAAGCAGCATATCCAGAACGATTTCCCGCTCGTTGTGTTTATCTGTCACGGTTTCTTCCTCCGAATAAAAGCACCAGTCTTAACAGCTGGAGAATCGTCGCGGCAGCGGCCGCCACATAGGTCAGGGCAGCGGCATCCAGCACCTTCTTGCTGTGCTGAAGCTCTTCTCCATGGAGAATTCCGGTTTCACCCAGTCTTGCGATTGCTCTCTTGGAGGCATTAAATTCGACCGGCAGAGTAATCAGCTGGAATAAAACCGCCAGGGAGAACAGAATGATCCCCAGATTAATCAGGAACTGGGAATAACCCATAATTATTCCAAGGATAATGATCGGCCAGGCTGCCATGGAACCGATATTTGCTGCCGGAACCAGAGTACTCCGAAGCTTCAGCGGAGCATAGGATTGTTCATGCTGAATCGCATGACCGCATTCATGGGCCGCAACTCCGATTGCCGAGAGAGAGTTCTGTCCATAGACGGAATCCGATAAGCGCAGAACCTTGGTCCTGGGATCATAATGGTCATTTAGTTTCCCGGAGACATGCTCAATCTTCACATCATAAATACCGGAGGCCTGAAGAAGCCGTTCCGCCGCCTGGGCTCCGGTCATACCGGACATGCTCCTTACTCCGGAATATTTCGCAAAGGTAGATCTCACCTTGGCAGAAGCCGCCAGGGTAATAATGATACCTATAATAACCAAAATATAGGTTGGATCATAATAATAAGGGAAATACATAGCTCATCCTTCTTTCTATGAAATAAATCATGTTTTGTGAATTTATTATCCGATTATTCTATACCTTATATCCCCAGCCTCTTGCCGGTCTCTACAGGATATCCGCGAAGGAATGCATCCGCCGTCATCCGTTTTTTTCCTTCCAGCTGAAGCTCCTTAATCACCAGGGCATGTTCTCCCGTGGCTACAAGAATGGAATCCTTCCTGGTCCCGATTACTACTCCCGGCTCCGCTCCGGTTCCTATATCCTCCACCTCAGCGCTCCACAGCTTCAACGTCTTCCCATCCAATCTGGTAAATGCACTGGGCCAGGGATTAAGTCCCCGGATCAGACGTTCGATTTTCTCTGCAGGAGCCGTAAAATCTATATTTCCCATGTCCTTATCCAGCATCTTCACATAAGAGGCCCCGGCATCCTCCTGCGGATGTCTCTTCGCAGTACCTGCCTTAATCTGGTCCAGCGCTTCCAGCAGAAGCTTCGCCCCAAGGTCAGCCAGCTTATCATGAAGACTGCCGCCGGTTTCATTTTTAGCGATCTCTATCCCCCGCTGCAGAATAATATCACCGGTATCCAGGCCCACATCCATGTACATGATCGTAACGCCGGTTTCCCTCTCTCCGTTGATGATCGCATATTGGATCGGAGCGGCTCCGCGGTATTTCGGAAGCAGGGAAGTATGGACATTGATGCAGCCCTCAGGCGGGATATCCAGCAGCTCCCTCGGTAATAGCTGTCCGAAAGCGGCAACAACAATCACCTCCGGTGCCAGCTCTTTCACGGTTCGGACAAATTCCGGGTCCCGCACCTTTACCGGCTGATATATGGGAAGGCCGCATTCCAGCGCCAGCACCTTTACCGGAGAAAAGCTTAATGCCTTTCCTCTTCCCTTTTCCTTGTCCGGCTGTGTGACAACCGCGATGATTTCATGTCCGGCCTCAATTATTTGCTTAAGGATACTTGCCGCTAAATCCGGAGTTCCCATAAATAATATCCTCATTGTCAACAGTCCTTTCACTTATTGTATGCTTATCGATACGATTATATAGAAATGTTACCGTAAAATCTACTGTTTTAGAAAACCTTAATAAAGGTTTTATCGCTTTATAAGATTACTCTTCCCCATCGAAGACATTCCTTAAGTCACCCATCGTTTTCTCCACATATAAAACTCCATTCAGGTGGTCGATTTCGTGACATAATGCACGGGCCAGCAGTTCCGTTCCTTCAATAATGAATTCCTTCATATTAATATCATATGCTTTCACCTTCACATAACCTGGCCGGACCACCGTACCCACCTTACCGGGAACACTTAAGCAGCCCTCATCCCCGATCTGCTCTCCATCGGTTTCCAGTATCTCCGGATTAATCAGAATAATCGGTGCATTCCCTTCCTCCGAAACATCTATGACAACCAGCCGCTTTAAAATTCCAACCTGAGGGGCTGCCAGTCCTACGCCATTTGCATCATATAAAGTGTCCAGCATATCCTGAATTAGGATCAGAAGCTTCTTATCAACCTCTGTAATCATCTTGCTTTCCTTCGTTAATACCTTATCTCCTATTTCCCTGATATTTCTGATTGCCATAACCCTCTTCCTTTCTATCTGATCGTCTGCTTACTTTCTGTGCGGCCCGCGGCGGTACCATTATCCCTTCCATGCTAATAACCGCTCATCGGATTAAAATCAAATTGGAGGCTGCAGCCTGTAAACTGCTCTGAAAAATTGTAATACCCCTCCAGATAATTCTTTATATCAACCAGCCGGTCATAATCCCCATGCTTAAGGTATATTACCTGACGGTAAATATCATTCATCTTCGAAATTCCTGCAGGAGCAGGTCCGATGACCTGAAGCTCCTGCGTTATTGCTCTGTCTGCCGGATAACTTTCCTCTCTCTCCGGATCCTCCGCGGTTACCCCGGTCTCCTGCAGGCACCGCGCCTTCCTGTATTCCTTCACCGCTTCGCCGGTAAGAGCAGCGGCTCCTGCTGCCCTGTCCTCCTCCCTGGAGGTGATCAGTATCAGCAGTATATGGGCAGCCGGAGGATATTGCATCAATCTCCGGTACAGCATCTCCTGTTCAAAGAAGTCTTCATAATTTCCGGCTGCCGCAGAAATAATACTATAATGCTCCGGGTGATAAGTCTGAATCACCACTTCGCCGGACAATACATCCCTGCCGGCTCTGCCGGCTGCCTGACAAAGGAGTTCAAAGGTTCTTTCACTGGATCTGAAATCCCCTGCATAGAGGGATAGGTCCGCAGCGATGATTCCTACCAGGGTAACCCTGGGAAAATCATGACCTTTAACAATCATCTGCGTTCCAACCAGTACATCCGCCTTATGAGCGGAAAACGCTTCCAATATCTTCTCATGACCGCCTTTGTTTTTTGTGGTATCCGTATCCATACGAAGGACTCTGGCCTGGGGGAATTCCCTCTTAACCAGTTCCTCCACCTTCTGGGTCCCTGTGCCAAAGGCCGCGATATATTTTGAACCGCAGACAGGGCATAGGGCGGGAACCGGCTCCTCATGTCCGCAATAATGGCATACCACCCTGCCGTTATTATGGGATGTCAGGGAAATGTCGCAATGGGGACATTTAATAACATATCCGCAGCTTCTGCAGGATACAAACCCGGCATACCCTCTCCGGTTGATAAAGAGCATTATCTGCTCCTTTTTTCTCAGTCTGTCATCAATCAATTCCTTCAGCTTCCCGCTGAAGATGGATTTGTTCCTATTCTTTAGCTCTTCTCTCAGATCAACGATCCAAACCTTCGGAGGGGCGGCCTCCTTGGCCCGTTTGGTCAAAGTATACAGTTTATATTCACCGCGTCTGGCCTTCTCATAGGATTCTAAAAGCGGTGTGGCTGATCCCAGAATAACGGAGGCATCGGTCAGCTCCGCCCGCTTAATCGCAACCGGAACAGCATGATATTTGGGTGTGGTCTCACTTTTGTAGCTGCTCTCATGCTCTTCATCAATAATGATAAGTCCCAGATTTTGAAAAGGTGTAAACAGCGCGGAACGGGGTCCGATTATAATATCGATCAGACCATTCTTCGCCCGATTACTTTGATCGAAGCGTTCCCCCTGGGACATCCTGGAATTCAAAATAGAAATCCGGTTTCCAAAACGGCTGTAAAAACGCTGAACCGTCTGATAGGTAAGGGCAATCTCCGGTATCAGCAGAATTACCTGCTTCCCCTGAGCAATAACAGCGGAAATCATCTCCATGTAGACTTCCGTCTTGCCGCTCCCTGTGATGCCATGGATCAGATAGGTGGAACGAATTCCCTGTTCATATTCCCTGTTGAAATCCTCCACAATCTCCTGCTGCTCCTCGTTTAGGATGACCGGCCGGTATATATGCTCCTGCTGTACGATCGGATTACGGTAGACCTGCTCCGACAGGATTCGTGTGATTCCCTGCTTCTCCATTCCCTGAAGCGTACTTCGGGATATATTTAATTGGTTTACGGCCTTCTCATAATCAAGCTGCCGCTCCGCAAGCAGAGCTCCCAATAATCTTACTCTGGCGGCATTATTCTTTTTTTTCTGGTATTCATAGTACAAAAGGGTTGCCTGACGGGTATCCACGTTCAGGGTGATGGTCCTCTGTTCCCTGATCTTCACCGCCTTCTTTACCGGGATTACCGTCTTCAGCGCTTCATTTATTGTTCCGCCAAAGGTTTCCTTCATCCAGTAGGCAAGACAGATCAGATGGCTCTCAATTACCGGTGCATCTGCAACCGCTTCACTGATTGACTTGATCCGGTCCTCCCCCAGCTTTGGTTCTCCGGATAACCCTACAATGTAACCGCTGATCTGCCGGTTTCCCCTACCGAAGGGAACTTTGACCAATGCTCCGATTACCGCAGTACTTGAAAATTCTTCCGGGATGGCATACTGATATGTCTTATCTAAATTTTCATGGGAGATATCTATAATAATGTCAGCATATAAAGACATGGCAGCCTCCTTACGGGAACCTTTATCAGCAGTTTAATTCGGCCAGGACTTCACGGATCAGCTCCCGGTCATCCATATGATGCTTGACGCCCTTGATTTCCTGATAGTCCTCGTGACCCTTGCCGGCAATCACGATGACATCTCCCTCCTTCGCGTGCTCGATGCAGTAACGGATGGCCTCTTTACGGTCAATGATTTCCACATATTCGCCGCGGCCCTTTTTTACTCCGACAATAATATCGTTAATAATGTCCTGAGGTTCCTCAAATCTGGGATTATCCGAGGTTATAACGGTAAGATCAGCCATATTGGAAGATATCTCACCCATCTCAAACCTGCGGTCTCTGGAACGGTTTCCACCGCAGCCGAACATACAAACCAGCCGTTTGGGCTGATACTCCTGCAGGGTCGACAACAGACTCTTCAGGCTCATGGCATTATGGGCATAGTCAATCATCAGTGTGTATTGATCAGAAGCAGTCACCAGCTCCACTCTTCCCCGGACCTTAACCCTCTGAAGCGCTTTCTTGATCAGCTCCTGATCCACATCAAAATGTCTGCAGAGTGCGATGGCACACAGAGAATTATAAACATTGAACTTCCCGGGGACATCCACCTCTACGTCCATATCCAGCTTTCCGCTTACATGGTAAGAAACGCCGAGGGTTCCGGGCTTTTGGTACAGCCGGACATCCGTTGCCCGGATATCCGCCTTTTCCGAAAAACCGAAAGTCTCCACGGTACAGGTATGCCCCTCCAGTATCTCCATCGCATGATGATCATCGATATTAATCAGGCCCGATTTGCATTGTTTGAACAGCTTGCTCTTGCAGCTCAGATAATCTTCAAAATCCTTATGCTCATTTCCTCCGATATGATCCGGTTCGATGTTCGTAAATATCCCATAGTCAAAGGTAAAGCCATCCATCCTGTGCAGCATCAGCCCCTGGGAGGAGGCTTCCATAACAACACATTTGCAGCCTTCTTCCACCATCCTGGCAAAGGTCTGCTGTATCACAAAGGATTCCGGCGTAGTATTATTCGCGGGAATCACTTCCTCTCCGATGATTGTCTCTATGGTTCCGATCAGTCCTGTCTTAATTCCGGTATCCTCCAGGATGGATTTGATCATATAGGTGGTGGTGGTCTTCCCCTTCGTTCCCGTGATTCCGATGGTGGTCAGCTTCTGGGCCGGATGTCCGAAATATGCTGCAGCCATACAGGCCAATGCCGCCCTGGTATCCGCAACCCGGATCATTGTTACATGCTCCGGTATGACTGCATCCTTCTCCGCTATAATGGCTGCTGCTCCTTTTTCCGTGACTTCCCCGATATAATCGTGTCCGTCCGAAACCGCCCCGGTAACACATACGAACACACATCCCTTCGAAGCCTTTCTGGAATCATATACTAAATTTGTGACAGAAATATGGATGTCTCCTTGAAGACAGGTATATTCTAATTGCTCTAACAGATTATCCAGATACAATTTAAAGCCTCCTTATGATAAAAACCTTATTATAGTATATTTACCATCCTATATCCTATGTGTAATTTAAGCTGGCCTGCACCGCCGTACTTTTCGCTGCGGCATCCCCTGTTAAGATATAGTTTCACATATATAATTATAGGATAATTTTTATATTTGTAAAGAAAAAGATAGCAGAACGGCCGTTTCGGACCTTTGGCTTCTGCTGTCTTTGTCTGCATTTTACTTCTGTTTATAGGTCGTAATCCGCAGCCGCCTCCCATCCGTAGCAAGCATAACCGCACCGCTTTCATAAGAAATCATGGTTTCACACCCGGATTGCTCCAGGCGGGCAATCAGTTCCGGGTGGGGATGCCCATAGCGGTTATCCTTCCCGCAGGATACTAAGGCATATTCCGGTCGGATCAATTCCAGAAAATCCTCCATCGTTGCGGTCTTCGAACCGTGATGCGCTACCTTCAGCACATCATAGTCCGTGGTATTCCCGGAACCATCTTCCGGATGCGAAGCCTGTAACTGCCTCATAATCCGCCTTTCTCCCTCCCTCTCAAGATCTCCGGTCAAAAGGAGATCAAAATCCCCGTAATTTATGCTTAAGACCAGGGAATAGGAATTTCCTGTTGTCCATTGGAATTCTTCCGCCGGATGCAGACATCGGATGGACACAGGATTATCCCGGATACAGTCACCGGCGGTCAGGTACCTGATATCCGTTCCATTCTCCGTTGCAAGGCGGATCAGCTCCAGATATGCCTCCTCTGCCTCCTTTTTATTCCGGGAAACAAGCTTCGTTCCTTTCGCAGCAGAGTAATCAAATGCCTGGTTTTCATCGGATGCCGGATGCCCGGCCGTATCCGAATGCTTTATTCCGGACATAACCAAATGCTTTATCTCTATCTTTTTCCCCTCCAGCAACTCCCCCAGTCCATTGATGTGGTCAGCATCCGCATGGGAAACAATGGCATAGTCAATACGATCCACCCCCTCCGACAATAAGAAGGGAGTCAGACAATAGGTGCCCACATGACCCAGGCTGGAGCTTCCTCCATCAATCAGGTAAGTGGTGCCCGACGGACTTCTCATAAAGATTGCTTCCCCCTGCCCGACATCCAGCAGGGTAACAGATAACCCGGAGGGTCTTACCGGTGCCAGGAGCAGTACCAGGGCGGCTACGGGAAGAAGCAGTACCCTTTTCCTTCTATCCTTTCCTGCCACCCAAAGAAAGCAAGCCAGCAGGACCAGATACAGCAGGATTCTGGCCATACCCGGCCTCCCTGTGGTATACAAATTGGCGGGAAGACTGCTGCCAAGCCTGCAAAGCCATTCATAGAACCGTAATATATAGTTTGCCCCGCCGACTAAAAATACACCTGCGGGCAGGCTGATCAACCCCAGAATTCCCGCCGCCAGAGCTGACAGCATCAGGGCTGACATCGCAGGCAGGATCAGCAGATTTATCAGCACGCTATAAACCGGGAGCTGGTAAAAGAAGTACAGGATCAGCGGAAGGGTCATCAGCTGTGCACTGATACTGACGAAAACACCGTACAGCAGGGAGGATTTTACTTTCGTCAGACCTCTGAGACAGGGCAATAAAAGCCCGATGCCAAGAACCGCTCCAAAGGATAGAAGAAATCCGGCCGAAAACAGCTGCAGAGGATTTTGAAGGAGAATCAGAAAAGCACTTAAGGCAGTTGCGGAAAGCATATCATAGGTCTTTCCTAATATTCGGGCAAGAAGCATGACAACAAACATAACAACGGCACGGTTGGTCGATACACTAAAATTCGTAAGTACCCCGTAACAATACATCAGCAAAATTGAGATAAGGGAAGACAGCAGAAGACCTGCCCTGCATTTTCTTAAGAAATGAAAGAAAGCTACTCCGATGAGCGAGATATGAAGCCCGGAGATCGCAAGAATATGGGAGATGCCGTTTTCCTGATATAACTGCTTCAGCTCTTCGTCCAGCAGATATTTTTCTCCCAGCAGCATGGCCACAAGAGTACCTGCTTCCTTCTCCGGCAGGATTTGCTTATAGACTGCAAGGATACCCTGCTTGACTTTGTCCAATACGGCATGGAATCTGGAATAGCCGGCATCCAGTATCACGATATCTTCCGGAATTACCTTGTAATCAATATTCTGGATTTTATAATACATCCGTTCATTGAACTGACCGGGATTGGAAGGCTCGGCAAATTTATATATCCGGCCTGAGACATGAAGTTTATTTCCGATACGAAAGCTTTGAGCTTCTGAAGCATGGAGGATAATATGATCCACGGGATAGGTATCCCCGCCGGAAACGGTAATCCGGTTATTCTTAAGATATAGGACCGAACCAGAGGATTTTGCAATAATCTGCCTGATTTCACCGATGACAGTTCCTTCTGCCTCTTCTCCGAAGGCCAGGTCCGCGGCAGGAGGTTCCATTCGCTGCCCTATGGCACCAAAGCCAAGCAGTAACATCAGAGGCAGGCACCACAGAAAGCCGTCCCTGCGGCTTATATAGCGGGTTTTTACGGCAAACATCAGAAGATATAAGACGATGCTGCTTAGTATAATAAGAAGCAGCACGAAGAAAAAAGGGAACCGGTGCCATCCGAGAAGCAAGCCGCTCAGATAAGCACCAAATACCCAGACCAAAGGTCTTTTAACCAAATTCCAACCACCTCCCAATTATATCGCCCTTCGCCGCATACCCGCAGTTACAGTTCAGACCCTAACCAGTGATACAACATCATTTCGGCAAATGATTTTCGGAAAGGAGTATTTGCATTCGTCGGTATTTAGGCTCTGTCTTTTAGAGCCTTATGTACCGCTACGTAATGCAATTAAGCGAAAGCGGCTCCGACTTCGGAAACATTGGCCGAAATGATATCATTCTCTTTGGTCGGGGTCTGAACTGTGACTACCAGCGCCAAAGCCGGCTATTTGCTGCTGACATTGATAATATCCAGGTTACGTTCAAAAAAGCCGTTAAAGTCCTTCAAATCATGGAAGGTCTCCACCAAAGCGCCATTGATCTGGAATTGAACCTTATTAATACCGGGCAGCTCCACCAGGGAGTTTACGATAGAGTAAATGGTAGCTTCGGCCGATATATCAGGAATCACATTACGGAATTTCTCATTAAAATCCACATAGCAGATTCCCTCTCTGCTATTTACATTCAGAAGCGTAGTCCCCTCCGGTATGGTCTTATGCATGCCAAGCTCGGTGGGTCCGTTAATCAGCTGGTTAATTATTGTCTCTTCGATGGAACCATTACCGGTATAATATATTACCTTATCCGAGGCGACCAGGGTTTTCCCGCCTTCCGCAGCAAAATACAGAATCACCTTATAGCTGGTCGCTGCTCCTGTGCTCTCAATAAAATCCTCGTCCGTCATCAAACCGATCTGTGTTCCGTTCGAATCGATCAGGGGCTGGCTGTTTACATTGAATTTTATATAGTCCACATCGGGAATCTGGCTGAGGGTTTTGACTATCGCTGCCCTGCAGAGAACCTCCGGTATTCCCTTAAGCTCATTGTAATTCGCCTCAAAGTTGATTGTCAGGCTGCCATCCTCATTGAAATTATACTCCCGGATCGTCACGGTGTCCGGAAGCGCCTTCTTATAAACAACATTCTCCGGTTCCTTCCTCAGGGCATTCAAAAGCTCCTCGACCAGCTCCTCCCTCGTAGCTTTTACCGGTGCATAGCTCTCACTGGCAATCCCCGAGGCTTTTGTGTTGAGGTAGTAGATATTATAATATGCCTTCTTGTCGTCCTGCCCGTTATCCTTCTTATCACAGCCGGTAAAAAATGCCGTCAGAATAAACAGTATGAGACATAAGCCCGATAGTTTTTTCATAATTTCCTCCGTCACCAGGCCGGAACAATTCTCCTGACCCGGATTGATTGCTTCACGCGGTTTATGCAATGTAGTTTAAAGGAATCCTGACATTAAAGGTAGTGCCCTCGCCTTCTTTACTGTAAACCTTGATTGCGCCCCGGTGCATCTGGATGACATTTTTGGTAATCGCCAGGCCAAGACCGGTGCCTCCCGATTCCCGTGATCTTGCCTTATCCACCCGGTAAAAACGTTCAAAAATAAAGTCCTGGGCATCCTCAGGGATTCCGATACCGGAATCGGAGATCTTAATAAAGAAATACTTATGGTCCGCATTCAGGGAAACCCGTACCCATCCATCCTCTATATTATATTTAATCGCATTTTCGATCAGATTGGAGAGGGCAAGAGACAGCTTCACCTCATCCGCCTCCGCAATTACCGGCCGGAAGCTCTCATATATCATCTCAATATTGCGCCGTTTGGCAATCGGTCTCAGACGCTTCAATATCTGTTCCAGCAGCTCATTGATATTAATTGCGGTGATATTCATGTCACCGGCAGTCTTATCCAGCTTCACCAGAGACAGCAGGTCATTAATGATCTTATTCTCCCTCTCGATCTCATCGGTAATATCCGTCAGGAATTCACGGTAAAGCTCTACCGGGGCATCCTCCTGCATGATCAGGGAATCTGCCAGAACCTTAATGGAGGTGATCGGAGTTTTCAGCTCATGGGATACATTCGAAACAAATTCCTGTCTGGAATTCTCCAGCTTCTGCAGACGTGACACCATCTGATTGAAGGAATCGGATATTTTCTCAATCTCATAGTACCCCTTAATTGACAGCTTCTCATCCATATAGCCTTCCGTCAGACGGTCAATGGAATTTACAACCGAGGTCAGGGGCTTGGTCAGCTTACCGGAAAAATAGATGGCGAACACTACAATGATTACAGCGAAGGTAACGGAGAACAAAACAGCCCGCTTCTCCAGGCTGTTTAGGATGATTCGCATGTCCTTGGTAGATGAGTTCATGACAATGACACCGATCACATCCTGCGTGACGTTATCCTTGATCGGATACGTCAGCTTCAGATTTTGGCTGTTTTCGTCATAGCTCCTGCCGATGGTCCCATTGTTAAAGCACTGGATGACTTCCTTTGATATAAGGTATTTCCCTGTCTCCAGCCCATAGGAATCCTTTACGATGTTCAGATTGTTATTAATAATCAGAATCTTACCCTGATAGAACTCAGCGGTCCGGGCAACCTCGGTATCCATTTCCGGAACTTTTGCCATGGTAAGATAACCGGTTTTCTGAAGCATGTTGCCAAGGATATTGGCCTGATTCTGAAGTACCGTCATTCTGTTATTGACCGTATTATCTTCATAATTACCAAGTATTAAATAAGAAAAAAAGCTTAAAGGAACTACACCTACTACGATGAATATCAGTAGCATATAGATTCTCATGCTATTAAGAAAACGCAGCTTAGTCCTGATCCTGGAAAAAATAGCCAACACCCCATTTTGTATGTATATATTTCGGTTCACTTGGATTGCTCTCTATCTTTTCACGGAGTCTTCTGATGTGCACATCCACGGTCCTTACATCACCGGGATAGTCATAGCCCCATACAATATTCAGCAGATTTTCACGGCTGTATACCTTGTTGGGATTAAATACCAGCAGCTCCAGCAGATCAAATTCCTTGGCAGTAAGGTTAACCTCCTTGCCTCCAATATAAACCCTTCTGTTTTCACAATCTATCTTCATATCCCCAAATACCGCGGCCTTATTCTCCTCCACCGCAGGAACATTTCTTCCGCTGCGGCGTATAATCGCCTTAATCCTGGCCTTCACCTCAAGAATATTGAAGGGCTTCGTGATATAATCATCGGCTCCGTATTCCAGGCCGAGAATCTTATCCATATCATCTCCCTTAGCCGTAAGCATGATGATCGGCATGGAAGAAAATTCGCGGATCTGCTGACATACCTCAAAACCGGACAGCTTCGGCAGCATGACATCCAGCAGTACAACATCATATTCCTTTTTCTTTGCGGCCTCCAATGCTTCCTCGCCATCATAGGCGCAGTCCACCTCCATACCGTCCTGCTCCAGGCTGAAGCGTATCCCCTTCACTATCAATTTCTCATCGTCTACCACAAGTACTCTCTTCGCCATTCCTTCACCTCATTCTTTATCATAATGTTATAACTGTCATTCCTTCTGTTATAACCCGCTGCCATTCCTTTAATTAACTGTGATATTTAATTAACTGTGATATAAGAAGCAAGCTGCCCAAACAGTCCTTCTTTGATCCCCGGAATATTCATCAGTTCTTCAATTGAACCAAATTTTCCATTGGCACTTCGGTAAGCAATAATACTATTCGCTTTCGCTTGTCCGATTCCCGGAAGTTCCATCAGCTCAGACGCATCCGCTTTGTTGATGTTAATCAGCTTAAGCCTATTCTCCTGCCCATTCGTACCAGCTTCCGTAATATAGGCTTCGGCGCCCTGTTCCTTCACTTCTTCCACGGTCGGGACATAGATCCGCTGTCCATCCTCGACTGTCATTGCCTGGTTAACAGAGTCCCCTGCGGCAGCCTCCGTAAGTCCTCCTGCCAGTTCAATAACCTCCACCAGCCGTACTCCTCTTTCCACCTGATAAACCGATGGTTTCCGAACTGCCCCGCACAGATGGATATAGATGATATCCCCGGGCAGGGAATTTTCCTTATTGCCGGATACTTTCCCTGATTCTAAGCCTGTCTCTTTGACCTCCGCGTTATCCTCACCGTCTCCCGCATCCGGCTTCCTGACAGAAGACGGGTCCAGGGTCGTTATCACCGGAGCAGCCCCTAAGTCCATATAAGTAATGCTGTAGCATACACCTGCGATCACCAGCAGAAAGCAGGTTATAAAGGTTACCAAATATTTTTTCTTCATAATCATCATCCCCGATATCCGGCTCTCTGGCATCCGAACAGATGGCTGACACCGAAAGCCTCTCATCAAAGACTTAAAAAGTACCCTCTATACTTTTATGATCATTCAATTTTCATTTTACCTAAACTGTACAATGATTACAATAGGCAATTCAGAGAATTGGGAACTTTTTTCTATACGTTATTTCCATTTGAAAGTGATAATGCCGATGATAACCAGGGCCAAACCGATCACTTTCCGAAATTCAAAGGGAATCTTTTCTGTTCCGCACAGTCCGCATAATTCAAACAGATATGCCACAATCAGCTGTGAGGTGATAATAAACATATTCGCCCTGGCAGGACCCAGAGTATCCACACTTTTAATTACGGTATAAGTAATCATGGCACCAAGGACACCGCCCAGCAGCATATATTTGTTATCAATTTTAAATAAAGATGAAAAGCTGCCCTGTCTGCCGCCCGTATACCAGGCGCCCAGGCAGACAATCAGAGCTGTGAACTGAACAAAGCTGGCACAGATCCATATATTGGTCTGCTTGGTTACTCCGGTATTAAAAACCCCCTGGGTGCTCATCAGCGCACCGGACAAAATAGCAATAATAATTCCCCACATAATACAATCAAGCCTTTCTGTATGGATTGGTATAATATCAGACAAAACCGGAAGGATCGCCTGTTGCTGTCCTTCCGGTTTTAACATCTCCATATTCCAATCTTCCTATACGGAAAATAATCTTCTTATTTTATCTTGTTTAATACTGCATCCAGGATACCCGTCATCTCATCAATATGCTTCTCCTCTATGATAAGCGGAGGAACAAAGCGGATAATATCCGCTCCTGCGGCAATCAAAATCAGACCTTCATCCATTGCATTTTTTATAATATCCTTCACGGGAATGTAAAATTCCAGTCCCTGCATCAGACCGACCCCGCGATGTTCCTTGATAAAATTATATTTGGAAGCCAGTTTTTTCAGCCGGGCCGATAGATAGGGAGCCATTTTATTTACGTTGGCCAAGACATTATTTTTCTCAAACAAATCAAAAACCCTGCTTACGGCAGCGCCTGCAAAGGGGTTGCCTCCATAGGTGGTTCCATGGTCTCCGGGTTCAAAGGCCGCGGCCACCTTCTCTGCTGCCGCAAAGGCTCCGACCGGAACGCCGCAGCCAAGGGCTTTCGCACAGGTGATGATGTCCGGCTTCACGCCATATTTCTCATATGCAAACATATGACCGGTCCTGCCCATACCGCATTGTATCTCATCAAGGATCAGCAGAATATCCTTCTCATCGCAAAGCTTTCTGATCCCCTTAATAAATTCCGGATCCGCAGGATGGATCCCTCCTTCCCCCTGTACCGGCTCCAGCATAATGGCACTGGTATTTTCCCTGATCAGAGCTTTTACACTGTCAAGATCATTGAAGTCCGCAAATACTACTCCGCCGATTAAGGGCTCAAAGGCTTCCCTGTATTTCTTCGTTCCGGTTACGCTTAAGGCACCCATGCTTCTGCCATGGAAGGAATGCTCCATGGAGATGATCTCGCTTCCGGCCTCCCCATGCTTTAAGTAGAAATATTTCCTGGCCAGCTTTATCGCGCCTTCAATTGCCTCCGTACCGCTGTTCGTTAAGAAAACCCGGTCCATACCGGAGGCTTTCGCAAGCTTTTTTGCCGCCTCGGAAGCCGGCAGATTATAATAATAATTGGAGGTATGAAGAAGCTTGTCAATCTGATCCTTCAGGGCATCGTTATAATCCTTATTGCCGTAGCCCAGGGCAAATACTGCAATTCCGGCGGCAAAATCCAGATACCTCTTCCCGTCCGTATCATAGAGATATACCCCTTCCCCTTTATCCAGTACAATCCCAAACCGGTTATAGGTATGCATCAGAACCTGATCTGCCTGCTCGATATATGTGTTCATTTCCATAACAACTCCCATCTGCCGCCCTACAGGCGGCATATAATACTTTGCGAAAATTAGATTACGGTCTCATTCTCAAATATCTTTTCCTTATGGATAATCGCTGTTCCGATGCCACGATTTGTGAAAAATTCCAGCAGCAGGCAATGCTCCATCCTGCCGTCCAGGATATGAACCCTGGATACACCGTTTCTGACCGCATCTACACAGTTCTTAAGCTTTGGAAGCATACCGCCTCCGATATACCCGCCGTCTAAAAGCTCATCTGCTTTTTCCAGCGTCAGTACGGAGATCAGGCTTTTCTTATCCTGTGAATCCGCATAAACCCCTTCAATGTCGGTCAGGAATACCAGCTTCTCCGCACCGATGGCTGTGGCTACGGAACAAGCCGCATCATCCGCATTGATGTTATAATTCGTATAATTATCATCCAGGCCGATCGGAGCAATGACCGGTACAAAGTCATTATCAATCAGAGTATTAATCAGCTCCACATTAACCTCCCTGATATTACCCACCAGCCCGATATCCTGGCCGTTCACCAGCTTCTTTTCCACCTTCAGGGTAGCCCCGTCCTTACCGCTGATGCCGACTGCTTTCACCCCCAGCTTCTCAAGCATCCGTACTAAATTCTTATTTACTTTGCCAAGTACCATCTCCGCTACTTCCATGGTCTGTTCATCCGTTACCCTAAGACCCTCCACGAAGGTGGATTCATGCCCCAGTAAGCTGAGCCACTTCGTTATTTCCTTGCCGCCGCCATGTACGATGATGGGCTGCATTCCAACCAGCTTTAAGAGCGCAACATCCTTAATCACATTGGCCTGCAGGCTCTCATTTGTCATGGCACTGCCGCCGTACTTTACAACTACCTTCTTATTATTAAACTTCTGTATGTAGGGCAGGGCTTCAATTAAGGTCTGGGCCTTCAATAGTATTTGATCCATATGTTCCATTATGGGATTACTTCCTTTCTGAGTTGGGTTTGTGTATGGCAAAGATTTTGTCTTTATAGGGCTCCCGGGGAGTAGTTATTTTTTAGGAGCGGTAGTCCGCATTGATCTTCACGTAATCATAGGAGAAGTCGCAGCCCCAGGCTGTGGCGGAGGCGGTTCCCATCTTAATATCGGCGGTTGCCGTGACTTCCTTCGCGGAGAGGATTTTGGTGGCAATTTCTTCCGAGTAATCGGTTGCCATGCCGTTTTCTACCAGCTTAAGCCTGCCCTCGGCGCTCTCAATCAAAAGCTCCACCTTATCCGGATCGAAGTTAACGCCTGCGTAACCCATGGCACAAAGGATACGTCCCCAGTTCGCGTCATTGCCGAATACCGCTGTCTTCACCAGATTGGAGGTGATAATGGATTTGCTTAAGGCGGCTGCCTCCTCTTTCGTTGCGGCACCGTTAACCGTAACCTCAAGCAGCTTTGTCGCCCCCTCCCCGTCTGCCGCCATGAGCTTGGCGAGCTTCGTAGTGACGGTATTAAGCGCCTTGCAGAAATCTTCGTAATCCTCATTCTTCTCTGTGATTTCCTTGTTTCCGGCGAGACCGTTCGCCAAAAGCAATAAGGAATCATTCGTTGATGTATCCCGATCCACCGAGATCATATTAAAGGTATTCTTTACATCCTCAGATAGGGCTTCCTGAAGAAGCTCCTTGCTGATGGCCAGGTCCGTAGTGACTACGCCAAGCAGGGTTGCCATATCCGGATGGATCATACCGGAGCCCTTTGCCATTCCGCCGACGGTGACCTCTTTCCCTCCTGCCAGGAAGCTGACCGCATACTCCTTGGGATATGTATCTGTCGTCATGATGGCTTCTGCCGCCAGGCTTCCTGCTTCGATACTGCCGGAAAGCTCCGCAGCGATTATTTTCACGCCCTCTTCGATCACGCCGATCGGAAGCTGTTTTCCGATGACTCCGGTAGAGGCGGTATACACGGCCTCCGCAGAGATATCAAGCGCTTTCGCTACTGCGTAGGCCATAAGAAAATTATTCTCGTCCCCTTCCATTCCGGTGCAGGCATTGGCAATACCGCTGTTCAGGATAACTGCCTGAACATACTCACTGTCTCTGGTAACCTTCATATCCCATTTTACAGGCGCCGCCTTCACAATATTCGTGGTAAAGGTGCCTGCCCCCTTTGCCGGGACCGATGAATAGATCAGCGCCAAATCTTTTCTCTTCTTTTTAATTCCCGCATATATTCCCGCTGCCTGAAATCCTTTTGCAGCCGTAACTCCGCCCCTGATCTCTTTCATATTCCGCTCCGTTCCGCCGCAAGCCGCAGCCTTCGTTGTAATCGTCATTCCAGTCACTCCCTATCCCCTTCGCTTTTATATTCCGTATTTCATTCATTGACTCCGGGATAATTTTTTATAATTATACATTGTAATTAAATTTTATGCAATACCTATTTTAAATTTTTTATGTCTATTCCCACTGACCTCAGCTTCTGATAAATCCGGGCAATCGGAAAACCGACAATATTATAATAATCTCCGGAAATCTCCTCAATGTGGAGACCAAATCTCCCTTGGATTGCATACGCTCCGGCCTTATCCATCGGCTCTCCGGTAGCAATATAATCCCAAATCTGCTCTGCCGTAAGGGGCTGGACAGTGACCCTGGTGCATACGGCAAAGGAAATTCTGTCGGTATCGGAGCAGTTTTTACTTATTATAATGTGTACACCGGTGTAAACCTCATGGACAGCTCCCGATAAAAGCTCCAGCATCCTGGCTGCATCCTCCCTGTCCTTAGGCTTGCCTAAAGCATGTCCGTCATAGAATACCATGGTATCCGCTCCTATGATGATACGGTCCTTCTGTTCCTTTCCCAGACCGGCGGCAACAGCCTCCGCTTTCTTAGCCGCCAGAGCCTTCACCATCCCGGCAGCCTCAGTCTCAGCCGCTTCCTCCAATACATTGGCCGGAACACTCTCAAAAGGGATTCCCATAGTTTCCAAAATTTCTTTACGGCGCGGAGATTCCGATGCAAGAATTATTTTATACATATTAACCTTCCTTTCTTATCCGGGCATATTACTTACGGTATCCGTATTCACCTTTATTATAATTAATTAAACGAAAGTGTAAAGGGGCGGATAAGGACTGCTTCTGATTTTTGGGTTCAACTATGTATTTTTATACTTTTTAAATTTTTACTATTGCATAATAATAATATTTGTTGTATATTTAATCAAACAATTAAATTAAAACCCGATCTTAAATTTGTATGCCGCCGTTGGCGGCGGAATGAGAGGTAAATTATGAAGGAAAAGGTTATTCTTGCTTATTCCGGCGGTCTGGATACCACCGCTATCATTCCTTGGTTAAAGGAAAATTATGATTACGAAGTAATCTGTGTCTGCATCGACGTAGGCCAGGGAAATGAGCTGGATGGACTGGAGGAGAGAGCAAAGCTTTCCGGAGCCACCAAGCTGTATATTGAGGATGTCGTTGATGAATTTGTTAATGATTATGTTATGCCCTGCGTGAAAGCCGGTGCTGTTTATGAGAACAAATATCTTCTTGGCACCTCCATGGCCAGACCGGTTATCGCAAAAAGACTGGTTGAGATCGCCAAGAAGGAAGGTGCAACCGCTATCTGCCACGGAGCAACCGGTAAGGGAAATGACCAGGTACGTTTTGAGCTGACCATTAAGGCACTTGCTCCTGAGTTAAAGATAATCGCTCCCTGGAGAATCTGGAGCCTCTCCTCCCGCGAAGAAGAAATTGAATACTGCGCGCGGCATGGCATCCATCTTCCCTTCTCCGCCGACAACAGCTATTCCCGTGACCGTAACCTGTGGCATATCAGCCATGAGGGTCTGGAGCTGGAGTCCCCTGCCAATGCCCCGGACTATGACCATCTTCTGGTGCTGGGCACATCTCCTGAGAAGGCTCCTGAGGAAGGATTAACCCTGAGCCTGTCCTTTGAGAAAGGGATACCTGTCGCCCTTAACGGCAGGGCCATGTCACCCGTCGATATCATTAAGGAGTTAAATGTCCTGGGAGGTCAGCATGGGGTCGGTATCGTCGATATCGTGGAGAACCGTGTTGTGGGCATGAAATCCCGCGGCGTATATGAGACCCCCGGCGGAACCATCCTGATGGAAGCCCACACCCAACTGGAGGAGCTGATCCTTGACCGCGCAACGATTACCGCTAAGAAGGAAGTCGGCAACCGTTTTGCGGATATCGTATACGAAGGAAAATGGTTTACCCCTTTGCGTGAAGCCTACCAGGCATTTGTTGATGTAACACAGGAATATGTTACCGGCGAGGTAAAGCTGAAGCTCTACAAGGGTAATATCATCAAACAGGGGACCACCTCTCCCTACTCCTTATATAATGAAAGCATCGCTTCCTTTACTACCGGTGAATTATATAATCATCAGGATGCCGAAGGCTTTATTAACCTCTTTGGATTATCCTTAAAGGTACGGGCAATGAAAATGGCATCCCTGAAGGAAGTCTGAAATTTATAAAATTACCCTTTATTCACACATAAATAAATTCCTGTTCATTTATGTGTTTTGTAGAATAGCCTTACCAAAATACTACATTTGGTATGCAACTGGTCTTAGTTTTTTGAGTATTTGTGCAATCTATACAAAAAACAAAATTAAACTTATCGGATATGTTGGTATACAAGTATTGTGAAATTTGATAAAATGTAGGAGTGAGTTAGTAATTCATATCAAATTAAGGAGGAGTTCAAAATGAAATTAAGAAACAAAGTTTTAGCTGGTTTCGCAGCTACCGTTTTAGCACTTTCCATGATGGTTGGTTCTGCTTTTGCACAGACCGACAAACTGCCTTTCGCTTATCCCAATGAGGCTAACGCACCTACATCAAATGATGTTTGGGTAGTTCTCTTTGGCGGTACCGCTGCCACACCGTTAACTGATGACGAGGCTCTTCGTGATGCTGTTAAGTCCGTTGATGTTGTTATTACCGGTAAGAGCTCATTTAACGCTGAGATCATCGCAAACTTCGCTGGCGGCTGGGTTCCCACAAACTATGCTGATCAGACAGTTGATGGTGAATTAACCATTAATATGCCTTTCATCGTAAAAGGTTCCGGTTATGCCGAAGTTGTTATCAACTTAAAGGATAAGACCGAGGGTGCTCTTGAAGTTACAAGACTTGATTTCAAGGATGCTGATGGCAAGGTTCTTTTATCTCATGGCGCTGCTGCTGAAGAAGCTGCTCCCGCTGCTACTACAGACGCTGCTCCGAAGACTGGCGTTGAGTCCTTTGGTTTACTCTTTGGTTTAGGTGCTGCTGTACTTGGTTCAGGTGCTGTTGTTCTTAAGAGAAAAGAGAAATAATACATACCGACTCAAACCTGATTAATAAGAACTCAAGGACGTGTTGCAAGACTAACATTGTTTGTTAGGATGCAGCGCGTCCTTTCTTTTTATATAAGGCAGGGAAGAGTAATCAACAAATATACTCCCTTCTCTTCTTACCATTTACATTCATTTCCTGATTAAAACGGTAGCATTAAGATTTTTGTGCATTTTGCATATATTTAATTAATAAACTTATCTCTTTTGATAACTTCCATTTCCTCATATTTTTGGTATAATAAACATGCAGTATAAATTTAAAACAACATATCAGGGAGGAAGAATGAAATGAGATTAAGAAACAAAGTATTAACCGGTTTTGCCGCAACAGTATTAGCTTTATCAATGATGGTCGGAACAGCTTTAGCTGCAACCACACCCATCTATACTTATGATGCAGCTGCAGAATCCAGAGAAGCATCTAAGGATTTAGTTATCTGTGAATTATTAAGCGGCGGCGGCAATCAGGATGGCAGCAATGGCAAGGTTTATAAAGAGTTACAGGCTCTTTCTGCCGAGTTCGCATCTGTAGATGTTCTGCTTACAGGTAATTTCACAGGTACAGCTCACTTAAACTTTGTTGGTGATTTTGATTTCACACCGGATGGATCAGGTTATGATAACGTAACTTATGCCAGCAAAGCTATTGAAGTCAAAGACTATTTAGTGTATTCTGCTGATTTTGGTGCTATCACAGCAGATGCAAGATTTGCGTTCCTGTTAAGAGGTAAGTCCGAAGGCGCTGCTGCTCTTGAAGCTTACATCTTAAGAAATGCTGATGGCGAAATCGTTGCCGGTATGGATGGCAATGGCTATCTGGATGCTGCAGCTGCGGAAGCTCTATACAATACTATTACTGGTGCTGCAGCTGCGGAAGTTGCTGAAGAAGCTGCTCCTGCTGCCGAAGCCGCTCCTGAAAAAGCTGCTGCTCCTGAGAAGGCTGCTGCTCCGAAGACCGGTGTTGAGTCCTTAGGTTTAATCTTTGGATTAGGCGCTGCAGTTCTTGGTTCCGGCGCTGTTGTTCTTAAGAAAAAGAACAGATAATCGGATCTTACATAGTCACATCGTTAAGCCTCACATGGGATCATGTGAGGCTTTTCTAATGCATATATGCGATGCGCATGGACGCATTTCCATATTTACGAAAACGAATGCTTGCTATTATATCTGTGAAGAAACGCTTCTATTCTCTCAGCGTAACCGCTCCGGTTTTGCATACAGCTCCTTGCATGGACGGCTCCTGCCACCAGATAGATTGCCTTCTTATCCTTCTTACAGGCATACATCTGTTTGGACATATAGGTTGGTACATAACCGTCCCTCTTGCCATGGATGAACAGGATGGGTTTCTCGGTCCGGCTTACGATACGGATCGGAGACACCTGGCGATACCAGAAGCCCGCCCGGAGGAATGTGATCAGACTTTCGACCGGAACCAGAAATAATGGCAGATGGTAATAGGTTTTTAACTGATGCCTGAGAAGCTGCCTTAAATCCGAATAAGCGCAATCCGCAATAACACATCGCACCCTGTCATCAATTCCGAGGTGAAGGATTACGGTTGCGGCTCCCATGGACTCCCCATGGGTCACAAGATACAGGTTTTGCCCAAAGCGATTATAGCACCAGTCCACAATCTTATTCAGATCGTATTTCTCATAAAAGCCCATGGAAGTACAGGCCTTTCCGCTGGACCCATGGTTCCGGTGATCATAGATGATAACCGTGTAACCAAGCTTAAGAAATATCTCTGCATAGATTAAGCTTCCATACTTGGAATGGGAAAAGCCGTGACACAGGATCGCCAGTTTTTTGTATGCCTCCGGAGTACTCTCCTGCGGCTCCAGTAATTCACAGGAAAGCAGATATCCGAAATCCGACAGAACGGAGAACCTCGTTTTCCTGGTTTTTTCGTAGAAATCCTTATGAAATCTGCCCTGGCTCGCTTCCATCTCATAAATCTTATCACAGGATAGATACTTCGGCTTCAGCACCATGTCAGCCAGCCACCACAAGCCTCCGCAAAGCCATAAAAACAAGTACTTTACCATATACATGCACCCCTTTCACCTATGTAAAAGGCTTCCCCGGTTTCATCCGGTTATGCAGTATCATAGCACCTGATCATTTACTTTTCTGCTCCGTCTCCAGCTTTGGCAGAAAGTTCTCGAAAATAAACAGGTCATAATAGGTTCTGTTCCCGACAAATTCCTCCTCCGATTTTATGGTCCAGGCGACTGTTCTTATCTTAAATAATTTACGGCAAATGGTTATGGACAGCCCCTTCCTGTAAATATGATGATATGCAATAAAATCAGGCTTTGTATAAAAGTTAAATAAAAGGTGCTTCAGTAAAAAGAACTGTAGCCTGCTTCCTTCCATCTTCTCCTTGATAAAATCCGTTGACAGCTGTCCTCTGACTACCCCTGGATAATGTCTCCGATACCAGGCCAGACCAAAAGGATTAAAGGATTCGACGCAATAAATACCTCGATAATCATTTAACAGCTCTGATACTGCCTCACAGGTGGCAGAGGGACCCCAGGGTATTTTCAACTCCACAATCAATGGAACCTTGCCATCAATCAGTTCCAGAGCCTCCTTAAAGGTAGGTATCTTCTCCTCTGATTTAAACAGCCGGTATTGCTTCAATTCTTCATAAGTTATCTCTGAAACCCTGCGGTCAACTCCGCAAGCCCGTTTCAGGCTGTAATCGTGAAGTATGACGGGAACACCGTCCTTCGTCAGCTGCACATCCAGTTCAATTCCGTAATTATGTTCCGCCGCAAGCCGAAAAGCCCTGAGCGAATTCTCCGGTGCCCCGGATTTTGCCGTATGAAGTCCCCGGTGGGCATAAAGCCAGCCAGCCAGATCCTTAAGGCCCGGATTGCGGGACAGCTTTGGCATGATCGCCAGCAAATACAATACAATAATCACTGCGGCAATAATGAGTATCCTGATCAGCATATATATATGAACTCCTTTAGTATTGGAAGACCTTACGAAAAAACTCAGTCTTCGGTATCATAATGCTCTAATATATTCTCCTTTTTCTCCGGTTTGGTATCTCCATGCTTTACAAAAAGCATGGTGCATAAGGAAGCCAGGGAAAAGATTAAGGCGTAGGGGAACAGGGTCCGGTAGGATACATGCTCCAAGAGAAACCCTGATGCGATTGGAGTTAACGCCTGGGAGGCCATGGAGAAGGTATAGTAATATCCGGTATATCTGCCCGTATCCGCCCCCTTGCACATCTCCACTACCATGGGATAAGAATTAACATTAATCGCAGCCCAGCCAATTCCCGTTAACGCGAAGATGATATTTACAAAGAACGAATACTCAATTACCTGATATCCCAGTAAATAGGATAACGTCATCAGAAGAATTCCCCCGATAATTACTTTCTTCCTGCCAAACCTGCTTGAGATAAAACCGATGGGAATATAGCTAACCAACGCGGCGGCAACCGCTATCATAAGCGGTCCTGCAAAACCTCCTCCCTTTATGCCCCATACCTGGTCGGCATATCTGGAGTAGGCGGATTTCACTGCATTATACGCAAAGAACCACAGAAATATGGAGGACATGATAAAAACAAAGCTCCTTCTCAGCTCCTTTGGCATCTTCTCCTTATGATCAGCCGCTTTTTCGGCAGGCTCATACCCGGCCTGATCTGCCGGAAGAGACATCTTTCTTTCCTTGATGGTTATCACCAGTAATCCCACCGCCAAGATCATAAGCGCCACCACGGAGGCGAAAACAATAAGGTTCGAATCCCCGTCTTCCTGATACAAAAACTTTATAACAAGCAGAGTATAAGCCCCGCCCAGCGTACCCATCAGATTGATTACGGCATTGGCTTTACTCCTTAAAGGCTTTGGTGTAATATCCGGCATCAGGGCAACCGCCGGTGACCGATAAAGACCCATGGCTACCAGTACTACCCCGAGAGCGGTCATGAATAGGGGCAAGCTGCCCCACTGCTCAGAAATCGGCATGAGAATAATAAAAACGGATGCCAATGCTGTTCCGGCCACGATGAAAGGCATCCGTTTTCCAAACCGGGTATTTACCCGGTCGGAAAAGGCTCCGATCAATGGAAGCAGGAACAGGGCAAGGATATTATCAAGAGCCATAACCGTACCGGTGGCGGTCTCCTTCATCCCGAAGGTATCCTTCAACATTTTTGGTACAATACCATCATATAACTCCCAAAAAGCACAGATTGACATAAATGCAAATCCGACAAAGAAAGTCCTCTTATAATTCAGTTTCATAAATACCTCCATTCCTCGCCTTGAAGCGGCCTGCTTTACTTTTTATTTCCCATAAAAATATATGCTCCGATTCCCACCGCGATCGTTAGGTTTAAAGAATCTACATCCGGCGTTTGCGGGATAAAAACACTGGTGCCCACCCTTAAAAAGGATTCATCCAAACCGGTCGCCTCATTACCGAATATGAGGGAGAACAGCTCTGCCTTCGGACATTCCTCCAGGGTAAGAGTCCTTTCCCCATTTAGCATAAAGGTGAAAAGCTCATGACGGTGAAAATTCTGCCGATATTCCGCGAAGGAATAATACTGGCGGAAATTAAGCTTAAATAATGCCCCCATAGAGGAACGGACCGTCTTAGGGTGGAACAGGTCCGCCCCTGGCAGGATAACCGCAATATCGTAAATACCAAAACCGGCCGCCGTACGCAGGATGGTTCCCAGATTTCCCATATTGCTTGGATTGACCAATACGATATGAGGTCTATCCTTGTTCAGCTCACAGCCGTATTTATTGAACACCCCGGCCACATAACAGTTCTCCTTATCACTCAGCCTGTTAATCAGCTTATCATTTTGTTCTACTATGATCTTATGTTTTTCGCAAAGCTGCGTCAGCTTCGAGGTATCCGTATAACCGGAATGCACCAATACCTTACGGACCTGTTCCGGCCTGGCTGATATCAGCTCATAGGTCGGAAATGCACCAAGGGTATAGGAGTAGTCCGCCTCCTTCTTATAGGGCTTGATCTGCTGCTCCATTTGATTTCTCTGCCTTTCTTTTCTATTTTATTCCTCCATACTGCCAATATCACACTAACTAACATGATGTCGCTATGCGGCATCTCAAATATCCGGAAGAGCAAGGAGTGAGCACCTTTGGGCGAACTTTGCAGCTCTTCCCGTGTGAAGATGCTTTTTCTTCACACTATATGCTTGTAAAAAAATGCTGCAGTTATATAATCTATTCTCTCCGGAGCTTCCCCCCGGAGGATGAGATCACTCCATCCTGCAACACCTTCTTACTCTATAAAACTTTAATCCCTTCCTGTTCAGCAATTGCCCGGATAAAGCCGGAGGCCTCCATATATTCCTCATGGGTGTCCAGATGTTCAACAAAAACAGGGGTGTCCCTGCCAAGCCCTTCACACAATCTGACCACCCTTCTAAAGTCTAACGATCCCCTTCCGGGCATCCGTTCATGCAAGACACAGGGATAAGCCTTTTCCATTAGGATATCCTTCGCATGAATACTCTTAATATAAGGACCCAGCTTCCTGAAGCAATCCTCAATAAAGGCATCCCTCTTTAAAAAACGTTCCGGATTATTGATCATATTAATAAAATCCAGATGGACAGCAAAGCCCTTCCGGTCAATATCCCTGATCAGCTTCTGATATGCATCCGGAGAATCCGGCACCATCCACGGCATCGGTTCCAGAGTATAAAAGGTTCTTACCGGATTAACACTGTCAATAATCTCTCTGGTGGTATCCACGATCAAAGCATACACATTCTCATCATAATTCTCTTTGTAGGGTCCATCCCAAAGCTCTCCCCTGGAGCCGGCAATATTTACACAGCAATTAGCTCCCAGCTCCTCTGCCAGTGCCAGGCGCTCTTTACAGTATTCCATATTTCTGGCGGCTTCTTCCCGATCCGGTGATATCGGGTTCCTCCATATACCGACTTCCCCGATGACAATATCATTCGCTTTTGCACAATCCGCATATGCCTTTCTGACCTCAGCCGGAGTATCCCATCCGACCGGAGTATAGACGGTACTGTATCGATATTCTTTTACTCTCCGGAGCCATTCCTCCGGATTATCGAAGCTTAACTTAATTTCACCGCCGATACGCATGATCTATGCCTTCTTTCCCATATATACCAGAGCCAGCATTCCCGGTCCGGTATGAGTACCGATGACCGGGCCAATCTTAGTAATCGCAATATCCTTGACTATATTTTTACTTCGTATATAATTCTCCAGTGCCATTGCTTGTTCAATATCATCCCCATGGCCGATAAATACCGTCTGCTCCGACAAATCCGTTCCCTCTGTCTCCATCTTCCCAACTATATATTCCAGCTCAGCCCTGGAACCTCTGATCTTAGATACAACGACTAATTTTCCCTGATCATCGGTACTGAGGATCGGGCGAATCTTTAACGCGGTACCGACAAAGGCTTCAATGGAAGAGACTCTTCCGCCCTTCTTTAAGTAATACAGATCCTTTACGGTAAACCAATGACGGGAAGCCCTTTTATTATCCTCTACCCATGTCCTTAGCTCCTCAATCGAATAGCCCTCCTCCTTCTTCAAGGCGGCATTATATACCAACAGCCCCTCTCCGATGGATGCACAGAGAGAATCCACACAATATATCTTTCTGTCGGGATACTCCTCCTTCAGACTGTCAATTACCAGCTGCGCGGTACTGCAGGTGCCGCTTAAGCCGGAGGAAAATGCTATGTATAATATATCCAGGCCTTCCTTCAATATTCCTTCAAAATACTCCGTGAAGGTTAAGGGTGTAATCTGGGATGTATGGGATACCGCCCCGGCTTTAATCCTTGCATAAAATTCTTCAATGGATAACTCCCTCTCATCCGGATAATGGGAAAACTCCACGTTGTCTATATCCACTCCCATCGGAATCACCCTGATACCAAATTGATTTACGATGTTCATTGGTAAATCCAGTGTCGCATCGCTGACGATTACATAATTGCCCATTCATAATCTCCTTTTATATGTTCATGGTAATTAATATTCAACCATATCTTACTAACATTCTAATCTAAAGTGGAAATTTTCGCAAGACATTTACGCCAAAAGCTTCGCTATAAAAATCTTGCTTATCCCTCGGTTTCATGCTAAAATTTAATTTACGCCTAAAACTTTTTCGTAAGAATACCCATACTTGAAACCAGTAATGATTGCATAGGAAACCTGCATAAATTATAATACCAGGGTGGCCATTTCGTTGCTTTATGGTCCAATATGGAATTTAAAATGGAAGGGATAATGCAATGGACCTGATAACCCGCATGCTGATTGGACTTGGATTATCTGCAGATGCATTTGCCGTAGCAGTAACAAATGGAATCTGCAGTAACCGAACAAACAAAAAAAATGTTTTAGCCACCGCCGTAACCTTTGGCTTTTTTCAGGGCCTGATGCCTTTACTTGGTTTTTATCTGGGAAAAACCTTCGCGGATATTATCTGCCGCTACCAGCACTATGTGGCATTATTTCTTCTTACCGCCATCGGAATCAATATGATTACAGATGCTGCAAGAGAAAGGAAACAGCCGGAGGATATCTGCATTGTCCGAAATATATATACTGCCAGGAACCTTATTCTTCAGGGAATTGCCACAAGTATCGATGCTCTGGCTGTCGGTGTCAGCTTTGCCGCAATGAAGGTTAATATCATTACTGCCTCTCTTTTGATCGGAGTTATTACCTTCTTCTGCTGTTTTCTGGGCGTCTGCATAGGGAAGCGTTTCGGGGCTCTGCTTGGTCTTCGGGCCAGGCTGGTCGGAGGAATTCTCCTGATCGTGATCGGACTCAGGATTTTTGCCGAGAAATTCATCTGAGCCGGAGGAAGTATTGATTATTTCCTCCATATATAGGATAATATATGTATTATTTAAGTCAGCCGGATTGGGATTCAAAGTTAACAGACCAAAGGGAGGCATCGTATTATGAGTTTTGAAACAAGCTTTCAGGCATTGCCGTCATTTAAGACAGACCGGCTGCTTCTGCGTCAGATTACTGAAAGTGCGGAGGATGGCCGGGACAGCCTGGAGTTTATCAATGATTACAGCGTATACCGCTTTTGGGGTGTCTATGATGAGGCCGGTGATCAGAACGGCCGACGCAGACCCAAAAAGAAAATTAAAACAGATTACCACTATAAAGCTACGATGAAGGAATATAACGCCCGCAGGGAAATGACCTGGCTGATGGAGCTTAAGGAAACCGGCCGGGTCATCGGTGAAATCGTCCTCTATGATTTTAAGCTGCGAAAGCAGGCCGATATCGGCTACCGGATCAGCAGGAAATACTGGGGGCAGGGCTTTGCCACGGAAGCCGGACAGGCCGTCGTTGACTTTGCCTTTCGGAACCTGGAGCTCGATCGTCTGCAGATCCGCTGCTTTGCAAATAATCCGGGCTCCGTCCGGATTGCCGAGAAGCTTGGGTTTACAAAGGAAGGACTTATCCGGAAGGGTGTAATCATTAATGTTATTACGGATTATTATATCTTTGGCTTACTCCGTGAAGAGTACGGCAAGGATTGTCTATAGTCTCTTACGATAAGACGAAAGATAGAAAGGATGCGGGATATGAATCAAAAAAAATTGTTAACCATCGGTAAATGGGTTCTGATGGGCATTTTAGCGGCCAGTAATTTTATGTTCTACATTGTTAATGATACAAAGCTTAATATCATCCTGGCAATTCTTATTGTTGCTTATTCGATCATTGAATTTTTTCTGGCACTGTCCGGAAAGAATCTGAACTTAGGATTTAAGCTGTATCTGTTCACCTTTTATCTACTTGCCGTCCTGAGCCTGTTCCTAAGTGTCCGCAGCCTGCTGTCGGATAATATAAAATCAGCCTTGATCAGTCTGCTGCTCATCGCCGGGGATACCGCCCTGATCCTGTATTCCATCCGTAAATTGACCCGCCCGAACTGATAATATTTCGATACCATGAACAAAAAATCTGTTCCCTATAAACCGATACAAACCAAACGATCTGCAATAACAAGAAGGAGGCTCTTATGAAGGCATTATTTATCGGAGGTACCGGTACAATCAGTACCGCAATTACACAACTGGCTCCTGCTTACGGCTTTGACTTATACCTGTTAAACAGGGGTAACCGCGGGAACCGTGTTCCCGAGGGTGTCAAGGTAATACAGGCGGACATAAATAACGAAGCCGAAGTGAAGGAGAAACTGAAGAATCTTGAATTTGATATTGTGGCAGAGTTTATTGCTTTTGACGTAGAAGCATTAAAGAGGGATGTCCGTTTGTTTTCCGGCAAGACGAAGCAATATATATTCATCAGCTCAGCTTCCGCTTACCAAAAGCCCCTGTCCAGCCCCTTTATCACGGAAAGCACTCCTCTCTCTAATCCCTTCTGGCAGTATTCCCGCAATAAAATCGCCTGTGAAGAATATCTGATCAGGGAATACCGGGAGAACGGTTTTCCGATTACCATCGTCCGCCCCAGCCATACCTACGGGGATTATGATTTGCCTCTGGCAGTCCACGGTAAAAACGGAAGTTTTTCTGTTGTTAACCGTATGCTGCAAGGTAAGAAGGTAATCGTTCATGGGGATGGCAGCTCCCTCTGGACCCTGACTCATAATACGGACTTCGCGAAAGCCTTTCTTGGGCTGATGGGCAATCTGCATGCCATCGGGGAAGCTTTTCAGATCACTTCTGACGAGAGCCTTACCTGGAATCAGATTTATGATATCATCGGATCTGCCCTGAAGGTTACCCCGAAGCTCGTCCATATCCCCTCCGATACTCTGGCAAAGGCCTATCCGGAGCTGATGGGCGGTCTTCTCGGAGATAAGACCCATACCGTAATATTTGATAACAGCAAGGTTAAGAGACTGGTTCCGGATTACAGGGCTACCGTACGCTTTGACCAGGGGGCCAGAAGAACTCTGGCAACGATATTAGGTGATAAGGACCTGCAAAAGCCGGACCCTGAATTTGATGAATGGACCGACCGGATAATAGAAGCATATGAGGCTATGGAAGGAAACCTCCCCAAATATCTGTAAAAAATAATCATAAAGACTGGGGTAATTATTACGAAAGGATAAGGGCATCCATGAATACATTATATATCTCAGACCTGGACGGTACTTTGCTGCAGCCTAATGTGGAGCTTTCCGCCAGGACGGTGCGCATATTAAATGATCTGATACGGCAGGGAGTACATTTTACTGTGGCTACCGCAAGGAGCATCGCTTCTGTCCGCCCAATCCTTAAAGATGTCTCCATCCGGCTGCCCGTTATCCTGATGAACGGAGTATGTATCTATGATCTGGCTAAAAGTGAATATCTCAAGGTAGAAACCTTCAGCAGTGAAAGTACGGAGCGTTTGATGTCCATTATCAGCAATCACCGGCTGAAGGGCTTTGCGTATACCATGAGGGATGGTGTGATGTCCACCTATTATGAGGATTTAAGCAACCGTGCTCTGAAAGACTTCTATGAAGAACGGGTCCGGCTGTATCAAAAGCCTTTTATCCGGGTGGAGGATTTTCAAGATCTGGCAGGAGAACCCCTGATATACTTTACCGTAATGGACGTGAAGGAGAATTTGGACCTGATTTATCCCTATGTAGCAGATGCTCCGGATTTAAACAGTGTTATGTACAAGGATAATTATACCCCGGATATCTGGTATCTGGAAATCTACAGCAAAAATGCCTCCAAATACCATGCGGTACAATATCTGAAAAAGTATCTTGGCGCCGCTTCCGTTACCTGCTTTGGGGATAACCGTAATGATCTTCCCCTCTTTCAGGCCTGTGATTATAAAATTGCAGTTGCCAATGCGGTAGAAGAGCTGAAAGCGCAGGCGGACACCATAACCAGCAGCAATACCGAAGACGGGGTTGCACTCTGGCTGCAATTTAATGCAATCAAGGTTCCGGAGGAAGCGTCAAAGAAGCCGCAATAATACTTACAGCAGCTTAAGCAGGTCCCTCACCTTACGGATTCTGATCCCATCATATTGCTCCTTACGCTCATCCGGGTCCTCTGTGATCCAGATGGGCTTTATCTTTGCCGCCAATGCACCGGCAATATCGTTCGGGAAGTAATCTCCGACATAAATCATTTCCTCCGGGTCCACCTTCAATCGGGAACAGGACAGATAGAATATCTCCGGATCCGGTTTCTCGTAGGGTACATCCCCTGAAACAAGAATGTCATCAAAGTATGGCGCAATTCCTACTGCAACAATCTTATCCCTCTGGCAATCGGAGTAACCATTCGTTATGATACCCAGCTTATATCTGGATTTAAGCTCTGTCAGAACCTCACAGGCACCAGGCATGGGTACGGAGAATTTGCTGAAGGTGCGGTTCCTTTCCCGAATAAATTCCTCTGTGGTAAAGGGAAGCTCCCAGATATCTTTCAGCTTCGGAATAAAATTCTTAAGCCCGCCATAGCCGTTGGCATCAATCTCCACCATCCGGTGAATCAGTTCATCCCTGGTAACCTGAAAAGGCGCCTGCGGCTCATATTGATCAATCAGATAATTGCAGTAGGACAGAAAAGCCTTTCTGCGGTCTATCAGGGTTCCGTCCAAATCAAATACAATCGCTTTTATCATAATAACCTCCTATGCCTTTCAAGGCATTTGCCTGCTTTGCAGACATTTCATCAGTGCCCCGTTTTGGTATAATCATCAGTATATCCAATTATCCGGGATAAAGCAAGAAACTGACCGGAAAGAAAATTTTACTTTGTAATATGACTTCTGCTATGATATTCTGGTATTGGGTATAATAAGTATGAAAAGTGGAAGCTGATCCGCATTTTTTAAGGAGGAATACTGATATGGATAGTATACAGGACAGTTACGTTTTATCCAATGGAGTGAAAATTCCCTGCGTAGGTTTTGGGACCTGGAAGCTCTTGAATGATGATGATACCGTCGATATTGTAAAAACGGCCATTGACTGCGGTTATCGGCATATTGACACCGCCTTTGCCTATCATAATGATAACGCAGTGGGAAAAGCCGTCCGCGGATGCGGCCTGAAGAGAAACGAATTATTCATCACCAGCAAGCTGGATAATCCAAGTCATGGTTACGAAAACACCTTGAAGGAATTTGACATCACGATGAATAATTTAGGGCTGGATTATCTGGATCTGTACCTGATCCACTGGCCGCGGCCGGCTCAGTTCCGCGATAATTGGAAAGAGCTGAATGAGGGCAGCTGGAAAGCCTTCGAGGAATTATATAACGCCGGTAAAATCAAAGCCATCGGCGTCAGCAATTTCCTGGAGCACCACATCGATGCGATATTAGAGACGGCAACCATCGCTCCGATGGTGGATCAGTTGGAGCTGCATCCCCAGTATGTCCAGCGGGAAGCCGTGACCTATTGCAAGGACCACAGAATCATTATAGAAGCCTGGAGTCCTTTACTAAAAGGACATATGAATCATCCCCTTTTAATAGAAACAGCGAAAACCTATAACAAAACGGTTGCCCAGCTTTTACTCCGGTGGAGTATTCAGCACGGTTTTCTGCCTCTGCCCAAAGCTTCCACTGCTGATCGGATGCGTGAGAATGCGGACATTTTTGATTTTGAAATATCAGAAAAAGATATTGAAGCCTTGAAGGTCCTGGAGCCTATGGGCCGCACCGGCCCCCATCCCGACGAGACTGTTTTTTAGCCTTCCGGAAAGGCGCCGCAGGACATAAGAATACTATTCTCCATAAAATAACTGCTGCATAATATGTCTATTATGCAGCAGCCTTTTATTGATATGAATTTATATCTCACTGCGTTCTGCGGCGCAAAAGCTTTGGATGCCCCTCCAAATGGGCGTGGTCATTGAACCGTTCCAGATAGAACCGGTCATTTTCCGGGTTATAAATCACTTCCGTAATGCTGGTATTCTCCAGAGATACGCCGAACAAAAACCGTTTCGCCTGGTTCTTCCCGAAAAGCGCTGCCATAAGGGCCCGAATGGTACCCCCATGTGTCACGATGACGATGTTCTGCTTTCCGCTCCGAACAATCTCCCAAAGGACCGGCATAGCCCTCTCGTAAACCGAGGCACCATTCTCTCCGCCCGGATATGGAATATCCTCAAGCAATTGATATTGCTCCGATTTAAATTTATGAAAATGTTCATTAATATATTGTTCTGTCTTACCCGTTAAGTATCCGAAGGAAATCTCCTTCAGTTCCTCTCTGATTTCCATTGGCAAACCGAACGCCTCATTGATGATCCCGGCTGTCTGTTTCGCCCGGATCAGATCGCTGCTGTAAAGTGCATCCACCGGGTATCCCTTCAGACGCTCCCTTAGCAGCTCCGCCTGGTCATATCCTTCTTTGGACAGCTCCACATCCACATTACACAGGGTGCTGTTCTGTCTGCCGTGACGTATCAGGTATAGGTTTACCATATACCGCTCCTCCCGTATGACATTCCCATCCCTCTTTACAGGAAACCAAGTCCGCTCTTCTCTGCTTCTTCCATAACATCAGCAGGCCATACGGTAGATTGAACTTCTCCGATATGGGCTTTTCGGAGATAGAACATACAAATCCGGGACTGCCCGATGCCTCCGCCAATGGTATACGGAAGTTCTTTATTCAGCAGTGCCTTCTGGAAGGGCAGCTCTGCCCGGTCCATACAACCGCTGAGCTTTAACTGCTCCAGTAAGGAAGTCTCATCCACCCGGATGCCCATGGAGGACAGCTCCAATGCAATGTCAAGAACGGGATAATATACGATAATATCCCCGTTTAATTTCCAATCATCATAATCCGGTGCTCTTCCGTCATGACGCTCGCCTGAAGTTAAGGCTCCGCCAATCTGCATAATGAATACCGCACCCTTCTCCTTCGCTGCCACATACTCTCTTTCCTTCGGGGTAAGATCGGGATACTGATCCTCCAATTCCTGAGAGGTCACAAAACTGATTTGCTTCGGAAGAATCTCCTCCACATAATCATACAGGCAGGAGACATATTTTTCTGTATTGCGCAGCGCTGTATATACTCTGTTTACGATACTCTTTAAGGTATCCACATTACGGCTGCTCTTTTCGATTACCATTTCCCAGTCCCATTGGTCCACATAGATGGAATGGATGTTATCGGTCTCCTCATCCCTGCGGATTGCATTCATATCCGTATAGAGACCTTCTCCCATAAGGAAGCCATATCGTTTTAATGCCTGTCTCTTCCATTTTGCCAGGGAGTGGACGATCTCAACCACCGCTTCATCCTGTTCCTTAATTCCGAAGCTGACGGGTCTTTCCACACCATTCAGATTATCATTCAAGCCGGTTTCCGGTTTCACAAAAAGAGGTGCTGAAACTCTGGTAAGATTGAGCTGCTTCGCCAGCTCCCGTTCAAAATAATCCTTAACATATTTAATTCCGATTTCTGTTTCCTTAATATCAAGTACCGGCTGATAGCCGTCAGGGATAATTAATTTCACTATCCTACCTCCCATTCGTTCCACATGTTCATCTGCAAACATGCTCTGTAGCACATTTTACAAGTTTCTTCAAGTTTTGTCAATCATATGCTGCACAGCCTATGGCCTCTGTCCGCGGTTGGATTCATAGATATCATTAAATACCGATAACATGATCAGGAAGACATCATTCCCTATGAGTCCGCGTTTATGGGCATATTCCACCATGAAGCAGGAATAAGCCACAAATTTATAATGCTGGTAAAGAAGAGTAAAATTCTCCATATCGTAATATTTCTTAATAATGTTCCAATTATAATCGGAAAGTTCCTTCACGATATCCTCCGGCTTATCCTTTAAGATATCCCTCATCTCATCAAATTTGGATCCTATAAACAATTCCTTCAGATATAAATCCAGGGTACCAAGTTCTTCGTTCATAGCAAACTCCATTCTGCTGCCGCCTGACGGCGGCACCTTGCTTTTTCTTCATGCTGATATCAAGAATATTATCCGTATAATTTATATTTCTAGTACAACGCTCTTAAAATGCCTTCTCAAATTTCTGATAATGCAATTATTTTATCATAAAGCCGGTATTCTTTACAAGCCGAAAGGTGCTGTTACTTCTCCCAGTAACAGCACCCTTCCCGATCAAAAGGAGATATATAATTTCAGATGTCTGCTTGTCAGCTGTTTTTCTTCTTAGATAGTACGTCAAAGATAACAGCTCCTAACAGAACCAGGCCCTTTACAACCTTCTGCCAGTTGGAATCTACGCTGCTGATACTCATACCAAGGTTGATGACACCCATTAACAGAGCACCGATGATAACTCCGGACACTTTACCTGTCCCGCCGTATGCGGAAGCTCCGCCGATGAAGCAGGAGCCGATCGCATCCATTTCATAATTCTGTCCATAGGTGGGCTGTGCCGATGTCAGGCGGGCAATTGTCATCATGCCTGCTAAAGCGGCCAGGAAGCCCATATTGGTATAAGCAAGGAAGTATATTCTGTTGGTATTGATACCGGAAAGCTTTGTCGCTTTTTCATTTCCGCCGACTGCGTAAAAATGACGGCCCAAGGTGGTCTTCGATGTAATATAACCATAAACCAGAACTACAATTGCTACCGTAATGAGGGCGGTGGGAATGCCTCTGTGTCTTGACAGCTGGTAGGAAAATGCCAGGATAACACCAGAAATTATTACTGTCTTGGCAAGCATCTTCTTCATAGGTTCCATTTCATAGCCTTTTTTCGCTTTTCTGATTCTTCCCCTGATTTGAATAATAAGGTATATGACACATGCAATAATACCTGTCAGCATGCTGGTTAAATTAAAGCCCTCCATTCCAAAGAAATCCGGAATATAGCAGTTTGCTCCGCCGCCAAACATCTTGATAAAGGTTGTGTTCGTTAATGAAACGGTTAAGCCATCCAGAACTACGTTCGATAATCCTCTGAATATTAACATACCTGCCAGCGTTGTAATAAATGGAGGGACTCGGACATAGGCAATCCAGAAGCCCTGCCATGCTCCGATGGCAGTACCGAGAAGCAACATAAATATAATCGCAATGACCCAGTTCACATCTTTGTTTTCCATTAAGGTTGCTCCGGTGGCTCCTACAAAGCATACTACGGAACCAATGGAAAGATCGATATTACCGCCTGTCAGGATACAAAGCAGCATACCGGTTGCTAATATGAATACATACGCATTCTGGGAAATCAGGTTACTTACATTCTGCGGATAAAGTATCTTTCCTCCGGTCTTCCAAACAAAGAATGCAGTAATCACGATTAACGCAATAATCATTGTATTCGCTTTGATAAATGACATTACTTTTGCCTTGTTCATTGTTTACGCTCCTTTATTACTTGTTTTCAAAATATGCGCCATGATATTCTCTTGCGTAGCTCCTGCTCCCTCAACCTCGCCGACTATTCTGCCGCTGTCCATGATGTAGATACGATCACACATACCG
>JAFAFU010000072.1 GCA_023423335.1 Bacillota bacterium | reverse complement strand
GCCTCCGGAGGATTCCCCCCCGATGATGGCATTGGTTTCATTCATTTTCGCAGAAATGTACTTAAAACCAACCGGTACCTCATAGCATTTTTCCCCGAATTTCTCAGCCAGCCGGTCAAGGATATGGGTAGTGGCGAGATTTCTGACCACCGGGCCGTGCCAGTTCTTAAATCTCACGAGATAATAGTATAACAGCACCAGAATGTCATTAGGATGCAGAAATCTTCCCGTATCATCGATGACTCCGATCCGGTCGGCATCCCCGTCAGTGGCAATTCCGATATCACATCTTAAATCCAGCACACGGTTGATCAGACTTCTTAGGGTAGCTGCCGACGGGGAAGGAAGCTTCCCTCCAAACAAAGTGTCGTGTCTTTCATGGATGGTATAAACATCACATCTGGCAGTTAATAAAATCGTCCGAAGTGACGTTTCACTGACACCGTACATGGGATCTAATGCCACCCTGAGACCCCGGTTCCGGATGGAAGTCATATCTATCGTGCTGATGATATTATCCAGATATTCATTCAGCGGATTTATTTCAAGAATCAGCCGCTGATTTTTGGCATCGTCATAATCCATGCCAATGACTTCCTCTTCCTTAACATCATTGATATAATTCTCGATATCCCTGGTCTGTATCTCATCCGCATCTCTTCCGCCATAGGTAAATACCTTAATCCCGTTATAAATAGCCGGATTGTGGCTTGCCGTAACCATCATTCCATAATGCAGCCTATGCTTCATTACATAATACATAATCAGCGGTGTCGGTGAGGACCGGTTAATCAGATAGGTCGTGATTCCTTCCCAGGCAAATATGACCCCTGCCCACTGCATGGCCTCCTTTGACAGAAAGCGCCTGTCATAGCCGATAACAATACCGTTATCGGTTACTCCTTCATTCTTCATTTTTAAGGATACGGCCTTTGCCAGCTTCTGTATGTTGGCTTTGGTAAAGTCCTCGCCTATAATGCTCCTCCAGCCACCTGTACCAAATTTTATCATCTTAATCCTCCTTGAGCTTATCCTGACCCATGATCACGACAATATCCGCTTCGCTGCCTTCCGGTAAAATCTTAATCTCCTTAACCTCTTCTCCGTCCAGGAGAATTTTCTTAACCCCCTTCATAACCCCCTCCGGGTTTTGAACAGTAATATGATAGGCAGAGCCCCTCCATACTCGGTCCACATGGAATTCCTTCCAATCGGAAGGGATGCAGGGATCAATCTCCAGGGTATTAAACTGAGGACGGATTCCCAGAATATAATGCGTAACCGAAAAATATGCCCATCCGGCGGTTCCTGTCATAAACGGATGCCTTGCCCGGCCGTGAGCCGTATGCTCCTTCCCGATAATAAACTGGCAATAGGAATAGGGCTCCGCTTCTCTGATTTCGATCCTGTCATTCTGATGATACGGGCTCAGAGCATTATAAAATTTCATTGCACGGTCGCCCCGGCCCAGTATGCATTCCGCGGCCCAGGCCCAGGGATTTGGATGGGAAAAGATTGCCCCGTTCTCCTTAAGGCCCGGATATACCCTGGTAATGAACCCGATATCCTCATCCGGAACCGTATAGGAAGGTCCGTTCAGCATAATTCCGTAGGGAGTATACAGGTATTTGTCAACGGCATCCATGGCCGATCTGCCCTTCCCCGCTGATGCTGCCCCGGATAAAACTGCCCAGGCATTTGATTCTAAGTGGAGCTTCCCTTCCTTATCCTTAACCGTTCCGATCCGTTTACCGTTCTTTGTAATTCCCCTGATATACCAGTCCTTATCCCAAAGCTCGCTGTCACATACTTTCTTCACTTTATCCTTCATCCGTTTATATTTTTCAATATCCCTGTCTTTCCCCAGATAGACAGCACATTCCAGAAAGTTACCCAGAGCCCAATAATGCAAAAAGGATACCAGAGCGCTTTCCCCGCCGCCCAGGTTCAAACAGTCATTCCAATCCGCACGTAAGCCTTTGCAAATGCCGGTTCTGCCGACCTGTTCATCAGAAAAGTCCAGAATTCTGGTCATATGCTCGTATACGGTTCCGCTTCCCCCGTCGGCATAGGTGACCGTCTCCTCAAGGAACGTAAATTCTCCGGTTTCCTTAATGTATTCCACGATGGTGCTTACCAGCCATAGCGCATCATCGGAGCAGGCCTGGTCAATCCCATGGATCATATCCCTTTTATCCGGAGCGGGAATTATGGTCGGTGACTGAAACGGTTTTGGCTCCATATTCGGCTCAAACCATTCCGGCTGGAACAGATGCAGGCCGTAGCCCTTAGAAACCAGGCCTCGCAGTAATTCTACGATTCTCTGCCGGCATTTTTCCCGGTTGGAATGCGGGACCGTCATCGCATCCTGTGCCGTATCCCGGTAGCCCAGGCCGGTTCTGCCGCCAACCTCAATGAAGGAGGCAAATCGGGAGAACATAATGTTGATCTCTGCCTGATACAGATTCCATAGGTTAATCAGGGTATTCATACCTTCATTCGGCGTGCTGATCTGCAGCTTGCCGGTTTTTTCCCGCCAGAATACCGCCAGCTTGTCAAATTCCGCATCCACATTTCTGTGCTTCGAATATTTCTGACGGATTGCCCTTCCTGTGTCCCGGTTGCCTTCCCCCAGCAAAAAGATGACTCTGACTTCTTCTCCCGGCATGAGACGAAGCTTTTTATGTAAGGAACCGCAATGGTTACCGCCCTTTTCATAGGTAGAACCGCAGGAGCCCTTCTCCACCGCAGCCGGATTATCCTCCGTACGATAGAGCCCGATAAACTTATCCCGGAGGCAATCAAAGCCGTCCGGATTAAAATCCGCCGTAAAGTATTGAAACCCATGCTCCTCATAGAATAAATCGTGCTCAATAATACCGTCCTCATAGGAGGAGCCGGCTGCATAATTACTCATCTGAAAATTACGGTTATCCATGTCAATATGGTGGTAGGAGAACTCGCAGTAAGAAAATACACTTAATTGCCTGGGCCTTATATCCTCATTTTTAATTCTGACATCCCATACCTCCACCGAATCTTCGACGGGAATAAATAAGGTCTGTTCCGCCCTGATACCGCTGTACTCACAGGAATATTTCGAATAGGATAAGCCATGACGGCATTGATATTTGGCAGCCTCCAGGGATTTTCCGACCGGCTGCCAGGAGATACTCCAGTAATCCGCTGTTTCATCATCCCTGAGATATACATAATGTCCGGGCCGGTCCATCGGAATGCTGTTGGCTCTAAACCGTGTAATCCGGTGATATTCCGGTGACTTATAGAACATATATCCGCCTGCGGTATGATTGACCACACAGCAAAGATCCTTCACCCCCAGATAATTGGTCCAGGAAGCAGGCAGATCAACCCGCTGAATCACATATTCTTTATTCTTATTATCAAAGTATCCATATTTCATAGCACGTTTCTCCCTTATTGTATTTATAAATCCGTCTTGCCCATTCCTATAGGATAATTATAGTGATGGGCCTATGTTTTTTCTATTGCTATGAATGTTAATATTTGCTTTATATTGTGTTCTTCCGGGCTTTCCCCGCTGCCGTGAAGCGGCAGTACGGAGGCTGGCGCGAGCACAGAAGAGGCTTTTGCATAATAATAAAAATAAAGCAAGAGGTGGCAGATACTTCCCGCATACACTGTTTGCTGAACAGATCGATTAAAATCTGTCCTGCAATCTGTGTATGCGGGAAGCATCTGCCGCCTCTTTTATTGATATATCTGTTATGCAACAGCTCTAATTTATTATTAACTATATTGTTCCTTCTTTTTTCATCTCGATCGCTTCATCCTGTGCCCCTTCCGGACCTAATGACTCCTCTCAGGATGCCGCCGCGCCGGTGATATCCCGTATGAATTCCGTAATCAGCTGCTTATAGCCTTCCTCCCTGCCTACAAACTTCCACACTTCATGGATCATCTCTTCTGCCGGTATCAGCCTGATTTCTTCGACTTCTCCGTCATTGAACCGGTAATCCTCCAGGGAGCTGTCATTCCTTGCGAACCAGATATCCACCAGATTCCATTTCCTGCGATAACACCCCATGTATTTCATCTGTTCCGCATCCAGATAAATTCCCAGTTCCTCATAAACCTCCCGCAGCGCTGCGTCCAGACTGTCTTCTCCGCTCGTAACGCAGCCGCTGGTCATTTCCCACATTCCTGCATTGTTCTTAAGCTTCATGGAACGTTTCTGCAGCAGGAATTCTCCTTTTGAATTATAAATATATACATGTACTGCCAGGATATATTCCCCGGGCTCAAGTAAGGTGCCCCGTTCGATTATCTTGCCTGATTTATTACCATAGCTATAGTAAACATCCAATAATTCCTTCATAATTTCCAGCCTCAATTCCGATAATTTTATACTGATATTCCAAAGGCAGTCCGCCGGTAACGGTCATGCCTGTATCTTCTCCTGCTTCAGCCACTTCTTCCCGTCGGTGAACCTGGTTACCAGCATGGCGCATACGGTGTTGCCGGTAGCATTTACAACCGTAGCCGGTGCATCGATGATGGTACTGATAACCGCAATGATTGGCAGCAGCTCCGGTGAGAAGCCGTAGATACTTAATATTAACAGCTCGCCGATCATACCGCCTCCCGGGATAGCCCCCATAACCGCTCCCACCAGGAACCCAACGGCAAGGATGGAAAATAGCGTCGGCAGACCGGTCATATCTCTTCCGAACAGTCCGAACAGGAATACAATTTTCATGACACCGCCAATGACGGAGCCGTCCTTGTGGGTATTGGTCCCTAAGGGTATCACCGTATCGGCGATATCCTTAGGCACTCCGATTCTACCGGCCGCTTCCAGATTAACAGGAATGGAAGCCGCGCTGGAACAGGTGGCAAGAGCAGTCACCGTCGGTGCTATGATATTTCTCCAGAAGGCCTTAAATCCGGTCTTCCCTCCGGCTATACAGGCATAGAGACTAAAGAGTCCGAAATAATTTATAACGGACAGCACCAGATACAGCAGGAAGACCTTCAGATATCCCTCAAGAATCTGAGTGCCCAGCTGACCGGCAATCACCGCAAAATAGCAGCCGAGTCCGATCGGTGCATAATACATGAGGATATCGATCATCTTCATCAGTATGGCCGAGCCAGCACTTAATATATCCTTCACAGCAGCCGCTTTTTCCCCTGCCAGGGCGGTGCAGACACCGAAGATGACCGCGAATACAATCAGCTGCAGCATATTGTTTTTGGAAAACAGACCGAAGAAATCATTTACCGTAATCGTCTTCACCAGTTGCTGAGGAAGTGTCAGTTCTTCTGCTTCAGCCGCTGCCTCTTCATCCGATAAGGCCAGGATGGAGTCAACTGCTTCCTTATCCAGCCCCTCGGTCGGGCTGAACAATAACGCCCCGGCAATGGACAAAATTCCGGATAAAACTGCTGTGATAACAAATACAACCACGATATTTCTCATAATCCTGCCTAGCCGGTTCATCCCTCCCATATTCGCAATGGAGGAAGACACACTGAAAAATACCAGGGGTACGATTATTACGAACATCAGATTCAGAAATATCTGGCCGAAGGGCTCCAGGACGGAAGCCTCCGGTCCCATAACTGCTCCGAGGATCCCTCCGATCAGAATAGCCGCAAGCAGTATGAAAGACATTTTATAATTCTTAAGAAAGTGTTTCATAATAATCCTCCATTCTAACGAAATACTGCGAATTTGGGCGTCAGCACAAATCCCCTCTGCCGCTATGCGGCATACAAAGCCTTTGGTATCTACTATCATTATATACAATACATTTACAATATTTATTGAATTGCATGCTTCATTTATTGCAAATAATGCTATATTAAGGTATACTGATTTCAAACAGGAAACATTTCATCGGAGGGGAAGCTATGGAGGACAAAGGCTTGCATTCGGGGGGAGTCAAAAGAGGATATCTGAATGAGGATTTTCATTTTTTTAAGCTAAAGGATCAGAAAAAGAACGAATTTGAATTTCATTACCATGATTTTAATAAGATTATCATATTTATATCGGGAGAGGTCACTTATATTATCGAAGGAAAATCCTATAAGCTGAAGCCCTGGGATATCCTGCTGGTCGGTAAAAACGACATCCATATGCCTATCATCAGTCCGGATACCTCCTATGAAAGAATTGTGTTATGGCTGAATCCTTTATATCTGGAGGAGCATAACAGAAACAACTGCAGCCTGCTGAATTGCTTCCTGCTGGCAACCAATCGGAGACTTAACCTGATCCGGACAAATCGGATCAATATTCTCTCGCTTAAGGAAAAGCTTATGGAACTGGAGGAAGCTGTACAGGATAAGGCGTTTGGCAGTGAAATCCTTAAGAATGCCCTCTTCCTCCAATTGATGGTGAAGATTAACCGGTTGTTTCTTACGATGGAAACAGACAAGAAGCTGGAGGATATCACCTACGACCCTAAGGTAGAACTGATCCTAAGCTATATCAGCGAAAATCTGGAGCAGGAATTGTCTGTTGATCTGCTGGCAAAGGAATTCTATTTGAGCAAATACTATTTGATGCATCTGTTTAAAAGGGAAACCGGATATACCCTCCACGGCTATATCCAGAAAAAGCGCATCATCAAAGCCTCCGATCTGATCGGCAGCGGCTTACCGGCCGGCGAGGTCTGTTCCCTGTGCGGCTTCGGAGATTATTCCTCCTTCGTCCGGGCCTTTAAGAAAGAATTCCATCTGTCTCCGAAGCAGTATTACAGATTTAATAAATAGCATATCGCACAGCCGGGATCTCGGCGTACATTACTCCCATTGGCATTTTTCGTAATCGTTCATATAATAATACATATGAATTCCCTGGTGATTAGGTTGAAAAGAAGTGCATTTATCAAAAAGTGAATTTAGAAATTCGCTTTGCAAAACAGCACTCACGTGCTTTTCGCTTAGGTTTTGTATGCCGCTGAAGCGGCAGATGGAGTTATTATGAACGAAGTATTATCGGAAAACAATAACGGTTTTGACCAATTACGCTATGGGAAAGTATCCTATTCCATTACAATTAACAGAAGCAACCGCACTCTGACCCTTTTTAAGGATGGCGGCGTATATAAGGTATATCCGGTAGCTGTAGGAAAAGCCACGACCCCGACTCCGGCAGGAACCTTTCAGATTATTAATAAAGCCGTTAATCCCGGCGGGCCCTTCGGTGCCCGCTGGTTAGGCCTGAATGCTCCTCCCGGAGGCTATGGAATCCACGGTACAAACAATCCCGCTTCCATCGGAAAAAATGTATCAAACGGCTGTATCCGTATGCAAAATAAGAATGTCATCGAACTGAGTAATCTGGCTCCGGTTGGAACCAGCGTTAAGATCGTATAGGCTATAATATCTTTATTAATCTCTTCACACCGTTTTTTGTGGCTGCTTTGTAGAAATAGTCATATCGGAAATACAAAAAGCCGTCTACCCTGCCGGTTTTACGGGCATACTCAATCTGCTTCTTCAGCTGGTCGGCATCCTGCTTCCAGGCGGCTTCATCATTGGAGCCGGCCTTATAGACGGCGATACCCACATAAACCTTGACCTTAGTATTGGTACACAAAGCCAGCCAGCGGTCCAGGGTCTTATCATAGGGAAACTTGGAATGGCTGAACGACCAGTATAACTGCGGCGCGATATAATCAATATAGCCGGGTTTGGACAGCCAGGTCTTGATATCACAGTAATACCGGTCCTCCATAACCAGATAATCAAGGAAACCGCCGGGACTGATGCCGAATACGATATTCTCGTCCTGCTTCTTCACCAGCTGGTATACCTTTTTTACCAGCTTATTCACATTTTCCCGTCTCCAGTCAGACACGGATTTTACCTTAAGGCCATTCTCCTTGGACCAGCTACAATACTCTTCATATTCCAGATAATCAAAGGTTTTCTTATAATTTGTTCCTAAGGTCGGATAAAAGTAATCATCAAAATGTATCCCATCCACATCATAATTCTCCACAATCTCCTGAATACCGTCCCTGATCAGCAGCTGGGTCCAGGGATCCGCAGGATTATAGTACAGAGAGCCGCCGTAGGTCAGAACCCTCCGGTCATTTGACTTTGATTTGTCAGTCAGCCATTTTCTCGCCGGATTATCCTTCGACAGTAAGGAAAGATCCGTACTGTTACCGGTTACCCGGTAAGGATTGATCCAGGCATGGAACTGCAGCCCTCTCTCATGTGCGGCCTGAATCATATCGTTCAAGGGGTCAAAGCCCGGATCCACACCCTGGGTTCCTGAGATGTATTTCGACCACGGAAAGTAATCCGAAGGATAGAATGCGTCTCCGAAGGGTCTTACATGAACGACAACCGCATTCATCCTGAGGGATACTGCATTATCAAACATCTCATTGATCACCGCTTCAAAGCGTTCTTTGGTATAACCGTTCTTCCCGGTCACAGGATCCTTCATCCGGTCTAAAAATTCCAGATAAGAGATCCAGACCGCATTGAATTCCTTTCCTCCTTCCGCAGCCAAAGCGTACCCATCCGGCATCCCGGAATAGATCAGATTTACGGCAATCAAGCATACACTAATCAGCCTGAAGAATAGCTTCCTGCCTCTTCCCTGCATGTTCCTTCTTCCTTTCTTAAAAATCATCAGGGGGATGCATTATAAATACCGGTAATCCCATGTCACCGAATACTTATACGCATCCCCCTTCAGTAATTATTATCTTCCGGTTGGATATTGCTCAAATACCTGCAGCATTGTCTCATAGATGATCCGGACTGCCTTATCCTGGAATACCGGATCTGACAGCTTCGCAAAATCATTCTTATTGGACATGAAGCCCAGTTCTATCAGTACCGCCGGAACCGTATTTTTATGTACCACCGTGTATTTCTCCGCCTTGGCTCCACGATTTAACGTGCCAAGTCCATCGGTAAGCTTCTTTACAAAAATCTCTGCCAGCTTCTTGCTGGTCAAACCGGCAGAATTCGGTGAATTATTATTGTTGGAATAATAAACCTCAGTTCCATAAGCACTCGATGCTGTGGAAGCATTCATATGCAGACTGACGAACAGATCGGCACCCATTTTCGAGGCATAGGCCGCACGTTCCGCCAGGGTCAGATCCACATCGGACATCCTGGTGTAATACACCTTCAGCTTGGAGGGATCGGAATTAAAATAGTTCTTTCCCAGCTCATATAACATTTTAAGGTTAAAGTCCTTCTCCTTGGTGCCGAAATACTGCGCACCACTGGCCGGTCCGCCATGACCGGGATCCAGGATCACGATATTCGGATAAATATCACGGGGATTCCCGATATGAATGTAGATATTATCCTTATCCGTAACATACTCATAGCCCTGCAGCTTTGTCGTCGTTATCCGGATCTCCGTCTCATTGCTGCTGTTTAAGAATACCGAGATATCCTTAATCACCTTTGAATTCGCGGTCACCGGGTATTGAGATAGGTATGCGGTATAATCTCCAGGAAGCTTGATCGAAAAACGGTTATTATAGTAGTCATCATAATCCGTTATCTTAGTCTTCGAAATACCGCTTGGCTTCGGGATAATAATTTCGTATTTGCTCTTATCCGTAATCACCGTGTCCTCTTCCACAGGGGGCGGGGTTACCGGCGGCTGTTCGGAGATGTTGTGCAGGAATATCGTATATTGGCTGCCTTCCTGAGTTACCGTATACTTACAGGTTCCGTTCAACCCCAGAATGATCTGGGTCTTATCCGGAAAGTCCGAGGAATATAGAAGATTCAGGTATTTTGCACCTTCCATGTAGGAATTCTGACTTCCGACTCCGTTCGCCGTATAGGGAAGCTCCAGTAACAGCGTTCCGTTCTGATCCGCAAGATTGACCGTCAACGGCTCAAGCCCTGTCAGCGTCAGATAATCCCCCTGGTCGTTCGTTCCGACGGTTACTCCGGTAATACTGTTGACATACACCGTCACGAATAACGTCAGCCGGTCTTCCGAAAGCGAAATATCATAAGAATAATTCAAAGGCAAAACATTGAATTCAATCTCCGAGCTGCCATTCTCCGGACGATTTGCGGTCGTTATGGAATTAATATAATTACCGCTGCTTCCATAAATCTGATATGTATATTCGCTGCACTGCTTATTCCCGGCCGTCAGCCTGATTTGCTGTCCGGTCCGGCTGGAGATTACCTCTCCAAATGGCGTCGTAGCCATCAGCATATAGGTTTCGGCATTCTGGCTTGTATTCGTGTAATCTCTGGTTGCGAAGAAGATCACCCCGCCGTCCGCTTCCTGGGATAAACCTTCATTCAGTGCATAAATTCCGCTGCTCTTCGCAAAGTTCTCAGCAGGGACGCTCCACTCACTCAGAATCAGTCCGGTATTATTTGAACCGGAATCTCCCAGCTCAGGGGCATTATTGTCCTCCTCCGGTTTCGTACTTATATTTTTTGATGTAATGATGGAAGTCCTGGTACCATTATTCCATACGTAATCATATCCAAGGCTGTTTGCCGTATTATTACCCGGAACCATGACATAGGAAGCTTTTGTCTCATAATTATAGATAATCATAGGAGCCCTGTCCAGCTTGATCGCAGTCCCGTTCAGATATCCGGTAGAGCTGCCAATTGTCATGACAAGTACTCTGCCGTTCTTTTGCAGGGTAACGGTCTTGCTGTTTTTATCATAGGTATAATCGGCTTGGATTGGGGAATCTGCAAATACCCTCTTCGCGCGGAGCATTGCCGTATTGTTATTGATAATGCTCGGCATATTGCCAAGGCTGACCTGCTTCCCATCCACTGTGACAGCCCCCTGGGTTCCTGAATAATCAAACTTTTTACCGCTATCATAGGATAATGACAGGGATGCCGTGGCGGAAGCATTGACGATGGATACCGTACTTGTGCTGCTGTTCCAGGTGTAACCAAAGCCAAAGGTCTCGCATACAAATCTGGAGGGAACCAGGATCTTCGTAACACCGGTAGCCACAAACTTATATTTGGCAGGAGCTACTGACATAGTGACTGACTTACCGTTCACAGTGGCTTTCTTACTTCCTATCGTCAATACGATCGTAGTGCCTGATTTGCTTATCGTTACCGTACCCTTGGATTTATCGTAAACACAGTTTGCTTTGATAGCAGAGTTGGCAAATATATCCTTATAGGATACCAATGCTATGCCATTCACAAGGATTCCCGGTGTACTGTCCACACTGATCTTCTTGCCGTTATAGGTTACCTTCACCTGCTTGTCCTTATAAACCGTCTGCTGCTTCGTAGCATAATTATAAAGCTTCAAACCGGAAGCAGCCAGAGTCTCTTCTGCCGGTAAACAGACAATCAAAAGTGCCGCCACCAAAATTCCGCCCAGACTTATCATAAAACGGCGGTTTCCGGCAGTATGCTCCTGTTTGCAAAAAGCCATCATCTTAAGTAGCTTTTGTAACAATAATCTCATGTGATGTCATCAACTCCCTATGAACTTATCCTGTCTGGTTACATTGGAATTACCTCTATGAAAGAAATTCCAATTCAAATCTTGTAATCTTTCTATCCGCGGGCTATCTTTTGTTAACGACAGCCGAAACATCCTTGCTTCGCTCTGTCTGTAAATATTACAAATATTACAGTAATGTTAAATAGTGTTAAAAATGTGTCATCTATAAAATTTTACAAAAAAAATCTAAATAAAGCAATGATTTCTGATAAAATACCGCAAAAAATTATCTTTAATTCTACCATAACATAGTGTAAACACAGCGCAAAAGTTCCAAAAATCAATATTCTACTTTAGTAGAATTAAATAAGTATCAGTTAGCTTTGTTGTTCTACAGCAGTCTGCGGCATTTTATTGAACCGGTTTTGCTGCTTTGCTTTAATTATTACAAAATCTATGGTGTTCTTACTAATGCTATAGTATATAAGTTCCCGGTAAAATTTTAAATTAACATCCACATATTTCATTTTCTTGTATTTTATGATACAATGTACACGATAAGCCAATTTATCCATGAAGGCAGGGTATTTACAAGTTCGCTTGCGATATATGAGCAGAGTAACACACTATAAATACACTCTTTGTTTATGATATAAATAATGAAGCATAGTAAGTAAAACAGCGCTATCCTGTTATGGGCAATTGATGATTTAAGACGCTTTTATCCGAAAAATCAGGCAACAGGACGGCGTTACTGCCAATACAGGCGATCAGGAAGCAGGCTTCTCCGTTATCATAGGGTTATCCTGGAAGCCGGTTATCAATGATACAATTGTAGAACGTCTGATTGCCAAATATATTTAATAATTCTCTATCCGGAAAGGTTTGTGATGAACTATGGCAGAACGTAATTACCATGACCAAATAAATATTGATAATGCAATGAAGTTACGCTCTCTTCTGGAGAACCTTCCGAGATTCTGCAGGGATTTCTTCCGCGGAATCGAGCCCACCACCTCTTCCAGGACAAGGATCGCTTATGCCTATGATCTGGGGGTCTTCTTTGATTTTCTGGCAGCGAGTAATCCTTCACTTAAGAATACGCCGATTGCAGAATGGAAGGTCGATATCCTTGACCGGATAAAGGCTATTGATATCGAGGAGTATCTTGAATATCTGTCTTATTATAAAACCGATGATGCCGAGCGGCTTAATACGGAGAACGGAAAGAAACGAAAGCTGGTGTCCCTTCGCAGCTTCTATAACTATTATTATAAGAAGGAAATGATTACAACAAATCCCGCCTCCTTTGTCAGCGTACCCAAGCTTCATCAAAAGGAGATCATCCGTCTGGAAATTGATGAGGTGGCAAGACTGTTGGATGAGGTGGAAAAAGCCGAGAATCTGACGAAAGCCCAGCAGAAATATCATGAGAAGACGAAGGTCCGGGATCTGGCATTGATGACTCTCCTGCTTGGTACCGGAATCCGTGTCAGCGAATGTGTCGGTCTTGACATCAATGATGTAGATTTTGACAATAACGGTATAAAGATTCGCCGTAAGGGCGGTTATGAGGTAATCGTATACTTTGGTGAAGAGGTCCGGGAAGCCCTGCTGAACTATCTGGAGGAACGCCTGCAGCTTGTTCCTGCTGACGGTCATGCCAACGCCCTCTTCCTCTCGATGCAATCAAAGCGGCTGAATGTCCGCTCCGTCGAGAATCTGGTGAAAAAGTATTCCCAGACTGTTACGAAGCTTAAGAAAATAACGCCGCATAAGCTCCGCAGCACCTACGGCACCAGTCTGTACCGGGAAACTGGTGATATCTATCTGGTTGCCGACGTATTAGGCCATAAGGATGTCAATACAACAAAGAAGCACTATGCAGCGATTGAAGACAGCCGCCGCCGTAGTGCTGCTAATGTGGTGAAGCTGAGGGAAAAATAATCGTATTAAAACTATAAATTTATGAACTTTATTTCTTAAATTTTCTGTAATGCATTTTGTTACAACTAAGCCACCTATCTTAAAACTAAGATAAGTGGCTTTTCTTTTTAGAAGAAATGTTTTTTTCTTTTGTCTCAACCCTTTACAATGTGGACAAGATTTCATATGTCTTTTTTGGTAATAACCCCTTTGCTTTGGACTCATTTGATATTTATGATTACAGTCTTTGCATCTCCACCACACCTTATCAGAATAGTTATCTAAAATGTTATCTGCATCGCACAGAAGATTAATCATT
>JAFAFU010000067.1 GCA_023423335.1 Bacillota bacterium | reverse complement strand
GTAGTAAAGGTTGTTCCGTTTACTTTTGCGGTAATTGTTGCGGAGCCCGTATTTTTTGCAGTTACACGGCCGGTGCTGGAAACGGTGGCAACTTTTTCGTTTGATGAGGACCAGGTGATTTTGTCTGACGTACCGGCGATCTTCAGGGTTTTTACATTACCTGCCCAGCCGCCTACCTCCATAACAATGGCTTTATCACTAATATCGGCAACCGTTACTTTACTTGTGACTTTCGTACCGTCTACGGTAGCGGTGATAGTAGCGGTTCCGGAAGCGATACCGGTGACATAGCCGTTGCCGTCAACGGTAGCTACCTTGCTGTCGCTGGAGGTCCAGGTTACTTTATTCACAGCTCCCCATAAAGTAAGTGTGCTGGAGCTGCCGGGAGCCAGGGTTAAGTTCTTCTTGTTCATCTGGACAATGGTAACCTTACAGGTAAGTGTTTTGCCGCCCACATTCGCTCCGACGGTGGTGGTACCCCAACCCATTGCAGTTACTCTGCCGTCACTTGCAACCTTGGCAGCTTTAAGATTCTTGGAATACCAGGTAGCTTTTTGGGTGGTCCCTTGAATACGCAGTGTCTTGTAATGGCCCAGCTCTAAGGTAATCGCCTTATCCTTCAGGCTGATAGCACTGGCTGCCTGCGCCCTATGTATATCATTGGTAAGGTGAATGGTTGACAGAGTTGCGAAACTAAAAATTAGCATACAGGATAGAAGTATACGAATTTTCTTCATTTTGTTTTCCTCCTTATTCTCTTGCGGTTAACAATTGATATCAGCGGGTTTCAGGGAATTAAAACTCGAATTCCCCAGAATTACAGTAAAAGGGGAACAATGACATCCATTTACTTAAATTCCTAATTTATTATAGTATAAATACATTTCTAGGTCATTATTAAAAAAATGGTATCTGGCCGCATAATTGGCAGCGGGAGGAAAGGGTGGATGAAATATAGAACCAAATCAATGGATATGACGAAAAGTCATAGTGTTCGATTGGTAAAGTTGTATAAAATTTATACTTACTTAAATATTTTCCAGGATTTTTAGTATATGTTTTATAAAAAATACATGTTTTTACGATAAAAAAAGCGGTTTAATTATGCAAGTTGTATAAAAGTTAAACCTTACTTAAAAGTATATTTCATACTATAATTTAATCATCAATAGAGATTATCTATTGGGAACATCAACAAAAAACTTATGGAGGGTTAGAGAATGAGAAAATCTAAGAAAATCTTGGCATTACTTTTATCAGTAGCTTTGATCGGCACTTCAATGGCTGCCTGCAGCAAAAGCGATGATAAAACGAATGACACACCGACTCCCGGCACGGAGACAAATAACGGTACAAAAACTCCCGATAATTCGGGAGAAAAAGAGCCTGTTACCATGGAAACCATCACAGTGTGGTCCGATAACGCTCACGAGAAGGAACTGAGAGATAAGCAGATTGAAGAATTTAACAATACGGTTGGTAAAGAGCTTGGTATCAAGATCGAATATACCGTATACGGCAGTAATTTTACCGATACCATCAAAATCGCCGCACAGGCCGGAGAAGCTCCGGATTTATTCCGCTCTGATTCCAAATGGATGCAGGATTTTGTTAACTCCGATTACCTGATGGCAATTGAAGATCTGCCCGGCAGCGAAGGGCTGTTAAGCAAATACTCTTCCTTAGTAGCAAACCAGGCGCATGTATTCAATGGCAAGACCTATACACTTCCCTATAACCTTACAACCTATGGCTTTGTTATCAATAAGGACTTATTTGCAGCAAGCGGTCTTACCGAAGCGGATTATCCTAAGACCTGGGATGATGTACAGGCAGTAGCGAAGAAGATCACGGAAGCTTCCAACGGAACTGCTTATGGCTTTGGTATAGCTCCCAGTGCTCTCTGGACCATCACTTCCTTCTACACCATGGGTGCCGGACAGAATATCGGTCATTATGGCTATGATTATGCGAAAAAGCAGTTTGCTTATTCTGATTACAATCCTCTGATCAGCGCAATTGACCAGATGGTTGCAGATGGCAGCGTAATTCCCGGCTTTGAGACAATGGATGCGGATATGCTCAGAGCACAGTTCTCAGCAGGTACCATCGGTATGCTGGGTGCGGCAAGCTTTGACGTAGCAGTATACAATACCCAGTTCCCTGCACAAATTGACTGGGAAGTAATCGAAATACCTACCTTTGACGGCCAGGCTCCGAAGTATAAGGCATTTGGCAACCCGACCAACCTGCTCTGCGTAGGCAAGAAGGCTGCAGAACATCCCGAAAAGGTATTAAAGGTACTTGAGTTCTTCTATGATGACCAGAATGCCGCACAGATGTATGAAGAAGGCTTATACATCCCGGTTAGAAGCGAAGCAATCGCTCTTGCAACCAAAGAACCTGAGATGAAGAACTTCTCCAAGTTCGCAAGCTTTGACGAAATCTTTACCATGGCTCCTGTTCCGGATACTCTGATCAAGTTCGAAGGTCTTACCTATCGTGATGCAATTGCCAATATGTGGACTGATCCTGCATTAAACGATGTAGCGGCTGCCATGAAGGAAATTGATGATAAATACAATGCTGCATTAGCAGATATTGATGCCGCAACCTTAGCTTTATATGAGCTGCCTGCGAATGTATCAATCGAAAGAACCAAATAGTTTAATTATGGATTACTTTGTACTGGAATAATTCACTCGCATTGTGTGCTTGAAGATGATAACATAAGTTTATAAGTTTTAGAATGTTTCAGCTCTGCCCGGGTCCGGCATGTCAGAGGGAAAGGCTCTGAAACGGGATCAGAGGTTTCTGATATCCGGAATCCGGGAAGCGGCTGAAGCAATGATGATATCCCGATACTATTGGTGTTAAGAATGTCAGATACAATGGGAATTGGCAAAGTAAGCTCTAGAGTAATGAAGGGGAAGAAGGAGATAACAAGTGAAGATGGCAAAGAGAGAATTAAATGGAGCATCAATTAAAGTCAAATGGATCAAGAAAGATTCCACGCAGGCAGTTTTGATGTTGGCTCCTATGTTGATCGGTTTCTTACTTTTCACATATGTGCCGATTCTTTATATATTACGTTATGCGTTATACGAATCTAACGGTTTTCAGGAAACCTTTACCGGCATCGAAAATTTTATACGGGTATTCACAAGGGACCGTGCATATTGGAGTTCCCTGCTTAATACGATTATTTTAACCTTTGGTAAGCTTGCGGTGGAGATTCCATTAGCACTTTTACTGGCTGTGTTATTAAATAAAGGAAGGAAGGGAACCGGATTTTTCCGGATTACATTATTCCTTCCAACCGTAATCAGTGCCGCAATTGCAGGTCTGATTTTCTCCCTGATGTTTGCATCCTTTAACGGAACAGTAAACGGAATGCTGCAAAGCATCGGACTGATTGATAAACCAATCAGCTGGTTCAGCTCTAAGGGAACCGGATTATTCGTTATCGGCTTTGCCTCCGTATGGAATAACTTCGGTATTAATATGATTTTTTTCCTGATGGCATTACAGAGTGTGCCGAAGGAATTGTATGAATGTGCCGACTTAGACGGTGTAAATCCCATCCAGAGATTTTTCAAAATTACGCTCCCGATGATTGGACCTACATTCCAGGTAGTATTATTGAATGCCATCGTAGGAAGCTTAAAGATGGCGGATCTGATCCTTTCCACGACAAACGGACAGCCGGGCGGAAAAACAGAGGTAGTAATGACCTATGTATTCAAATACTTCTTCGGATACGACGGAAGAAGAATTGAAGTCGGATATGCCTCGTCCATGGCATTGGTTACGGCAGTCGTGCTGGCGATGATTTCATTCATTTATATGAGATCCAGTAATAAATTAGGAAAGAGTTATTAGGAGGGAGGTCCATTATGCGTAAATCTTTATTTAAAAAGCTGAGCGGAAATACATTTACCTATATAGTACTCAGCATTATCTTCATCGTCACTGTATTTCCGGTTTTTTATACCTTTATGGGTTCGTTCAAAAGCAATATGGAGCTTCTGACCAACGGCAGAAAGATCATTCCCACCCAGTTCGTTCTGGATAATTATAAACAGGCCTGGAAATTGGCGAACTTTAAGCAGTATACCTTTAACAGCTTGTTTTTATCCTTTTTTATCGTAATAGGAACTATTATCACCAGTACGATTGCAGGTTATGTATTTGAGCGGGGACAGTTTAAGTATAAGAATGTAATCTTTGCCATGGTAATTTCCTCCATGTTTGTGTCCCTCGGAAGCCTTACCCTTTACCCGCAGCTGATGATTGCCAAATTCTTCGGTATTAATACTTCTCTCTGGGGAGTAATCATCATTCGCGTATTCGGCATGAATGTCACGAATTTGTTTGTTACAAGATCCTATATTAAAACCATTTCAACGGAAATCGATGAATCGGCCAAGGTGGACGGATGCACCTTCTTTAAAATCTACCGGAGTATTATCTTCCCCTTGCTGAAGCCGCTGATTGCAACCCTGGCAATCCTTGAATTCAGATTTGCCTGGAATGATTACCTCATGCCGATGGTATTTACCTTATCCAATCCGAAGCGTATGCCGCTGGTGGTAGGTATTATGAACTTAAAGGGCTCCGGTGCGGCCGCTTCCTCCTGGAACCTGATGTTAGCCGGTACCTCGATTGCTATCATCCCCATGGTTCTTGTGTATGCTATTTTTAACCGCTATTTCATCCAGGGACTGACCGCGGGTGCCGTAAAAGGCTGATGATCGACAGATTATACCTGAATTAATGTAAACAACAATACGGTGCAACGCTTATCCTGATTATCACATTATGATCGCTTCATAAACAATCGATAAACGGATACCAGGTTGTTTAAATAAACATTACCAATCAGAAAGAAGGAATGCGTAAAATGACAAACCAGGAATTAATCAAAGAGTTAAGAAGACTTAGAAATGCCGACTTATCTGACGCAATGGATGCTTTGGGTCTGGTAGATAAAGGGACCATGGATGAAAAAATGAGACCTCTTCGTCCGGGTATTGAATTTAAGGGTTTTGCCCACACGGTTAAGCTACTGCCGAAGCAGGATTATGTTAAGGCTTGCAAGACTGTGGACGAGTGGAGAGAAGAACTGGGTAAGGGCTGCAATGATATCTATAGCTTTGTCGATACCGTAACGGCAGAAAATGCGAAGGATATGGTAATTGTAATTGATATGGACGGTATCCGCGGCGGTGTATGGGGCTCAGAAATTTCAATGACCATGATGGAACGGGGCGTAGAAGGCTTTGTTGTGGACGGCGGCTGCCGTGATTCCTATGAGACCAATCTGGAGAAGGCTCCGGTGTTCTGCACCAGAAGAACCTTTACCCATGCTTATGGCCGGGTAACAAGAGGTTCCATCGGTACTCCAATCAATTGTGCCGGTGTAACGGTAAAGGAAGGCGATATTATCTGTGCGGATGATGACGGCGTTCTTGTAATACCAAGAGAGGTTGCAGAGGATGTAATCCAGTTTGCCAGAATGCAGTTGGAGGACGATATCCGTGTAAGAACTGAGCATTACAGGAATCTTGGCTTAGAGCCGGATGAATCACTCGAAAGATTGATGAGATAATGATTTACCAAAGTGCTGCAAACCATAATAATCTTACCGGAGACAGGGTCAGTTCCAAAGGAAGGATTGGGTTTTTGCAGCACTTTTTATTCAATAGATGGTTTATCCTATTGAATGAGTTTGATTATGAATGGTGGGAAGACAGATGATTAAAATTACAAACAATAGCATTGAGCTGACGGAGGCGATTCGATTTGCCATCGGTCATATCTGTAAAAAAATCAACAGAATAAGTAAAGAAATTCGGTTTTCCCTGATTCTTAAGTTGGATGAAACCATTGCACCCCAGGGCTATCGAAGAAAACGGTCAGGAGAAGCTTTTACGATTACCGGGGCCGGAGAAGCGGAAATTATGTACGGAATTCTGGATCTCGGACGGGAAATCAGCCAGAATCAGGGCTTGGAGGGTATCGAGGCGGCAGAGGTAACACCATATCTGAAAAATCGAGGAATTAAGTTCAACATCCCTTTGGATGCCAGGACACCCAGCTATTCCGATGCCTCTGATTCGGCTGTGCTTAATATCGAACATATGTGGGAATTTGATTTCTGGACGGAATTCTTGGACCGTATGGCCCTGGAACGGTATAATGTCTTATCCCTCTGGACTCTTTCACCATTTCCTTCCCTCGTACGGATACCGGAATATCCCCTGACTGCCTTGGAGGACGTAATGAGATCCCAGAGACCGGCAAAAGCGGATTTAAGCGGATGGGGCATGTATACGGAGGATATGGAGAAAAGCCTGGTTACGGTCAGGAAGATGACGATTGAGGAAAAGATTGCCTTCTGGCGTTCGGTGATGGAATATGCAAAGAACCGGTGTATTAAGATTTTTCTGTTTACCTGGAATCTGTTTGTATATGGAACGGAGCATAATCCCTATGGTATTACCTGTGATCAGGGTAATCCGGTAACGAAGGACTATATCTATTGCGGAACCAAGGCGCTGATGGATACCTATCCGCTGCTGGCCGGAATCGGTGTGACGTCCGGAGAGCATATGCTTCGGGATGAGACGGACATTCCCTTTCTCAGGGATTCCTACGGCAGGGGAGTAGCGGATTATCTAACCTGCCATCCGGAGAGGGAATTCGATTTTATCCACCGGATGCAATATACCAGATATGACAGTATTGTCGAGGAATTCCGTGATTTCCCCTGTCCCTTCGGAATAAGCTTTAAATATTCCCAGGCGCATATGTATTCCGATACGAAGCCTTCCTTCATCGATTCTTTTCTGAAGGAGAAGGAGGAGGAGTTAAAAATATGGCTTACGGTACGCAATGACGATTATTATATGTACCGGTGGGGTGATCCGGAATATGCCAGAGAGTATCTGAGGCAGATGCCCGCCGATGTTATGCATGGCTATTATATGGGAGCAGACGGCTACACCTGGGGCAGGGACTATATGGATCTTAAGGAGAACACCCATCCGCTCTTTATCAGGAAGATGTGGTATATGTTCTCTATCTGGGGGCAGCTGTCCTATCATATCGATTTACCGGAAAGTTATTTTAGGAAGGAGCTGGGCAGACATTTTGATATGGAATCCTCCGTGCTCTATGACAGTTGGCGTCACGCTTCCGCCATCCTGTCAGAGCTTAACCGGGTTCACTGGCATGATTATGATTTCCAGTGGTATCCGGAGGGCTGCTGTATGTATGATTTTGAGACAGACAAACTGATATTTGCAGACATTAATGAATTCATCACCTGTCAGAGTATGCCAGGCGGGGGATATGCCAGTGTATCGGAATACTGTGAGGCGATAAAAAGCGCGGATTGTCCGGCTGGGAAGAACCGGATTCCAGCCGCGGCGGTTAAGAGCGAACTGTCCGGTAAGATCGATCCGCTTTCTGCGGCGGACTCTCTCCGACAGCATGCGGACCTGGCACTTGAAGGGATTAACCGGATCAGCAGCCGGGGAAATGTAACGAAGGAGCTGCAGGCCACCCTGGAGGATATCACGGCTTTAAGCTATCTGGGATATTATTATTCCGAGAAGCTGAAGGCGGCAGTATACCTGTGTATGTACCGGTTAAACGGTAAGAAGGAATGGCAGGAGGAGGCCGTTCTCCTGCTTCGCAGCGCAGCCGCCGGCTGGAAGAGGTATTCCGCAAAGTCCGGGGAATTGTACCGGCCGCAGCTTTTAACCAGACTATGCGGCATTGTTGATGTACAACGGTTTGACAGTCTGGCAGACCTGGATATATCCTCGGCAGAGATGACCCCGGCCGCTTTTGAAAACGGAAAGGCCAACTTGTAATAGATTGGCTTTCCCGCCGCGGAAGGACCGGAATAACGATAAAGGAGCAATCACTATGGCTTGGTGGGAAAATTATCCCTGGAGAATGATACAGACCAATCTTCGTGAAATCGATATGGTGGATATTTCGGCGGAGCGGTTTGTCAATGACTTGCTGGACTTTAAGGCAAATGTGGTATTATTGAATGCGGCCGGAATAATTGCGAGCTACCCGACTGACCTTGAGTTTCATTACCAGAGTCCGTATCTGAAAGGCGACAGTCTGAAAATGATCGTAGAGGAGTGCCACAAACAAGGAATTAAGGTTCTGGCAAGAACCGATTTCTCCAAAGTGCGGCAGGAACTGTATGAACAGCATCCGGAATGGGCCTTTCGCACAAAGGAAGGCGGTATCATGAATTATAACGGTGATGTCCAGGTGTGCATCAATGGGGATTACCAGCAAAAATACGCGTTTGAGATTATTTATGAGATGTTCCAGAGGATTCCCTTTGACGGCTTGTTCTGTAATATGGGTGGTTTTCAGACCAGGGACTATGATTTTAAGGATTACGGTACCTGCCATTGTGACAGCTGCAGGAGGAAATTCCGGGAGATGTACGGACAGGAGCTGCCGGAGACGGAGGATTATAAAGATCCGATATATGGGATGTACCTGAAATTCCAGGAGAGGATTCTGAAGGAATACCGGGAAAGGATCGTGGCTTTTGTCAAGAGTATCAGCAGTGAGATCTGTTTTGATGACGAGGCCTATGCACGGATCGAGGCTGCCACGGAGTATAAGACCAGGCTTCCCCATTGGCAGTATCATGCCTCCAGCAACTGCCGTGCCATCATCGGAGACGGTACGAGTAATATCATATGCTCGGATACCTCCGTGGAGTATATCGGCTATGCCTTCCGCCATATAGCAGTCAGCCCCGCCTTGCAGGAGCTGAGGCTATGGCAGAATCTGACGAATCTGGGAGCATTGGATTATTATTTGATCGGCAGGATAGATAATCATCTGGACCGTTCCGCTTTCCAGAGAATTAAGAAGGTATTTGCTTTCCATGCCGGGCAGGAGCAGGCTTATCTTGGTTTAAAGTCAAAGGCCGAGATTATATTGAAACGGACACACCGCTGGGTTGCTAGTCCGGAGGAGAAGGGCTGGATCAGGACCCTGACCGAAACCCATATTCCCTTTGCCGAGATTCTTCCGACGGAGTTTATGGAGGCAAACTTAAACCGGTATAAGCTCTTAATTCTTCCGGACATTAAGTTTGTTACGGAGGAGGAGGCATGTAAGATCGACCGGTATGTCAGGGAAGGGGGCAGAGTAATCGCCACCGGCGAAACCGGTCTGTATGATCCCTATACCGGGTTAAGGGATTATCAGGTATTGCAATGCCTGGGAGTGGAAAAGGTGCAGGAGCTTCACAATGATATGCTTTCCTCCATGTTCCTGGTGGAGGAGCAGGATAAGGAGATATTTACCTCCTATCAGGATACGGATGTGGTACCGGTCGGAGAAAATATGGTTTATGCTGAGGTAAGCAGGGAAGCAAAAAGGTATCTGAAGCTGATTTTGCCCCATATGTATGGTCCCCCGGAGCGGTGCTATTTTACCCGGATTACAGAGATACCCGGAGTTACCGGATATCAATATGGTCAGGGCCATTCGGTATATATTCCCTGGCTGCCGGGAACCTTCTATAACCTGGGAGGCCACAGCAATACCTTCTGGTTCATGCAGGATGTCTTACGGAATCTGTGCGGTATGAAATCCATCGCACCCGCCTTAAATCCCATGGTAGAGGTAAGCCTTTCCGAACGAAGCAATGGCGAGCTGTTTGTACAGCTGGTGAATAACAGCGGACATTTCGGTCTCAGCTTTTTTGATCCGGTCCCCTTATACCACTGCAGGCTGGAGGTTCCCTCCGGGAGGAAGCCCGCATCAGCCGTGAGTCTGAGAACCGGTAAGAGTCTGAGCTATGAATATAAGGACTCGGTTGTTTATCTTGAGCTGGAGGAATTACAGGATTACGATGCCATCCGGATTTATTTCAGCGAATAGACAATTTTCGAAATAAATTGTTTGAGAAAGTCGGATTTTTATATATAATGAGAAGAGTAGAATGTGAATTATGAAAAAATAATTCACATGGTAAAAAGCACTTCCGTGCTTTTCACAAAGTATTTGTATGCCGCCTTTAGGCGGCAGATGGAGGTTGAGATGAAAGACAGTATACACAAATATTTTCAGGTTGGTACCATTCTTTGGATGAGCTATCCGCCGGTAAAGTATGATTATAAAGATTCTCTTATAAGAATTTTAAAGGATGATTATTTTGATGCCATTGAGATTACCCAGATCAAGGACGATAAGCTTCGGGCGGAGGCGAAGGCATTATTGGCCCAGTCTCATATAAAGGTATGCTATGGAGCGCAGCCCAGACTGCTGTCTACAGGTCTAAACCCCAACGATATCAATGAGGAGGGAAGGCTTCAGGCGGAAGCAACTCTGATTGAGGCGGTGGATGAAGCAGAGTACCTGGGGGCGAAAGGAATTGCATTCCTGGCCGGTAAATGGGAGGAGCGGACAAAGGATACCGCCTATGCGCAGTTATTGAAGACAACAATCAATGTGTGCCAATATGCGGCAGAAAAGAATATGGCCGTTCACCTGGAGGTATTCGATTATGATATGGATAAGGCAGCCTTGATCGGACCGGCGCCCTATGCTGCAAGGTTTGCGGCGGATGTGAGAAAAAGCTGCGGCAATTTCGGACTTTTAGTGGATTTGTCCCATTTCCCGACCACTTATGAAACCAGTAAATTTGTAATACAGACCTTGAAGCCGTATATTACCCATCTCCACATCGGGAATGCCGTGGTGAAGCCGGATTGTGACGCTTACGGCGATAAGCATCCCAGGTTCGGTTATCCTGAGAGCGCCAATGATACGCCGGAATTACTGGACTTCTTCCGTGTGCTGAAGGAAGAAGGCTTCTTTACTCCTGAAAATCCCTATGTTCTTTCCCTGGAGGTTACGCTCCGGGATGGCGAGGACGGGGACATTGTCCTGGCAAATACAAAGAGGGTCATTAACCGGGCATGGGCTTTATTGGAAGACTAATGGAAAGGACAGATTACCTATGAAAATAGTGATATTGGATGGATATACGGAGAACCCCGGAGATTTAAGCTGGGAACCGTTTTGTGAGCTGGGAGAGCTTACGGTATATGACAGAACACCACAAGAGCTGGTGGCGGAAAGAATCGGAGATGCAGAGATTATCTTCAGTAATAAGACAGTAATCACAGAGGAAATTCTGGCGAAATGCCCGGATATAAAATTCATCGGAGTATTGGCTACCGGATATAATGTTATTGATGTGAAGGCAGCGAAGGAAAGAGGGATAATTGTAAGCAACATTCCCTCCTATGGAACGGATGCCGTAAGCCAGTATACGATTGCCCTTCTTTTGGAGCTGTGCCACCATATCGGAGCCCATTCCGACAGTGTGAAGAGGGGAGATTGGACTAACTGCAAGGATTTCTGCTATTGGAACTATCCTCTGATCGAACTGGCCGGAAAGACCATGGGTATCATCGGCTATGGTAAGATCGGAAGCGGAACCGCCAGAATCGCCATGGCTTTGGGGATGAAGATCCTGACCTACAACCCGAATGCAATTCCCGGGGAGGACTTAGATAAGGGTGTCCGGCAGGTATCCCTGGAGGAACTATTCGCTGGTTCGGATGTCATAGCGCTTCATTGTCCTCTGTTTCCGGAAACCCAAGGTATCATCAATAAGGATGCGATCCGCCGGATGAAGGACGGAGTACTGATTATTAATGATTCCAGAGGGCCGCTGATTGTGGAAGAGGACTTAAGGGACGCTCTGATCAGCGGTAAGGTAGCAGGTGCAGCGGTCGATGTGGTATCTACGGAACCGATCCGGATGGATAATCCTCTGCTTGAAGCTCCGAACATCATCATTACTCCCCATATTGCCTGGGCGCCCAGGGAATCGAGACAGCGTTTAATGGACATCGCAGTGGAGAATCTAAAGGCTTTCTTACAGGGAACGCCAATTAATATCGTAACATAGGAGCAAAAAGTATGACACCTTCCGCAATAACATTGCAGCAAATTATCATAATATTTATTATCATCGTCATAGGAGTAATCTGTTATAAAGTTAAGCTGATTGATGAGGCAACGAACAGTAAGCTATCCAATATCTTATTGATGCTGGTTAATCCCATGGTAATCTTTGTGGCTTATCAGAGGGAATTCAGTAAGGACCTGATGGAGGGTCTGCTGATTTCCCTGATGCTGTCCGTCGTAACCCATGTGGTCAGCATTCTGATGTCCTATCTGATGATCAAGAAGAAGAAAAGAGAAAATATCAGGATAGACGGTATTGTAATCAAGAAATATATAGAAAATCCGGATGTTCTGGTAGAGCGCATTAACTGTATCTATTCCAATGTCGGCTTTATGGGAATACCCCTGGTAAACGGGATCTTCGGATCAGAGGGTGTTTTCTATGTGACGGCATCCATAACGATTTTTAATGTATTTCTATGGACCCATGGTGTCATAATGATGTCAGGAAGCAGTGAATTCAGTTTCAAAAGTATGGCAAAAAAGTTGCTCTCTCCTTCCATCATTGCCATTGGAATCGGTCTGGTTTGTTTTCTGTTCCAGCTTATGGTTCCGAAGGTGGTTAATCAGGCCCTTACCCATATTGCTAATCTGAATACCCCTTTTGCTATGCTGATTGCAGGTGTTACGATCGGCAAAACAAATATTTGGAAACTGTTAAAGAATTTCCGGGTATATTATGTTACCTTCCTGAAGCTGCTTCTGATACCGGTGCTTCTGCTTCTGATTTACAGCAAATTACCGATCAATGAGATGGTATTTACAACGGCTGTCATCATGGCGGCAGCACCCTCCGCTACGACCGGAATCTTGTTTTCGTTAAAATACGGGAAGAACTCGGTATATTCCGCGGAGATATTCACCGTCACGACCTTGCTCAGTGCGGTAACCATACCGCTGATCGTACTGCTGGCAGGTATCTTATATTAGGATTAACGTGCTTTTATTGTATTTGGGTGTATAAAGCATACAACCATATAATTTACGGCAATGGAAGGATATCCGGCAGGTATGATGCGAATTCTATCTTACGGCAGGAAATATAAATGTTATACTATAAATAGGCCATATGATCTGATGTGGTTTGTCCGTTTTGGAGGTAGGTGTATGAAGACCATGAAGAATAAAGCAGTTGCAGTCATGCTGATTATGTTGATGGTTACGGCCCTTTTATCCGGCTGCAAAAAAGAAGCCGGCATTGGTAACGATACTTCAATCAATCCGGAAACAGAGGTGGAGAACGGCACTCCGGCGGAGAAGACGGTAATGCAGAAGATTCGTGTATGGTCGGATAATGCCCATGAGAAGGAACTTAGGCTGCGGCAGATCGAGGAGTTTAACAGTACAAGGGGAAAGGAATTGGGCATTGAGATTGAATACACTGTCTATGGCTCCAATTACCAGGAGGCAATTAAGATTGCCGCTCAGAGCGGAGATGCCCCGGAGCTCTTCCGGCCGACCACTGCTTTTCTTGTTAATTTTGTCAATTCGGGCTATATGGTTCCCATTACGGACCTGCCCGGAGGAGACGAACTGGTCGCAAAATATAAGGACAGCCTGGTCAACAACCAGCATATTTTCAACGGAGAGGTCTATACCCTGCCATACAACCTGACAACCTATAAATTGATTGTTAACAACGATTTGTTTGAAAAAGCAAATATTACGGAATACCCCAGGACCTGGGAGGAACTGAGGTCGGCTGCAAAAAAAATTACGGAGGTAGGTAACGGCAAGGCCTTCGGCTGGGTGCTGGGACTGAAATCAGACTGGCTCATCAGCACATACCTGATTCGGACAAATGGAAAGAATGTCGGACATGTAGGCTTCAATTATGAAACGATGCAGTTTGAATTCTCTGCATTTGCTCCCGCTATCGAAGCGGTCCAGGGGATGATAGAGGACGGCAGTGTATTTCCGGGCTTTGACAGGCTGGATGCGGATGCCGCAAGAGCTCAGTTCGCGGAAGGCAGAGTCGGCATGATCCCGGGTGCAAGCTTTGATACCAGCGTATACAGCGATCAATTTCCGGCCGACTGTAATTGGTCAGCAGTTCCTATTCCGGCTTTTACTGAGGAGGGATCCCCCTATAAGGATTTTGCGGATGCAACCTCTCTGCTGGGGGTGGGCATAGCTGCTCTGGACAAAGAGAAAAAGACCCTGGAGGTACTGAAATTTTTTTATTCCGATGAGAATGCGGCCCAGATGTATGAAAATTCCCTATATATTCCCTTCCGGCAAACGGCAATTGATATAGCAAAAATATCCCCGGTACAGAAGGGTTTTGCAGATTTTGCCAATATCCCGGACAGAGTACTAATTCTTCCTTTACCGGATACCAGGGTATCGATCACGGGGGATGCTTACAGAATTACGATAGGCAATATCTTTGCCGGTGCATATGGAGATCAGGAGGTTAAGACAGTCCTGGCAGATCTGGACAACCGGTATAATACGGCCCTGGCCCTGCTGTCTCCTGAGGTATTGAAGGAGTATGAGCAGACCCGGGAGGTCATTGAAAATTTTAGGAAGAATTAATTAAGGCAGAGCAGCATCCGAATAGTATCCGGATGCTGGTAAAGATAGAATACGAATGGCATAGGAAGATAGGAATGGAGGCATAAGTTATGAAATATACCATTAAAGAGAAACAGGTGGAAGTAAAGAAAGAAGTGGATATACTGGTCGTAGGCGGGGGTCCTGCCGGAATCGGAGCTGCCGTCTCTGCCGCCAGAAGCGGTAAAAGTGTTATGCTGCTGGAGAAGAGAGGCTTTTTAGGAGGTAATATCACAGGCGCCTATGTTGAGACCTGTAATCATTTTCTGCACGGTACTTCCTTTCAGGCAAATGGAATCTACGCGGAGATAGAAGAGAAATATAAAGAAAGATTCGGCAGATCCCATGATATCAGAATCAATTCGCCTCACCGCTTCAGCAGTGAATATTTGAAGATTTTCCTGGATGATTTTCTTCAGAAGGAGGGAGTGGAGATTAAGTTCCATTCCTTTGTAAATGATGTCATATTAGAGGACAATCATATCCAGTGTGTCATTATACAGAGTAAGAAGGGACCCTTAGCCGTGAAGGCGGAGGTCATCATTGACTCAACCGGAGACGGTGACGTAGCCTTCAGTGCCGGTGTTCCCTTTGAACAGGGAAGGGATATGGACGGACTGTGCCAGCCCGGAACCGTAAATTTTCGTGTTGCAGGTGTGGATGTGGAGAAATTGACCGGTGAAGTGGACGGTCTTAAGATGATCGGTAAGCAATTCCATAAGGATTACAGGGCGGGAATAACCGGATTAACCTGCAAACGTCAGGACCTCCCCTTCGGACGGCTGACACCGGGAGGGGTGGTATCTTATGTGAATTATCCCTGTGCCTACAAGATTGATCCTACGGACGTGGAAGGACTGACCCAGGGTGAGCTGGAATGCAGACAGTATATCATGGAGTTTTATGAATATGCCAGGAAGAACTTTGAAGGCTTTGAAAACCTTGAACTGGCGTCCATCGCTCCTGAGATCGGCTTCCGTGACAGCCGGAGAATGAAGGGCCTGTATCGGCTGACGATGGAGGATATCGAGGCCCAGAGGGTCTTTGAGGACGCGATTGCCGTTTACCCCAGAATTTATGATATGCTCTCTCCGGATGGTAATATGGACGGTGACGGCAGGATGGAGGGACTGGGGAACCGGGGCCATATCTATGAACCGATTACCGATTCCAGATCCTTTACAATCCCTTACCGCAGTCTGCTCCCGGTAGATGTTGACAATTTGCTGGTTACAGGAAGATGTATCTGCGCGGACCATGTGGCGGAAAGCAGTATCCGCGGAATATCTGCTTGTATGCTGACCGGTCAGGCGGCAGGAGCCGCAGCCGGACTTGCCTGCAAAGAGAAGGTAGCCCCGAAGGATATCAATGTATCTGAGCTCCAGGGAATTCTTAAGAGCCAGGGAGTAGATTTGCCCTGATCGGTTTTTGAAGGAAGAAGCTTTCGAATAGATACGACGAATAATATATATACGATAATGGAGGCTAGTGTGAATTATAAAAAGCATAATTCACACGGTGAATTTGTGCTGATGCCGGGATTCACGGGTATTGGAAAATAATGGAGGTTAATATAAAGATGAAAATTGTAATGCTTGAGCCCTTAGGAGTGAGTACAGAAGTTCTTGACCGGTTATCCCAAAGGTTAAGATCAGAGAAACATGAATTTATTGCTTATGATACGGTAACAAAGGACCCGGAGGAATTAAAAAAGAGGGCAAGTGGCGCAGATGTCCTGATTATAGCAAATAATCCCTTACCCGGTGAGGTAATCAGGTCTGTGGAGTCATTAAAATTTATCTCCGTAGCGTTTACAGGAATTGACCATGTAGATAAGGCAGCTTGCATCGAAAAGGGTGTCAGCCTGTCCAATGCCGCCGGTTACAGCACCGAGGCGGTAGCAGAGCTGGTTATCGGCATGATCATCAGCAAATTAAGATATATTGTGGAATGTAATACAGTAGTCCGTCAAGGGAAGACAAAGGACGGATTGGTTGGCTGTGAGCTGGCAGGAAAGACGGTCGGTATCGTAGGAACCGGAGCAATCGGTTTAAGAACGGCAGAGCTTTTAAAAGCCTTCGGCTGCAGACTTCTCGGCTATAACCGCAGCGTAAGAAAGGAAGGAGAGGAGCTGGGCATCCGGTATGTCGATCTGGAGGAGCTTTTAAAGGAAAGCGATATCATTACTCTGCATACCCCTCTCACGGAGGATACGAAATTCTTAATCAATAAGGATAATCTATCCCTTTTAAAGCCCGACGCCTTACTTGTAAACTGTGCAAGAGGTCAGGTAATTGATATTGAAGCAACCGCCCAGGCCTTGAAGGAGAAGAAGCTTGCCGGAGCAGCCATCGATGTATTTGAGATCGAGCCGCCCCTGCCCACGGACCATGTTCTGTTTGACGCTCCGAACGCCCTGCTGACACCTCATGTTGCCTTTGCGACCAAGGAATCCATGGTTCGAAGAGCGCAGATTACCTTTGATAACATTTATTCCTGGCTGGAGGGTAACCAGATTAACAAGATGCTAGTGTAAATTATAAAAAGCATAATTCACACTTCAAAGTTTGTGCCTGCGTTATCCTCGCACAAACTAACGCAAAGGGCAGGTATGGTTGATTAGTGTGAAGAAAAGCATCTTCACACGCAATTACTATATAAGCTACAGGAAGCCCCATATACTTCCCTCACTCGGTGTGTCTTTGAGAAGTATATGGGGCTTCTGATATTCCGAATGCGAAATACATCCGCCGGTAAATTAATTGATAGTACCGCTTTTAATCAGTTCGGAGAAGTTCATCTGCTTTAGCAGCTTAACAACCTCCTTCATGCTTTTCATTTCGAATTTTTTCAGGATACTGTTCACCTGGCTTTTTACCGTAGCCGGGGATACGAACCGGGTTTCTGATATGGTTTTGTACGTACTGCCTTCATAAAAGCATTTCAGAATCTCATATTCACTGTTTGTAAGCTTTGATATGATATTCAGAATATAAATCATACTGTTTTGCTGAGTCTTCATCCTCGAGAATTCATAGATGATTTTATCTGCAATTCCGGGCCTAAGCATCAGCTTGTTGGAGTATACCGTACGGATGGAATTTATGATCTGGGAGATGGAATCTGTCTTGACGATGTAATCCATGACACCGGCACAGTATGCCTGGAACAAATATTCATCCTCCTCATGGATGGTGAGTATGATCACTTTTATATTGGGATTGTCGGCCTTAATGGCATTCGTCGCATCAATTCCGGCTGTTCTTGATTCCATCTGGATATCCATCAAAATAACATCCGGCTGTAATTCCCGGGCCAGGCGGACCGCCTCAATTCCGGAGGAAGCCATCCCCAGCACCTCAATGTCCGGTTCCTTCGATAAAATCATATTAAAATATTCTCTGATATCAGTCATATCATCTACAATTAACAGCTTTATTTTATCCATCTTCCTGTTATCCCCCTGTCTTACTTATTTATTCCGGCGCTTTTGCCCTCTGAATATCGGACATCCGCGGCGTGCCGGCAGCTTCGGTGTACGGGTATCATTTTATTTGCTCATTGGTAATAAGATCTCAATGTTGGTGTATTCTCCCGGACGGCTTTTAATTCTAAGATGGCCGCAATGGGAGGTGATAACCCGGAATACATAGGAGAGTCCCATACCCCAGTTATTCTGCTTTGATTTCGTAGAATAGTAGGGAGTGATCACCTTTTTCAAATGCTTTTTGGGAATTCCGCAGCCGCTGTCCCTGATGGACAGATAAATCCACTCCTTACTGGAATCCACAGTGATCAGTATAAAAGCATCTTCGTTTTTCTGTATGTTAATGGCATCGACTGCGTTAGAGATCAGGTTGATGATAACTTGTGTCATATGATACATATCAAAATTACAATAAACCGGATTATCATGATACAGGGTTGTCAGCTTAATATACTCCGGTACGGAGGTCTCCTTCAGGGCATTTTCAATCGCTTCGATCAGATTGTTCCGAATCGTGCGGACCCTGAGCTCCCTTATATTATCCAAGGTTTTTGATATGGCTTCCATATGGCTTTCGCTCAGGGTTAATATCTTCTCCAATTTTTGCTGGCCCTCCGGTGTCCCATAGGCCTCCATGGCTTCCTGGGAGAGAATCTTGATATTAAACATAATGTTCTTATCGGAATGCAGCACATCCTTCAGATTGGTATTCAGTTGATTTAGGTTTTTTTTAATGGCACGTTCCCGAAGACCATTGATCATACTGTCTGTTTTGAATTTAAAGGTAATGTAGAGGATGACCATTAAAATTATCAAGGATAATACGGGCAACAGGGTAGCATAGTTCTTCGGCACGACCACCACCAGCTTATATCGCCAGAAAGCGGAGGTAAAGACATTATGAACCGAGGTTTTGAAGGCTCCAGTAAAAAACACAAAGAAGAAGATGGAATTCAGCAGGCTTAAACTCAAGGCCAATCCCAGAAGCTGCTCTGAGAAAAAGGAGATTTTATTTTTCAGGTAATTACGGAACAGCAGGATAATCGGATACAACAGATAGATCAGCGCTGTTAAACCCATAATGAAATCCATAACAGTTATTATATTCGTCCATAGAAGCCGGCCCTGACCATGAAGCTTATTCTCAGTCAGGTAGATGAAAAAGGCAGTGTCCGGATGATAGAAGAAAAAGTAAAGGATCGGATAGGCAACCAGGAACACATAACGGAGTACATGGCTGACCGGTTTCGCTCCCTGATGTTTTCCCTTTACATTCCTACTGAAGGTGATTGCAAAGAGCATAATGGCGATCAGGTAGGTGACTATCCCCAGATTCCTGAGAATCAGAAGATTGGACAGCGAAAGCCTTAAAATATTGCTAAGGAACAAAAACATCCGGTATTCAATTCCGCTGTAAAGATAATAGGAGGGCACCCGGTAATTGCTGCTTTTCAATATTTCCGATACGATGGTAAACATCGAAACACTCATTCCGAATATCATCAGGATAAATAGCAGATTATATTTACTTTTCAGGTTCCGAATGGCAAGTATGATAGAGAAAAATGCCATAAAGAATATCGTCAGTGCCATAAGTCCTCCGATTTATAAAAAAACTGCTGTTACAGTGCCTTTGATTAGAAATATCCTTTTATATTATACCATATACCTGTCCGAAAGTAAGGTGGATAATGCATACAACCCGTAAAATAACGGAAAAATTGTCCCGCAGTATTTTTTGAATAGAAAGGCAGCACTTACATGAGAAATAAGGGTAGAAATTTTATCCATATTGGGTTATAATTACATTCTGGGATGTTCGGCATCATTTGATTCCGGAATAAAATTAATTCTATATATACAATTATGCCAAAGAAAATAAATAGTATAATAATTTACGAAAAACATCGAATTTACACATGTTTTATGTAAAATAATACTTGGGAAAGCAATTATATAACATGGAGGTAATGACATGAGGACACTATTCTGTAATATAGCATGGCTTGACTACTATAAAGGTATTTTTGCCGGGGCGGACACTCCGAAGGGCGGCGGGGATTATGTCAGGAAGACCAATGATGCCTATGAGAAATATAATTTTGAGAAGGTGGCTTTGGAGTTTTTTGACGGGTCCTTCGAATCCGGCGATTATTGTCTGGGCTTTGTGGAAACAAAGGCTTCGAAGGGGGTAAAGAACCAGTTACATATTGAAAAAATTGACGGCTGTGAGGAATACCAGGACAGGGACCTGGTGGAGGATGTACTGGTGATTTATTGTGCCAACCATCCTGCCCATGGGTTTACTACAGTTGTAGGCTGGTATCGTCATGCAACCGTATACCGTTATTATCAGGAGATCGAGTTTCCTACCAATGATACGGAAAACAGTGTTTATGTTCAGGCCTATAACGCCCTTGCAAAGGCAAAGGACTGTGTATTACTTCCCAGAAAGGAAAGAAGCAATAAGCCGAAATGGTCCGTTCCCAGGAGAAAGAACGGAACCGCGTACGGATTTGGGCAGACAAGCGTGTGGTTTGCCGAGAAGGAAGAGGACAACCTGTACCTGGAGGCCTTTCTGAACCGCATGGTTCAGCAGATTGATGAATATGAAGGTGAAAACTGGCTGGATAAATATCCGGAGGTTAAATAAAAAGATAAAATGGGCTGTTGCTACTTTGCAACAGCCCTTGGTAATTCGATTAAATATTTTTAAAGATCGAATGAATCGTATCCGCCGGAAGCACCAGAGCGAACCTGACGTAGCCTTCGCCCAGAGAACCGAAGCTGCTGCCCGGAGTACAGAGAATGCCGGTTTCCTCAAAAAGCTTCCTGCAATAATCATTGGAATCAGGATAGCCTTCCGGATTTTTGGCCCAAACAAACATGGAACCCTCTGATTTTTGAACCTGCATTCCAAGCTTTTCAAGACCCTTACAGAGTGCATCCCGTCGTTTTTCATATTCTCTGCGGTTGATTGCCACGCTGTCCTGGGGCCCGGTCAGAGCAGCGATCGCAGCCTTTTGGACCAGATAGCAGGTACCGTAATCAAATTGGGAACGCAGTGTCTTGAACTTATGTATAATATCCGGATTACCAAGCAGGAAGGAGATACGAAGACCGGTTATATTATAGGTCTTGGAAAGAGAATTGAATTCTACTCCAACCTCCCTGGCGCCGGGGAAGCTTAAAAAGGAGGTTCCCTTACCTCCGTCATAAATAATCTCCGAGTATGCATTATCATGTATGATAATAATTTGATGCCTGTTGGCATAGGCAATCAGCTCCTCATAAAAGGAAGCAGGGGCGGTAGCCCCCACAGGATTGGCCGGATAGGAGACAATCATCATCCTGGCTTTGTCGGCAACCGTCTCAGGAATCGATTTAAAATCCGGCAGATATCCGTTCTCGGGAAGCAGATTATAGTACTCTATCCTGGCACCGCAGAGAAAGGGACCGATTTCAAAGATCGGATAACCCGGATTGGGCACCAGGACGGTATCTTTGTAGTTTAGTAAGGCCAGGCCGATATGAGTCATTCCCTCCTGAGTACCGGCAACGGAAGTGATTTCCTCTGCCTTCAGCGTAACCTGATAACGTGTCTGATACCAATGGATAACCGCCTCGATAAGCTCCGGTGTATCCCCGAGGGAATATTTATAATTATCCGGATCCAGAGCAGCCTTTGAAACAGCCTCCATAAGATGAGAATCCGGTGTAAAGTCCGGGGTTCCGACGGTAAAGTTATATACTGCCTGACCGGCTTTTTGTCGTTCGTTTTTACGCTCATTTAAAGTATTAAAAATATTACTTCCGAACCGGCCGGCCCTTTCGGAAAACTCGATATTCATATCAATACTCCTTTATCTGCGGCAATAGGCATGGTTAATACCTTTATAGATAGTTAATATTATTACAATACATCAATCATCTGAAAAAGTCAAAAGTATAGTCCGGCAAGTCCGGATTTTTCATTGTCTCTATAATTCTATCTTTTCTATGTCATATTGGGAATTAAGTACCAGCCACAGTTGGGGATAATATATCATTACATTCCATATACCAGGGCCTTTTAAGTTATATTCATCAATTAATAATGCCATGGCGTTGATGCTTCTTGCATCGATGGACCACACGATATGCTGGATGGGTGTACCGATCAAATATTGTTCATACGTAAAATAGGGTGTCTGTGAGGGCTCGTCAAATTGTATGACAGCACCTACTTCCGAGGCCAGATTTAAGGCACTGTTCAGAGTAAGAGAATAGGCGATGGTTCTGTCCGGTACATAGGGTAATGCCCAATCGTAGCTTATGATCGGCTTTCCCAGAAACAGCTTTTCCGGTTGTGCCGTGGTAACGGCAAAAGTGATCAATGCTCTAAGATCAGATATGGAGCTGACCGGTGCGGGAGGGTTAGTATTGTTGCCCCATATAAATTGCAGAAACAAGATAAAATCCGAAGACTGATCAATAATCGAATAATCAGCCTGATCAAAGGTAATTTCGCTATTTTCGTTTTCGATATGGGGGTTAATCGTTACAAAGAAAAGATAGCCTTCACTTCTTAGGCGGCTTGCTATTCTGACAGCAAAATCATCATATAGCCGTTGGGTGGACTCAGTCAGGTAATTGAAAACAATGTTTATCCCTACGTAGCCTTTTGCCCTAATCATGTCAATAATATTCGTAATCAGCTGTTCCTGCAGATCGGCATTTAATAACAGGGAATATGCGGCATCAACATTTGGTACCCCGCGGGCGGTTAAAGTGGTAATGAGCATCAGCGGAATTGTTCCGTATTCCTTGGATATTCGAATGATTTCAGTGTCATCAAAATAAGAAATCAAATCTCCGTTACCGATGGATTGATAATTAAATACCGAAATATAAGTAAGACTGGGCAAGGTCCTTCTTAAAGTGTTTCTATTGATATAGGGATAAGCAAAGCCTATGGTTGACAGGCTCCTTTTAGTGTTGTAACTGATGATTAATGATTCTCCCGGGAAAATATATCTTCTATCCGATAAAAACGGGTTATTTCTCAATAACTGCATAACAGATATCCCATGAGCATTTGCGATACTGAGTAAGGAATCCCCATCCTGAACCGTATAGGTCTGCCTGGGGTATACAATCACTATGGTTTCTCCCGGGACTAATGAATTCGGATGCTCCAGCTCATTGTATCTGATTAAAAAGTCAGCAGATACTCCGAATCTGGCGGCAATCGAACGAATGGTATCGCCTGGTTGGACTACATATATATCCATTGTCAGCCTCGAATCTGTAATTGGTATATTATATGTATAAGAGTAATTTAATATATGTATGAGTGCAATTAATTAATATATGGGTATTTGCCTCAATAAGAAAGGGGCTATTATTGTGAAATACAGCCCCTCTATTACAATCATTTATTCAGTTATGAGTTCCTTTGACGGTGTATACCAGTTGATTTTACCGTCCGCCAGAGCTTCCTCAAAGGTAGCGGGTAATACGGGGGCTTTTCCGCCATTTTCGTCATAATAATCCCGGGCATAGAGCGGATTCTTATTCATGGCAGCCCGGTCCACATTAACCTCAGTAGATTCCCCGTCCCTGACCTTACGGGCAACCAATACGGTACGGTAATTTCTGTCATTGGCTTCATAAGAACAGGTGGAGAGCATCAGCAGCCGGTCATTCTCGTTGATATCAACAGCATCTACATTTATGAGAGAACGGATGCGGATCTGATATACAAAGTTTAGGAAATCGGACGCATCTGCGAAAGTAGAAGTCCGGTATTCAAAGAAATAATCCCGCTCGGGGTCCGGAGGGGTTATAAATACGGCAAATACCTTCCAGGTCCCGGTATGATAGATCGTATCAAATTGAATTAATGGGTGATTTTTATAGAATTTGATACCTTCCTTATATTTCAGGATGCTGCGGAACATTTTCTCTTTCGTGGTTACCATATTATGACCATGAATCAACAGGCTTTGTGTATCTTCTTCCACAGAAGACCTTATATCCAGAAATAAGGTACCGGCTTTACTGTATTCCTTATCAAACCCCTTATTAAGATAGAACTCCGGGTCCTCCCTGCCGGACTGCATTACTACGTAATCGATATTCGTATCAGGTATCGATATCCAACCCTTCACATCCTGATTCTCAGCTAATAGCTCCTTAAATTGAAGCAGCCGTCCCTGTTCATCCCTGTTCGGATCGGGGGTAGGGGTAGGCGCCTGAGTTATAACAGGGGTAGGGGTTGGTGTTACGACTACAGCATCAGGAACAGGGGTAGGAGATGCTGCCGGTGTGGGAGAGGAAGCTATGGCAACATCCTCCTCCGGACTATGATATAAATCCCTGGTGTAATCAATATCCTTCTTGGACCGGTAGGGCTGTATTACAGCCTCATTGATGAATAAAGCGGTAAAGACGATAAATCCAACGACACATAGAAGCCGCAGGATGCATATTATATTATTTCGGGTGAATTTGAATTTCCTATCCTTCTCTGTTACAGAGGATGCGGTTCCTCCCGTTGTAACCGGTTCCCGGTTTTCATCGGCAGTTGCATTTTCATCAGGAGCTTTATCTTCATCGGGAGCTTTTTCTTCATCGAGGGCTTTATCTTCATCAGAAGTTTTATCTTCATTAGGAATTTTATCTTTAACGGAAGCTTTATCTTCATCGGTAACATCTTCTTCAGTCCATATTTGAACGAAAGGCTCATTCGTGCTTTTATTGTTCTCGGTGCTGCATGTAATCTTATGTAATTCGTCCGTGGTAATTTCTGCGCTTTCCTTTGTTTCTTCTGTATCCGGCATTTGATTTATGTCGCTTTCATTGTCATGATCAGGTATCAATTTATCGTCAGACATACAACTACTCCTTTATGATATGATGGGCAAGTACATTATACCTCTTTTAAAATAAGCGGTAAAGTACAGGGACAGAAATTACAATAAAAATTACGAAAAAGTAAGTTTTTGTTCGATTGAAACATATGTTCTGATATGTTATTATAGTGGCAAATTATGGTAAGAACTTAGAAGAGAACATTTAATTATTTCTAATCTAACCTTAATTTAACTCCATTGTATTTATAATGGGCGTTGATTATAATCATCTTTAGCTTATGGTGCCTGCATCATCAAAGCATGTACGCATGCCCCGGCACAAACTAATACAAAAGGCAGGTATGTTTGAATCGTATGAAAAGAGTTATGATTAAAAAATTTTTTGATTTTATGTCGGCCAATATCGTAGCAGTGGTTTACGGTGTGCTATCAATCTCATTGGAATTGGTATCGCTTGTTTTCTTTGACTGTTGTTCTTATGTTATCCATCCGTTATATCCATTACTGCTTTGGTTTTCTATCGTTTTTACACTCATCTGGTTAAAAAGTAAAAGGCTGAAGGCTATCTATTCGTTTTTCTTCTTGTTTGTACAATGCTTTTTGATACTTGGGTTTAACTATTTGTTCCTCTCAAATGGTACTGTTTTTGAGAAAAGCATGCTGCAGCAGAGGAATGATGCCTATGCCACCATCGAGCAATTATATCTGTCACCCGGTCTGCTTATTCTATGTGCCGGTACAAGCATTTTATATTTTACTTTTTTGATATTCTATATACGAAAATGCCGTAATACCGGACATCTGACGATCAATTACAATAAGAGAAACAGACGGGTTATGCTGGTCCTCAATATGCTCCTGGTGATAAGCTTATTCTTGGACCCGATTTCTGATGATCTATCAAGATCAGCATCAGATTATGAGGCATTGCTCTATAAATCGGAAAACAGTTATCAAAAATTAGGAATCACAAGCAACTTTGTCTATGAAATGCTTCATGGTGACAGGACAAATCTTGTTGATCTATTCGATGTGAACCATTTAGCTTCCGCCATATATGCAAAAAGAGCGGATACCTCGAAGCATAATGGAATCAGCCGGGGCAATAATCTTATCATGATATTGGCAGAGTCCTTCGAATGGTATCCGCTGCAGAGATACCCCAGGGAGCTTACTGCCAGGATTTATCCGAACTTAAGCAGACTGATGGAGGAAGGGGTCATATGCGATAATTTTTATTCCAGGGAAAAGACGGATACCGCTGAGGCATTAACACTTGTCGGCAGTAACCCGACTGGTAAATATGTTCATAATGATTTTGCCGAGAACGCTTATCCATATTCCCTGCCGAATCTGTTTCGACAGGAAGCGGCCCTGGAAGGGCAGAACGAAGTAATCATCCGGTCATATCATCAGAATACCGGTTCCTTCTATAATAGGAGCGTTATCCATAAAAGTCTTGGCTTTCAAGAGCTGGTAGATGTCAATGCAATGAAGGAATACGGGGTTGTGAATACCTGGGATTCGGATGAACGGGAGAGAACACTGGATTCCCTGACCATGGAGGCAATGAAGGATGAGATGTTTCCCGTGGATCAACGTTTCTTTACCTACTGGATTACATTTTCCTCCCATGGGTTTTATAATAAAAGAGAAAATCTCAGTGGTTATTATGACAGCTTTGACCAGCTAAGTGTTTTCCCGCAGGGCGACAAATATACGAATTACCTGCGGACCTATGCGGCCGCAGTTGCCGACCTGGATAAAGCGGTAGGAATAATGTTCGAGGACTTGGAAAAGAAGGGCTTGCTGGATACGACAACCATCGTGATGGTTGCCGATCATAATACATATTATAATGGGCTCAGTAATTATGCTAAGGGAATTGATACCAGGTTCAATCCGGAGCTTTACCGCGTTCCCATGATGATCTATGACAGAAAGCTTGCCGCAGCGTTGGAGCTTTCCGGTGATCGAAAGGAAATATCCAAGTTCACGACTACTTCAGATGTAGTTCCGACAATCTGTGACCTGCTGGGAATACCGGCCTGGGATAACCTTTATCTTGGCTCGACGATATTTAATCGGGATAAGGAAAGTATAATCTATTCCAGAGCCTATAATATTTTCATCAATGATAAGGTTATCGGCTATTCATTAAATGACCTGAGATACAAAGCCCCGGGTGCATCGAAGGAAACAATAGCCGACTTTGAGCTAAGAGCGCTTGCCCACCTTAATAAATTAGCAATCACGGATAAAATATTCTATAGTGATTATTTTAAAAACCATAAATACATGCCATGAAATAGAGGATTGTTATCCGAACGTAAAGTATGAATCGATCCGATTATAACCGCATCCTTACGGCGGCTTTCTGCGGGCTTGATACTTGTTAATTTTTGCAGATCATGTTATTATACCCCATATGAAATAAAGCCGAATTCAATCGGATAAAAAAGCAATGCAATTATATTATAAAGGAGTATTTGATTATGAAAAACTTATATATGGTCACTTTAGGCGGAAAGGTCAAAGGCTGCAATATAGAAGTGCATGATGTCCAATTTGTGGTTGCAGATCATATCGATGAAACGGTAGAGTTACTGAAAAGCATTTGGTATGGCTTGGATGAAAAGCTTCACATGGATAGCTATAAGGCAATTACAGGAGCAGACGGCTTTAAGGTTTCGCTCACTGAGAAGAAGCCGGATCACAGCAGGCAATTATTTTTTGTCCATTTCGGCGGTTATAAGAAAGAGTGTACTCAGGAGTTGCATGATATAGGATTGTATGCAGGAGAATCCCTGCAGGAAGTCAGGGAAAGAGCCTTGAAAGAGGCTAAGGCGGCTGATATTGAGAATCATGTGGATAGTGTTATCCCGGTAGAGACTGTTATGCTGAGTTCGGATGGAATGAAATACTATATTGACCTAAGCATGAGCCATGAATATTTCGACCCTGCTCCGGATTGGTTTGGCTACAGGAGACTGGACCATCAGGAGTAGGAAAACCCTTGTATGCAGCAGTAAAGATATAAAAACAGTGTATATTTTCATATAACTGCTATAGATGTGGTATAGGATAGATTTATTTAAGTATGAAATAATGAGTGGTAAAGGCTTCGGAATAAGCTTTTACCACTTTTTAAATTATTTAGAGATAAAAATATGGTATAAACATTTAGGAAATAAATTTTAACATAAAGATCATAAATTAAATTGAAAAAGAAGACTGCCTAATGGAAAAGGATGGTATAATTTCTCGTTTTATGTTAAGATATCAGCATTGAGTGTCTGCCCTGTGCCGGAACGTTGGAGATAATCTTATTAAATAAAAGATTTTGATCGTATTATATAGTTATCCGGCTGTTTATATGATTGGGAGGGAAAGGAAAAGAGGATGAAGATGAAAAAGAATGATAGCAGTAATACGATAGCGATCAGAAATGTTATATTCGTAATGAAAGCTATGTTTGAGCGATACAGAACTGTTAAATGGCAGATACCGATCTATATGATCTGTAAGGTGTCCGGACCTTTCCTTGCCACATTGATACCAACCATTGCGATTGCGTACATAACAAAAGGCCATATCGGTAAATTCCTGCCGGCCATGGCCGGAGTGATACTGCTTGCTTCCGGAGTCAACGCCTGCGGAAGTATTATGGGCTCCCGTATTTCAAATAAACGGACCTATACCAGGCTGGGTTACTTTTTTTATCGTTATGTGAAAAAGAACCTGACTACCGATTATGCAAATGTGGAACCGCAGGAAAGACAGAAGGCAATTGAAAAGGGAGCCAATGCAATAAATAATAACTGGATCGGTGCCGAACGGTTAATGAATGAAACGGTTGAATTCTTAATTCTATCCATTGGATTAACCTCCTATGGAACAGCGATACTTTTTCTGGATATTCGTATTCTTTTCACAATGATTGTAATGTTTGTTCTGGATTTTCTGTTCCGAAATCACGCCTTGAGGTATTCCGATAAACACAGGGAGGAGAATACGGAGATTTACCGGAAAAAGCGTTATCTTAGCCAGAGCGGTCTGGATTTGAAGGCGGGTAAGGATGTAAGGGTTTATCAGATGGAAGGATGGTTTCATAAGGTATATGAAAAACTGGTTAAGGATGCAGGAAAATATCAGCGTAAAACCGGTTTTCGGTGGTATTGGCCTACCATATCGGATCAGATTTGCGAGGTGCCAAGAAATCTTCTGGCGTATTTTATCCTGGTAACAAAGGCAGTATCCGGCGAAATATCACCGGCAACCTTCACCTTATATTTGGGTTTGATTACCGGCTTCTCGGATTGGATCTACGGTTTTTCGCTTTCCCTGAACACCTTACGGAAATCGAGCCATGAATTTGATGAGTATCTGGCAGTAATGGATACGAAGGATGTATTTATGCATCAGGGCGGTGAAGAAGCACCAAGATCAAGCAAGCCTCTAAAAATAGAATTCCGGGATGTTTCCTTCCGATATGCCGGATCGGATAAAGACACGTTATCCCATGTGAATCTGATTATAAAACCCGGTGAAAAAATAGCTCTTGTCGGAAATAACGGAGCCGGTAAAACTACTCTTGTAAAGCTATTATGTGGCTTATATTGGCCAACAGACGGCAGGATATTAGTGAATGATAAAGATATTACCAAGATAAATCTACCGGAGTATCAGTCACTGATCAGTGTCTTATTCCAGGATGTAAACCCTTTGGCATTTACCATCGAGATGAATATTGCGGGCTGTATAGCAGAAGACATCAATCGTGAAAGAGTGTCGGAAAGCCTGAAAATGGCCGGTTTGTGGGAAAAGATAGAAAGTCTGGAGAACAGAGAGCAGACTTATATCACACAGACATTAAATGATAAGGGCATTCAGTTATCCGGCGGTGAGACGCAAAGGCTGCTGCTCGCAAGGGCAATTTACAAGAATGGTCCTATTTTAATACTTGATGAACCGACTGCCGCGCTTGATCCGATTGCCGAAAGTAAAATGTATCAGGAATATAACGAATTGACGAGAGATAAAACCTCTCTTTTTATATCACATCGGCTTTCCAGCACAAAATTCTGTGATCGAATCATTTTCTTAGAACAGGGCTCAGTCGCAGAAGAAGGCTCCCATGAGCAGTTAATCGGGATGCGCGGAAAATATAAAGAGATTTTTGATATCCAAAGTCATTACTATCAGGAAAAGGCGGTAGCGGTAAATGAGGCATAAGAAAGATAAACAGGATACGATAGGTACGATATTCAAAGTAGTCGGGTTGTTAAAAAAATTAAGGCCGGATTATTTGCCGATCCTATTAATAACAAAGTTAATCGCTGCCGGACAACCCTTCGTTAATATATATCTGGGAAGTATTATCCTGGATATGATTGTACATAAGGATACCGTGTCCGATATCATGCACTATGTTTATATTCTGATCGGATGCAATTTTATCTTGACGCTCAGCAGATGGGGATTAGAATTTGTAACAGGTGTTTATCGAAGGATTATCACGGAACGCACCGGTCAAATGATATGTGAGAAAGCACTAGCTTTGGATTATGAGCTTCTTGAGAAAAAAGGAACCCTGGAGCTGATACACAAGGCGGAAGCAGGTATGAACAGCCATGGGGATATCGGTACCTTCTGCGAGCTGCTTGGAAGATTGGTTGAGAGAATATGCAAAATATTTTATTCCGTCGCTCTTCTCATCGGGTTATTCCTTCCGGTAGAGGGCAGTAAACTCAGTGGCCTTGCCAAATTTATGAATGCATGGTACAGCGGCTTTTCCGTACTGATTATTATGGGATTGACCTTACTGGCAGCCTCTCATCTGAACCGATGGACCGGAAAACAGGAACAAAAAAGCTTTGAAGATAACGTTGAGTCGAATCGCCGCTTCGGTTATTTTTACAATTTTGTATGGAATTATTCCTTAGGAAAAGATATCCGTTTATATCGAATGGATGATATGATCATGGATGAAATACATCAGGACCACAAGCGGATGGAGACTGTCTCTAACAGGATGACGAACAGTTATAATAAAGCCAGTATTATCGGAAATCTGATTGGGGTTGTATTTGAGGGGGCAAGCTATATCTATGTTGGATTAAAAACCATAATGGATCTGATCTCCATCGGAAGTGTATTAAAATATATCAGTGCCTTTCGAGAGTTAAGCAACGGATTGGGCGGTTTACTTGATATCTATGTTGACATTGGAATAAGAAGCCGGTATCTGGCGTATTTCAGTGACTTTATGGAGATTGAAAATCAAAAACACAAAGGAACCCTTCCGGTCGAAAAAAGTGATGATAACAAATATGAAATAGAGTTTAAGGAGGTATCATTTCATTATCCTAACAGCAAAGAAATGGTGCTTTCCCATGTGAATATAAAACTTCGGATTGGACAGAAGATGGCGGTGGTAGGAAAGAACGGAGCAGGCAAGACAACCTTCATTAAACTTTTGTGCCGTCTGTATGAGCCTACGGAAGGTGAGATTTTACTGAATGGTATTAATATCAAACAGTATGATTACAGTGAATATATGAGGTTGTTTTCTATTGTATTTCAGGATTTTCAGCTGTTTTCCTTCTCGCTGGCAGAAAATGTGGCTGCTTCGCTGGACTATGACAAAGAAAGAATAGAAGACAGTTTAGTAAAAGCCGGATTTGGTGAAAGACTGAAAAGCATGCCTGACGGTATTGATACCAATATCTATCAGATGAGGGAAAACGGCATTGAAATTTCCGGAGGGGAAGCTCAAAAGATAGCAATTGCCAGGGCGCTTTATAAGAATTCACCCTTCGTTATTCTGGATGAGCCGACCTCTGCCTTGGACCCGGTTTCAGAATATGATATATATAAACGTTTTGATGAGCTGGTAAGAGATAAGACCGCAATCTATATCTCCCACAGGATGTCCTCCTGCCGCTTCTGCGATCATATTGTGGTTTTTGACGATGGTAAGATTGTACAGAATGGAAGTCATGAAGAATTATTAAAGGACGCCGTAAACATATATTATCAGCTTTGGACTGCACAGGCACAGTATTATGCCTGATAGACAGGTACTGCCGATAACGGCCGTTCTATTACTGGTTTGTTTAAGTCTTATCCGTATGAACGGCCTGAATATAAAAAATTAAAACAAAATTGTGGATTGATACCATGCTTAATACACAATATTTATAGATGACGAACCATTTAAGGCAGAGCGTTCCATCAGCATAACATAATATACATAAGGAAATACATATTAACCTAAGAGAGTTATTTCTCTAAATCTTCGTAATAATCCTCAGTGATTACCATTTCGCCGTCAATTAATTCTGCAACAGTTATATGTCTGAGGTATTTGTCTTCTTCATCAGGTGACGGCACTGCCTCTGATGTAAAGGAATACACCAACATGAATTTATCATCTATATATTTAACATGCTGTGCTACGCCGCCGGAAATTCCGAGGCGTGTATAACATTCTAATCGGCTTTCTTGGACATTAATTGAAATTGTAGAAAAATCACTAAATTCCATCAGTTCCGCATTCTCTACAAATTGTCCCTGGCTTTGATCCCACAGCCAGTAATAATGAGGGTCATTTCGCATGGAACCGCCACGATAAGACCACAGACCAATATCTAAGTATCCATCAAAATTCCAATCATCAAATGAAAGACCGTACATTTCTTCTTCAGAAGCCGGATTTTCCGTGAATAAGTCATCTATTTTCTGTACTAAAGCTCCTGTAGAATCTGTTATTGTTATATTTTCTATTTTATTCCCGTCAAACATAATGTAATACTTGGTGCTGTCATCGAATACCCCGTAACGTTTGACGTTATTACCTGTAAGATGAAATGTAAACTCCGGCATTTGATCACTTATTTTTTGGGTTGTTGTAAAGTTAATAGGAGTAACAATATCCGGTGGCAATGTACCTCCAAAATAGTTGTAGTAGGACGGATAGAGCCAGTGTCCGACAATTTCTCCTGTCCAATCGGCTATGCCGCCAAAATCATATACCTTTTCATACCCCAAATCAATAAGCTCCCTGGATGCGCGTTCGCTTCTTATACCTGTCCGGCAGTATATAAGTATGGTTTGTTTTTTGTCGGTAATAACGGTTTCCGCTTTTTCTTGGATTTCATAATCGGGTAATAAAAGAGCATTAGCGATATGCCCTTCATCATACTCCTCCTGTGTGCGGACATCGAGAATAATAACATCATCAGACATCATAGCCTGTGCTTCTTCCGGCAAAAGTTTTAAGTATTCTGCCCGTATGTTAGGCGATATAGAAATTGGAGAAGAAATAGAAGGTGTTATCGACAGTTCATGCTCTGAAGAATTCGATGCTTTGCAGCCAGTAAGTATTAACGCCCCAATAAGCGATCCAACAAATGCCAATCTTAATTGTTTCATATTGAAGCTCCCTCGAATATAAATGTTATTTGTCACTAAACTATTTACTGCTTATGTTTGCCGCAGCGCCGACAGAGAAGAGTAGTACAGTACTTAACCTAGTTTAGCACCAACAACCCATTTTTTCAAGCATTTGAAATAGTATTGCTTACATCCATGCTTGGTAAAGCAGTTCTACTGCCTTGCTTATATCACCTTCACTGATTCCCGCATATCCCAACATCAGAGTAGGATCTGCCTTCAGCTTGCTTTTATCAATATAGTACCCGGATATTCCATAGACTCTCACGCCCAGGTCGAGAGCTGACTGCATTAGCTCCTCTTCTGACATGTGATTTGGAACCCTGATTAATAGATGGAGACCTGCATCGGCCCCCAGTATCTCAATACCACAATTTAGTTCGGTAAATACTTTTACCAGTGTTTCTCGTTTTCTTTTATATATAATTCTCATCTTATTTAGATGTCGTTCAAAATATCCCTCATTGATAAAACGGTACAAAACCTTTTGTTCGAAGATTGGAACAGGGCAGAGTATGTAGGAAAGCTGATTTCGATAATCTGCTAATAATTTGGGCGGAAGAACCATATAGCTGACCCGAATGGTTGATGAAAGGGATTTTGAGAAGGAGCCGATATAGATAACCTTTTCATTCGTATCCAAGCTTTGCAGGGCAGGAATGGGTTTTGAGCTGTATTTAAACTCACTGTCATAATCATCCTCGATCAGATAGCGGTCTTCCTCTTCATTTGCCCAATGGAGCAACGCATAACGTCGGCTAATCGGCATGATTTCGCCGGAGGGAAACTGATGAGAAGGAGTAATGCAAAGAACATTGGCATTGCTCTTATCTACCTCCTCTGGAATCATACCGTTTTTGTCGATACTAATTGCTGCATATTGCGCACGGTTGCTGTTGAATAGCAGATTTAATTTTTCATAGCCTGGATTTTCAATTCCAAATATACTTTGCTTACCTAATAACTGTATTAAGGTATGATACAGGATCTCTGTACCCGAGCTGATAATGATCTGGTAATCCCGGCAATTAACGCCTCTGGACTGATGAAGATAGATAGCAATTGCAGTTCTTAACCCTTGATAGCCAAAGGAATCTCCTCGTTGCAGCAGCTCAGGATCATATTCGTTGATGACCTCCTTCATTAGTTTCCGCCAGATAGCGTATGGGAAGGTTGGTTTATCTACACCATGATAGGAAAAGTCAAAAATAGCAGCCTTTTCTATGGTTTTTATATCGGTTAATTCCATTTGCATTTGTATCTGTATTTTCTGATTATGATCGATTTGACTGACAAAGAATCCCTTTCGCTCCTCGGGGCTGATATAACCCTCTTCAATTAATTGATTATAGGCTGTTTGTACAGTATTTTGACTGATGTTTAAATAAACAGACAGTTTTCTCTTCGACGGAAGCTTTGCTCCATGGGGAATACCGCCGGATTGAATTTCCGATTTTATATAGGAATAGAGCTGCTGGTACAGGGGAATTTTGTTTTCATAGTCTAAGGTTAATGTCAACATATCCATCACATACACCGGTCTTTCTTAAGATTTTATAATATATCTGATACCATGAAGTTTATGATTTCTGATACTTATCACCAGATCAGTTTTGAATTATAATAAATTAAGTTTTCGAAAACGTCAAGTATTATTTTTACAGGCTGCCATTCTGTTATGATTTCACAGGATATCAATCTGAAATATCAGAATTAATAAAAGAGAGGAAAGTTATGAATCAACGATATGAGCTTAATAAGAATTTAGCCCAGATGTTAAAAGGCGGGGTTATCATGGATGTTACCACCCCGGAACAGGCTAAAATTGCAGAAGCGGCAGGTGCATGTGCCGTTATGGCCTTGGAACGGATTCCGGCAGATATTCGTAAAGCCGGTGGCGTGTCCAGAATGAGTGACCCAAAAATGATTAAAGGAATTCAGGCTGCCGTATCTATTCCGGTTATGGCAAAGGTACGTATCGGACACTTTGCGGAGGCACAAATTCTACAAGCGATCGAGATTGACTATATCGATGAAAGTGAAGTGTTATCGCCCGCTGATGATACCTTCCATATTGATAAGACAAGATTTGAGGTGCCTTTTGTGTGCGGAGCCAGGGATATAGGAGAAGCCCTAAGAAGAATCAGCGAGGGAGCCTCTATGATACGAACGAAAGGGGAGCCTGGAACCGGAGATATTATTCAAGCAGTTCGCCATATAAGATTGATCATGCAGCAGATTAAAAAGCTGCAAAATATGAGAGAAGATGAACTTTTTCAAGCTGCTAAGGAACTGCAGGTGCCTTACGACCTGGCCTGTCATGTACGGGAACATGGTAAATTGCCGGTAGTAAACTTTGCGGCAGGAGGTGTTGCAACCCCTGCGGATGCAGCGTTATTAATGCAGCTGGGAGCAGAAGGAGTGTTTGTCGGTTCCGGTATCTTTAAATCAGGGGACCCGATGAAACGGGCCCAGGCAATTGTAAAGGCGGTCACGAATTATAATGAACCTAAGCTAATTGCAGAATTGTCAGAAGATTTGGGCGAAGCAATGGTTGGTATTAACGAACAGGAAATTAAGCTCTTGATGGCGGAACGAGGGATAGGGTGAAAATTTTAATTTTCACCCAGTGAATTTGTGCGACACCCAAATTCACGATTTTAGCAGCATGGAGGTTTATTAATGATAAAACGAGTTGGAGTACTGGCAGTTCAGGGGGCCTTTGCTGAACATAGGGATGTATTAAATAAGCTGGGAATAGCAAGCGTTGAAATCCGGAAAAAGTCTGATTTTCTTGATCAGTCAATAGATGGGCTGATTTTACCGGGCGGAGAAAGTACGGTGATGAGAAAACTGTTGAACGAACTGGACTTATTTGATAAAATCAAGCAGGCTATTCTGAGCGGCCTGCCCACCTTTGGAACCTGTGCCGGATTAATACTCTTGGCTAAAACAGTCACTAATGACAATAATCATTGCTTTAACGTAATGGATATTACGGTGAGACGTAACGCATATGGCCGTCAACTTGGGAGCTTTCAGACATTAGGTAATTTTGCAGGTGTAGGAGAAGTACCGATGACATTTATCAGAGCACCCTACATTGAGAGCATATCGGAAACAAAAGGAGTGGAGGTTCTGGCCACGGTTGACGGCCATATTGTGGCAGCGAAGCAGAATAATATGCTGGTAACCTCCTTTCATCCGGAACTAACTAGGGATGTAAGAATACATCAGTACTGGTGTCAGAGCGCGTAAGGCAATTTTCCGGTATAATATTCAATCAGAACAACGGTAATTATATTAACGAAATAGGGTTCGTTCTGCAATTTTAGGCAATAAAAATAGTTGCTGTCGGGTGAAGTAAAATCGGTAAAATGGTTTTGAAAATTTAATAAATTCTATAATTAATTGTTCTTAGTGAATTAAGGAATGTAAAAGTATGGTGCAAGCATCAGACGTCCGCATTAGCTGTTCGCGCAAAACACTCACATTTTACCAGTTTCACTTCAAAAGTGTCAATTGAAATAAATGTTAGGGAAACAATATACAGATTAATATTCTGAAAGCCTTGATTTTTAAGGCTTTTTTGATACGTTATTTTTTATTGCCTAGAATTTATTTCACAAATTCATGAAGTAAATCTAAGGCAATATCGAAATATGAAATAAATATTAGGTATGTAAAGTTAAGTAAATATTGAGTGGTTATGTATATTGAAGTCTTTTTCTGTTGTATTAAAAAAGTTATATTAAAATATTACAAAATATGGTATAATATATATTATTCTTTATGTTATATGAAATACATTTAATAGCGGATATAAGAAGTTTACGTGTTCTAAGAGATAACAGCAGTGATTGCTCAAATCGCAAAAGAGTGATTCAAAGAAACGGGATTTACATTCGTGAAGTTACGAAAAATATCATATGATAAAGGGGGAGAATATATGCTAGATGCCTTAGGATACATTGCAGGATCATTATTGGCTCCAAGTCTTGCAGGATATTTGCTTTCAAGAAAGTTAACCAACAAAGAAGAGAAAAAACTAGTCAAAGAAATTGAAAAGTCAGCTTGTCGAAAGCACCAGTCAGATTACTCAATCGATAATATATACTGATAACTTGTTTATTAAAATTTGAGGAGGAAAAGAATGAAAAAAAGATATTTAAAAGGAAGTCTTATATTCATTATCTTTGTATTAGTTATATTAAGCACAGCTAGTGTAATGGCTATGAATAATGGTATGTGGTTTCAAAAAAACGAAAATGCCGATGTATATGTATTTCCAATTACACCTTTAGAAAATCCAGATGAATGGAAAGCATTGGAAACACATGATGATATGGTGAAAGTGACACAAATACCAGATAACATTCTAGTGAAAATATCCACTAAAGGTCTCATAGAAACTTGTTTTAACTACCCGTTATTTGGTGATATATTTGCATATAACTCCTACAATCAGGGGCTTGATATTTTGAACAAACAGTTCAATGGTTTCCGAGAACTTTATAATAGAATAGATCTTGCAAAGGAAATAATACTATTTTATCAGAATATCGATCACAAATCCGTTATAAATTCAACTGATCCTTATTTTACTTTGAGACTTAGGTTCATTGATTATTTTGTGGCTCAAGATGAGGTTCTGTTTGCTTTCAGTAAAGAAGAACGAAATGAGTTGTTAGATGCAACTGTAAAGGCTCTTGAAAGTAAATCACAAAGTTTTTCTGATACATTATCGATTGACTCTACTTTATATCTAGCGGCTAGTATAATGAAAATCGACGATAAAGATTTAGAGGCAACTATATATGATGATGATGAGAATAGCCTTTTCTTTGAGCAGGGAAAAATTAGTACTAAATTAGCAGAAACAATTTCATATAAGTTATCCGAAGGAGGATATTTAAATGATTAGAACAATCACTAAGAACCTCTTAAACTGTAAAACAATATCAGTAATATTACTATTGTGCTGGGTCCTTGGTTTATCCTCTGTTGCAGTTAATGCTATAGCTTCACCTAATACACAAATATATACTATAACAACTCCTAGCGGTACTATGGTAGATTACGCATTTTTGGTAACAGGCGAGTTTTCACAAACTGATATAGATCAGGCGAATTCTTATCAAGATAGTGCATATCCAAATGCAATCAGACAACGCTCGGCAACAGGAAAATATAACTGCCATTCATATGCGTGGTACTCTACATCATCAAGTAATAATATTTGGATACATTACAATTTGTACTATACATCAGATCCATACTATAGCATAGTTGCAATTGGAGATCGTTTTTTTATACCAATTCTTACTCCAATTGGAAGTAAAGTGAATTATCCGTCTGATGGGCATTCTGCAATAGTGTATTCAAGTAGTAAACTAATATCTAAATGGGGCGATTATGGCCTATATATACATGCACCTGGCTATTGCCCGTACCCTTCATCAACTTCATTAGGTTATTACAATTAGCATTTTGATTGCTTTATAATTGTTACTATTCACAGCCGCACTATTAATTAAATATCAAGAGACGACAATAGTTGTTAAAACCTTTCTTGATTGTTGTAGATGGAAGAGAAGAGTTGTACTATAAGATTTTTTATTCAACAAAGCTTAAATATTGTCCAGTATGTAAATATAATAATGAGAATAGCAATTTTGCTATTTTTAAATAGATTTGATCAGTGGGTATCATCAGTTGTTGAAAGCCTTGATGATCATGAGCATAAATTAGATGTAATAATCAATAATGAATATTATAGACCAGAGATATTATATGGCTTAGAGTTTCTTATTATTATAAATAAAGATAATTATAAACTATATACTACTAAAAATGAATAGTTGTATGATATAATATTTGCAAGATTTATGTATTACGGATTTGACGAACTTTTCATGTCAATATTTATATTTATTGATGAACTTTTTATGTCAAAAAAATCAGTAAACGAGAACTTAATTACAACTTTGCAAATAGTAATATATAAAACAAAATAAGCTATTGACGAACATTTATGTCAATCGACACAAAAAGACAGTTGATAGGCCTACAAATGTAGTTCAGTAATTATACTATTCGTTAAACTGCAATTTCCCGAAGCAGTACGCTTTCTGTATCTCTTAGGGATAATTTATGTTTAACGAATAGTACGGTAACAGTTGCTTTTATTCATTTGCTATGAAAGTTTCTGACAGCTTGAATACTTATGCCCAGTCGGCTTCACCTACTCGTCTATCAAAAAGTTTCTAATAGCTTGAATACTTAAGTCCATTTCCGTCCATTCTTTGGAGCCGTGTATTTCCGTCCTATGCTTGAAATAAAACTCTATCAGCTTAAGCAAGGCTGACACCTGTTTCCAAGTTAGTTGTATGTATCTCATAACAACACTTCCTTTTAGATTGATTCATTTTGACTTTGACTTGTTATAGTGGTACAATTAATAACATAATTATGTAACTTTCTAAATGGCTGAATTGCCGGAGAACCCGACCGCCTTACAGAGCAGTATTTAACTATCAATGAACATTATGCACATGATGTTCTGACAAGAACAATTTATCACATTATGCACATGATGTACATATCGGAATAATACACAAGATTTTTAGTGACTTTATGTGCATTATGCACATGATGCAATATATGCCCCTGTAAGCTCGCATAAGGCGATTTAAGACACTTTATTTTTTTAATGGTATAATCTTCGTCTTTCGATTTCTAGTGTCTGTATGAGGAAATTGACATTTTTAGGAAAGACATTTATGATAAATTGTCTTTGTGTAACGGACAAAGAGAAAGGAGTAGCATGTTCGACCAAAACAAGTACATTAATGATTTTGCCAAAGAAAAATATGACAGAATTCCATTACAAGTTCCCAAAGGTCAAAAGGACATCATACTCGATTATGCCAAAAGTAAGGGATTTAAAAGCATTAATGCTTACATAAAATCTTTGATAGAAGAGGACATGAAAGAAAAATAATAGGAGGTCTTGCCATGACGGAAGAAACTAAATTGATATTGGATGAAATAAAGGCATTGAAAAATGATGTGAAATCTCTTCAAATGACATTGGAAAATGAAACCAACAAAAATATTATGTTAATAGCAGAAGGACATCTTGACTTAAGCCGAAAGCTAGACGAAGCATTAAAAATAGACAATGAAAAAGAGTTACTTTTAATACGTGTGAATAGCTTAGAAAATGAAGTCAGAAAGCTTAAAGAACGTATAGACCAAATAGCCTAAAGGATAAGAAGGAATAGGCTTAAGAAGGCCCCAAGTCAGTAAACTGACCTATGGGGCCTTTCCTTACTTCATCTTCTTTTGCATCCGCTTGTACTTCCTGCTAGGGTGCACAATCATATCATTGTTGGGGTTGAAGTTCTGTAGTTCCAGTATTTCCTTACTGGTAAGCATATCACCAGCTTCGAGAGATCGCTTAAGGTTGTTAACCACGGCAAAGGTATCATAGGCATTATAGTGCCGATCTTCCACAAATACGAACTTCCTGCGGAACGGTTTTAAAGTTAGGGGAGTGTTTACGTTTTCCATTTCCCACGCATTGTAATAGTTCCAGACGACACCGCGCCAGAACTTCCGGCATTCGATTACATAGCCCGTTACCTGACGCAGGAGAGCATCCACGTGTTGGAAGCGTTGGGTTTGATAGAGTATGCCGATCCGGTAATGCCTGCAGGTCAGAATTGTGTTCAGTGTCAGAGCATCAAGATTACTCTTAAAATTCCGGCTATTCATCTGTGTACTGAATTCATCACCCAACACTAGAAGTACAAGGAGAACGTCTAATTCGTCTTCTAGGTTTTCCTTTTCGTCTGTAAACTGAATGATCTGATCCATAGAGGTAAATTCCCTATAAGGCACTGCCGTGATCTTCACATTGGATAATATAATAATCTGCTGCTTGACGAATTTCTTCCGACGCTTACAATACACCGTTTTACCGTTAAATCGCTTGTACCACTGCATCACCTTATAAACGGCGCTTAAGGTTTTTCCACTGCCGAAATAGCCGATATACGCATCCAGAAAGCCAAAAGGACACTCGTTATATTTCTTGTAGTATATGTATTTTATCATATCGGGGATTGCGTACTTTATGATCTGCTTCGGATACAGCAACACCCTTGTCATAGGCTTACAAGCCATTATAAAGGCTATAATGATTAGATAAATCATTTCTTCCCCCCCATACTGGATATGTCTTCTATGAAGCCAAATACCGCATCCAGAAGCAGGATAAACATAATAAGCATCAGTATCCTGTCTTCCTGTGTTACTGCACCACCGAATACGAAATTATAGATCGCCTGCACTTATCTTGTCCTCCTTCGGAACCTCTGTGTTATGCCTTTAATGTAAGGAACAAAGAACATAACCAGAAGCATTAATTGTATGATCGACAACTTACTATTGATTCCCTGTAATATCGCCAAGTTACTATTTATTTCCTGTAAAACCTCCAACTCCATCTTTTATACCTCCTAATCAAATAATTTGATAATGAACATTACAAGCATACTTCCAATCATTCCGAATAAGAAAAGCGCCCACAAGGATATTACATATCCGTCAATGATAATAGGTGTCTGCAATATTTCAATAAGAGCACTTATTCCCATTCTAAGCACCTGTATAACCATCTTACCGACCTCCAATGCGCAACAAGATAATAATACCAATACCAGCCGTTATCGCATTTAATATCACAGATGGCAACATTACAAACATTAATCCCATCAATGAAGGCAATTGCAATAATGAGTTTGACACATCCTTTATTATCGAAACCGCATCTATACCACTGCTTAGTCCACTGCCAACACTATTCAGAATATCTGGAGTTACAGGTTCATTTGTAACATCTTGCCCCATTCCATATTCCTCCGATGGAATAATTGTTCCGTCATCCTCCGTCAGATAAACATTCGCTCCAGATTCATTTATATATTCAGACACCCATTTGCCATAGCCCGTTACATTGCCGTATGCGTCATACTGGACATATCTTATGCGCATAACACCCTCGACCAGAAGCATAAGCGTAACATTAAAGTCATATCCGGATTGCTGTTTTAAATCTATGTAGATAGGAGATTGTTCCCCATAATCAACCGCCTTATGGCTTATAGACCATTGTCTTTCTGTCATATGCACTTCACCAATTTCATGCCATGAGGTTGTAAATTGTTCATAATTCGGGAACAAAGATGTGATCGTTTTTTTCTTCTTAATCTTGTACGTTCCCTTATATTGGATTTCCACATTGTAATCTTTAGTATTGTCTGGATTGTCCCATTTTGCAAAGTAGGCTTCATCCTTTATTGGAATACCAGTAAGAGCAATTCCTACATTACGCAGTATAGCAGGAGTGTAGTAGCGGAACTTTATGGGGAAACCAAGTTGTTCAGGCTCCGGAGTTGGTTCATTTCCATTAATATCTGCTTCATGACTTAATATTCCATCATAATATATATCATGGTTAGACCATATTATTTTACAATTTGAATTTCCATATGACTGAATGGGTACACTTTCCCCATTAAGCGAACCTAAACCCCCTTTAGCATTAAAATATTTATTATTTACGTTATTTCCAATAAGAACATATTCATAAGGTGTCAATGCCCCTGTAATAAATACAATAGGTTCAATGTCATTATAATGTATATAATACTGGTAATTACCGTTATTTGGCGAATATTGCCTATATACTACTAAATATTCAGCTTCTTTTATTCTATTGGTATAAACATCTGCCCAATCAGACCCATTATATCCGTCTAAAACCATAGCATGTAACATATCCTGAATACTATCTTGATTCATTCCTGCATATGCCTTACTTCTCAATAACATAAATAAAACTATCATCATCAATATTATTAGCACCCCATATTTAATCTTAATTTGCATCTGTTTTCCTCCTCAATTTTATTGTTTTCTGCTACACGTATCACTGTTACGGCAGTATTCACAAACGGATGTATAAAGGCAAGTCAGCTTGGAGCATTCCAACCGTGTCAAGCCTGTTTTTCCGCAATGTTTGTTACTGCAAATGAAGCTTTCACAGGTCTTTACGGCTATACCTCTAGGCATTTTCTTCTTCCTCCTCAAATGGACTTTCAAAGTATGTATCCTCGATATGGGTAAATCCTTCCATGACTTTCGCATCAAATTCAGTTTGCTTGGTTCGGTTGTGTTCCTCGATTATTTTATTAATAATCGCTCCAGCACGCCTGTAAACGTCCCAAAATCCGTCAGTAGCGCACCACTTAGCGAAATAAGTATAGGACAGCTTGTATGGCTCATTTTCAATCATTTCTATCATTTGAGCGATTATTTCACCCTCTGTTTTATCTGATTGGCTCATGCTTGCCGTAAGTCTGTTTTTTAAGGTTCCTTCAACTTCGTCTATGCTATACTGGTATTTGTCAGCATCATTTAGATGGATCAAGTATTCCAACGCACGATCAAGATTCCTGATCTTCTCAATATAATTCACTTCAATGCCAAGTTCCTTTGCCAAAGCCGTATTCCAACGCTTGTTAGTGCCTACCGTTATCACTACATGCCAGTGAGACTTTTTAAGCTCCCCAGCTTCATCCACATCTTTGTCGTGCAGGATGACCGCATAATCGAATGACCGCTTTATCTTCTCCAATGCTTCCATATGTGTCTTATCCTCCGGATAGAGCAGTAAAGCGAATTTCCTATCTGAAAAAGTATCAAGCTTTCCCATTTTTAACATCTCCTTCGTTGTTTTGAACCATTTTGAACCAAAGCTGAACCAAGTTTTTAAGGGGCTTGGTTCAGAGCAAAGGCTTATAAATCAAGGCTTCCAGCCATTTTGAACCATGAACCATCAATCGCTTAGTCGTAGTAGCGATTGATGAAAAAGGCAACGAGATTTTTCCCGTCGCCTTTTCAAGAATACTTATTATCTGCCCTTAAAGTGGGAGAGCAGACCAGCACCGACACCAAGAACAGATGAAGCAGTAAATAACAACATAGGTCCTTCGGTCATTAACGAGATTAACGCTTTACCACCATCAACGATAGTGGTAAACGCGCCTGCCCATTCAATAACCATGCACATTACCTCCTTATTTTTTTATGTTAAGGCTTGTTAACCTTAAACCCTTAATTAAGCAATGAGGGGAGAGCAGGAGAGGATAAGCTTGTCTTACAAAGATTTACATTATGTGCATTTCCCCTCATTATTTAACTTCACAAAACCGTAGTTCCCTATTTCCTGCGGTCATAAGCAGGGGCGGGTTCCTACGTCACCCGCTGATATTACTTAATCCGGCGAACCGCATCAATACCAACGTATGACCGTTCAGAGCCTACATTAACCGTTAAATCACATTCGAGCTTTTCCAACCGGGCAATTCCGTCGAACATTTTCACGGTATTATCATTCAAGAATACTTTAACAACATCATTTCCCTGCATGAGTGCCACGTTATGGTATGTCTTAGTTGTGTCCTTTTTACCTCTGATTTCCTGTACACCGATAAATTCAAATTTTCCTGTTAACTTCATAAAACCTCACTTTCTGCCATTTTAGGCAATAAAAATAGTTGCTAACTACAATTGTAATTTAGCAACTGTGTACTATTCGTTAAACATAGGTTTTGCGAATAGTATATTTTTTTGTGCCAAAATATGGCAAAATTAATATAGGTTGCGGGTCAACCACTACTCTATCAAATTTATAATTATGCAAAGGAGGTAAGAATTATGGGAATGCGATTTAATGCAAGAGTTTTGATGATGGGGACCGAATATGGTCAGCAGAAAGATTTTAAAAATGAGGGTCAGACGAAGCCTTATTGGAAAGTCGGTTTTATGCAAGGAATTAACTCTAAGTCCTTTAATGTCAGCCAAGAGGATTATGACAAGCTTTATGATGTTGCGCCGGGTACTACCCTTGATATCGTTTGTGATTTCATGGAGATTGACCGTAAAGCCTTTTTAAAACTTGAAGATTTTCAGTTTGTAACAAGTTCCGGTGAAATCAAGGACAGGCCAAAGCAGGCAAAAACTGCATAACCCCTCTTCTGCTTAATGGCGTTGGATGGGTAAAACAGGAGGTAACGTAAATGTGCGACGTTCAGGTGTCTGCGGTTTGGAGGCAGACACACGAGCACTCCGGGTAGGTATAACATATCACAATATCTGACCCCGGGTGTTTGAGGACAAAGTCCGAGTTGATCTTGCGCGCCGGATAAGGGTTTAAAAAGGTAACTACCACATGGAAATATGTGGAAATTATAATAATAAGGAGGAAATATTATGAAAGAAAAAATGAAGCTTAAGGCTAGACATGCTTTGACAAATTTTAAAGGCAGGACAAAGAAAGTGGGTGCGGTCTTATCTCTCGTTGCTGTTATGTGTTTTATGATGATCGGAACGGCATTTGCAGGTGAGCCTACTCCTGCTCCTACAATTGATTCAAGTATATTTGATACAATTGTAGAGGGAGCTGAAAAGGGAGCGCATTTATTTACGATTTATCCGATCAATATATTTCTCGGTGCTTCAATTTTGATGATGGCGCTAGGGGTATTATTTGTATTTAAGAAAAGAGCAAAAAATTAATAACCGTCCATTTAGGACAGGGGTGGACAAAAGTCCATCCCTGTCCTTTTTATAAGAGAAAGGACAAATATGAAAAACAAAAATAGAACTCTTACGTTTTTTGTGTTATTTATAATGGCAATTAGCATAATGAATTCTAATATAGCATTTGCTTTTAATGATCCATTTATAGTGCAGCAATTAGCTAATGAAAGAGGATTCAGTTTCATTCAAGCAGATTTAAATGAGATAGCAACATATGATCATTTTGTATTTTATAAAGATAGAACTAATACATGGTGGACATGTTTTGCATATTCTGACATTGAGTTACAGTATATAAATGATGATAATGGTCTTGGATTTCATCAAAATTTATTGACTAATTATAGGGGAAGAACATATAGGTATGAAGTGGCTTCTACCCATTATAGAGCTGTTCCTTCATATAATGCGGGTAATTTATATTATGGAATATCATCTAATTTGGTATATCATTCAATTGACTTTGAAGGACCGCAATTTGAGGATGTAGGAGTTCCATTGAAGTTTAGATATTACACTCCTAGTTTACTTCGTAGAATTGGTACATCTATAATTGGTTCAGTTTCTTCGCAAACTGGATATTTTGCAGCTCAATGGGATAATGTTGATTCAAATACTGGATTTAATGTGCAAATTCAATATAAGGGCATATATGATGTTAAAAAAGATTGGGTACTTGAAAAATTTTCACCGTATGAAACGTTTGAAAGTGATTGGATACAACTTGATGAAATTCATCAAAATGTAAAAGAATGGTATAAACAAGATATCTATGTCGATTTTAAATCTGAATCTCCTATATTAATAAATTTAGAATTTAAGTCTGGTTACGATATAGACCCATATTCTATAAAATTAAAAGAGGGAGTTATGCGTATTAGATATGTGCAAAGGAATACCGATGGTTATATAGAAAAATACGGTAATTGGGTTTCTGCATATATCAATGAGGCAGGTGCAAATTCATATGTAACTGATGATGATGGAACAATAATTGATTCGGAAGAATATGGTCAAGGATATGATTATTCATCAGAAAAAATTCAGCCTACAATATTAAAAGATATTGGTTCATCCTCTGGTGAATTGATTGATAACACAGTAGAAACACTAAAAAACACTGGAACGTTTTTTTTAGGTATACCTGCATTTTTGGGTAGTGTGTTTCCTTTTTTGCCGGGAGAAGTTTCTACAATATTAATAATTGGGTTTGGAGCTTTGATTGCTTTAAAGATTTTTCATAGATAGGGGGCAAACTATGGAGTATTTAAGAATTGCATTTCAAAAAGCTTATCAGATAGCAAATATAGAGATTGATCTATTTGGATATAAAATATCTATGTGGGCCTTGTTTATGTTTGTTGTTATAGTAGGAATTGTTATGTGGGTAATTGTGGATGGTTTTGAATAGGAGGGAAAAATGACAGAAATAGATTTATTATTTTTAATCCATGAAGATATACGATTACTTATTAATATTAGTCTTTTATTTGGGTTTTTGGCTGTAGTAAGGGGTATTTACGCTATGTGGAAAGGTGGTATGAAAAATGAATGAATTGTATCAATTTGCAATTGGTGATGCTCAGACTGATTTTGATAAAATTTTAATGATGACTATGTTTTATATAGTATTTCAGGGATTTCTTTTTATGATAGTAGAATTGGTTAAGATAGGTAAGGGGGTAAAATAATGAGTAAATTTAAGCCTTTAATGTTATTTATTATTATTATGATAATGATATGCATCATTCTTGGTAAACCAATTATATTATTTGTATTTGCTCCTGGACTGTTTGTAATGTACATTTTCCCTAAGTTAAGATGCATTATTATGAATCCTCTTAGAACAATATTTTATTTCCCTATTGATGTTTTTTATTATTTTTTACATAAAAAATATAATAATTTAAAAACGGGGGAGCTTGTTGCTATTATAGGATATTTTCGTAAGGGGAAAACGTTAACAGGAGTACATATAGTTGCATCATTGTATTTTCGTAAACATGGAAAAAGGGTTTGGTGTTCTAGACGAAAAAAGATGGTCACACAAAGAGTTCGGATATTTAGTAATGTATCGTTTTTGGATATTCCATATGAAAGATTTATATCACTTGCTCAAATTGTAAATGCTTCTAAGGAAAATAATGTATATGACGATTTGAATAATACTCTTACGGTAACTTTAGTATTAGGTGATGAATTTTCTAGTCAAATGAATTCAAGGTCATTTAAGAGTAATATTGACCCTTTGGTGTTATCAACTATATTGGCATGTGGACATTATTTTTTACAGATTTATTATACTACTCAGAGATTTCAGTTAACAGATGCTTTACTCCGTCAGGTAACATCATATTGTATTGATTGTCGTAAAACATGGAGATTGCAAGGCATAAATTATTATGATGCTTGGGAAATGGAAAATGCAACTTCACCATTGGCTGTTCAGCCTTATAAACGTGCTGCATGGTTTGTAACTAATAGGGATTATGGAAGATATAACACACTGGAAACAGTTGAAAATATTAAAAAATCAGTTGAATCTGGGGATATGCTTTCAGAGGAACAGATATTATCATTGCAGGCAATGCAGATAAGTAATGATAATATTGTGCATCCTTCAAAAACGTTTAGACGGTTTAGGAAAAAGATGACAAAGTAAGAGAAGCAGGCAAGCCCGCAAACGTGCGGGCGCCTGCTTCTCTTCTACTGGACCATACCTACACTTGAACGTTTTTTATGATGGGGGGGGGTAAACATTGATAAATCATCCGTAGTTGATGCCGGAAGACAGATAGACTATTACAATGTTGTCGTAAAAAGATTTGGTAAAACGGAGCAAATAAAGGTTTATAGTAAACCTGTTGTTACCGGGTTTGATAGTCCTTTAAAGGGACGGACCAAGGAACAGATAATAAAGCAGACAAAGACAATAAGGGATTATCGGTATAAGGCTTTGAAAAGCTTTAAGTCAAGTAAAACTAGGTCAAAGAAAAGTATATTTGATTATAGCCGTAGTAATCAGTGGGATTGGTTTATTACATTAACATTTAATCCTAATAAGGTAGATAGTTTTAATTATTCTGAGTGTACGAAAAAGCTTTCCAGATGGCTTGATAATATGCGTAAAACATATTGTCCGAATATGCGTTATGTATTTGTTCCGGAGCTTCACAAGTCCGGCAGATTTCATTTTCACGGAATACTGGCTGATTGTGATGGGATGCAATTTGTAGACAGTGGACATGTCACGAAGGAAACGGAACGTTCACCTGGTGGTGAACCAATATACAATGTCGGTAAATATCGATTTGGTTTTACTACTGCTACTAAGGTCAAGGACAGTGAGCGTGTAAGTAAGTACATAGCAAAATACGTAACAAAGGAATTGAGTGCTTTGACAAAAGGCAAGCGTAGGTATTGGCATAGTAAAAATTGTAATTGCCCGGAAGTAGAATATTATTACAATAAGTTTGATAGTGAGAATATTCCGGGTGGAAAAAGTAAAGAAGAGGTTTTAAGAGCCTTGCATAATGATCTAATAAGCCGTGACGATTTTGTTTTTGCACAAGAAAAGGAATACGTTGATAGCTCCGGTAGGGAGCAATTTATAAGGTACTATGAGTATCAGGAGGTAATACCTTCAGGTGAAAATACACAAAGTGTGAATAATACATGAAAAGTGAAATCTCCTGAAGACTATATTAGGAGGGATGAAGCTATGATACGTGAAAGTATTGAAGCTATATTTGTTGTAATGATACGGCCTTTATTTCTTGCATTGAATGTTGTGTTGTTTTTTGTATTGACTATGAAGAGTTTTAAAGGAATTATTGATAGGCATGATGATGGAAATTCAGAAAATAAAAATGAACATTGTATTGGATGTAAATATGAAAATATATGTAAGGATGATATGAAAGAAAATGCTGAAAAGTTTGATTGTTATATAGAAGAATGATGGGAGGGATTGAAAGATGAAAGAATGTCTGTATGATAATTTTAAATGTTTGATGGAACATCTTGAATATTGTAATTTGAGTACTCATGAATTATGTAAAAATATAAGTGATGGTGAAGAATACGGTAATAAGTGTTGTTATATAAATTTTTGTCCTGTATGTGTGAACAATTCAGATTGTGAATTGTTTAAGGGAGGGGTGAAAAATGACTGATTTAAAGTTATTAGTTGTTATGTTGGGTGTTAGTTTGATAATGTATTTAGGATTTCTTTTTTTATTTAGTTATTGGGTGAAGGGGGATAAAAAATGAAGAATTTTATTATATTTATATTGGCAAGTATTATAGTGAGTGCTGGATGGACAACATTTTTTGGTTTGCTTTATTTTTTCGGTCAATGGGTACAAAGGGAGGGAAAAAAGATTAATGAAGAGGGAAACGATAATCAAGCACATGAATGATGCTCTCCTGCTCCAGGGGGAAATGCGAAGGGATAGAATGTTGAGGGCGGTATATAGTGATATTGATTTAGATAAGTTTATAGATAGATGTAGGGAAATGTTAGCAGATGATCCAGAGTATTGGGAAGATGCTGCTGAAATGGAAAATCCATTTCAGGGGGTAGATTATGGAATTTGTGAAGTGTGATTATCATGACTTGGCGTATAGTATAAATCAAATTTATAAAGCTGGTTTCGAAATAAAGTTTGTGACGGAAACGGTTGATAATGGCAGATTTACATATACTCTCTTTTATGCATAATGTACAATACATCCGGACGGATCAGATCTTCCTGAAGGCAAAAAAGTATACAAATTACACAAAAAAGAGGGCTAACTTGTGGGTTAGTCCTCTTCTCTTCTATTTTCGTAAGAATATGTATAGTCTGGTATAGGTTCGATAATCCGTTTAGGTTCAGTGATTATTTTGTTATATGTTGGTTTTTCTTTGTTGAAGAATTTATTTTTGATAAGTAATACTATTGTGCAAATGAAAAGTGAAAATAAGGTTATGTATACTGCATGTATTGGGTTGATTGTAGATGAAATATTTTTTAATATTTCGGGAGAAAGGTCTTCCTTCGAGTAGTCCCATCCCCAACCATATTCTTCTGTATAAATGGGTTTTCCATTTTCATCTGTAACAACAGTCATAAATTATTATTCCTTTCTTTTGTTTATCCAGTTCTTGAATTGGATTGTGGGACTTTAGATTTGTGATCGGCAGGGTATACTCTTCCGTCCTCTTCTACTATTAATTTTCCGTTAGTAATCTCGTATTGTTCTATGTATGCTTTAATTATCCGTTCGTATTGTTGACTAAGTTTTCTATCTTCGAGATTTGCTATGTATTCGATTTTAAGTCTTAATTCATTGTTAATTCTTAATGGATAAGTTTTATTATTATAATTTCCCATGATAAAATACTCCTTATTATAAGCAAATGATTGCTATAGATATCTATTGATATCTATAAGTGATTGGGGTATACTTATATTAGGTGATAGATATCTATAGATATCTATAGATATCTATAGGTTGTCGAGTAGGGAGGTCAGATTGGTATCGCTCCCGTAACATCCAAAACACGTTGGATGCTTTGATACATTGACAATTAAATATAGGTTTTACATATATCCGGCAATCCGGGCAGATGTGCCGGAGGTAACAAAAAGATGAATCTATTATAAGCTTTGCGGTGGGTAAAGTCAAGGAGATAAGGAGAGAGGTTATGACAATAGAATTTACAAAGTCATTTTTAAAGGATATGGAGATACTGAAAAAAACAGGTAAGTTTTATGATTTAGATTTAAAGGAAAAAGTATATCAAAGGATGTTTGATTTGGAAGAAAAAGCAAATGATGATCAATTACATTTGTTTAGTGTAATGGAAGAAGCTGGGGATGATGAAGAGTATTGGAATTGTATTCATGTATTGGCTAGTTATTTGGACATAATATGATATCAATTCGGTGTGTATAGATGGAGGGAGAAATATGTTGAGATTGCCTAGCGGGGAAATATTTATTAATGAAATAAAAAGAGAAAACAGTGTATGTTTTACGGATTCGCCTGAAAAGCAATTAATAATAGATTTGTTTGAAAGGTGGAAAAAAGCAGCAACGCTGATTTATGTTAAAGGAAATATCAAAAAGGTTTATAACAGGGAAGATTTTAACAGATAAGAATGAGGAGCATGGGTTTGGCAAATAAAAACTGTGATAGCCTATAAGATGCAGTTCCCGCTCTCTCCTATTGATAAAATTAACAATTGGTGCTGATTATGGAGGAATTAAGAATGAAAAGACATCCTAATTATGAGGATATTCCAGAAAAGGCAGAAGTATTTAGTATTCATGAAGATGGAGAAATCGGAAATTATGGAATAGTAAAAGGCATTGATTTACATTATATGCTAAGAGGATATACATTTGATAAAGAATTGGGTTTATGGTTTCATCCGAATCACAAAGAATGGGCATATGAAGTAAAACCGATAAAATAGATAGAATTAAGATTTGGAGTTGATGTCTTGAGGAATTGGGAAAAATACATATATGATTGCATGGGTAAGCTGGGAAACATGATTGCAAATATTACGGAAAAGGAAATTCGGGATGAAATTGTGAAATGCTACTGTTTTGAATTTATTGACCGTACAAGGTATGAGGAATTGATATCTGAGCTTGATGAAAAAATTATACAAGTTGAGGGTGAAAGGCAATTAAGGCATGAGCAATATATGTATGAAAATGATTTGCGTTTAAAGAAAAGGCAGGAGCAGGAAGAAATAAAAAATGTATTTATATGCGCAGATGATGAATATAAACGCAAGTCGCAAAAAAGAGGTAGACCGAAAAGAAACACTCTTTTTTAGGAAATTATTTATTCATGATAACATAGGTTTTGCGAATAGTTGTTGAGACACCTCTACGTGAAATATATTTAAGAAAACCCTACTGTCGAGGGACACATATGTTTCTAAATCAAGGACATAATTCTTTCTAAACGGGTTATTTCCGCTATGAACCGTACTCCTCTAAACAATAAAACGGACATAAAATTATCTAAAAGACGAATAGTTTTGATTCCTTCACATTCATTACATAAATTATGGGGACATATTTGGAACAATTGAGACGCAATTTATAAATAAAGTGAAGTAACATACCTTCGTATTATGCTTATAATATACATTGTTAAATATAAGGGACTATCCATAAATCACCTGAACATCTTACCAATTAGATTGTTTTTTTCATTAAAACCATTAAAATAATCTTTCACACTCATTTTTTTCTTACCTGAAGGTTTTATTGTTTTTAAAATAATTTCCCCATCAGATACTTTAATTCCTATTCCATCCTTGTATAATTTTACTATTTCTCCATTTGATTTTTCTTTATAAATATCTTCACCTATAATAGCTTCGTATATTTTAATTTCTTCATCATCTAAAATTCCATAAGATACTGGCCATGGATTAAGTCCTCTTATTTGGTTAAAAACTTCTATTTTTGTTTTATTGAAATCTACATGTTCATCTTCTCTTGATATATTATAACCAAATGTTACTTCTTCTTCATTTTGGACAATTCTATTTGCTTGTCCATTTACAATACTTGGTAACGTTTCTATTAATAATTCTGCACCTAATAAGCTTAATTTATCATGCAACGTACCTACATTATCAGTTTTTTTGATTTCAATGCTTTTTTGGCTTATTAAATCACCATTATCCATTTTTAGCCCCATATACATTATGGTTATACCTGTAGTGGTATATCCATCAATAATAGCTCTATGAATAGGTGCTCCTCCCCTTAATTTTGGAAGAAGTGATGCATGAACATTTATACAACCATAATTAGGATAATCTAATATCTCTTTTGGGAGAAATTGACCATATGCACAAGTTATAATCATATCAGGATTTAAATCTATTATACTTTGATATTCATTTCTTATTTTAGTTGGTTGTATTACTTTTATATTGTTTTCAAGTGCCACCTTTTTTACAGCTGATTCTGTCAGTACTTGTTTTCTACCAACCAATTTATCTGGTTTAGTTACTACTGCTATTACATTTGTATTACAAATTAAGCTATTAAGTATATTTACACTAAAGTCAGGTGTACCCATAAATATTACTTTCAAATCTTTCATTATTTCACCTCATCATTTATACAATTCTTCTCAAAATATAAATAATCTCCATTTCGCATTTTGTAACGATAGTGAAGCAAATTAACTCTAAAAATGGAATTTTTCTCTTTACAATATCATTTCATAATCTATTAATTTTCCAGCATATTCTGGATTCACTTCATTTTCACGCTTTTTTACAAATTTAAAACCAACGCTCTCATAATTTTTTTGTGCAGGCAATAACTGTTCATCAGTTGTAACTATAATCCTTTTAACTTTCTTTTTAGTTATTCGATTAACCGCTTCTTGTAACTGGATTTTTCCGTACTTATTTCCTTTATGTTTCGTTGCAATACAGTTATGACCAATTTCTATGTATTCAGGCATTTTTCTTGGATCCCAACATATAAAACCTATTATAGTACCATTCAATGTTGTTATAAAACCACATTCATCCGCTATGTCATCCTTAATTCTGTTTAATTAATTATAGCCGATCCAATATACTATCTTCCCACATAATCAGAAAACATGTTTCCACCAAGAGCTTCCCATGTGATTTCTGTTCCTTCTTTGATTTCGGCTGTGGCTCCCACCTTTTCCTCTTTTTCCAAAATCATAGTTGAAAGCTCATCCGGCGTAATAAATGGTACCAATGCCTCATCGAAGATTTCTTTATATATGCTGTTCTTATAAAGGTTCGCATCCTCGATTGGCTCCATATTATCGTCATAAATATAAAATGTATAGAAACACTCTTTATTGCTAACCTCATCTGAATTAGCCGCATTTTTATTATTATCAAAACATATGGTTTCTAACTCAATTCCGCCTGATATTCCCTTTGTTTCCGCCACTTTGGGGATTTGTCCCAGATCGTCTAACCAAGCCAGCTGATTGATATCGAGTTCACTTTCAATCGATACAATGAACTGCCAGTTACCATCTTTATCAATTAGACTATATTCCATGATATAATTGCTAGCCCCACCGCTACCACCGGACTGATAATATCCATATTCATTCATTGTGGACTCGCTTCTGGCCCAAGTCTCGTAACAATAACAAAGAGATAGTTTCCCATCCATATATTTTACGATATAAACAAGAGTACTTTCATCATCCCTCTCATAAATGTCCATACCATTTAAGCGAAGAACCAATTCGTTTACTCCATCCCTACCACAATCGATATAGTTATAATCTATATATTTAATTTTCTTATTGGTAGAGTTTTCAAAATAATACGCTGTAACTTTGTCAAGTACTTCCGAAAGTGTATATTCACTTCCCTTTTTGTATAAAGTTTCCTCCATATAGTTTTTTGGAATAAAACGGTCAAAGGATACCTTCGCTTCATTTTTCATAAATTTCTCGTAGGCTTCCATGGAGTTCCGGCTTTCTAATTCTTTTCCCGTCAAGTTTAACGCTTCACCTATAACTTCTTTCTCCTCTAAATCTTCATTCGTTGCTTCTGAGTTTTCTTCCGGTGCGCCTTCTGCTGCTGCACCATTTTCTTCAATAGATTGCTCCGTTTTATTTGTCTCAATTGCTGTTTTTTTACTACATGCTGTACATACAACTAAACATGCCAATATAATAAATACTAATATATGTTTTAAATTCATATATAACTCTTTCGTAACTGTTCAGCACCTTTACAGCAGCCGGTCATCTGACGACACCTATGTACACAAAATGGATATAAATACATTCATAATTGGCACAAAAACTCCCGAATCCACTACGTGATTCCCGGAGGGTTCTGTATAGTTACACTCCTTCTTTTCTATTGTCGGTGTAATAAAATTCGATAATTTCTGGTTAAATTATACATGATGTGATTGCTTAAATCAATACTTTATATATCAATACTAAATTGAGAGCAAAAATTAAGCATACTGTCATCCGAATAATCTGAAAAATCCTTGACTGAGTATTCCGGAACACTTTGAACCGTCTTTCCGGTCATTGAGAGCCATGTTAAATTACAAAAACGCAAAAAGGAGCAGCTAATTGCTGCTCCTATATAGTACATAATCCTGCATTTCACGAATAAAACCGGCCTTTGCCATGGCTTCTGCTGCTTCTTTCGGGTATTGCTTCACAGTTATGCGGTTCTGGGATGAATAGACGCGCTTTTTCCTGTAATCTTCAGCAAATATCCGGATAGCCTCCGTAATACATTCTTCTTCGAACACACGCAAAACCTTTCCCTGCCGTTCAAATAAGGCAATCGGAGCACCGGCACGCAGAGCGATTGTATTTCCGGGGATATTAAGGAAAGCCCGGTCCGGTTTATGAGGAAGGCTTTTACCCCACTGCTGAGCCGGATCAATCGCTGAAAGCCAGATAATATCGGTAATCGGCTGCTCTAAGGAGTACATTGTTCCGGTAAAATCCTTATCCCGGATGAACTGAATTCCGGACATACCCTCGATGAAATATCCCCGGCGAACTCGTCCGGTATATTCCCAGACACGCAGGGTTTCAAGCATACTGCCCCAAGGCAGGCCAAAGCCCTGGGAAGTTTCACGACTCAGTATAATAACACGATCGAAGATCCGTTCCAGCTGCTCTTCTATTGTCTGAGGAATAAGAGGGCGTGTAACCTCCCAGCGGCCGTTTGTCATTGCTTTAGCACGGGTGCTTACCCGTTCCCGCAGGGAGCCTTTATTCAGCTTATCCCGGCTCAGCCACTGTCGAACCGGGGCAAAGCTGTCGGCACAGACCAGGCCTTTTTCTGCCAGATTCAGTAATATATCATATGGCGAAATGCCGCTTAGCAGAGGGGAAAGTCTCTGCATGAAGCTGGCTCCCCTCTTTATTAATGCATCATAGATAAGCTTCTCATTTGCCTCTAAGGTATCCAAGATCGGTGCCAGGTCATAATCCCAGTCGATTTTGTCATAGTGCCGGAATATAAGCTCATCCTCCGGAGTAATCTGCCAGAACAGATTGCCCTGGGATAGTAAATTATCGATGAGCTCCGGCCGGTAATTTCCGACCCGGGCAGGGAGCAGGACGGTTTCCCAAAGGGCGGCGGGGTATGCCTGACCGGCAAAGGTACAGAGACATTTCTCCAACTGATCAGCGGGCTGTGCCAAGATACGTATCCGGTTGGCCAGCAAAGCCGCATAACGTTCGGGCGGCAGGGTTTGGATCTGTCTTCTGCGGTTTTTTATCGTTTCCTGAAGGGCACGGTTATACAGCTTTGCATGATAATAGAGCCCGTCATTTTCTACAGCACTGCCCTGCTTGCATAGTTCTTCCAGTATCTTTCGTGCCTTATCATCCGGCCAGAGATAACGTTCGCCGAGCTGCTCCGGTGATTGCGCTCCCCGGTAACGTAAAACTCTCTGAACAAGCTGCTTCTGTGATTCCAGGTCTTCTTGTTCCAGAGCTGCCGTATACTTATCCCAATGCTCCGCTGCAATCCATAATCCCGGTTCAATGTAGACTGCCTGTTCCCGGTGAGCCAGAGTCTCCAGCCATTCGATCGGTACGGGAAGCTCTCCGGCAACCAGATCCCCTTCCATCATCAGCAGGGAATGCAGCTGCCTTTCATCCTCCGGAAGGCGCAGCCGTTCCGATATCCTGACCAGCTGTTCCGGCGCCGGATCAATCATCTGAACCTTCTTCAGGGCCTCGTCGGCAGCCCGATGGATGCTTACCGGCGTAGGAGTATAATCGTACATCATGCCAGCCTCCGTCTGACGGCGTAATGGCAGGGACATAGGGGACGGCTCCTCTAAATATACCTCATAGACCCGGATATTACCGGACCGGATTCCGTTCAGGACATATTCCACTCCGGAGAGATCCCAATAATCCTCCAGGCATTCCCGCTTTGTCTCGCGGATCAGAGGGTGATTTGCATGCTGTATAATGTTATCAAGGAGCTCCGCACTGCGGAGCCGCTGAACCCATAAGGGTTGACGGCCGGTTTTTCGTACGCCCATCAGCAATGCTCTGGCAGAATTGTATCTGAAATTCATATTAAAGATAGGGGTTGCGGGAAGCAGGGCTTCCAAAACCGATTGTGCCGTCTCCGGCTCAATTCCCTGCAGCAGACCTTCGGGAAGTTCACAGCCGCCATAGGGAAATAACAGGAACCCGTCATCATCATCAAAATAGCTGATATTCGTCTTGGTCAGCCGCATTGCGGCTTCGGTGGTCAGGATGGCCAAAGGGGCATTCACCTGTCTGCCGAATACAGAGTGAACCATCAGCTGATGGCTGCCTGTTTCATCATGAAAATGTTCGATAAATATGGTACGGTCATCCGGCAGTATCCCGGTTGCCTCCAGCTGCCGTTTTAAGAAGTTCTGGGCGTGGGAAGCAGCGATATTATCCAGACCCAAGCCGCATAATTGCTCCAGCATGGTATCTGATTCGTGAGCCCCCGAAAGCTCGCGGAATATTTTACCGAAGGCAAGTCCGGTCTGGATACTGCGGCCTTTGATCTCACCCTTCCAGAAGGGAGGACGGGCACCATAATGATTGGATTGTGCTACGACGATCGTATCCTTCTGGATACTTTTTATCTGCCAGGCAAAGGAACCCAATAGGAATTTGTCACCGGTGCGGGCTTCAAATATAAACTCCTCATCCAGCTCTCCAATCTTTACTCCGCTCTCCGTCTTGACGGTATACAGACCCATATCGGGAATCGTACCGGCAGCGGAAACAGCCAGCATACGGCTATAGGGATCTCCCTCTACCCTCTCATGAATCCGGTCATACAGAAGTCTCGGGCGGACCGGAATATCACGCTCATGCTCATAATCTCCTGCCAGCATACATAGGACATCCTTAACATCCTCCCTGGTCACCTCACGGAAGGGATAAGCGCGGGGAAGGATATCCATAACCTCATCCAGAGTATAGCCGTCTCCGGTTGCCATAGAGACCAGGTGCTGGGAAAGCACATCCAGACAAAGTCTGGGCGGGCGGGAATATTCCACCCCGCCGTTTCTGGCCACCTCTGCGGTCAGTCCGCTATACAGGCCTTCCGAAGCAGTGCGGGGAAATATATGCATCACACTGACACGGTCCGGGCTGTGCCCGGCCCGGCCTAAGCGCTGCATCGTACTGGATATGGTACGGGGACATCCAATCTGGAATACCCGGTCGATATCGCCGACATCGATGCCGAGCTCCATGGAGGAGGTTGCACATAATAGCTTCAATCTTCCGTTACGAAGGGCGTCTTCCACTTCAAACGCTGTTCCTTGGATAGACTGCCATGATGTGTTCTGGCAAAGCCGTCACCACCCAGCTGGTTCACAAAATAAGCCAGCTTCTCCGCAGAGGCCCGCCCATCAACAAAGGCTATGACACTGCGGGCTCCTTCACAGTTTTTGTAGACCATATTGGAGAGTTCATACCAGATAGATTCCTTCTTTAATCCATGGGTCTCGGATAAAGGACTTGTTACCAGGAGCTGTACCTTTTTATGCATCTTGGGAGCAACGATGGACACCGGTTCCGGTGACAGGTAGTCCGAGGCTTTACTTAGGGGTTCAATGGTAGCGGACAATCCGATACGTTGCAGGGGAGCCGGGCATAGCTTGTCCAGTCTGGCAATGGAAAGCATCAGGTGGGCACCCCGTTTGGAGTCAATTAAAGCATGCAGTTCGTCCAGAATGATGGCTTTTGCCGTTGAAAGCATCTTCCGGCCTGTTTTACTGGTCAGCAACAGATACAGGGATTCCGGTGTGATAATCAGGATATGAGGCGGTGTTTTGATCATACTCCGGCGTTCACTCTGCGGAGTATCGCCGGTCCGTATGGCGACCTTCAGATCAAAGGATGTAGCCTTTGCGGAGGCATATTCCAGCTGCTCTTTTTCGAAAATACCGTTCAGAGGCCGGCGCAGATTTTCACGGATATCTCCTGCCAGAGATTTTAAGGGTGAGACATAGATTAACTGCAGCTCCTGCTTCAGCGATCCTTTCCGGGCCTGTGCCTTCAGCCGGTCGATGAATACCAGAAAGGCCGACAGGGTCTTACCGGTACCGGTCGGAGCAGAAACCAAAGTATGCTCTCCTGCCGCAATTGCAGGCCAGGCCTCCTCCTGGACAGCGGTTGGCATACCTAATGTATCGGAAAACCAGCGGGAAGTCAGCGGATCAAATAAATTTAGGGAATTCATCGTAATATTCCTCCTGAAGGTATGATTATATCATGAACATAAAGCGTGTTCATGATCCTGTTGCTCCAATCGGAATACATAAGCAAGCTTATAATTCCTCATTCCGCTTTCATTATATCATCATTTGTGATTATAATCAGTAAAAATGCTAAATGATCGTAGTTGCTCAGGTTATTTACCGCAGGTAATACCTGAGGTTTTCGATGGATACAAAAAACCGCAGGCATTGCCTGCGGTAGTAAGTTTCGTATATAAAATCCGATAAACTATAGCCTCTGCTCTCCGACGATCCGTTCCAATTCCATAACTTCAGCACGGGACAATTCCTGATTCTTAAGATAATCGGTCAGGAAGGTGCTTAAAGAACCGTTATATAGCTTATTTAATAATACCTTCGTTTCGATATTCTGTACGGTACGCTTGGATACGGCAGCTTTGCATAAGAAACCGGGGTCCTCCCGCTTTACCGCACCTTTTTCGATTAATCGTTTTATTACGGTATAGGTGGTATTCTTCTCCCAGCCGATGTACTCCTTAATAATCTTGGAAATATCCTTAGCGGCTAATACTTTATTAGACCATAATAATTCCATAATATTAAGTTCACCTTCATGAAGCCGTATATCCGGTAACGACATAAAACACCCTCCCCCAACACCGCGAAATCATATTCTACCAAAGTAGAACTTAGAAAAACAACTACTTACGAAGCATACATTATGAAATAAACATTAATGTATCTACATATGTAGTCGAAAGTCTGCAAACTTATTCTATAGCAATAGAATGCATTTGTCAATCTTTTTCTTAAGGAATTCGTAATTTTTGAGTAAGATTTTGGTATTATATACAAAAAACTGCATAATAAGGAACGTATTTAACCTGATTGATATAGTCGAAGTTTTTGGAAGATATCTTCACTGCATAGGGAAAGTCCCACTTTTGTTTCAGGACGCTGATGCTTTTGGAACGGGTATTGCCATCAATATGTACTTCAATCGGAAGGATATACTCCCTTTTATTCAATATAAATTCTATCTTTGCCATGGATTCCGATTCCCAGTAAACCAGTGGGTATGACTTCGCATGAAAGGCTTGTGCCACATAGTTCTCTAATAATGCTTTCCGCAGTATGGGATTCGCAGGCTCATACTTCTCTTTGGAAAGCTGTGTACAGAGTAAGCCGACATCGGGAAGATATAGCTTAAAGGTGGTTTCATCGATATTTAAGGATACTTCCGTTGCTGAGCCTGAAGGATCCGCCGAAGCTGACAGAGTCTTATGACATTGGAGAAGATAATTACAGTTCTTTAGCTTCTCGATAGCATCCTTATACATGGAATGGGTGGTTCCCTTGCGAATTAGGGTATACTGGAATTTCTTATTGGGCTTCATCAGCTGTGAAGGCAGACTGTCGATTACCTGGTTCATCTTAAGGGCGGTACTGTCCGGGTTATTTTGGAGGATATCATCATGGTAAGCACCAGTAAGCCTGCAATGCTGCTCTTTTATATTGATCAGTGAGTTAAAATTCAGATATTCATTTACCGCTCCCGGCATTCCGCCCAGGTTCATATAGAGCTCATGAAGTGCCAGTAATTCCTGATGAACGATTTCCGGCAGCGGTTTATTGGATTCATAATGGGTTGTGATGGATTCGATATACCAGTCATTTGCCGTGGCCAGCAGAAATTCATCAAATTCCAGGGGGTATACAGGCAAGATCTGAAATTGAAGGTTCGCTTCCTCCGGCAGCGGAGTACTGGTAATAGCGATAATCCGGGGAAATTCACCGCTGCTTCGCAAACAGTCCAGATGCTTTACCAGCTCCGGACAGTAGGATATCTCATCAATAATCAATATTCTGCGGGGGGACCGGGACCTGTCGGAAGGGTCAAAGGTATTATTCTCATCCGCCAGCTTCAGATGCTCCAGAAATAGTGCCGGTATAGCACCGGCATCCGTATCGGATAACCGCTCTCTGAGCAGGGACTCATATTCAAGGTTAATATAAAGGATCTGTTTAAAGAAGGATTTGGCGAAATCATATACAACATAGGTTTTGCCCACACCCTTTGCTCCGGTCAGCAATACAGGTTTACCCTGGGACTCCTGTTTCCATTCAATTAACCTGTCTATCACTTTTCTCTTCAACGTTATTACCCCTTACTGTCGTCTTAATTTCTCTAATAATCCGGTAAAATACTGGGGAAGCGGCGCATTAAATTCAACATATTCCCCTGTGGTCGGATGGATAAAGCCCAGGACTCCCGCATGAAGAGCCTGACCCTCCAAATGGAAGGGGTCCCTCTCCGGTCCGTATACCGTATCTCCTAAGAGCGGATGACGAATGCTTGCCATATGGACTCTGATTTGATGGGTACGGCCGGTTTCAAGGGAGCATTCAATATGGGCAAACTGATTGCCGAGGTTCTCAATCAGTCGGTAATTTGTAGCGGCATATTTTCCGTTCTTATGGTTGACGGACATCTTCTTACGGTCTTTTTCGTGCCTTCCGATCGGAGCCTCTACCCTTCCGCTTTCGGTTTTCAGGGCATGGTATACGATAGCCTGGTATCTTCGGGTAATGGAATGAACCTTCAGCTGGTCGGCGATACACTGATGTGCCTTGTCATTTTTGCAGGCTACCATAACTCCGGTGGTGTCGCGGTCAATGCGGTGGACAATTCCGGGACGCATTACGCCGTTAATTCCCGATAATTCTCCCTTGCAGTGAAACAGCAGGGCGTTAACTAAGGTACCGGAAGCATGTCCTGCCGCAGGATGCACCACCAGACCCTTTGGTTTATTGATAATAACGATATCCTTATCTTCATAGAGAATATCAAGGGGGATGTCCTCAGCGGCGATTTCCGCCTCTTTTGGCTCGGGAAGGTACAAAGTAACTGCCTGGCCGGTTTTGACCTTTAAATTGGCTTTTACGGGCTTTTCACCAGCCAAAATCCTGCCATCCTCGATCAGTCTCTGGATATAGGATCTGGAAATATCGGTTAAGACCTCCGAAAGGTACTTATCAATCCGGATGCCGTTATACGCTTCCGCTACGGTCAGCCCGACCATAAGCTCCTGCTCTTCGAAATCCTGATCTGTAAAATCCGGCTCCGACAGCTCCAATAAATCATCCTCCATAGCTATTCATCCTTTCCGGGATCATCTTCCGCACTGCCTGTTTTCTTCTTTCTTGAGAAAATTTCATCAACAAAGGACAGATCCTTTTCCTTGTAATAAAAAAGAACCAGCAGGAACAATACGGCACAGGACATCGTAAGGCACATATCGGCGAAATTAAATATGGGAAAATCAATCAGTTCAAAATAGATAAAATCCACAACATATTTTAAGGTAATTCGGTCGATAAAATTTCCGATCGCTCCGGCCATCATAAAGACCCAGATAATTCGGATCGGGCCTAAGCGTTTATTCATAGGAATCTTAAAATAGAAAAAGGTAAGGAGGATCACCAGTAATGAGGTCAGGATAATCAGAAAGCTCATCCTGCCGCTTAAAATCCCCCATACGGCTCCGTTATTCTCATGGTATTGTAGTTTCAGGGTCTTAGGAATGATCTGAAGGGGGCCCTGCTCCCGCAGGGTGGTTCTTGCCCAGAATTTTGTCAGTTGATCGATCACAATTAAGAATACAAATAACAATAAATGTCCTATGCGCTGTTTCATTCTTCCTCCGTCCGCCGTTTTATCAATACCGGATACTTATCTGCATCCGGCAAGCCGGGCTGAATTCGTGTAAAAGTATTTAGTTCTTATTTAATGATATAAGCGATTGCTTCCATAAGCTCATCCCTCGTAACACTGGGATCAATGAAGGCGTCACCGGTACTGCGAAGCAAAATAAACCGGATTATATCGCCATCCATCTTCTTATCCAGACGGGTTACCTCGTATACTGCTTCTGCATCCAGGCCGTTTACGGTTACCGGCTGTTCGAAGCTCTTTAGGGCAGCTATGATATCCTCAAACTCTGTTCCGGTGAGATATCCCCTCTTCAGGGAAAGATAACCGGCAGCAACCATACCGATGGAAACACATTCACCATGGAGCAGAGTGAATTCCTTCAGCTTTTCTACAGAATGACCTATGGTATGTCCGAAATTAAGCAATGCCCGGTCTCCCTGCTCCTTAGGGTCCTTCTCCACAACTTCTTTTTTCACCAGACAGCTTCCGCGTACCATCTGCTTCAGATAAGCAAGCTTCCGGGCTTTTATACCGTCATGGCTTTCTTTCAGCCAGGCATAATAGGCTCTATCCTTGATTAATCCATGCTTTAGGATTTCCCCCATGCCGGAATAGAATTCACGGTCAGGTAAGGTTAATAAGGTTGACAGGTTTACATATACAAGCTTTGGCTGGTGAAAGGCGCCGACCATATTTTTATAGGCCTTATAATCCACTCCGGTCTTACCGCCGATACTGGAATCCACCATGGCAAGAAGTGAAGTCGGTATCTGGATAAATCGGATTCCGCGAAGGTAGGTGGCTGCTGCGAAGCCGGTCAGATCACCGATCACGCCGCCTCCTAAAGCCACCAATACGTCATTGCGGTCAAAACCGGCGGTAATTAGCCGGGAATAGCATTCATTGACCGTATCCAGGTTCTTGCTTGCTTCACCGGCGTCAAACACAAAGCTCTCCACCCTGGCTGACAGCGTATCGAGAATTGCCATACATTCTTCAAGATAATAGCTGCTGACATTACGGTCTGAGACGACCATAAACCGGCGGCCTTCCATCCCAAGCTTTTTAAGGGCAGAGGCTAAATTGCCAAAATCCTTTTCCAGCAGGATGTCATAGGCGGGTTTGTCCTTATAATTTACATTGATGGTTTCACTTTGCCAACCATTTTCTCGATTCATCGTAACCTCCATATGCCTGCCTTGCAGGCGTTCAATTCAGTGAGACACAGCAGGGCCGCTTTTTTGAGTCGGCGTCCTGATTCATAAAAAGTGCATAACCGCATCCTATAACCCTAAGACGAGGTTATGCTGAACTTCTGACTGTTTAAGGGAAATATTGCTTTATAGGGTTATGAACTCAAAGCCATCCTCCGTCTGATAGCTTTGCTCTGAGGACAGAACTTCAAGATCATCCTGCAGCCGCCCCATATCCTCCATAGAAGCGGATAATTGCATAGGTTCCGGTGTCTGTTCCTCTTCCGGAGGATCCGTTAAGTCCTCCGCCCGATAGATGAAATCAGCGGTATTGATGGTAAAGCTCTCGGAGCCGATCAGCTTCATCTGTGCATTTAAGAGGTTTTCAAACTGTATCTTAAAGAAATCATATTGCTGGATCAGATTTAAGGTTTTATGCTCCAATATCTCCAGCCGCTTTCTGGCTTCTGTCTGAATCTGCTTCGCCTTAGTCCGGGCATCAAGTTCGATTGTTTCGGCTTCCTTTAACGCCGCAGCCTTCACATCCTGGGCTGTTTTTTCTGCAAGCACCAAAGCCTTCTGCAAAGTTTTTTCAATGGATTTGTAATAGCGGATACTGTCATTTAAATCTTTTACATTCTTCTTCAAGTCATCATTTTCCCGTAATAAAAGCTCAAAATCGGAAGAAAGCTCATTTATAAACTGCTCCACATCCTTCTTGTCATATCCAAGTCCGCTTTTAAATACCTTATCATGTAACTTAGCCGTTGTAAACATCTCTTCACAACCTCCCCGCTTTCCTTTATTAATCAGACTGTAATGATAGCAAAGCCCTATTCACCATACAAGAATATCCTGACCGAATATCTTCCCTTTTTTGTCCGGTAATCCGCTCCCTCATATATGAATTTACCGAGACCGCGGACGGATACAATATCCTTTTCCTTCAACTGGTAACTGTTTGAGAGAACCTCCCGGCTGTTCACAAACACCTTACCGCCCTCGATTAAACCCGTCAGACTGCTTCTGGAGCTATGAAACGCGACGGACAGGAGACTGTCCAGGCGGACGGAGGATACCGTTCCTGTGATTTCCTTTAATTTCGGTTTATAATCAAAATCCTTACCTTCAATGATCTCGGCACGGATCGTGGTATGCTTTATCTTACTTAACTGGTCAATAATATAGGAACCGATTGTGTTAACACAGAATAGGTAGCCTTTATTTTCATGGATCAGAATATCCCCCACCTTGTTGCGGTCAATCCCAAGATTTAATACGGCGCCCAGAAAGTCCCGGTGAGATAAGGAATCACTGAATTTTTGATTGACGGGCATAATCCGGATACAGGAAATCGGCCAATTCAGCACCTCCGGATCAGTCGTGTTTTCATCGCCACAAAAACAAAGTATTTTCCTCTCGGCGTCATTAAAACCTCCGTAAGTAAAATACTTTATCTTCGGTAATTCCTGTTTCATGCTGATCCATATGTTCTGTTCATTCATATTAAGGAAATCCGAGAAGATGATACCTCCGCGGTTATCCGCCGATACGGCAAGCTCCTTAAAGCGTCTGCGTAAAATATGTTCGTCCTTGTCCATGTCAGCCCCGCAGACTAGAACCTTGTGTGGAGTGTGGGCGGTTCAAACCCTTTCTCCTGGATTAAGTCAAGATAATCGCCGGAGATATCCACGGTATCGGGTGAAACGATAAAGATGCAGCTGGAGATACGATGCAGCTTACCGTTGATTGCATAAACCGAACCTGAAATAAAATCCATTGTGCGCTGTGCAAGCTTATCATCAAAGCCTTCCAGATTGATGACAGTTGCTCTTCCGGTCAATAGCATGTCACAGATAATTTGGGAATCCTCAAAGGAAGTGGGCTTCATGATACAAACCTCAAGTCCTTTGGGGGTTGTCCTGATCGGCACAACCTTTCCTGCGGTACTTCTCTCCATTCTCGACATCCTCTCTTTTTTGAGATCACTGGGAGCCGGGTTATTTACGGAGGACTGGTTTTTCGGAGCCTCATCATAGCTGTCAGTCTTATCTATCCTGCGTTCCGCCCGTCTGGCCTTCCTTTGTTCTTTTTCGGTCTCCTCATTCAGATAATCATCATATTCCTCATCTTCATCCGTTAATTTCATTTGATTAAGAAAATTCTTAAAAATGTTAGACATTGTTTGACTCTCCAATCTATGTTTGCTGAAATTGATTATGAATAATCACGTTCCCCGAAAATACCGGTCCCAACACGTACCATGGTAGCACCCTCTTCCACCGCAACCTCATAATCACCTGTCATACCCATCGATAGGATATTGAACTGTTCCCGGTCAATACTCCCTTTAAAGTCATTATCATAGTTTTTTGTTTTTATGTCAATAAATAATTCTCGCAATTTCCTAAAATACTTCCTATTTTTTTCAGCTTCCGTAACATAGGGGGCAATCGTCATCAAACCCCTGACTCTTATATGGGTAAGCTGACCTAGTTCATTTATCAGGGCGCTTACTTCTTCGGCGGAAACACCGAATTTTGTCTCTTCCTGCGCTATGTTTACCTCAATCAGGAGGTCGCAGACGAGATTTTTCTTTGCTGCTTCCTCTTCTATGGCAAGAGCAAGCCGAAATGAATCCACGGAATGGATCAGCACCGCCTTATCGATCACCTGCTTTACCTTATTGCGTTGAAGATGTCCGATCAGATGCCATTTGATATCCTCATGGAAGCCATCCCGGAAGGAGATGTATTTCTCCGACAGCTCCTGCACCTTATTCTCGCCGAAATGGCGCATACCGAGGGAATAAGCTTCTTCTACCATAGATACCGGCTTTGTCTTACTGACAGCAATTAATGTTACCTCAGAGCGGTCCCTTCCTGCCCGTAAACAGGCAGCCTGGATCCGTTCTTCTATCTCCCGGATACGATCCTTCATGATTTACCTCTCGTTCCGCCGCCAACGGCGGCACAAATTTTTGTCTCATTCTGCGATGCGTTAATCGTAAATACCTAATATATAATTGCCTGCTCCACTGCAGTGGAACCATTCAGCGCAATATGGTCATACAGGGATAAACCATAGGAAGTGTTCTTCTTCACGATGCAATAAGCATCATTCTGATAGATAGGCTCAATTCTTTTGAATACGGCATATCCCATATTGACATTAAATACACCGGTCAGCTTACCGGTCAGGGACAGCTGGTAACGCTTGTTTGTTGTGGATTGAATCCAGGTATTCGGTGAAAACAGCCGGGTATCCACATATCCGTAAGTTTCATCCTCGAAATATTTATCGGCAGGAATGAAAGTTAAAGTAACCTCCCCATTCGTATTATAGGATTCCTTAACCAGACCGTCACGCCCGCTATCCGCTCCGATGGTGAAGAATTCCAGGGGAACCAGATAAAAGTCCTTCTCTACAATGGAAGATACGGGGATTTTATAGCCGGTATCGGTATCCAAATGCAGCTTTATATCCAGGTAACGGTCCTGCAGGTAATTTGTCACGAGCTTGTCCATCGTGAGTCTGGCGTAATTTTCTGCGCCTGCCTTAAATAGGCTTAGATCAGCGGTTGCCTCATAATCATCCTTCTCTATGGTAAAGCTGACGGAGGTTTTGTCCGACAGACGGGTGTACTGGTCGGTCGTAATCGGAAGTATAATATCCCAGGTGTCGGAGGTAATAAGCTTATATACGGGGGTATTCTGGGGAACCATTTCGGCTGACCTCAAAGAAGTACGTACATAATTCTCTTCCGCAAACATCTCCGGTGTTATGCTCTCCGCCGTTATATTCTCAAAGGAATCTATATAATATGTAACGATTCCGCTGTGAGGACTGGGGTAAACACCGTAGGAATAACTCAGGCCGGTTGCTTCAACAACCGCCTGCCCTTCTTCGAGTATGGCCTGGTTTAGCAGATCAAGGACGGTACTGCCGGCATCTTCCCGGAAGGAGTAGACCGGACTGAAATTACTGTCTGAATAGGTATCCCGGAACTTGTTGATCACATAAAGAAATCTCGCATTGTTCTCTTTCGAGATACTAAGGGGTTCTTCGCTCTGCATAATCAGATCCATGATCTGCCGGCTGTCGTCAACCGCATAGACGGAGGTATTCTTGGCGACTCTGGCACCATCCCTTTGAAAATAGGAAACATAGCCCGCCTTATCCGACTGTATAATCTGTTCCTCCCGTAATACAAGTCCGGTAATGAGGTTATCTTCCACATTAGCCCCTTCCTTTACTTCGTAAATGGACATATGCTCCTTTGTAAAGTATAGATACACATTAATCGCAACATATAAAAACAGGATCGTAAATATGATAATACCGATATTTACACTCCTGCGTCTTCTGAATTTTACTACTCTTTTGTCATTGCCCAAGGTTAAGACCTCCCCTTCGAACTGCAATTTCCTGTATTTTAGGCAGGAGTTTCCCCTGCTGTTATATTATACTTAAATTTACTGATAAATACAAGAGGTCTCATTTTTAAATAGAATACTGAATAAAAACGAAAAATAGGGAAATTATAATAAAAGAGATTTATGCGGGAAGCAAATCGATTATGATCAGCTTCCACGAGTAATCATAAAGCAAGAAGGAGGGTCTTTTATGAAAACATTGGATTATATTGCATTAATCCTTGTCGCCATCGGAGCAATAAACTGGGGTTTAATCGGTTTCTTCGACTTTGATCTGGTTAGGGTCATATTCGGTGATATGAGTATGGTATCCAGAATTATCTATGCTCTTGTTGGTATCGCAGGTTTATATTCCTTAAGCTTCTTCGGCAGATTACGGAATGAAGACTAATGAATATGGGTTTCAAAGTATATAGAAACAACGGAAGAAACGTATAACAATTCAATATGTGTAAAAATGAGGGTGTCCCAAAACAATGATTTTCCTCATCGTTTTGGGACACTCCTTTGTTTTTTATGCTCTAATCTGACTTATCCGCGCTGTTTGCGTTTTTTTATAAGCATAACAATACCGGCGGAACATAACACAAGAACGGCAATCAGGCCAATCAGGAGGCCAACCGGAGTCTCCGGATCAGTCCCAGGGTTCTCGCTTCCCGGGGCCAGGGTATCAGATGCGGCAGGAGGAGTAGTCGCAGCCGGTGCGGCATCGTCGCTGACACTGCTTAGCTGCCACCAATCTAAGTCGAACAGTTCCGTGTGGTTGGCATCGCCCTTGAATACTAAGAATAAATCTTGTACGCCTGCAGCACTCGAAGAAAGCGGAACGGTCTCGGTCTCCCATGCGGTTCCGTCTCCGGCGCCGACCGTCAGGGAAGCCAAAAGCTTACTCTCGGCGCTGGCCGGGTCAGGTGAACCTGTGCGCAGCTCGATGGTGCCGCCGCGCTTTCCGGCTACTCTGACAGTGAGGGCTGTGGGACCTGTGTCACCAAGAGCGGCTTGTGAAACGGAGAGCCAATCACCGTTCTCAATGCCGGTGACATAAAGGTTTGCGCTGTTCATAGCGGGGTCTTCCATCACCGTTTCGATACCGCCGTTCCATGCGATGGTCTCCGCTTCGATCTTGGCGTAAGGGTCAAGGGTCTGGAGCTGCGGTATCCCTTCCCTGGTACCTGTGGCGGTGATGATGCTGCCGTCTGCGTTATATTCCAGCTTGTCGATGCTCGTGGAACGGTAGTATTGCCCGTCCTTATCCTGGATGTCCTTCCATACCAGCAGTGTGTGGTAGGCGATATACCACTGGCCCTTGAAGGAGAACAGGCAATGGTGGTTGTTGCCGCCGCCAAAACCGAAAGCTCCTGTGTTGGGGAAGGCCACTCCGCCGTATGTAAACGGTCCCATCGGGCTGTCGCCGATCATATAGCCGATATCCCCGCTGCCGGGTTGGACGCCGTCCAAAGCGCCCGGACTGTTGAAATTGGAGCTGTAGGAAAAGTAGTATTTGCCGTTATACTTATGCATAGCGGAGGCCTCAAAGAAATACGGCGGATCAAGTTCCTGCGGGGTGCCGTCGATTTCGGTGAGATTACTTTTAAGCTTTACGACACGCGCCGACTTGGGGTTCGAAGCACTGAGACCGTCAATGCCGCCGCCGAAGTAGAGATAGCCCGTGCCGTCGTCGTCGACAAACACGCCGGGGTCAAAGCACCAGGGCACCGATTTACCGTTGCAGTTGGGGGTGCTGTGATCAACAAGGGCCTTGCCGTTGGGATCCGTCCAAGGGCCGACGGGGCTGTCGCCGACCAAAACGCCGACGCCGCTGCCGTTGTTGGCAAAATAGAGGAAGAATTTATCCTTACCGTCTATGTTTTTTTGCACGACGCAGGGAGCCCATGAGTTTTTCGCCCACTTGGCAATGCCGTCAGCACCGGCGACCGGGATGGAGCCGTGATCCGTCCAGTTGACCATATCGGCAGTGGAGACCACGTTGATGTGCTGGATAACACCATAAACGGCACTGGTGATATTGCCTTCGGCGTCATAGTTGTAGGTGTCGGCGGTCATATAGACATACAGCCGGCCGTTATACTCAATCGCCCACGGATCCGCGCCGTATTTGTGGGTGATGATGGGGTTCGAGCCGCTGAGGGATTTGCCCAGGGTCTTCGAAAGGTTGAACGCACTGTCCGTTTCATTGATGATAATGCGGTAATCCATTGTATCCGTCCCAAATTCATTTTTCGCCTCTATGGCGATGGTTGTGTCAGCCAGTTCCTCGGGGATACCCGATAGTATTCCGTCCTCGGACAGCGTAAGGCCGGCCGGCAGCTTGCCGCTCCCAACCGACCACGTGATGGGCAGATTGCCGGCGGCAACGAAAGCTTTCTCATAGGGTACTGTCAGGAAGCCGTCGTCCAGCGAGGATGTCTTGATCTCCGGCGCATCGGCGGTCATTTTGATCGAGATGTCGTCCCAATACCAAACCTCGGGATGGGTGGGCTGATCGTTGGTATAGAACCGGAAATGAATGAAATTGATACTCTCGCCCAGGACGGGGACCTTCATGACCACGTTCATCCATGTGTCATAGACGATCTTGCCGGCCTCGTCGGCGTTGGTGGGGAATTTGTGATTGTTACTGGCGGAATTGCCGTTGATGAGAATACTGCCGCCGATTAAGTCCTGCTTGCCCGCAACGTCTTGATTGCCGGCAGAGGGGACATAGACCCAGGCGGAAATGGTCCATTCCACCTCGCCCGACAGCGGCGTACCGAGCGTCAATTTAACACCGTTCGGGGTGGCACTGTAGTCCGTGCCGGCAATGTGGCTGGCCTTGTATGCCGCGCCGTCGCCGTCGTGGTCGACCTCATCCGTAACGATGCTGCCCTCGGCATTTGTTTCGGGCGCAAAGGTCGAGCCGGACTCCGCCAGCGCCGCCATTTGCGCGTCTGTGAAACTGAAGGTGATGGGATCCACGCTGGCTGCCGAAGCGCCAAGCGGACTCAGAACCAGGACGAGCGTGAGACAGCACAGAGATGCGATGATGCGTTTTGACATGGTTATACCTCCTTGATAGAAATTAATAGCTTAATACAACCATACAAAACAAGGCGATGGTTTTCAATGAGATATAACAACATAAAATGAACATATAATTCTTTTGTTGAAACATATAAAAAACGAGTCATAACAGGGATTGGAGACGATAAAAAGATCGAAATCATTTGTAAATTGTATTATTATTGTTTTTTTATTAATGCATATATCAGATTATATGTCAATATAATGATTACGTCATTTTTTTCCGAAAAGTACCGGGGGTCAGTCCAACGCTTTTTTTAAACTGCCGTATAAAATGATATACCTCGCTGTATCCAAGTAATTTAGAAATTTCGTTTACCGAATAATTCGTAGATAATAGCAGCTCTTTCGCATGGGAAACCCGTGCCCCGATCACATCGTTGATGCAGGTGGTGCCGAACGTCCTCTTGTACAGTACCTGAAAATAAGCCGGTGACAAATGCGCGCTTTCCGCGAGTTCGTTAATCGTCCAGTTTTTGTCCGGATTAACTATGATTTGTTCCCGTATTTTCACCAATTCATCATAATGCGGTGCTTCCTTGTCATGGCAATTCATTTTGCTCCACTGCTGTCCTGTTTTTATCATCAGGTATTTCGTCAGTAAGTATAAGACCTCTTCGCTTTGCAGGTATTCGTTTTGATGTGTAAATTCCCCGAGGATAAGCTTTAATATATCTGAAATTGGCTTATAATCCGATAAAACCACCGGGGTGTTGAGGGGGAAGGTCAATTCTTCAATAAACAATTTTCTGTCGCTGATCGAGAAATGAAAATAATCGTCCTCGTAATCATCGCTCAGTGATTTGTATTTATATGGAGTGTGGGAATCTATAAGTATTGCGGTCGGAGAGGTTATTGAATACACCTGCGTTCGTATCATTAAAACACTGAGCGATTTAATGACAAGGAAAACGTAGTCGATAAGACCGTGCGCTTTTTCTATAGCAAAATTCTTATCGCCGCAGTTATCAAGTTTTATCGAATGTATATACATACCAGGCTCCTTGAAAAAGAATATATATGCATGTTTATTTTATTTCATGGATAAAAAAATAGCAATGCTTTTTTCTGACTGAGCGATCCCTTTATCCTTTCTACTGCTTTTATACAGGATAGAATTTTGAACTTATAAGAAAAGGATGCCCCTTCTTATAAGTTCAAAAACTTATAGTTTTAGGACATCCTCGTTCTCTGGATCAATATCTTTAATGTATCTTATAAGGATACAACGACATTCGACTTCAAATATTCCGGGAGATCTTCCTTATTCATAGAAATGCTGAGTACAAAATCCACCTTAAAATTATTGGAAATAGTCTCCAGCTTGTGGATTATAACATCAATATTATCATTATTTACATAAGCTATCTTGAGGAAACTGTCCAGATAAACAGACTGTATATCATGGTCACAGGAAATGATACCGCAGAGAAATCCGATAAACTCACTTTGATTTTCAATTAAATAATCTGTTACATTGATCAGCCGTATCTTATTACTTAGTTCATACATATGCTTATTGTTCTTGTCAATGTAAACAATGTCACCTTTTGCTGTCCTTACCTCTGTGTTTACTTTCTCGATCAGAATTTTGGTCTTGCCCTTACCCTTTTCGCCTGCAATAATCTGTATCATGGTAATCTCCTCCTTATGATGGTCGCACGTATTAATTGCGGTGCCAATAATACTTGATGAATTGATCATCTAATTGAACTGAATATCTGATAAAATTGATCATTCAATCCATCCGTCATGAAGTAGTGCTATTTCTATAAAAAAATCTTACCTGATATATCAATTATAGTACAGAACTAACGAAAAGACAACTACAATATTCCATTCTATCGCAGTAGAATTTTAAATAAATAACAATCAATTTATGATAATTGAGAATAATTTTGACATCTCAGAATACAGACTGGGCTCGTCAGCCGCTTTGAGGATAAGGGATATAAAGTCCTCATTTTCCTGGTTTTCTACCAGCAGCACCAGGCAGTTACCTGCCTTGTAGGTGGTTCCGGATTTGCCTCCGGCTATTTTCATGCCCTCAGGTATAGCCTCGTTACCCTTCAGATATTGATTTGTCGTCTGGAAGGTTTTCTCCTTAGTATTCCCTCGGACATCCTTATACCCGGCAGTATAGGAATCCTGACCGATGATGGACAGGAAGGAGTCATATTTGATCAGTTCATTAAAAACAAGATAAATATCATAAGCAGTTGTATAATGGTTTTCGTCATGCAGGCCATGAGAGTTTACAAAATTGGAGTGAACGGCACCCAGCTTTTTTGCTTCCTCATTCATCATGTCTACAAACTGCTCTTCACTCCCGCCCAGATATTCCGCCACAGCAATGGCAGCATCATTACCGGAATAAATCAGCATGCAATGCATCAGGGTGTCAAGGGTCATGGTATCCCCTTCTTCAAAGCCGCAGGTCTTGGCATAGGGGTCCGGGATATGGGACGCATTATAGCTGATGGTAACGGTATCCGTCATCTCTCCGCGCTTTAATGCAACCAGAGCGGTAAAGAGCTTGGTCAGGCTTGCCGGATAGAGCTTCTCATAGATATTCTTGGAGAATACGGCCTCCTGGTCAGAGACATCCACCAGGAGGGCTGCTTCGGACCCCAGATAATCGCTGTCAGAAGAAACCTCTTCCTCCGGTATGATAACCAGATCCTTGGCAAAAAAAACATGCTCGGACAAATTATTACTGGAAGCATACCCTTCCGAGCTTACCGCATCCTGATAGGATAAGAACTGGTCGGAGGATTTCTGGCAGCCTCCAAGGATAAGAACAGCAGCTACAGTCAGGATCAGATATTTTACTCTCATAAGAACCCACCCTTTATCAGTAGTATTTCGCTTAGGATTTAAATATTTCCCGCCAGTCCAGATCGCCGCGATCCAGAGCTTTCACTAATAACTCAGCCGTTGCAAGATTCGTTGCCAACGGAATATTATGCTTATCACATAATTGAAAAATATTATTAACATCCGGTTCATGGGATTTCGGAGACAGCGGATCCCGTAAAAATATCACCATATCAATCTGATTATGTTCAATCTGGGAGCCCAACTGCTGCTCTCCTCCTAAATGTCCGGCCAGATACTTATGAATACTCAGATTGGTCACTTCCTCGATCAGACGTCCTGTTGTACCGGTGGCATATAATGTATGCTTACTTAAGATTCCGCGGTAAGCGATACAGAAATTCTGCATCAATTTCTTCTTAGCATCATGAGAAATCATGCCAATATTCATGGGAACCTCCATTCTGCCGACTAGGGCAATATATGATAAGCGAATTCACAAATACGAATTCGCTTGAATTCAAATGAATTCGCTTTCGAACTTTTAAAGTCAAACAATTGCAGCCATACCGGAAAAGGCCGGTAGGTATTTTCTGTCCGTTTATGGCCTGCTTCCCGGTTTCTTCGGCTGCAGCCGGATGTTCATAATCAATCCGATGGCAATCATACTGCTCATCAGAGAGCTTAACCCCGAGCTTAAGAAAGGAAGCGGAATACCGGTGTTCGGCAGAATACCGGTAGCAACACCGATGTTGACAAATACCTGGAATGCAAACATGGATGCGATACCGACGGCAATCAGCATTCCCATCTGATCCGCGGCCTTGCGTGCGGTATTTAAACACATAAATACCACCAGAAGAAATAAAAACAGAATAACACAGCTGCCGATAAATCCAAGCTCTTCTCCTGCAACGGAAAAAATAAAATCACTCTCGGAAATCGGAACAAATTTATAACCGCGGATTCCTTCGGAACCCTCTGTCAATCGTTTTCCCAGAAGCTGTCCGGAGCCGATGGCCTCCATGGAGTTATCCTGCTGGTACATGGTAGCCGGATATTCCTCCGGATGAAGGATGGACAGGATTCTCTCCTGCTGGTAGGGATCAAGCAGCGTCTGATAATCCTGCTGGACATACCAGAATAAACCGATAAATGCAGGTATCCCTACGACCAGGACAGGAAGTATGATCTTCCAGCTTAAGCCTGCCGTAAACAGGATCATAACAAATACGAACATCAATACGATACTGGTAGAAAGATCCGTCTGGGTCAAAATCAAATAGGTCGGTATCCCCATGGCGATCAGGGATATAAACAGGAAGACCGCATTATTAATCCTATGATGGAATATTGTAAACAGCTTTGCAAAAAATATTATAATTATGATTTTACTAAGCTCCGAGGGTTGAATTTCTAAATCTATAACCCCCAAATTAAGCCATCGCTGTGCATAATTTCTGCTGGTTCCGATCAATTTAACCAGAATAAGCAGAACCAAATTAATCAAGTAAAATACGATATAAAATTTACAGACAAAGTGATAATCAATTAAGGAAATAAATCCCACCATCAGCAGACCGGCGAATACACCAATTATTTGTTTGACAAAGAGGTTTTCATCCTCCAGCTGCACCTGCTTGATCAGGAAGGCACCGATAATACCCAGCAGAGCTATCACAACGAGTAAGGCATAATAGTATCGTTTAAAATCATAATTCTTAAATTTAAACATTCAGTGATCATCCTTATTTCTTAGCGGATTTCATATCCTTGATCGGAATATTGGCAAACAGAGCGGGAACGGTACCATTGTTCGATTCGGACTCTGTCTGCGTTATCTTGATATCTAATCCATCTAAGTCAATTTCTATATATTTTGATATTACGGCAATAATATCATTTTTGATTTGCTCCATAATCTCCGGCGAGCAACCGGCACGGTCCGATACCAATACCAGTTTCAATCTGTCCTTTGCAATACTGCCGGTCCCTTTTTTCTTGAAAAAATCTGCAAAGCCCATAATGTTACCTCCCCTAGTTTTTCTTACGTTTACCAAATAATTTGGTGAATATGGATGCTCTGCCGTTTAAGTCCATGTACGGAACATCCTCTCCAATTATTCTCCTTGCAACATTCATATAGGCTTTACCGGCTAAGGTGTCGGAGCCAACCAACGGTTCACCCTGGTTAGTGGAAATGACAATGCTTTCATCATCCGGTATAATACCGATCAAATCAATAGCAAGAATCTCGCAGACATCATCACTGGACATCATGTCACCACGTTTCACCATATCCATACGAAGACGGTTTACAATCAGGTGGGTTTGTTTCATTTCATTGGCTTCCAGAAGGCCTATGATACGGTCAGCATCCCTCACGGCAGAAACCTCGGGAGTAGTAACTACTAATGCCCTGTCCGCTCCGGCAATTGCATTTTTAAAGCCCTGTTCAATACCGGCGGGACAGTCCATTAATATGTAATCAAATTCATCTCTCAGTTCATCTGCGAGCTTCTTCATCTGCTCGGGAGTGACGGAATTCTTATCCCTGGTCTGGGCGGAGGGTAAAAGGTATAAATTGGGGTACCGCTTATCCTTAATCAGAGCATTTCTGATCCTGCAGGTACCTTCTATTACATCGACAAGGTTATACACAATCCGGTTCTCCAACCCCATAACGACATCCAGATTCCTGAGACCTATATCAGTATCAATCAATACTACTTTCTTGTCCAGCATTGCCAGACCGGTTCCGACATTCGCGGTTGTTGTTGTCTTGCCGACACCACCCTTACCCGATGTTACAACAATAACTTCTCCCATATATTAATTTCCTCCAGTTCTTACGGGGAACCTCCTTTGCTGCGGAGGTTCATTACCCTGCATTGCTTATTATAAATTAATATCATTTAATACATTTTTATTTAAAGGCTCAATATAGATATTGCCTTCCTCCAGAAATGCAATTTTCGCTTCCTTATTATCCTCCTTTGCCGGATTATCAGGTGATCTTGCAATCGTATCCGCAATCCGGATCTGCATCGGCCGCATGTCCAGGGCAACAACGAAAGCATTGGTGTTGCCGCAGGCACCGGCAAAGGCATTTCCCTTCAGAGATCCGAGGACAATGATATTTCCCTTGGAAACAACTCTGGCACCATGATTGACGTCACCAATGATTATAACACTGGTTTCAAACTCCAGGGAAGCGCCGGAACGCAAGATTCCTTTGTAGAACTGTCCGGTATTATTCTCAAGCTCCATAAGCTTCCGGTTTAAGGATTTTTTGAAGGCTTCTTCCGTTTCCTGATCATTATCGATCACACAAACAATATGCATGTCCGTATTTTCGTTAATAATATCCAGAAGCTCCTTCTGCTCTTCATTGGTCAGCTTTCTTCCTTCAAAGCTGATCGCCATCTTCGCCTTCTCAAAGAATTTGCTGGATTCTTTGAACTTCTCGGCTACAAGCAGCTTTAACACCTCAAAATCTTCCTCCGGACTCAGCACAACAATGATACCGTATTTATTCCCCTTTATAATAACTGAATTGCTCGTTGTACTCATTGTTTCTCCTTCTTCCATATGAAACGCATTAATCAAGGCATTAAAGTGAATCGTAAACAATTCACTATGCAAATATTGTGCCGACGCCCAATTCGCAGGGATAGACAGCATGGAGAATTAATCTGAAAAAGCTGCAATATTATTCTCCGGCAGGGAGGCTTCCCTCTCCATCAGTTCCTCCGGATCCTCCAGATTGTAATATAGCCGGTAGATATCCCTGGAGATCTCTGCCGCGTTACCGGAGGTAACACCGTTCGGAATTACCGTAGTGACTGAAATCTCAGGATTCTCGAAGGGCGCATAGGATATAAATAATGCGTTATTAAAATTCACCTTGCTGATCTGTGAAGTACCGGTTTTACCTGCAACCGTTACACCCAGATTCTTATATAAACCATTGACGGAGCCGCCCTGTGCATTCGCTACGTTATACATTCCTTTCTGCACGGCATCCCAGTAGGCCGGGGAAATATCCGTCAGGTCCTTATAAATTTTTGCACTGTTTTGCAGGATAACCTTGCCGTCCTTATCCACAATACGGTCGAGCAGGGTAAGATCATAATTAATACCTCGGTTCGCCAGGGTAGTTACATATCTGGATAACTGGATCGGGGTATAGGCATTGGTACCCTGACCGATGGAGGACCGGACCGGATCGTCGTCCGATACCTGGGGCTTCATCTCACTGAGCTCAACTCCGGAGGTGGTATCGAGTCCGAACAGGGAAGCATATTTTTTAAGCTTCTCCAGACCGACCTGTTCATTATATTTGCCGCTACTGTCAATGCTTAAGCGGAAGCCTAACTCATAGAAGTAATAGTTACAGGAAACCTTGATGGCATCCGCCATTTCGACAGAACCATGGGAACGGGGATAAATATGGCATTTTGGCGCCGGCTGTATCCTCTCAAAAATACCAAGATCCGTTATCTTATCATGGGGCCCGATAACTCCTTCCTCCAGAGCGGCAAAGGAGGTAACCATCTTAAAGGTGGAACCGGGAGCTGTCCTCTGCTGCATCGGACGGTTCATCCATGGCAGAGACTTGTCGGTAAAGAGCCAATTATAATAGGCGGAATCGACTTTATTCGCCAGCTTGTTATTGTCATAACTGGGATAGGTAACCAAAGCCAGAAGATCTCCTGTCTTTACGTCCGTAATGACTATGGAACCGCTGCAGGGCTCAAGAGCCAGCATCGCAGGGGTTATCTCCAGGGATTGGATCTTTGCCCTCATGAAATTATAGGCAGATATGGTTCCGTTTAGTAAAGCTGCCCTATCCTCTTCATTATATTCTAACACACCTTGGTCGAATAATAAAAGACAAATTTCTTTTCCCGATAATTTGTACGAAAACACCAAATCCCGATATATTTTTTTATTGAATGTGCCATCAGCTTTCAAAATATTCTTGCCATAAGCGATTAATTTCAGATACAGCTCATCTGAAATTAATAAATCGCTGCCGACCTCAAGCTTGGAAAGATCAATATAATTTTTGGAGATGGCATACTGCAGAAAGCTGCTTAAGGGAAGCTTATTGTTCACATAGGATTTATACTGCTCATCCTCCTTCGGTATGGCATCCTCCAATAATACCCCATTCGCCTTCAGTATCTGATAGAAATAATCCAGATACTCCTTCATATCACCGGCTTTATCATTCGTAACCGTATTGTTCAGGCTTAACAGGGAATCCAGCTGTTTAAACACATCGGAGAGCTTTGTATTGTATTTATCGTAGGTTTGCTTTTCAAGCTCTGTGGCATCCTTATCATTAAGGGCGGTAATGTCCAGGATATTATTGTTAATCAAAGCATAGTACACCTCATAGATCGGAATGGTAATTTCGCTGGCACTCTCCCCCTTGGAACCGTAGTCCAGATCAGAGACGATTTTAGTCAGCAAAATTCCGGCAATCCTCTTCTCCAGAATGTGATAGGTGGATTTTTGCAGCTCACTGTCTATGGTCAGATAGATATCGTTTCCGGCAACCGGATCTTTGCGGTCAACCACGTCAATCACTTTATTGCCGGTATTTACCGTCACGGTTTCACTGCCCTTTTCTCCTCTTAGCTGAAGCTCAAATTCCTTTTCCAGACCGGTCTTTCCTACTACATCTGTAGAATTATAATATTCTCCGTCCGCATTCAGCAAATCCAGCTCCTCCGAGCTGATCTGCCCGGTATAGCCCAGCATATGGGCAAAATAGAGACTGTTATGGTAAACCCGCTGTGTCAGCTGCTGTATCTCCACTCCGGGAAGCTCCGCACTGCTTTCTAATATGCAGGCAACCGTCTTGTCATTAACCTTATTGGCAACCGTTATTCTCAGGAACTTCGGATAATTGCAGAGCAGGGCATACCGCACGCTCATGATATCCAGGGTTTCCTCCACGGTATATTCATCGGAAATTCCGAACATATCGGTATAATCGTCCCCGGTGCCGTTCTTCAGAAATTCATAAACCTTAGCTGCGGAAGCCTCCGCCTGCTCCTTCTTCAGCTGTTTTTTATCATCCAGAACGTAGGTATAGGCATTCTTCTTAAACCGTAACAGCGCAGCTCCTGAAATCGTAAATTCCAATTCCCCCTCACTGTTTTGAACAATCGGAAATTCATTGTACAGAGTATCACCGTTGTCTCTAATTATCTGAATCATCTGATAGATAACGGCATTCCTTTCTTCGTTGGATTTAATCTCCGTACTGTCTTCCATGGTAACCGAATAAGACAGGATATTGGAGGCTAACAGTACTCCGTGCCTGTCGTAGATATTGCCGCGGGTGCTGAGAATCTCACGGTTTTGGGTCTCTCTGAAGTTGTTCTCCTGGGCAATGGCAGGCCCTTCAACAATCTGCAGAACAAACAGCCGGTGAATCAACCAGCCAAATAAAGCAATATAGATAAAGGAAAGCGGGAAAAGCCTTGACTTAATCATACGTTTCAGGGCGTCCAGGAATACATCAAGCATAATAACCTCCATCGGCCGCCGAAAGGCGGCATACAAATACCTTGCCATGCTGTCAATGCCGTGAATCCCGGCATCAGCACAAATTAAGAGTTCTCTCTCAGCTTCTTATCCAAAAGGTTATTGATCGTATGTAACAGCTTATACAACAGGATGGAGGCTGCAACAGTATAGATCATTTCGGGCAGGATAAAGCGTCTCAGATAGAATAGGAAATTCAGCCTGCTCCGCAGTAAGAACTCAAACACATAATAGAAAAAGCCATATAAAAAATCACTGACTGCCACAAATAGGATCGGCAGTGTAAAATCATCATTGGAATAGAATTTGTGAAGAAAGCCGATAAAATATCCGATCAGCAGGTAAAGCAGGGCATATAGCCCGATCACACCGCCAAAGATCAGATCCACCAGCAGCCCGGAAAAAAAGCCCACTAACAAACCGGGGTTCCTTCCCCTCATATATGCAGTGGATACTACCAGTATCAGGAGAAGGTTCGGCATAATGCCGAACAGACTGATATAATGGAACATTGAGCTCTGCAGCACATAGCATATGATGATTTCTATCAGATATACAATAATTCGCTTCATAAGTCACCTGCTTCTACTATTCTGCTTCAGGCTCCTCCCCGAGGGAAGACTCCTCCGCCAGGGAAGGGTCCTTCTTAATCAAAGGTTCCTTCAATTCTGTGATGATAAGAACCTCATTCATCCTCTCAAAATCCACCACCGGCGTAAGATAGGCTGTTTTTGTCATATTGCTGGAATCCAGCTGGATGTCACTGACATATCCGATCAGGATTCCCTGCAGGAATTTATCACTGATATGAGAGGTAACGACTTCATAATTATCTTCGATTTCCGCATCCTTGCTGATCAGCTCCACCCGGATAATTCCCTTATCCATCAGCTCCAGGTCCCCTTTAACGATACAGGTATCCAGGGTTTTTAAGAACATACCGCTGACATTGCTTTTATCATCGATAATGGAGCGTACGATGGAGTAATTATAATTTGCTTCAATGATGATACCGGCCAGACCGTTTCCGGCCAGTACGTTCATATCCACCGCCAGGCCATCCCTGGTCCCTTTGTCGATGGTAAAGATATTATACCAGTTGTTGGGGTCCTTACTGATAACACGGGCAGCCACCTTGGGATAATCCAGATATTTCTGATCTAGCTTGTAAAGAGCACGAAGCTCATCCAGCTCGTATTTATCCTGCAGCAGCAGCTTATTTTCATAGGACAGGATATTGACCTGACTCATTAAACGCTTATTTTCCTCCAGTAACTCATTCATACTGGTGAAGGTGTCCAGTTTATCGGATATAAAGCTGCCGACGGAATTAATTCCCTTCTGCATCGGAGTTACAACCGAACCTACAGCAGATCTTACCGGCGATAATACTCCGCCGTATCGGTAGGAAAGGAAAATCAGACCGATACAGATTACAATGAAAATGATAAGTAAATGCTTCGGATTTATGTGGATTTTTGTCCTGCGTCTCATATTAATCTCCATCCAGTTTTAATTAACGATCGTCTTGGGCTTTAAGGCATCCGCCAGAGAGGCCAGCTTATTGTCCTCCATGATCCTGCCAAGCCCCTTTACCACCGTATTGGAGGAATCCTCACATATATTGATCTTTAAGTCTGTTTCCTTGTGAAGCAGCTCGTTCAGACCAAAGATTCGGGCGGAACCGCCGGTTATATAGATTCCGCTGTCGATGATATCAGAGGAAATCTCCGGAGGAGTACGCTCCAATATAATACGGATGGCGTCCGTAATCATATACATATATTCGGAAATAGCCTCATAAACCGTACCGGAATCAACTTCCATTTCTGTCGGCAGACCCGTTACCACATTCCGTCCGTATACCTTAACGGAGGCTTCCACCGTAGGTAATGCGCAGGCTAACTTCTTTTTGATGTTTTCGGCGGTCTTATCCCCGATATAGAGGTTATATTTTCTCTTAACAATGTTCTTAATGGCTTCATCCAGCCGATTACCGCCTACGGGTATTAATTTACTTAATACAATACCTCCCAGGGAAAGTATGGATACCTCGGTCGTATCCGCACCGATATCTACGATCATCACACCACGGGCAGTCATGATATCAAGTCCGGCTCCCACCGCATCCGCAATCGGCTTCTCTACAATCTTGATATGGCCTGACTTTAAATTTGAACTGGCAATCAGATCATAGAAGGATCTTCGTTCCACCTCAGTGATATCGGTGGGTGTGGCTACAATGAAATCTGCGGAGCCCGGTCTTTTGGAACCGCTGATTTTCAGCATGAAATGATGAAGAAGAGACATCATATTGGCCACATCAGCGATTACTCCGCTTCTCACAGGGTAGGTTACCAGAATATTGGCGGGCGCCTTCTCATACATGTCAAAAGCCTCATTTCCTGATGCAATGACTGTCTTGCGGTCTGCAATTGCAATGATATTACGTTCATCCAGAACAACACCCTGTCCTTTTTTAAAAATTTTTATCGTACTGGTTCCGAAATCTATCCCGTATACTTTTGATGCCATGTAATGATACCTCCTATAAACTTATGTCATTCAATTTCCTGCAATGCTGCTTCTATCCCCGGAATTTAACGGCTATAAAAGCCCCTGTTCTTTTAAACTGCTATATCTATTATCACCAATAATAATGTGATCCATAAGCGAAATTCCAACTAAATTCCCTGCCTCTTTAATCCTCTTCGTGACATGGATATCTTCGGCACTGGGCGAGGGGTCCCCGCTGGGATGATTATGGAGCAGGATAATATTCACTGCTTCATATTTCAAAGCCTGCAGGAAAATTTCCCTGACGGGCATGATGGAGGTATTCACCGTACCGGAGGATACCACCATATCCTTAATCAACCTGCTCTTGGAGTCTAGCATCAGCAGCAGCACCTGCTCCCGGTTTAAATGGCGCATATCCTGCATGTAATAATCTGCAACACTCCGGGGAGTGACAAATCGGATACACTCCCTTTGATTTTCCCTGGCCATCCGCTTGGTCAGCTCCGTGAGGCACAGAAGCTCGATTGCTTTCACCCTGCCGATGCCGTTGATTTTGATGAGATCCTTCATTGTCAGATAATTTAACCCCTTAAGTCCCGGGCAGGTCTCTGAAAATTTCAGGACATTCACTGCCAGGTCAATCGACCTTAAGTTCTTTGTACCGCTGCGAAGAATGACTGCGAGCAGCTCTGCATCGGATAAACTGGCGGTACCGTATTTCTCGCACTTCTCGTAAGGTCTCTCTGAAACAGGAAGCTCCTTCACGGTTAAATAATTATCGTTCATACAATCCTCCTAATTCTTCTCTCTCCAAGAAATCAGGCAGGAAAACTTAAAATTTATAGCTTTTTATATGCAAATATGGCGGAGGCCGCGCCAAGGATACTGCCTACCGAGATACGGATTCTGAGTCCGAACTGGATGGCGATATCACCCAAGCTGACACTGACAATTCCGCTTCCGTCCTGTTTGCCGATTGAAAAATCAAACCCGAAGTTCAGCCAGGACAGAAATTTAGCCTCCTTCACAAGAGACCCGATGAAGCTTCCCAGTACAATTCCGGTGAGAAGCAACAGAAACAGTGCCCATTTATTCTTGCCATTCGCTTTTGCCATTCAGACAGCCTCCTTGCGGATATTTCCGGATCATTTGTGAAAAATTTCATATTATATTTTAACATAAGAAGCATTAATTGTATACAGTAATAAAGTACAAACCTGGTTTTAAAGCTGAATCAGGTCTTTTTCCAGCAGCTTCTGCAGGGACTTTAAAATACCGAATTTCGCATGGTACCAGGTCAGTCCGCCCTGAAAGAATACGGTATAAGGAGGTTTAATCGGGGCATCGGCGGAAAGCTCGATAGAGGAGCCTTGCACGAAGGCACCGGCGGCCATGATGACATCGCACTGGTAGCCCGGCATTGCCCAGGGCTCCGGGTCCACATAGCTGTCCACCGGAGCGGCTGCCTGGATGCCCTTACAGAAAGCGATTACCGCCTCGGCGCTGTTTAAGGTGACCGCCTGGATGATATCAAAGCGATCCTCCCTTCCGTTCGGAAGAACGGTAAACCCGAGGCTCTCATACAGGTTTGCGGCAAAGATAGCGCCCTTTAGGGCTCCTGATACCACCTGCGGCGCCAGGAATAAGCCCTGGAACAGCTGCGAATTCAGGCCCAGGGTTGCCCCGACCTCTTTTCCGAGCCCCGGAGCAGTCAGCCGGAAGGCAGCATTCTCAATATATTCTGTCTTACCTGCGATATAACCGCCGATGGGGGCCAGTCCGCCGCCGGGATTCTTGATTAAAGATCCGACACACAGGTCGGCACCGACGTCGGTCGGCTCTATCATCTCTACAAATTCACCATAGCAGTTGTCCACCATACAGATAATATCCGGCTTGCATTCCTTTAAGAACCGGATCAACTCCCCGATCCTCTCTACGGAAAGGGTCGGACGGCTTGCATAGCCCTTCGATCGCTGAATGGCCGCAAGCTTCGTGTTGGGCCGGATGGCGGCCCTTATGCCTTCATAATCAAATCCGCCGCCGGGCAGCAGATCTACCTGGCGATAGGTAATTCCGAACTCTGCCAGGGAGCCTCTGGTCTCAGTGATCCCGATAACACCCTCCAGAGTATCATAGGGCTTGCCGACCGGGGAGAGAAGCTCGTCTCCGGGACGCAGGTTACCGGACAGGGCTACGGTCAGCGCATGGGTGCCGCTGATCAGCTGCGGCCTTACCAGGGCATCCTCCGTATGGAAGACATCCGCATAAACCTTTTCCAGGGTATCCCGGCCGATATCGTTATAGCCATAGCCGGTCGTAGCCGCAAAATGGATGTCGCTTAACCGGTTATCCTGCATGGCCTTTAAAACCTTTAACTGATTATATTCCGCAATCCGGTCAATCCGGGAAAATCTTTCTTTTAAGTTCTTTTCCGTCTCCTCACCTAAGGTAAGCAGCTTCGGATCAATTCCCAGTTCCCGGTAGATATATTCGAAACTCTCGCTAAACACGTTTATCCTCCTGGTTTACATAATATTATTAGGTATAACACCGGCTTCCTTTAACCGGTCCATCAGAAAACGGAGAAGCTCTTCCTCCGAGGGATATTGATCCTTATCCACCCAGATTACATCCCTTTCCCTCTTAAACCAGGTGAGCTGCCGTTTGGCATAATGCCTGGTATCCCTCTTAAGTAAGGCTACGGCATCCTCCAGGGTATATTCCCCATCCAGGTATGCCAGCAGCTCTTTATATCCCAGCCCCTGCATGGATACAAGCTCTCTGGTGTAGCCTCGCTTCGCCAGGTTTTTCACTTCCTCCAGCAAACCCTGCTCCATCATCAGGTCTACCCGCCGGTTGATGGCGTCATATAGCTTTGCCCTGTCCTTTGTCAGAACAAAATAACAATATTGATAGGGGGATGCTTTCCCCCGCTGTTCTTCATTATGGATTGATATCGGCTCTCCGGTAAGCCGGATGTATTCCAGCGCCCGGATAATGCGTTTCGTATTATTCGGGTGAATCGACCGGGCACTGACCGGATCTGCCTCCTGCAGCAGGGAATGAAGATGCTCACTGCCTTTATCGAAAGCCAATTGCTCCAGCTCCTTCCGGTAAGAAGGATCAGATTCATTTTCCGCAAAATTGATATCATACAATACCGCCTGGATATAAAAGCCGGTACCGCCCACCAGGATCGGGATTTTTCCCTTCTCATGGATTTTCCGGATGGATTCTCCGGCATATTGCTGAAACTTCACCACATTAAACTCTTCGTCCGGTTCAAATTCACTGATCAGGTAATGGGGAATTCCGCCCATCTCTTCGGGAGAAATTTTTGCCGTGCCGATATCCATATGCTTATATACCTGCATGGAATCCGCAGAGATAATCTCCCCCTCCACCGCCTTGGCAAGGGCGATGGAAAGCGCCGTTTTTCCTACCGAGGTAGGTCCTGTTAAGATGATGAGGGGTTTTTTGTCCATAATTTAGTCCTTTATGTTTAATTTACTTACTACTGAATTCTCTTAAACCTTTTTTCCAGCTCATACCGGCTCATGGAGATGATCACCGGTCTTCCATGGGGACAATGATAGGGATTCTCCAGTGTCAAAAGCTCTTTGATCAGGGCGGCGGCTTCTTCTGCGGATAAGGTATGATTGGCTTTGACAGCCGCTTTACAGGAAAGCGAAGCGGTTTTCTCCAGAATCATGGATACATTCATGCTGTTTCCTGTTAATTCTTCCGCCATGGTATCCAGAAACTCCAGAATCAAGTCCTTCTCTGATAACCCGTAGAGGTCCGCCGGTACAGCCCGGACGGAGAACTCATTGCCTCCGAAATGCTCAAATTCATATCCGAGCCGGGACAGGACAGTCTCGTACTGATTAAGGACCTCCTGCTCCCGTAAGGTTAATGTAAGAACAATCGGCGGAAGCAGCAGCTGTGCTTCATTGCCCTTATTCCTGGCAGCAGACATAATTCTCTCATACAATACCTTTTCATGGGCTGCATGCTGATCAATGATATAAAGCTCCTTCTGGTATTCGATAAGCCAAAAGGTCGAGAATACCTGTCCGATGATACGATGACCTTCAAAAGCCTGCTTCGATAAAAACGGCGCATTACTGCTCTTCTCCTCCGGCCGAAACAGGCTTAACTGTTCCGCAGGTCGGACAGGGACAGCCTTCGTTTGATCAGGTGTATCCTGCGGCTTCCCGTAATTACCGGCTTCTTTTAACAGGCCGGTAAGCTCTTTTTCCGCTTGCTTGTCCGGGGACATGGTCTCCAGAGCCTCCAGTTGCAATTCCCGGCGTTTCTCCTCAAAGGGTTCGGGAAGCTTAGGTCTGCTCTCCGGTATATTCACCGGCTTATGAAGGGATACCTTCGGAATTAATTCCTTTCCGGATAAGGAGGAACGGAGGAGATTTAGGGTAGCTGAGAATATCGCTTCCCCATTCTTCAGTCTGACCTCCAGCTTCTGGGGATGGACGTTGACATCAATCAGGGAGGGATCAATCTCATAATAAAGTGAGGTGAAGGGATATTTATGCTGCATCAGGAAGGGCTTATAGGCCTCTTCTATGGCTTTGGTGATCACATTACTTTTAATATATCTGCCATTGATGAAATAATTTTCAAAGTTCCGGTTCCCCCTGTTAATGACGGGTTTTCCGATAAAGCCTTTTATGATTGCATCGGGGGAATTGTATTCGACCGGAATCAGCTCCCTGGATACATCCCTGCCGTAAATCTGGTAAAGAAGGTCCTTCGTATTATGATTGCCGGAGGATTGCAACTTAACTTGATTATTGACAATAAATTTAAAAGAGATACCCGGATGGGATACCATTAACCGTTCCATCAGGTCACTGACATAGCCAGCCTCCGTTGCGGCTGTTTTTAAGAATTTCCTGCGGGCAGGCGTATTATAGAAAATGTTTCGTACGACTATTGTAGTACCGCCGGGACAGCCGATTTCCACCAGCTGTATCTCTTCTCCGCCCTCGATCAGATAACGATAGCCATTCAGGGAGGAAGGCGTCTTTGTGATCAGCTCAACCTGGGAAACCGCTGCGATACTGGATAAGGCTTCTCCACGGAAGCCAAGGCTGGTTACGGACAGAAGGTCCTCGGCAGTACGGATCTTGCTGGTCGCATGGCGCAGAAAAGCAAGAGGAATATCTTCTTTTGCTATTCCGGAGCCATTGTCGGTAATGCGGATCAGGCTTAAGCCGCCCTCCTTTATCTCGGCAGTGATGGCGGTAGCACCTGCATCCATAGCGTTTTCTATTAATTCCTTCACAATTGCACCGGGACGCTCTACCACCTCACCGGCAGCAATCTGGTTAATGGTTGCTTCATCTAATATATGGATGAATGACATAGTTACCGCCTTTCCGTATTAATCAGATCCGTTCTTTTATCTTCCGTTGGAGCTGATACAGCTTATTTATTGCATCAATCGGCGTCAGCCTTGCGATATCCATATCCCTGAGCTCTGTGACAATATCTTCATTTCCGCTCATGGAGAACAGGGAGAACTGACTGGTATCCTTATGCTTCTTCTGTTTCATCCCTGGCTTTAGCATAGGCTCCTGCAGGAAATGCTCCAGGGACAATTCCTCCTGGACAAATTCTTCCTTGGAGGCCTCCGGTGAGGAAAGGTTCTTAGCTTTCAGGGCCAAATCGTTACCGGTCAGCTCGGCGACGATCTCAGAGGCCCGTTTCAGAACCCCGGCAGGGACCCCGGCCAGTCTGGCCACCTGGATGCCATAGCTTTTATCTGCGCCTCCCTTGACAATCTTACGAAGGAAAACAATATCCTCACCCTGCTCTTTGACGGCGATACAATAATTATTGACCCCCTCAAGCCTTCCCTCCAATTCGGTCAGCTCATGGTAATGGGTCGCAAATAAGGTTTTAGCTCCCAGAAGAGACAAATTACTGATATGCTCCACCACGGCCCAGGCAATACTCAGGCCGTCAAAGGTCGAGGTTCCTCTGCCGATTTCATCCAGAATCAACAAGCTGTTCTGCGTGGCATTCCGCAGGATGTTTGCAACCTCCGTCATCTCCACCATGAAGGTGCTCTGACCGCTGGCCAAATCATCCGAGGCTCCGACTCTTGTAAAGATCCGGTCCACAATTCCGATGACGGCACTGTCTGCCGGAACGAAGCTCCCGATCTGCGCCATCAGGACGATCAGGGCCGTTTGACGCATATAGGTGGATTTTCCGGCCATATTCGGTCCGGTAATGATGGATACACGATTATTTTTATTATCCAGTATCGTATCATTGGCCACAAACATATCATGGGAAATCATCTTTTCCACCACCGGATGTCTGCCGTTTTTGATGGCAATGGCTCCGCTGGTATTCATCTCCGGCTTCACATAATTGTTCTGCTCGGCTACCAGAGCCAGAGACGCGAAAACATCCAGTTTGGCAATGGCCTTTGCCGACTGCTGTATCCGCCTGACCTCAAGAGCAATCTGATCTCTAATCTCGCAGAACAAATCATATTCCAGGGAGAACAGCTTGTCCTCGGCACCAAGGATAATATCCTCCAGATCCTTAAGCTCCGGAGTTGTGTAGCGCTCCGCGTTGGCTAAGGTCTGCTTTCTGATCCAGTTCGGAGGAACCAGGCTCTGATAGGAATTTGTCACCTCCAGATAATAACCGAAGACACGGTTATACTTTATCCGCAGGTTCTTAATGCCGGTGGAATCCCGTTCTTTTGTCTCCAGGTCCATGAGCCAATCCTTACCCTCGGTTTTCGCTTTCCTTAAGCGGTCCACTTCCTCATGGAAGCCTTCCCGGATGATTCCGCCCTCTTTCACGTTGATCGGCGGCTCATCGGCGATGGAGCGGCCAATCAGCTCACTTAAGTCCTCTAAGGTGTCAAGCTCCTCGTATATCTCCTTTAAAAGCCCGGCACAGGCAGCGAAGCCCTGCAGCTGGAATTTAATATGGGGCAGCATGGAAAGTGAGGTGTTGAAGGCGATCAAATCCCTGGGATTTGCACTCTTATAGCTGATTTTACCCATCAGACGTTCCAGATCATAGATGGGGTTTAAGTACTCACGAATTTCTTCCCGGGTAATCATATTATCCTTCAATTGGCTTACGGCTTCCAGCCGGTTGTTAATCATATCATAATCAATCAGGGGCTGCTCCATATAGCTTCTGAGCAGCCTTGCACCCATTGCGGTCTTTGTCTTATCCAGGACCCACAGCAGCGAGCCCTTCTTCTGCTTCTCCCGGATCGTTTCCGTCAGCTCCAGATTTCGTACCGCCACACTGTCCAGCAGCATGTATTTCTCATAGGTGTAGGGTGTCAGCTTTATAATATGGGACAGGGAATTCTTCTGGGTTTCCCGTAAAAACTGCATGATGCAGCCTGCAGCTATGGTACCGATGGTATATCCCTTAAGACCGATACCCTCCAGGGCCTTGACATCAAAATGCTCCTGCAGGGCACGAGCACATAAATCATCATCAAAATACCAGGGCTCCAGGGGAGAAAGGACAAGATTATTGATGCTTTTCAAGGCATCAATATCAATTCCTGAGACAAAAAACGTATCATTGCAGATAATTTCAGAAGGGGACCATTTATAGACCTCATCCATCAGCTTCCGGGCATTGTCCACTTCCGTAACAAAATAATCTCCGGTTGTTACATCTACAACGGAGATTCCGTAAGCATTGGTTGTATGTACGACAGCCATCAGATAATTATTTTTGGTCTCATCAAGCACCTGGGTATTCAGGTTCGTACCGGGGGTGACGATACGGACTACCTCCCGTTTCACGATGCCCTTAGCGGTTTTCGGATCCTCCACCTGTTCACAGATGGCAACCCGGTATCCGCGGCTGACCAGCTTACTTAAATAATTCTCAACAGAATGATATGGAACACCGCACATCGGAGCTCTTTCTTCCTGGCCGATGCCCTTGCCGGTCAGGGCGATTTCCAGTTCTCTGGAGCATATATGGGCATCTTCAAAGAACATCTCATAAAAATCACCTAAGCGGTAAAATAGAATACAGTCTTTATACTGAGCCTTGATCTGCATATACTGCTGCATCAAAGGAGTAAGTCCAGTCATGATAAATAATCCTTTCGTGATTTTTGCTTTTGTGTACATTAGATCATGAACATAATGCGCGTTCATGATCTTGTTGCTCCAATCGGAATACATAAGCAAGCTTATAATTCCTCATTCCGCTTTCATTATATCATACCGACCGTGATTTGCAACGGTTTCACCCCATGGATTCGACAATTTCATCCTCCCATAAATCGGTTCCGTCAGCAGCTGTTGTGGCCAGAATATCACAGCGTTCATTCATCGGGTGACCATTATGACCCTTTACCCAGGTAAAAGTAACCTTATGAGGTTCCATGGCCTTTAACAGCCGTTTCCACAGGTCCACATTCTTGACCGGTTCATTCTGGCCCCTTTTCCACCCCTTCTTAATCCAGCCCTCAAGCCAATGTTCATTGAAGGCCTTTACCAGATACTGCGAGTCGGAATACAGAGTGACATTGCAGGGTCTCGTCAGAGCTTCCAGCCCCGCGATAGCTGCCATCAGCTCCATCCGGTTATTTGTTGTCTTTTTATAGCCGGCAGAGTATTCCCGTATATGCTCCTGCCCTCTGGAATCCACATAGACTAAAATTGTCCCATATCCGCCGGGGCCATCGGGATTGCCCCGGGCAGAACCATCCGTATATATAGCAACGTTCATACTAACCTCCGTCTACCGCTTCAGCGGCATACAAAACCTAAGCGAAAAGCACGTGAGTGCTTTTCGCCGGCTGAAAAATGCACTTCTTTTCAACCTTCCTCCATATTGCCGATGCCCGCAAATCCCGGCGTCAGCACAATACTTGCGAACATTCGCAGTTTCCCATTGTACTAGGGTATCTTCTTCCATTCCCCTTCGTTTTGAAAATCTTTTGCAGCCTTTTCGGCATTGTCTATGATTTCCTGGGTATAACCCAGCAAGGAAAGAAGCTTAATAGCATTCTTGGATACGGCTCTTCCCTGATAAAGCTTGTAATCGAAAATGATCTGATTATTTACGATTTGCTCCTGGAAATGATAATTTGAATAATAGTTCTCCAGAATATAGGTCAGCTCGATGTCGTGGGTAGCAGCAAAGCACAGAGTGTTTTTCTTTGCCAGTGAGACCAGAATTCTGGAGGAGGCGGCAATCCTCTCCAGGGTATTGGTTCCTCTTAAGACCTCATCAATTAAAACCAATGTCGGTATTTCCTTATTAATCCGGTCCAGAATCCGCTTCAGGGATTTGATTTCCACAATATAATAGCTTTCATTCTTAAAAATACTGTCCCTTAACGCCATTGAGGAGCAAATTGTGAAGTAGCTTCCCTTATATGAACTGCTGATGGAGGTATCAATCGTCTGGGATAATATCGCGTTGATGGCCAGAGTCTTAATAAAGGTTGATTTACCCGAAGCATTGGAGCCGGTTATCAGGACACTGCGATTTTCGGTAATGGAGTTTGGTATCGGCTCCATAAGCAGGGGATGATATAAATCGGAGACACTGAGCATCGGAACTTTGCTGTTGACAAGGGCAGGAATACTATAAAAGGGTAACCTGTCACGGAAGGAGGACGCGGCCATACAGCTGTCTATAAAGCCGATTGTCCTGTAGATACGGTTCAGGACATCCCGGTTCTTTTGAAAGAAACGAAGCATTTTATTATATTTGATCAAATCCGCATGAAAAAGCATCCGGAAGTAGTCCACGACGGCATCCAATATATTCCCCGCAGTGTTTTTGGCTACCAGGATACCGGCGCCCCTCTGAAACTTTCGGAAGACGGAGGCGTCCTGCTTCAAGGTGTCCATATAGGTTTTAAGCTCGGGAATATCAAGCTTCATGATTCCGTCCACATTGGATAATAACCGAAGCAGGTAGGATAAAACCAGCAGAAATTTATCGATTTTCGCTTTCCGGGAGTAATACCGGAAAATATTATGGCCAATAAAGAAAAAAGTACAGACCACTCCGATGCCGGGATGAATAAACACCGATATTAAGGATAAAATCAAGCCCAATGCCATTAGATAATGAGGCAGATTACCGGCAGGCTTTTCATCCTGCAAACGGTTAATATATTCGTATACGGAGATCGATTTCAGCTTTCCGATCTGATGCAGCCTTAACTGCAGCTTCAGCCGGTTTTCTTCATCCTCATGGAAAAATTCCATCAGCCGGTTGCGTTCGGATAACTCATCTTTGGAAAAGCAGGGCTTTCGTAGCATGGCATAAAGGTACTCTTCCCCGATCGCACTTTGTGTATTATTCATCTGCATGAAGATCTCATTCATATCCAGGTCATTCCAGGTGATATCATCCACATCCAGCCGTTCATCCCGGACAGAGAGATAAAATTCTTTCAAGGATTCCAGCTTTTCCGAGGTATATTCTTCTTCCGGCTGGGAGGTCCAATCCTCCTTAAGCCGCTGCCTCAGTCTCTTAAGCAAGGCCCGTTCATTCAGCAAACTCCATACATGAACAACAAGAACCATAATCAGGATATAAAACAAATACTGCATATCAGCTCTCCTGTCTCTCAATTTCCTTTCATTTTAAAACATCTGGATATACTTGTCTACAATTTAATGTAAATATAAACGAATATTAATTCGTCATAAAAATGGCTGGACCAAATGAATGGTCCAGCCATATCCTTATCTTATCGTAATATTTGAAGGATTAATCATTAATATATCTTACATATCTGACCGGATTACGGTAGTACATATTGGAAATCTTAATACCATCCCTCTTATTGCTTGCATGGATAACCTTACTGTTACCGATATAGATTGCCACATGATTGATACCGGAGCCATTACCATAGAAAACCAAGTCACCGGGCTTAAGGCTGGAGGAGGAAATCTTAGTTCCGCTGTAGCCCTGGCTGGAGGAGGTTCTGGGAATGTAGATACCGAACTTCGCATAAATCTGCTGGGTGAAACCGGAACAGTCAACACCTTTTCCTAAGGTGGTTCCGCCCCAAACATAACGGCCGCCCAGGTAATCCTTTGCCTTATTGACAAGATTTACTCTTAAGGAGGAAACGCCCACACCATACTGGAGTTCTTCCAGGGAGCTTGCCTGAGGTAAGGTATAGGATAAGGTTACATAATTCTTGCATACATATCCTACGGTACCCTCTTCACTGCTATCGGAATCAAGGCTGACCTTAACCCACTTATCATACTCTTCTCCGTAGGTTATAACCAGTGCTTCCAGTACCAGTAATTCTTCTCCCTCGGCAATCGTATCAATTACATCCGAATTCACGGAGGGTTTCCTTCTGACATTGAGACCGCTTGACTTTGAGATCGCAACCGGTGTTGCCAGTTTAACCGCCAGCTGGGTCGCTTTCTCACCAGTAATCAGATATTCCGTCTTGACATATCCGGTAATGCCATTGGACTTGATCTTGGTCCAGCCGCTGCCGGTATCCGCTTCGAGAATTTCACATCCGCCGTTTTTGGGAAGCTTTCCGATGATTTTCTCATTCTCACCGGAGCCTTTACGGATATTAAGGTTGTCTGTTACATCGGCAATACCGATATTATTAAATCCGGGAATCGGAATTTCATCTGTTGAGAAGGTGGAAACAGTTATACTGCTTGAACCTGTCTGTATTGTACTTGATAGATCTTTATCAAAAATGTATCCGGCTACCGGCTCTTCAACAGCCATAGCCTTATTTGGATTTGCCGCAAGTAATATTGTACCCGTTACACAAACCAAGGAAAACTTCAGAAGCTTATTTTCCATTTAATTATCCTCCAGGTTTCACTTGTTTTATTACACGAAATATCTAATAATCACTTATGTAAGATTGCATTTGTTTAAATTGTTACGCAATTATTAAATATGTTACGTGTGTATTATAGCAAACCCTAACAAATTTGTCAACTATATGTCACACTTAATTTATTTATCCCTTATGAGGGACAAATTATGCAAAAGAAAGCTACCCAAGCCCGAAAGATAAGGAATCAGGTAGCTTTTATATTAAGATTTTATTAAATGATAATGCAGATTAAACCACCGTTGCTGTCGTTGATAATTTTCTGCATGGTTTCCTGAAGCTTCAGCTGACTGTCATCCGTTAGCTTATTGATCTTGCTGTTGATACCGTCATCCACCAGCTGCCGGACGGATTTTCCAAAGATATTGGTCTCCCAGATACCCTCCGGATTCTCTTTGGCATTGTCGTGAATGTAATTGATCAGATCCTTGGCTTGTTCCTCTGTGCCGACAATCGGGGCAACCTCCGTCATGATATCTGCCTTGATCATATGGATGGAAGGAGCACTGGCTTTTATTTTAACGCCGTATTTACTGCCATGCTTCATTACCTCCGGCTCATCAATGCGGATTTCATCCTTTAGCGGAGAGACAATTCCATAGCCTTTCCCCTTTACCTGGTTTACCGCATAGGAAACCTTTTCAAATTCAGATTTCTTCGCAGCCAGATCCTTTAAGGTGGAAATCAGCTGATATTCACCGGAAACCGGTACTCCGATCAGATCGCTTAAGATTTGGTAATAATACATATCATCAAATTCTACATTTACGGATACACATCCGTTCTGCATATCCACATTATCAATCTTGAAGCGCTTTACATATTTGCTGTTCGTTTCACAGTTTTGTGTCTTCGCATCCTTCACCTGGGTAATCTGGTCGAACAGCTCCTTTATGGATGCGATCAGATCCACCTTCAGCCAATGATCGTCGGGGAGCATCTCAGCCCATTTCGGCATATAGAAATCCACCTCGGTAACCGGGAAAACGGACAGAATGTTTTCCATGATTTTATGGACATCTTCCTTTTTTAACTGCTCACAATTAACCGGTAATACCGTTACATCATACCGGTCAGTGATCTCCTCCGCTATTCGCAAGGTTTCATTTGAATACGGTTTATTCGTATTCAGAAGCACAATGAAGGGTTTTCCAAGCGTCTTAAGCTCTTCTATCGTCCTCTCCTCCGGGGCCATATAATTTAACCGGGGGATGTCTCCGAAGCTTCCGTCCGTTGTAATGACAATACCGATAGTGGAATGGTCATTGATAACCTTCTTCGTACCAATCTCGGCAGCCTGTGTAAAGGGGATTTCCTGATCGTACCAGGGGGTCCGGACCATCCTCTCATGCTGGTTTTCAGTATGTCCGGAGGCTCCGTCCACCATGTAACCGACACAGTCAATCAGGCGGATTTTGACCTTTGTACTCTCATCCAGCGCAATCTCGGCAGCCTCCTTCGGTATAAACTTAGGCTCCGTTGTCATAATGGTCTTACCGGCTGCTGCCTGGGGTAATTCATCAACGGCTCTCTCTCTGCTATGGACATCTTCAATACCTGGTATCACCAAGAGATCCATGAACCTCTTAATAAAGGTAGATTTTCCTGTTCTGACCGGCCCTACCACACCTATGTATATTTCACCGCCTGTCCTAGCCTGAATATCATTATAAACATCATACTGCCCTAACATATGTCAACCTCCTTATGGTTATAGTTAAAGATATGCAGGGCTGTTTCATTCTATGATATGGGAAATATACTTGTTCACATCGAATTTATTGCAAATTTATTCGGTATAAAAATCATTGATAATACTGTCATAGACCATAGATGCCGCTTCCGCTATTTCAATCGCTGACAATTCTCCTAAACCGCCGTTATCTTCATTGGCACCATGCCGGAAGCTTAAGCCCGGAACCATGTATACTAAAGAAAATACACCGTCACCTTCAAGCATCGGCCGAACGGTCTCTTCAACCACCCGGGTATCTCTCGTTACCGCATAATATTCCGTTAAAGAATTATCCTCCTCATAGCCGGGAACATCAGAAACCCAGGCACTGTATGCAAATGCTACATTATCTGCGTATTGCGCATCCAGACCGGTCGGCATAATTCTAGGATTACTGTAAAACATCGTCTGCGTCTTGGCATTGGGTCCCGGTCCGATCGGGAAGAATACAAAGCCCCAATCATCCTCCATGTTTTGGAAGGAGGAATTTCGGTACCACTCAGCCGGGCACATCGCGGCCTGACCGGTAGCAAAAGCATCTACGAAGTAGGTATATTCGGCGCCCTCCGGTTGGGGAGCAATTAAACCTTCCTTATATAGATTAACAGCCAGCTCAACAGCCGCCAGAAAATCATCATGCATTTGGTTATTCTCATATCTGCCGGTTGCTTCATTAAAACGAACATAGTCCGTACCATTACTGAATACGGCAGCCTTTACGATTTCTCTCTGCCAGGTGGAGATACCATATACGTCCGTTATCCCATCATTATTTGTGTCTCTTGTCAATACTTTAGCCAGTTCTGTAAGTTTATCCCAGGTCCATTCGCCATTTGCCTGTAAATCATATAACAAATCAGGTTCCAGACCCGACTCTTCGAAAATTCTCTTATTCCAGAATACACCCAGACCGGCAACGGTGCCTTCTTCCGAGAAAGCAAAGGTCTTTCCGTTTTGTGTATAAGCATCTCGAATGCTCTTGTTCCATTTCTCATCTTCAAAATTTCCGAAGCTTGGCAGTTCATTAACAGGATATAGCATTCCTTGTTTCATAGGCTCCGGTATAAACCCGGCATCCATAATGAAGATATCAGCAGCGGGATCACCGGCCATCGTAGAGGTAATAAAGACTTCCTGATATTCGCCCCAGCTGCCCAGGTTAGTCTGTGTTAAAGTAAAATTGTGATCTTCCTGAAGTTTCTCTCTGTAAGCAAGCGTATCTTCCTCCTTTTGTGTGGCAGGCGGTACTGCTTCACTGGTTGACCACCAATCTCCGACAGTAATATTAATGCCGCCTAAATCTCTCGGCGGTTCGGGAGTCGGAGTTGCCTCCGGCGCCGCAGTTGCTTCCGGTGCCGTTGTAGGTGTGGCATCTGTTTTGTCAGCGGTTTCATCTTCCTTCTTTCCCCCACAAGCGGATAAGCTTGTAACCATTAAAAGCATTAATAATACGGTTAACAGTTTCTTAAAATTTTTCATTTCATATCCTCCTTTTTTATATAAAAATGGCCTTCTCCATTTTTATCAAAGGTTATTCATTCCTCCCACTTCATCCAAAGAAATCGGTTACATCTTCTTTCTGAATTTGGTGGTTTTTATTCCTGCTGTCATTCTCAAGCAGGAATTTCAGTCCTTCTTTGCTTAATTTCCAAACAGGATTAAAATTCTCTGATTTCATATAGGATATCAAGCTATATAATAATTGATTCGCCTCAGGTTTATCTTTAAGCTCTAATAAATTTACTGCGCAAAGAATAATTTTACCTGCGCCTATCTTACCTTCAAAGACCATTCCCAGCTTATGCTGTCTATGTATATTATCGATGACCTGTACCAGAATTTCACCCTCATACGAACTGTCGTCCAGTATGATCGGTTTTGAATTCTTGACTATATTCCACCACTGCCAATTGCTGTGATATTCCGTAGGGAATTTGTTAAAGGCCGGATGATCAGGATCACATAAAATCCCCAGAGTTCCGGGAGGTGAATATTTCTTAAACATGGAATAGCACCAGAAATCAGGAATAAAAGCGCCTTCCACACAATTTTTTATCGAAGCCTTATGAGGCATTAGTAAAACCTTACGACCTTCTTCGGCAAAGCTTACTGCTTCATTAATATCATTACAGATTTTGATATCCTCGGATATTCCGGTATTCAAATCAGCCGGATATACCCAGATGCCGTATTCATTTTTATAGACCGTATTTTCTATCTCAATATGTAAGGTGAGCTTTTCTGCTTCACTGATACCGGCTAAATTGATTTTAATTTCTCCGGCCTCTGTAATTTTACCTTTTTCAAGCGTAGGATTGCTGCACATACCGGCGGCGATCCTTCTGCCCGAACGATCGGACATCTTCCAAACCACAGGATGATTAAGCGTCTGGGGCCCATAATTTACAATCTCTACCTTTGCCTCAAATACTTCATTATTCTTCCACACATACTTACTCATTCTGAGCAAAGGTATGGTTTCAGAGCAGAAGCATTTCCATTTCTGCGGTTCTATTAATCCTTTGGATTCCATGAAAGAATCCAGAATTCCTACCAGCGCCGTACCCTGGGCCGGAAAATCCTGAAGGTCAAGGAGCTGAAAGCCTCCAAAACCGAGAGTTCTCATGGCAGCCTCAATTTCTTCCCGATAACATATTACGGAAAGTGCTCCCGAAGCCTTAAAAAATTCCTCCGCCTGATTCAACATATTGTTATTTTCCAGATTTTCTTTGAAAATCTCCAGATTTACCGGCTTCAATACGCCTTTATATTTATCCAGGTCTTTAAAATCCGGATGAATTTGATACTGACCTGCTTCATGACCGATAACAGGCATGGGATAACCCGCTATGGAACTGCTGTAATCCTGCATCGTAGAAGGTTCTTCGTTATTGATATGTCCTCTGGTATGATGCGCAAAGGAACCTCTGACATATTTGCCGCCATAACCCGGCTTACGAAAATCCCATTTCCCTTCAGTCCACATGGTACACCAATAATCCACACCGAAAGGATGAAATACATTCCCTAAAAAATTATTGGAACCATGGGAATACAAGTGTCTTGGATCTGCTTTTTTGGAGATGTCTATAAGCTCTAACATTCTCTCCATACTTCCGACAAGCTCATTCCCCCAGGCAAACATTACAAAGGACGGATGATTGCCAAATTCATGAATAATTCTCAAGGCTTCTCTTTTATAATAGGACCATTCTTCATCGTCCACAAAGGCATTGGCAGACCAAATAGGCAGCTCCGGTTGAATATAGATGCCTGTCAGGTCAGCTGCAATAAATGCTGCTTCCGGCGGACAGCAGGAATGAAACCGGTAGTGATTTATTCCGTAAGATTTTGCGGTTTCATATCTTTTTACCCAGCTTTCCACATCCATAGGAGTATAGCCTGTAAGGGGAAATAAGCAGGCATCATGTTTTCCCCTAAGGAAAGTAACATTATGATTAATTGCAAACTGAGAACCGCATATGCCAAATTCTCTCATACCAAAGGTGATTTCTTTTTCCGGCGAAAGCTCTTGTCCGTCTATGGTTATATTAAGACAAAGTGATACTTTATATAAAGCAGGATTAAATTCATCCCAAAGCTGTGCACCCTCCCCGAGCCTATAGATTACATCAAAGCTTTTTATGTTTTCGTCTGGATTCATAATTGTTTCATAACTCTCAGGAGTTACGATATGCCGCTTTGTGCTGTTAAAACTCTCAGCCTTAACAATCATATGACCAACCGCTTTTTTTGCGAGAAATTTTTCTAATGTTAAAGAAACCTTTACTGATTGATTAACGATATCCGGGTATAATTTAACACTATCAATCATGATATGATCAAAGCATTGAAGCTTAATCATTCCTAAAATACCATTCCAATTAGTTTGGATGCTGTCAGAAACCGCATGGGAGTTCCTTATCGTACTCCAATTCATTATTCCCGATGCATTATCAACTTCAATTGCTATTGTGTGTTTCCCCGGTTGCATTGCACTTGTTACATCATAAATTTGGCTGGTACTGATACTGTTTTCACTGCCGTAAAAACAACCGTCAATATACACAGAGGCCGGTTTCGTCCGTTCCAGGGACAGCTTAATTGTTTTTCCTGCCCAATCATCCGGTATTAATATGGTTCTCTCATAAACTGCAGGACCTTCATAAGTAAATTCTCTTTTTAATTCCCCTGAATTATGATTTGAATTTATGTTACCGATCTTATTTTCTTCCAAAGTTCCCGGAAGCTTTATTTCTTCATTCAAATACTCTATGTTTGTGTCATTCATGCCACCTAATTTTACTCTCCATTGTCCGGATAAAGATATTTCTGATCTGCTAATTGTCACAATTATCTCCTGCCTTCGAAAGGATTTTTATGAAGCCTGAAAAAGTAATCTTTTCCTGTACAGTAATTTATTCTCTATATTGCACTTGACCGATGTTTTATTAAGACATATAATTATATTAATATTATATCTACTCATAAAGCCAAGTATCAATCACAAAATATTATCATTTATATAAGGATATGAACATGAATAAAGAATATATTCAAAGAAAAATGATATTTCCAATCATAACAGAAGAGGCATTGGCGTTGCCGATTCATGTTTTAGGTGCCGGTTCACTTAAGAATCAACATCCTTGTTTTCGTCCCAACGGTCTTCCCCTCTATCACTTCCTGTATTCGACAGCAGGAAAAGGTTATTTAAAGATCGATAACAAGGAGTATATCATTACAGCCAATATGGGCTTCCACTTTGAACCGGGAGTCCCCCATGAATATTATGCACTGGAGGAACCCTGGACAACATGGTGGGTGTTATTTGATGGGTATGCGGCAAGTAATTTCGGTGCGGTAACTAAACTGGGCCGTTCTTTGGTATATCATGTAAATGATATCGACCGGTTGAACCAATTATACGAAGACATATACGCAGCGATAGAAAAAGATGGATTGAAAGCCACAACGGAGGCTTCCATTCATTTATACAGGTTTCTTCTTGAATTGGATTATTGTATCGGAACGGAAATGCAGAAAAAACGGCAATTCAGAAGCAAACCACTGCAATCGGTATTGGCGTATATTCAAAATCGCTTTGACAGTGATATTTCCCTGGCTGATATGGCCAACACGGCAGGGGTATCCGGGCAGCACCTTTGCCGTATATTTAAGCAGGAATTCAATATGAGGCCCTTCGAATACCTCATCCGATTCAGACTTAAAAATGCAAAGGAGCTGCTGACGGGTCCGAAGCATCTGATCCTTAAGGAAATTGCATCAAGAACCGGCTTCCATGATGTCAGTTATTTTTGTTGTGTGTTCAAACAATACGAAGGAATGACACCTGTGGAATTTAGAAAAATGCACCGTCTATAATCATATTTTACAAAGGGAGGTACTTATGAGAAACACTACGAAAAGCTGCATCATTGCCATATCGGTATGGCTGGTCAGTACATTTATTCTGACTGCCTGCACGAATGCGAAGGAGAATGCTCCGGCAGGATCTGATAATGAGGTTAATCCCGGCGCTTCCACCTCCTCCGCGAAGGAACCTGGTGAAACGGCGGAAGAACTGACCCCTTCACCGGCTGAGGAGGAAGATGATGCCGCTGCCGGGGACAATACAGAAGATATCAGCCCTGCGCCGAATAAAGAAACGGAGGAAACCGAATTGAGCGTTGTTTATGATAGAGACTCTGCCTTGAAAGATGTTTATTCCGATTACTTTTTAATGGGGGCGGCAATTAACGGCAGTTCGGTTTCAACTGCAGCCATTAATCATGAGGGAATGGCAGAGATTCTAAAGAAACATTTTAACAGTACTACCCTCTCCAATTTAATGAAGCCCAGCTATCTGCTCGATCAGGCCGGTTCTAAAGAAAACAGCGACGGTATGCCCGCATTGAATTTTGGCAGTATTGATCCCAGCCTTCAGTTTTGTCTTGATAACGGGATAAAAATGCGCGGTCATACCTTAGTATGGCATAATCAGACTCCGGAATGGTTTTTTCATGAGGATTATGATGTTTCAAAGGAATTGGCAGACGCTGTTACGATGGAACTTCGTCTGGAGAGCTACATAAAGCAGGTATTGGAGTATTGCCAGGAGAATTATCCCGGGGTGATATATTGCTGGGATGTGGTAAATGAAGCCATTTCAGATGATGGAAGATGGCGTATGACGGATAGCTACTGGTATACTATTATGAAGGAAACCTATATTGAAAAGGCCTTTTATTATGCAAGAAAGTATGCCGGGGAAGAGGTTAAGCTGTTCTACAATGATTACAATGTATTTGTTTCCGCCAAAAGACTTGCAATCTATACGATGGCCCATGATCTAAAGCAAAAGGGATTAATCGACGGGTTGGGACTTCAGCCAACCGTGGGCTTAATTACACCTGAACTTGACTCGGATGTATCCTCGTCAAGCTTTAAGAAAACACTGGAACGATTTGCCGAACTGGGACTGGAAATACAGATCACGGAATTAAGCTTTGAGATTGACGGTAAAGTCAACCAAATAACTCCTGAGAATCTTCAGAAGCAAGCAGACCGGTATTATGAGATGATGAATCTTTTACTTAAATCAGACAGTGACAACGGAGGTCCGTGTAATATTACCAGCGTAACCGTATTCGGTATCTGTGACGATTATCCTTTGTACACCAATCACCAGCAGAACCTGTATCTGTGGGATAAGGAGGTTAATCCCAAGCCATGCTTTTATTCCTATCTTCAGGCAGGTCTGGACTGGCAGGCAAAAAAATAAAAGAAAAGCCTTGAAAGATTAAAATTAAATAGTATGATTACGCTAAGAAGTAAGCAAGCGTAATCATACTATTTTTAATTATCTGTCAAAGGCTTACGGTTTTAATATTCTGAGGGCTACGATTAATCCCACTCCAGGGTTTTATATTCCTTCCGTTTATCTCTGCCATACAGGTCAGCCAGGGCTTCCTTCGGAGATTTTCCTTCAAAAAGCACCAGATTGATCTGCTCAACGATCGGCATCTCAACATCATACTTTTGTGCCATATGGAGGGCTGCTTTTGCGGAATTGACTCCTTCCACGACCTGGTTCACTTCCTTCATGGCTTCTTCCATCGTAAGACCCTGTCCCATCAGATAACCGGCCTGCCGGTTGCGGCTGTGCCTGCTGGTGCAGGTTACGAACAGGTCTCCCATTCCGGACAGACCGGAGAAGGTCTCCAGCTTTCCGCCCATGGTGACACCCAGACGGCTGATTTCAGCCATACCCCGTGTCATCAGTGCGGCTTTGGTATTATCTCCGAGCCCTAATCCGTCGATTACACCGGCGGCAAGGGCAATTACGTTCTTTAAGGACGCACCCAGTTCAATCCCAATAATATCAGGACTGGTATAAACCCGGAACACCTCGTTCATAAAGACATCCTGAATAAATCTGGCGGTCTCCTTGGAAGTGGCACCGACTACGATAGTCGTTGGAATCTGACGGCTTACCTCTTCCGCGTGGCTGGGTCCGGATAATACGGCGATATCCGCCTGGGGGATCTCTTCCTTCAATACATCGGATAAGGTCTTTAAGGTGGTATCCTCCAAGCCTTTGGATACATTGGCCAGGATCTGCCCTTCCCGGATGAACCTGCTGGCTTCATGGGCGGTTGCCCTGATATAAGGCGATGCCACTGCCATAACAAGAATATCCTTATCGGTACAGATCTCCTTCAGATCCAGGGTTATTTTAATCTTCTCTGAAAGTCTGGCACCGGGCAAATTCTTCAGATTGTCCCGCGTCTCTTCCAGGGAACGGGCTTCCTGCTCTATCTTTGTCCAGATGGTAATATCATGGCCGTTATCATTTAATAGTATTGCCAGGGCACAGCCCCAGGTTCCAGCACCCAATATACCCACTTTACTCATACGGTACCTCCTTAGATTGTTATGTTCTGTTGTGGTTATAATGACTTATTCGTTAATCTTAACTCTCTGACCCAATTTATTCTCCGTCCCGTTCATCAGACGCTTGATGTTGGATCTATGCTTTATAAATGCCAATACCATAAATACCAGGGCTACTATAAGCATATGTAACTGGTCCGGGTAAAAAATATAGATCCAGATGGGGAACATAACCGCTACCAGCAGGGAGCCCACGGATACATATCTGGTTAAGGCCACGGAAATCGCAAACAGAGGCAGACCGACCGGAATGATCCAAGGGTCAAAGGCCACCATGACTCCTGCGGTCGCAGCGATGCCCTTACCGCCCTTAAAGCCCAGCCATACGGGATAATTATGACCAAGCACAACCCCGAGACCTGCATACAGGCTGAGCAGAGGTACATAATCCACGTCCTTAAAGATTAACAGCCGTACCAGAAGGATAGGAAGGATCGCCTTAAGCATATCCCCCAATAAGGTAATAATTCCGGCTTTGGCGCCTAAGGTCCTTAATGCATTTGTAGTACCGGCACTTCCGCTTCCGTATTTCCGGATATCCACCTTGTTCATCTTTCCTATAAAGTATGCGGTAGAAAAGCAGCCGAACAGATATCCGAGTCCCAAGCAGATTACAATTTTAGTCACCATTTTAAGCGTTCTCCTTTCGCTCCCTGATAATGAATTTGAGTGAAGTCCCGGAAAAACCGAAGGCTTCCCTTATTTTATTCTCAATATATCTGGTGTAAGAAAAATGCATCAGTTCCTTGTCATTAACAAAGATAACAAAGGTGGGCGGCTTTACGGAAACCTGGGTAATATAATATAGCTTCAGACGCTTTCCTTTGTCCGAGGGCGGCTGCTGAAGGGCGATTGCCTCCGCCATAATCTCGTTCAGCACACCGGTGGAGATTCGAAGATTCTGATTCTGGATCACAACCTCAATGACCTCAAACAGCTTATGGAGCCTCTGGCCTGTCTCTGCCGATATGAACAAAAGTTCCGCATAGGGCATATAGGCTAACGTCTCCTTGATATCCCTGGTGTACTCATTTACGGTTTTATTGTTTTTCTCAATCAGATCCCATTTGTTTACTGCGATCACAATACCCTTACCCCGTTCATGGGCAATACCGGCAATTTTTGCATCCTGCTCGGTAACACCCTCCTCGGCATCAATTACCAGTACGACGACATCGGCCCGTTCTACGGCGGATACGGTACGGATTATGCTGAAGCGTTCCAGTTCTTCCTTGATTTTGCTTTTTCTTCTGAGTCCGGCGGTATCAATCAGGATATATTCCTTCCCGTTACGGCGGATCGGGGTATCCACCGCATCCCTGGTCGTACCGGCAATATTCGATACGATCACACGATTCTCGCCAACTAATTTATTGATGATGGAGGATTTTCCCACATTCGGCTTTCCGACGATGGCAATCCGGGGACGTTCGTCCGCGGCTTCTTCGGTATTGCCTGATTTGAAATGCTTTACTACCTCATCCAGCATCTCACCGAAGCCGAGCTTCGAGGAGGCTGAGATCGGAAAGGGTTCCCCGATGCCTAAGTTATAAAATTCATAGACATCCGGCATCAGCTTTTCAAAATGATCCACCTTATTGACCACCAGAACTACAGGCTTACCGCTCCTTCGCAGCATATCGGCTACCTTGGAGTCGGAATCCACCAGGCCCTGACGGACATCCGTCAGAAAAACGATGACATCAGCAGTTTCAATGGCGATTTCTGCCTGCTGTCTCATATAGGACAGCATCGCATCCTTGCTGTCCGGCTCAATACCTCCGGTATCTATCATTGTAAATTGTGTATTCAGCCAGGTAACATCGGCATAAATACGGTCTCTGGTAACCCCCGGATAATCCTTGACGATGGAGATTCGTTCTCCGGCCAGGGCATTAAACAGGGTGGATTTTCCTACATTCGGCCTGCCGACAATGGCTACAATTGGTCTGCTCATACTATTCTCCTGCTTTTATAATGAATGGAACAAAAGCTCCAAAGGAATTTATGATACCGGATAAAGGCTGATCGGACGAATTATGATACCGGTCCGATCAGGGTATCAAGAAAAAAGTTTCCATCTGATTGTACAATACGGATTCTGGTTTGTAAAGCGTTTTCCATATCCTCCACAGTCACATCATCCAACAGAACGGTCTCACCGTTCCGGAGTAATGAGTCCGGGAGCATCAGATATTCTCCCAGAGGAAGACCCTTAAGCTGACGGATGATATCTCCTCCGGTAATCAGGCCTGCCACCGTGATATTCTCGCCGAAGAAATCATTCCGGATGGTATACAGCCTTACTGTGATATTAGGAAACTTAGTCTTAAACAGCAAAAGAAGCTGCTCCATAAAGGGTGTCGCCAGAACTCCGGTTACCATGGAGATCTCCTTCTTCCGGTCATCTCCGGCAAGCTCCCTTAAATGCTCCACGAATTCATCCCGGAAGGAACGGAGCATCCCTACCCCATTCTCAATTTGCAGATAGCCTTCATAGGAGGAGGCCTCCGGGACGGGAAGTCCGGCATTGATATACCATTCATCTCCCCCATGGATAAAGCGGGTGTTATAATTACTTAAAAAGATATCCTGCCAGCGATGGATTATTTCAAGTACCTGCAGAGAATCCTCTTTCGTAAATTTTTCGAGCCGGGCAAGACCCTTACGGTATTTGGTCAGTCCGACGGGAACAACGGAAACGCTTTGCATTTCCGGTAAAAATGCAGCCAGATCATGGATCGTTCGTTCCAATTCTTCTCCGTCATTCCAGCCCTTGCACAGAACAATCTGCCCGTTCATCGTAATACCGCCGTCCTTGAGCTTCTTTATCTTCTGAAGAGCGCTTCCGGCAAAGCGGTTATGAAGCATTCTGCAGCGGAGTTCTTCATTCGTTGTATGAACGGATATATTGATGGGAGATAATCGGTAGAATAAAATCCGGTCAATCTCCTCGTCACTCATATTGGTCAGGGTAATATAATTGCCCTGCAGAAAGGATAGTCTTGCGTCGTCGTCCTTAAAATATAAAGTGTCCCTCATTCCGGGCGGCATTTGGTCGATAAAGCAGAAGATGCATTTGTTGCGGCAGGAACGGTATTCATCCATCAGCCCTTCTTCAAATACAATGCCCAGGTCATCCTCATAATCCTTCTCAATCTCCAGCTCCCACTCTTCCCCATCCGGTTTTTGGACCACGACCTTCAGGAAATCGTCCTTGATCAGGTAATGGTAATCGAAGACATCCTTAATCCTTTTATCATTGACAGAGATCAGTTCATCTCCCGGAGTAAGCTCCAGCTCTTCAGCTATGCTGCCGGCTTCGATCTCTTTAATAATGTGCGCTTTTTTCTTCATATCATACACCATTTCTCTCTTCTTCTATCCCGCTTCTGTGATGGCTAGGAAAGCAGCCAGACTGCCTCTCTTTCCTCCGGTTTTTCTATGAGAAAAGAGAAGCTCCGCATTGCAGGCGGTACAGACAGAGGAGACATGAATCCGGTCTTCCCTAAGACCCGCCTCCCGTAAGATCCCGCGGTTTGCTTCCCATAAATCCAGCTGGAAGCTGCCATTTCTGTTTTTATTTAGAATTTTATTCATATTGTAACCATTATTTGCAAAGGCATCCTCAAAGGTTTGCGCCACTTCATTACCGACCTCATAACAGTCACCGCAGATGGACGGGCCGATTATGGCGGTCAAATCCTCCGGTTCCGTGCCGTAATATTTTTTCATTTCCTGAACCGTTATCCTTCCGATTTTGCTGACGGTGCCCCTCCAGCCGGAATGGGTCAGGCCGATGGCTTTGTTCCTCGTATCCACGAAAAACAGAGGGACACAGTCCGCATATTTTGTGACCAGGGTTATTCCGGGCTGATTCGTAATCAGTCCATCCACCTCGTCATAATCCCTGGGAGCATACAGTCCCTTACCCCGGTCCCTTAAGGTTACCGGACGGATATTCGTTTTATGTACCTGCTTTGAGACCACGATGGAGTGAGGGTCAATGCCGATACTGGAGGAAATCCGTTCGAAATTGATCCGGATATTCTCCGGAGAATCCGTGTCGGTTGAGGAATCAGAGCCTAAGTTCATAGACTCAAAAATCCCCTGACTGACTCCGCCAAGCCTGGTTGAAAATCCATGTCGGATATAGGGGATTGCAGATAAAGCGGGAAATGTGATATATGGCACTGCTAAGCTATAGTCAATGCTTGCCAAGTGATTGTTATGAAATTTCATATGCTTCCTTCCTGAATACCAGAATTTAAGTCCATAGCTGTCCGTATGAGTTTATAAGCCGTCAAAGGCATTCTTAATCAGGGATATTTCATTCTCCAGGATGACCACGACATCGAAGCGGCAGGGAGTATCCTGCGGGATATGATGAACCAGCATATAATACTGGGAGGTTCGGATGATTTTCAGAATCTTCCTTTTGTTAATTGCTTCCGACGGAAATCCATTATAGGTACTGGAACGGTATTTGACCTCAATAAAACACAGATAGCCCTCTGTTTTGGCAATAAGGTCTATCTCTCCGGTTCTGCAGCTGAAATTATGGTCAAGAATGCTATAGCCGCTGTTAATCAGAAAATCTGCCGCTTTCTGTTCAAATCTTGTTCCGACTTCTCTCTTATTCAAGGTCTCCCTCATTCGTATCTTATTCCCGCTGCTCCGAATTCATATCCAGTTTTTCCTTGATCCGGTCCATCCGGTCAACAAAAACCAGGACTTCCGCCACCACCTCATAAAGCTCCGGCGGAATACCGGCTCCAAGCTCCACCTTTGACAGACGCTCTGCCAGTTTCTCGTCCCTGTGGACAGGGATATCCGCTTCCTTCGCTCTCTCTATGATCCGTTCGGCAAGATAGCCTTTCCCGGCTGCGAGAACAACCGGTACTTCCTGCTCCGGCTCATAGGACAGGGCAACGGCAGTTTTTGGTTTACGTATATTCTTCTGCTCCTCCATCCGCATCCTCCGATCGGTTATGCTTTTATGTAAAGTTCTTCACAAAGCTTCTTCTGTGGATTGGGGTCAGACCCAGCTTCCGGATGGCCTCAATATGCTTTGCGGAACCATAGCCCTTATTATTTGCCAGGTCATATCCGGGGAATATTTTATCATAAGCTACCATCAGCCGATCCCTGGTTACCTTGGCTACAATGCTTGCTGCGGCAATAGAGATGCTTTTCGCATCTCCTTTTATGATCGGGACCTGTCTGATCTTAATGCCGGGAATGGTCACGGCATCATTTAATAATATATCGGGTTGTACAGGCAAATTCTGAACAGCCTTCTGCATAGCTTCATAGGTAGCCTGGAGAATGTTGATCTCATCGATTCTGGCCGGGGGAACACTTCCTATGCCATAGGCTGTCGCTTTTGTTATGATTTCATCGAATAATTCTTCCCTCTTCTTCTCAGAGAGCTGTTTCGAATCATTGATATATCGAATATCACAATCCTTTGGCAGAATTACCGCACAGGCAATTACCGGTCCTGCAAACGGACCTCTGCCCACCTCATCAATACCGCATATGTAGGTGCAATCCTGATACTTTCTTTCATATTTCTTCAGCACCTCCAAACGAAGAAGCTCCTTCTGCCAGGACTCTATTTTATTTCTATATTGCTTGCAGATCGTCAGGACGCCGCTCCTGCCATCCTCCGCATATTTATTTAATAAGGCTGTAAGCTCCAGTTCTTTAGCCTGCATGAACTCCAGCTTTATTTCTGAGATTTTCTTAGGTTCGTTCCTGCCCTCGGCAGCCATCTGCATCTTCTTATCCTCCAAAGCCATATGATTATCTTAGGTGTCTCCCCTCCGCTGCCGTGCATCCGGCGGATACATAACAGGGATTACTCTTCGGCCGGAGTCCGCTTTGCTTCCGGAGCCTCCAAAGAGATATTGCCAAGCTTTAAGCTTCTGAAATCATCCAGTACCAACAGAGCAGCCCGGTCAAGATCTGCTTCGCCGCCCTTAATCAGGCAGCCGCGTTTCAGGGCAATCTGTTCGAGAACGTATGCCGCACCGGTCATATCCTCCAAAAGCCCGAAGGGCTCCAGCCCATAACGTTCTTCCAGGGCCCCTGGATAGCTTGTGCTTAAAAACCGGATCAGCTCCAGGGAAAGCTCGGTAGTATTTATGATCGTATCATTAATGGAACCGATCAGTGCCAGCTTAAGGCCCACGGCCTGATCCTCGAATTTAGGCCATAGAATGCCCGGGGTATCCAGCAGCTCAATGTTATTATTCAGCCGGATCCATTGCTTACCTTTGGTCACTCCGGGCTTATTCCCGGTTTTTGTACTGGCTTTGCCGACAAAGCTGTTAATAAAGGTGGATTTGCCCACATTGGGTATCCCCACCACCATAGCCCGAACCGGCCGGTTCAAAATGCCCCTCTTCCGGTCCCGTTCGATTTTTGCTTCACAGGCCTTAAAAACAATATCCTTTACCTGTTTTACGCCGGTTCCGTTTTTGGAATTAACGAGAGCGGCAAAGTAGCCTTTATTTTCAAAATATGCCTTCCAGGCATTCGTTTTGCCTTGATCCGCCATATCATATTTATTCAAAAGTATGACGCGGGATTTTCCGTTTGCCAGCCGGTCAATATCCGGGTTTTTACTGGAAAAGGGAATTCTCGCATCCACCAATTCAATCACTACATCAATCAGCTTTATATTTTCCTGCATCATACGCTTTGCTTTCGCCATATGACCGGGATACCATTGGTAATTCATACTGTTATTTATCCTATTCTTTCTTAAGATTTAATTTATTTATAAAGTTAAAGGGGGACAGACGGAGGAAGGCCTTTCCGATGATCTCTTCCCTTCTGATGTTACCGATGCTGGCAAACCGGCTGTCCTCGCTGTTGTTGCGGTTATCTCCCAGAACAAAGTATTCATTCTCTTCCAGGGTGATAAGCTCCTCTGCCAAGCCGTAATTCATCATAGGCTCCGCATTTACGATATCCTCAATCACCAATCCGTTTATCAGGATATAGCCGCCTAAGAGTTGCACGGTTTCGCCGGGCAGACCGATTACTCTTTTGATGTTATAATAGCTGTGTTCATTCCCGCCCTGTTTGAAAACGATAACATCAAACCGTTTCGGATCGGAAATCCGGTAGCTGAATTTATCAATGATGATCGGTTCATCATTGTATAAGGTCCCCTCCATGGAGATGCCGATGACATTCGTTTTCTCCAAGGCATAGTATATGATGAAATAAGCCAGAAAAATCACGGCTGCGATCTGTACGACCCAAAGGAAGACTTCAATCAGTATCTTCATGACCACCGGCTTTTTACTCTCTCTGTCAAAATCAAAATCCATAATATATATTCTCCTTCAATGCAGGATGAGTTTCTTTTAAAGCAATTACAATGGATTACTTGGATTTGCAAAATTATTATAACTTAGATGCCGTTAATATACAAGTGCATAAGGCAGAAACATACAGTATTCGGAGGATTAAAACTTACAGTTCACACCCTGTCCAAAATGATGATATGATTTCAGCAAATGTTTCCGAAGTCGGAGCCGCTTTCGCTTAGTTGCATTACGCAGCGGTACATAAGGCTCTAACAGACAGAGCCTAAATACCGGCGAATACAAATACTCCTTTTCGAAAATCATTTGTTGAAATCATAGTGTTGTATTACCGGCCAGGGTGTGAACAGTAACGATTAAAAAAACTGCGGCATAATAACAGAGCAAGAGGCACGATATGCTTCCCGGATATACACAATGTGTAAAGGAAGTGTATGGTGCCTCTTGTATCTTCAAAGCTATTATGCAACAGCCTTACTGAACTATCTCATTAATTCCTTAACCTTTGCCTTCTTACCAACTCTGTCGCGAAGGTAGAACAGCTTAGCGCGTCTTGCTTTACCGCGTCTGGTTACTTCAATCCGATCAATGCTGGGGCTATGCAGCGGCCAGGTTTTCTCAACTCCGATGCCGTTGGAAGATTTTCTAACGGTGAAAGTCTCTCTTGATCCGCCGTTTTGTCTCTTAATAACAGTTCCTTCGAATACCTGTAAACGTTCACGGTTACCCTCTTTTACCTTTGCATAAACCTGAACCGTATCACCTACATTGAAAGAAGTTACATCCTTCTTTAACTGCTCGGCTTCAATTGCCTTAATAATATCGTTCATCTTGTGACCTCCTATTAATTTTGATGTTCTTAATACGATTATGGCGTTCGCCGTGTACCAGAGGACCATCCATTTCACAACAATTTACTTTAACATAAAAAATCCTGCTATGCAAGTACTTTTTCAATCAATATATATCATAATTCTTCTGAAAGATCAACCTGGTCAGATACTCCCGCTCCTCCTCGGTCAGCTCGGCCTTCTCTAAGAGATCCGGCCGCCTCTCATAGGTCCGAAGGATGGACTGCTGCCTTCTCCAGGCATCAACTTTAGCATGATGGCCGGATAAAAGCACCTCCGGTACCCGGTGTCCCATGAATACCTCCGGTCGGGTATATTGGGGATATTCGAGAAGATTACCTTCTAAGGATTCGAATTCCGAGGAGGTTTCATTACTCAGAACGCCCGAAATCAGTCTTGAGATTGCATCAATCATAACCATGGCAGGGAGCTCACCCCCCGTAAGGACATAGTCTCCGATGGAGACATTATCTGTTACAATCAATTCCAGAGCTCGCTCATCAATTCCCTCATAATGACCGCATAGAAAAATCAGGTCCTCCTCGGCAGCCAGTTCCTTGGCCATTTCCTGGTTAAAGATACTTCCCTGGGGTGTTACGTAGATAACCCTGGGTTTTTGGTAGGGGGTATGCTCTCCCTTCTTCATCCTGATATGGTTGGCAAGATAACCATAGGCCAGGTAGACCGGCTCGGCCTGCATCACCATACCGGCGCCGCCGCCATAGGGATAATCGTCCACCCGGTTATGCTTATTGGTGCAAAAGTCCCTGATATTGACGGTATTGACCGAGATCAGGCCGTTTTCGATTGCCCGCCCGGTAATGCTGGTGTTAAGACCTGCCTGTATCATCTCCGGAAACAGGGTAAGTACATGAAAATTCATTAATCCACCGTACCTTTCTTCTCACACAGACCACGTTTGGTCTGTCCTTTGCGTTGGTTTATATTAATCCGTCCATTATATGGACCGTAATTTTCTTTTGCTCTGTGTCAACGTCCAGGATGCACTCCTTAATGCAAGGAAGAAGAATTTCTTTATTTTCCCCTGTTTTAACGACATAGACATCATTCGCACCGGTTGCGAGGATTTCTGTAAGGTTTCCCAGGGTTACCCCATCCTCTGTGATTACTTCGGAATCAATCAGATCATAAATAAAATATTCATCCGGATTTAGCTTTACCGCATTTTCCCGTGTAACCAGCAAATCCTTACCCCGGTATTTCTCGATATCATTGATATCGTCAATTCCCTTAAACTTTAGGATGACCATCTTCTTAAAGAATTTCACACCTTCGATTTCCAGCAGGACATAATCCTTACCGGTATCAAGGTATACCTGCTTTAATTGCTTGAAACGTTCAATATCATCCGTCGTAGGAAAAACCTTTACTTCTCCTTTGATCCCATGGGTGGTTGAGATGACTCCGACTCTGAGATAGTTGTCCATGCGAATTCCTCCGCCTTTCTATTATTTGTAAATACCTCCCGGAACCTCGCTCATAGCTGCTGCTCCGGAATTTATATATAATGCTATTGTACCCAATTTGGGGAAAGCCAATAAAATTGATGACAGACAGCTTAATAAAAGAAGCTGCACCACTATGCCTTAAGGGCATAACAGCCAGCCTCCCTCATCTGTTCTGGTCGGATTACGGCAACCGTAGTAACTCGCATAGCGTGTTTCTATGGTTCACGTGCGCGTTCGCATGGTAATATATATAATCCGGATCATTGCATAATCTCGACTATTACTTTCTTGTCATCCTTTGTTGCGGCGGCTTTTACAACGGTACGAATGGATTTAGCGATGCGGCCCTGTTTGCCGATTACCTTACCCATATCCTCCGAAGCGACCTTTAATTCAACAACGATTGATTTATCGGTCTCCTTCTCAGTAACCACAACCTCTTCGGGATGATCAACCAGTGATTTGGCGATTACCTCTACTAATTCCTTCATTTCACTACCTCCCTTAAGCGCACCTTAACGCATTAAAGCAGCTATGAAAACTGCCTGAATCCCTCATTTTGCCAATCGCTCCTGAGGGATGCAGTTCCGGTTTTCATATATCTTTAGATGCTTAAAGGATACCTGAATTCTTGAAAATCTTACCTACAGTATCTGTAGGCTGAGCTCCGTTTGCTAACCATTTCTTTGCTGCTTCTGCGTTAACATTGAAAGCGCTGGGGTTTTTTGTAGGATCATAGGTGCCGATTTCCTCAATAAATCTGCCATCTCTAGGTGTTCTGGAATCAGAAACAACAATTCTATAAAAAGGAGCCTTTTTCTGTCCCATTCTTTTTAATCTGATCTTAACTGCCATTTATATTCACCTCCTTGAATTTTCTTGCTTCAAAATATATCTAAAACTGCCATACAGCAGCTCTAAATCTAAAAACCAAACGGAAGCTTGAATTTGCCTCCCCGTTTACCGCCTTTACCGCCCAGCATTCCGGAGAATTGCTTCATCATCTTCCTGGATTGCTCTAGCTGCTTCACCAGGGCATTGACTTCGCTGATATCAACTCCGGCTCCGGCAGCGATTCTCTTCTTACGGGATATGTTCAGGATGTCCGGATTGGAACGTTCCTTCTTTGTCATGGAATAGATAATGGCTTCTGTGGTTGATAAGGCTTTTTCGTCAATGTCCACATCCTTTATCTGTTTTCCGACTCCGGGGAGCATGCTCATCAGATCGGAAAGACCGCCCATTTTCTGAACCTGGTGCATCTGGTCCAGGAAATCATTGAAGTCAAACTCTGCCTTCTTGATCTTGCGCTCCATTTCCCGGGCTTTATTCTCATCGAATTCCGCCTGGGCCTTATCAATCAGAGTAAGGATATCTCCCATTCCCAGGATACGGGAAGCCATCCGGTCCGGATAAAACTGCTCTAAATCGGTCAGCTTTTCACCCACACCGGCAAATAAAATCGGCCGGCCGGTTACCGCACGAATGGAGAGTGCGGCGCCGCCTCTGGTGTCACCGTCCAGCTTGGTCAGGATGACTCCGTCTATGGTTAATTTTTCATGGAATAGCTCTGCTACATTGACTGCATCCTGTCCGGTCATGGCATCCACGACAAGAATGGTCTGGTGAATGGTCAGGTTTGCTTTGATCTCCTGAAGCTCCTGCATCATGTCTTCATCGATATGAAGACGGCCGGCGGTATCCAGGATCACTACATTTAAGCCGTTCTTTGCGGCATGCTCCAAACCGGCCTTCGCGATATTGAGGGGCTTATGCTTATCTCCCATGGAGAACACAGGGACACCGACCTTGTCGCCGTTGATCTGCAATTGGTCAATGGCTGCGGGGCGATAGATATCACAGGCCACCAGCAGAGGCTTTTTGCCCTTTGATTTTAACTTGCCTGCCAATTTCGCTGTTGCAGTTGTTTTACCGGCACCCTGTAAACCGCACATCATCAGCACAGTGATTTCATTGGAGGGCCTTAATTGAAGCTCTACCGTTTCTTCTCCAAGTAATTTCACCATTTCTTCATTTACAATCTTTATTACCATCTGACCGGGGGTCAGGCTGGTCAATACATCCTGACCGATTGCCCTATCCTGAACAGAAGCAACAAAATTCTTAACAACTTTAAAATTAACATCGGCCTCCAATAAGGCCATTTTTACTTCCTTCAATGCGGTCTTAACATCCGCCTCCGAAAGTCTCCCTTTTCCTTTTAAGCTTTTGAATATGTTTTGCAGCTTTTCTGATAGGTTGTCAAATGCCATACGTATTACAGCTCCTTTAAAATATCATCTGCCAAGGTTTCAATTCGGTTTATATCGGATACATCTCCGGTTCGTCGGATGAATTCGGAAATATCTTTCATCGTACTCAGTTTTTCTTTGATCGACTGAAACTTCCGGACCAAAGCCAATTTGCTTTCGTAATCCTTCAGCTCTTTGCTGCAGCGTTTGATCATATCATAAACACCCTGTCGGCTGATATTTTGTTCGGCTGCAATTTCACTTAAGGACAAATCATTCAGAACATAATCCTCAAATATCCGCTTCTTATGATCATTAAGAAGTTCTCCGTAAAAATCATATAAAATGGACAAATGGACGATTTCATCCAGCTTCTCCATTCCCTGTCCTGACTGATTCATAAAAGCACCACCTGTAAAGTAATTTTCTTTACAGGTGGTAGTATACCTGATTGCTGCTTCATTGTCAAGCATATTGATATAAAATTATTATAAAAAATAATAGCTTTACAATAGCTTTTCACCGGCCTCCGTATCCGGCAGCTTACTGCTGTATAATCTGATGGATGATCCGATACAGGCCGTCCATATCAATCGGCTTGGCAATATGATAGTTCATTCCGCTTCCCAGGGACCGTGTCACATCCTCCGCATAGGAATCCGCTGACATGGCGATAATGCAGATGCTTCCGGCATCCGGATGATTGCACGCCCGGATCAGGATGGCGGTATCATATCCGCTCAGCTCCGGCATCTGAACATCCATAAAAATCATTTTATAATAAGAAGGCGGTGATTTTTCAAACATTCTGACCGCCTCTTTACCGCACGTAGCGATATCAACGGTAAGACCGGTATACTTCAAAAATTCATTAATCACTTCAATATTGATTTCGTTGTCCTCTACAACCAGGACCCGGTAGCCTTTAAAATCATAATTTGTTTGTTTTACCTCCGGGAGGTCCAGGTCCTCGGCCTGGTAAGGCTCGTCATAGAGATCAAAGGGAATACGGATCGTAATGGTGGTTCCCTTCTCCACCTCACTGGTAACATGGATATCTCCGGACATCAGGGTAACCAGATTCTTTGTGATGGACATGCCCAGCCCGGTACCTCCGTATTTTTGGGCAATGGTGCTATCCTCCTGTTCAAAGGGGATGAAGAGGCGCTCAATATACTCCTCACTCATGCCCTTACCGGTATCAATGACGGTAAAGCAGAACATGGTCTGATGGCCGTAGATTCCCTGTTCCTCCACCTCTAAGCGTATCAAACCGCCGGCCGGAGTAAATTTTAAGGAATTTGACAGGCAGTTGACAAGAATCTGGTACAATCGAAGGGAATCTCCGACCAGATGATTGTGGACAATATTATTCAGCACCAGGCTGAACTTCAGTAGATTCTTCTCTGCCTGGGTGTTTATAAAATCCGACAGATCATACAGTATTTTATCCATATAGAACTGCTCCAGGTTCAATATCAGCTTATTGCTGTCTATTTTGTTCATATCCAGGATATTACTTACAAGATCAATCAGCTTCTTGGAAGCATCTGATATTTTATTCAGGCAGTTTTCCACCTTCTGTCTGTCCTCCATGGATTTTACTGCAATCTGGGCCATACCGTTGATGGCGTTCAGCGGAGTCCGTATCTCATGGCTCATATGGGACAGGAAATCCTTCCTTGCCTCATTGGCCTGCTGTGCATTTACCAGAGCTTCCTTCAGTACCTGCTGTGTCTGCCTCTCTTTTGTAATATCCGAAACACTCAGGACATAGCGGGTCACTGTCTGCCGGTTAAATACAGGATAAATTCGTACGACCAGGGTAGACATCTGTTTTCGTTTTGAATTAAAGAAATTAATTTCCATTACTTTATTTGAGGTCAGAATATTCGTTGTGAAGTAGGAGTAAAGCTCCTGCCGTATCACCGGATCAATCTGCCCCAGAATGGTTCTGGGGTTTTTCTTGAAGTTTTTGACACTGATTCCATATAACCGTTCCAGATTAGGGGAAACATATTCGATCATATAACCTTCCAATTTAAAAATCAGCTGGATATCATCGATATTGGTGCACAAAGAATTAAACAGTTCCTCGCGGTAATATAGGGACTGGTACATCTGACCGAACTTGTTTTTAATATAGAGTGAAAAAAGCAAAATAAAGACTGAGATAGCAAATAAAATAATAGAGATAGATCCCTTAATGTTATAACCTGTAAGAAAAAAAATGATACCGGAAAGCATTATTGTCCCACCCCGTTTTTTATAATACTGTCAAAAAATTTGAAAAATATACCAAAATCTACATATTTTGACTTTAATATATTAAGTTTTATTTGTCAATCATGATTTGTTAATTTCGGAAACAAATGTATATTTTATCCACTTTTTATAACGATTAAAATTGCAAAAAAAGAACACGCAGGGAGATCGCCTCTCTGCATGTTCTTACCGGGTGAAAAATTATACGGGATAAGCCTGATTTTTGGTATCAGCGGCAGTTAAATCAATTCCGGTCTTCTGGGCCTTGCGGTATTTAAAGAAATCAATTGCAACCTGAGGGAATAACGCATAGGATAATACGTCCTCATCCTGCTCCTTCCACTCTGCAATTTCGCTCTCAATCTTTAACAGCTCGGGCTCAATCAGATCGGCAGGTCTGCAGGTAATCGGTTTCTTATCGCCGATAACCTTCTTCTGAACCTCCTCGTTAAACGGTTTTACGGTTTGGCCGTATTCACCGGCTAATAAGGCCTTCGTTTCCTTGGTTACCATCTTGTAACGTTCTCCAGCCAATACATTAAGTACGGCCTGGGTTCCTACAATCTGACTGGAAGGGGTTACTAACGGGGGTTCGCCGAAATCCTTACGGACTCTGGGAACTTCCTGTAATACATCATAATACTTATCCTCAGCCTTTTGCTCCTTCAGCTGGGACACCAGATTCGATAACATTCCTCCGGGAACCTGATATAACAGGGTTTTGATATCAACCCCCATAACCTTGGGATTTAAGAGGCCGGAATCTAACGCCTGATCTCTCAAAGGACGGAAATAATCAGCGACCTCTGCCAGAAGATTCTGGTCATAACCGGTATCATAGGGAGTACCTTTGAAGGTCTCAACCATAACCTCGGTTGCCGGCTGGCTGGTACCCATCGCAAACGGAGACATTGCCGTATCAATGATATCACAGCCTGCTTCCACTGCCTTTAAGTAAGTCATGCCTGCCACACCGCTGGTATAATGGGTATGAAGATCAATCGGAATATTAACAGCGGATTTTAGTGCGCTTACCAGGGTGGTTGCTTCAAAAGGAACCAGAAGCCCTGCCATATCCTTGATACAGATGGAGGAGGCGCCCAGTGCTTCAATTCTCTTAGCCATCTCTATATAATATTCTGTGGTATATGCATCGCCGAGGGTATATGAAATAGCAATCTGTGCATGACCGTTTTCTTTGTTGGTTGCTTTTACGGCACATTCCAGATTACGGATATCATTGAGTGCATCAAAGATACGGATGATATCGATACCGTTGGCAATGGATTTCTGTACGAAATATTCTACTACGTCATCTGCATAATGACGATAGCCCAAAATGTTTTGTCCGCGAAACAGCATTTGAAGCTTCGTATTCTTGAAACCGGATCGGATCTTTCTTAATCTTTCCCATGGATCTTCCTTTAAGAAGCGCAGGGAAGCATCAAAGGTCGCACCGCCCCAGCATTCTACGGAATGATAACCCACCTTATCCATCTTCTCGATGATGGGCAGCATCTGCTCTGTTGCCATTCTGGTAGCAATCAGGGACTGATGGGCGTCACGCAATATGGTTTCTGTTATTTTAACCGGCCTTTTTCCTTGTTCAGCCATAGCTATACCTCCTGTCTTAGTTAAGAACTATAGTTTATTAAATTAGTTTAAGGTTGCAAGTAAATCTCCTGCTTCCACAGACTGTCCGGCAGCTACGTTGATGCTGACAATAGTACCATCCTGGGGAGCAACGATTTCATTCTCCATTTTCATAGCCTCTAAAAGAAGAATCACTTCACCGCGCTTTACTGCTTTTCCTTCACTGGCTTTTACAGCAAGAATCTTACCGGGCATCGGAGAATTCACTTTCACGCTTCCGGCTGCTCCGGAAGCAGCAGCTTTTGCCGGCTTCGGAGCTTCCGCAGCGGCTGCCGCGGGTGCTGCTACAGGAACGGGGCTAGGAGACGCAGGTCTGGCTGCAGGAGCTGCATGACCTTCTTCAACAGAAACTTCATAGGTATTACCATTAACCGTAATTGTATAATATTTCATGATTATAATCCTCCTTGTTCATGGACATCTTAGGATGTCTTATTTTAGCAGGCGGACCGTTTTCGGTCCCGCCGGGTCTATGCATGTATTCTTCTTCTGGTATCAACTTTCCTGATGGATCTGACAACGAAGCCGTCTGCCGGAACTTCACTTCCCATGGAAGCATGTATTGCCGCAGTTATTACAGCGACAAGCTCATTATAATCCATAAGCTCCTGTGATTCCTGCTTTTCAATCTGGGCTATGACATTATCCACATAGCTTTGATTTTTGTTCCGGTCGCCGGAAGCTTGACTTTTCCGGTCCGAACCGGACTTTATCACATAAATCAGCTGGATAATCAGGATCAGGACAACGAATACAATACCCAGACAAAGTGTTAATATGAAAGGATCCTCCGTCAAGCGGTCCATAAAGGACGTAAGAAATGCTGTCCGGCCGGCAATTCCATTTAGTAATGTTCCCATAATAACCTCCATGCTGCCGCTTTAGCGGCATACAAATACTTTTAATTCACACGATTGTCCTTTTATTTGGAGCCATGCTTTTTTGCAGGACGGGCCTCCGTCTTCGTAAAAAGCATCTCAAAGGCATAAATCACATGCTTCCTGACGGATTCCGGTTCAATGATGCTGTCAACATATCCTCGCTTTGCGGCAGAAAGAGCGCTGTCCTGGAGCGCTGCATAAGCGGCAGCCTGCTCTTTGATCACATCGGCAGGGCTCTTGTCATACATAATCCTGGCAGCCAGTTCAGCATCCATCATTCCAATCTGTGCCTGGGGCAAAGCAAATACCAGATCCGCTCCGATATGTTTTGAATTCATGGTGATATAAGCACTGCCGAAAGCCTTACCGACAATCACATTCACCTTCGGTACGGTAGCGTCGGCAAATGCGCGGGTTAACTTAGCAGCTGCGGATGCTATGGTCTTTTCCTCGTTCAAGGCTGCTTTAAAGCCGCTTACATTCGTAAGGGTCAAAACAGGAATCTGAAAGGCATCGCAGAAATTTACAAAACCGGCTGCCTTATTGCAGCCTTCACTGGTTAAGGTTCCGTCAAAGGTTGCGGAAGCTTTCCCGTTATTGTCTAAGATCTCGGTACGGTTTGCAGCAACACCGACCGTCATTCCGTTCAAACGAATGAAGCCGGTTACCATCTCTTTCGCATAATCTTTCTTTATCTCAAAGAAATAGTGATTATCGGCGATGTCCTCCAAAGCTTTTTTGGTATCATTTATCTCGGAACCCATAGCGGGAAGCAGCCGGTTCAAATCATCGGTGCATTCCGCATAGGATGTATCATCTTCATTATTCGATGGTAATAGAGAAATCAGCTCGCGGATTTTACTTAATACATCAATATCATCAGAACCGACATAATCTACTGTGCCGGACTGGGACTGGAACGCAGCGGCCGCTGTATCACATTTTTCTTTATAATTACCCTGCAAAGCATTGGGGGAATTTACGAATAATTTCCCGTTCTTTCCCTCCATAAACGAAAAATCACTTAAGGAAGCCATTACAGCAAGACCACCGCCGGAAGAACCAAATACTGCGGTTATCTGAGGAATTACACCGGAAGCGAAGGTTTGCTTCAGGTAAATTTCTCCAAAGCCGTGCAAGGCATCGGTTGCTTCCTCTAGTCTCATTCCGGCTGAATCAATCAAGCCGATGACGGGAGCTCCCACCTTAAGTGCAAGATCATAAATATGTGTTATCTTCCTGGCATGCATCTCGCCGACGGAGCCGCCTAAGGAAGACGCATCCTGACTGAATACATAGACAGGATTGCCATCTACAATACCGTAGCCGGTGATGACACCATCAGAAGGAGCTTCCTTCTGATTTAAATTAAAGTCTGTACTCCTTTTTGTAACGAAAGCGCCGACTTCAACAAAACTATTGTCGTCAAGCAAAGTTAGAATTCGTTCTCTTGCTGACAGCTGTGCTGCATTACTCATTTTCAGCCCTCCATTTTTCGAATGTAGTAGAAATCCAATTTTCTGCCAATTATAAGTGTATATCATTTAACTGTAAAAGGCAAGGGAAAACTAACGTCTTTATCAAGTAATCTGCAAAGAATTCATATTTCTGACTCATTGTGACCGTATGGGATTGTTTTCGGATTTCATTCCAGGGATTTCCTTATTTTATCAGGGGAGAAGCCTTTCCGGTACAAATGGCCCATCAGCTTCTGCTTCTCCTCCCAGGTCAGGGAAGAAGTATCCCGTACCTTCTTATGGATTGCCTTTCGAAGGGCAGTTATTTCCGGATCCTCCTGGGGCTCATCATATTCCTTCGTAAAAATATCAGCGGATATTTCCCGGCCAATTCCCTTCGCCATAAGCTCTGCGGCAAGAACAGCCCTGCTCCTGGTTTCCTTTCTGTGGCGGATATAATTTAAAGCATATCTCTTGTCATTCAGGAAGCCGTATTCCGTAACAAAACCGATTGTCTTTTGTATGATTTCATCCGGATAACCGGAATCCTTCAGCTTAACCTTCAGCTCCTGCTCCGTACGATCCATAAATCCAAGCAGGGATAGTACTTTCTCTTTCGACCGTTGGAATACAGTTTCCTTAAGCTTTTCAAGAATATCCTCCTTAAGTTCCATTCCTTCCGCAAGGTCATAGTCCGCAATATCCCTTTGATACAGAAAAAAGGCATAATCGCCATCCAGATAAACCTTAACCTTAGAAGAGCGGACAGAAGCTTTTCCGGCAGCGCCCTTCTGCTTTTGCATCTGTTCCAATTTTGTGATTACCATATTTACCTCCATTATGGCGCTTTGCGCCATCACAAAATCTTATGAAAGTGACTTTACTTTCACTCTTCAACCTCCTGTCGGAAAAAGCCGGGACAGCAAACCGGTTAATATAAAACGGGCTGTCCCCGTACCTTATCCCAGTCCGCATAGAATAACCATGTCGGAACGGGGCCGATCCATTGGGACAGCCGAATAATAATTCCTATGAAATTAAGTGCTCTATTCCGGTACTTCGTTATAATTCTTTGAGGGCTTTAACATATACTTCTCTCTGACCTTTGCCTCAACCTCGGCGAAAATCTCAGGATTATCGCTCAGGAACTGTTTCGCATTCTCCCTGCCCTGTCCGATCTTGGAGTCATTATATGCATACCAGGCACCGCTCTTATTGATAATTCCGGTATCGGCAGCCAGATCCAGAACATCACCCTCCTTGGAGATACCTCTGCCGAACATAATATCAAATTCCGCTTCCTTAAACGGAGGAGCAATCTTATTCTTGACCACCTTAATTCTGGTCCGGTTGCCGATCACTTCACCGCCCTGCTTTAAGGATTCAATCCTTCTGACATCCAGGCGGATGGAGGAATAGAACTTCAAGGCCCGGCCGCCGGTGGTTGTCTCCGGATTACCGAACATAACTCCGACCTTCTCACGGAGCTGATTAATGAAGACTACGATACAATTGGACTTGCTGATGACAGCGGTCAGCTTTCTGAGGGCCTGGGACATCAGCCTTGCCTGTAAGCCCACATGGGAATCCCCCATCTCCCCGTCAATCTCTGCTTTCGGTACCAAAGCGGCTACCGAGTCGATGATAATGATATCAACCGCACCGGAACGGACCATGGTCTCTGTAATCTCCAAGGCCTGTTCGCCGTTATCCGGCTGGGAAATATAAAGGTTATCGATATCGACACCGATATTCTTCGCATAAACAGGATCCAGCGCATGTTCTGCATCAATAAAGCCTGCAATCCCGCCCCTCTTCTGGACCTCTGCTACCATATGTAAGGCTACCGTGGTCTTACCGGAGGACTCCGGTCCGTAAACCTCCATAATCCTGCCCTTCGGTACACCGCCAAGCCCCAGTGCGACATCCAGGCTGATGGAGCCGGTCGGAACCGTCTCAATGTTCATGCTGGCACTGGTATCCCCCAGCTTCATTACGGAGCCTTTGCCGTACTGCTTCTCAATCTGTGCCAGAGCAGTTTCCAATGCCCTTATCTTATCATCCTTTGCCATATTAACCTCCATCTGTCTGCATCTGCAGGCAATTTGATTATTTATGATATCTTCATGTATTCCATAATGCGAACGAATGTTCTTATATTCATAATAGCTTATTTTAAACAGGATGTCAACCTGTTTTAACGCCCGGACGGATAGAAAGAAGTATGCATACTCATGCACCGTAATATGGGAAAGCTGTGTAAAATTATATTAACAGGCAGGATCTGATCGGGATATGGACGCAAAGCAATTCATAAGATTACCCTGACTTGGCAAATAGAATATCAAGACGCTTCTATTATATCAAGCCTTCCATAGAAAGTAAATACCGGCAAACCGGGTAAAAATCATGAAAAATTCTGTATTTATTATCAAATCCTACAACACCTGAACCGTATGTATACTGTATTTAATATAATTTATTGGGCTGGCACAGCTTTGGGCTGTAACCGGCATCGATCAAGGCCTCTACAATCTGCTTCTTGTGTTCATGGCCGAAGGTCTCCATCGTAATAGTAAGCTCTACGGCACTGTTACGGTTGATGCTGACAAACTGGTTATGCTCCAGACGGATGACATTCCCCTGTGCCTTTGCAATTACACTTGCCACATTGACCAGCTCACCGGGTCTGTCCGGCAGAAGTACGGACACGGTAAATACACGGCCCCTCTGAATCAATCCATGCTGGACGATGGAGGATACCGTGATGATATCCATATTGCCGCCGCTTAGGATGGATACAACCTTCTTATCCCGGCAGTTTAAGTGCTTTAAGGCCGCTACGGTAAGAAGTCCGGAATTTTCTACGACCATTTTGTGGTTTTCCATCATATCAAGGAAATTAACGATTAACTCCTGATCCTCTACGGTGATGATTTCATCAACATTTTTCTGGATATACGGAAAGATGATATCTCCCGGGGTCTTCACCGCGGTGCCATCCGCAATCGTATCAATCTCCGGCAGGGTTACCACCTTCCCTGCCCTTAAGGATTCCTTCATGCAGGCCGCTCCGGCAGGCTCCACGCCAATCACTTTAATGTTCGGATTCAGCATCTTGGCAAGGGTAGATACTCCGGCAAGCAGACCGCCGCCGCCAACCGGCGCCAGAATGATGTCCACAGTCGGAAGATCCTTGAAGATCTCCATCGCAATCGTTCCCTGGCCGGTAGCTACCATTTCATCGTTAAACGGATGAATAAAGGTATAGCCTTTTTCTTTGGCCAGATCATAGGCATGCTGGCATGCCTCATCATACACATTACCGTACAGAATTACCTCTGCACCATAGCTCTTAGTCCGGTTCACCTTAATCAAAGGTGTCGTGCTTGGCATCACGATAATGGCTTTCGCATGGTAGAGCTTCGCTGCATAGGCAACTCCCTGGGCATGATTCCCCGCAGATGCGGTAATCAGGCCTCTGTCCCGTTCCTCCTTCGTCAGGGTACTGATCTTATAATAAGCACCCCGCACCTTATAGGCTCCGGTAAACTGCATGTTTTCCGGCTTCAAAAAGACCTTGTTCCCATTGGTATCCGAAAAATAATCACTGTATACCAGCTTCGTTCTGAGGATAACCTTTTTGACCGCTTCGGTTGCTTCTTCAAATAGATCCAAAGTCATCATGATAATCGTCTCCTATTCGTTTTTTTGGAATAATGCATTTACAAAATCTTTGGCATTAAATTTCTGGAGGTCGTCTATTTTCTCGCCGATCCCGATATATTTGACGGGGATAGAAAGCTCGGACTGGATCGCGATTGCAATGCCGCCTTTGGCGGTGCCATCCAGCTTTGTCAGAATAATTCCCGTTAAATCCGCTACTTCATTGAATTCCCTGGCTTGAGCCAGAGCGTTCTGTCCCGTAGTTCCGTCGAGCACAACAAAGGTCTCCCGGTGTGCCTCCGGATATTCCCGTTCAATTACCCGGTTGATCTTTTTGAGCTCCTCCATCAGATTCTTTTTGTTATGGAGACGTCCGGCGGTATCACAGATTAAGGTATCCACATTTTTTGCCTTGGCGGAGGTGACTGCGTCATAAATGACCGCAGCAGGGTCGGAGCCCTCCTTCTGGGCAATGATCTCTACATTGGCTCTATGGGCCCATTCCGTCAGCTGTTCAATGGCTGCGGCCCGGAAGGTATCGGCAGCGGCTACCATGACCTTCCTGCCCTGGTCTTTCAGCTGTCCGGCCAGCTTGCCAACGGAGGTCGTTTTGCCCACTCCGTTTACTCCGATTAAAAGGAGGACAGATTTTCGGTTTTCGAATTCATAGGCGGTATCCTCAACCCTCATCTGGTCCATCAGGCTGCTGATCAATAATTGCCTGCACTGCTCCGGGTCCTTGATCTTATTCTCTTTTACTTTCTGTCTGAGATCCTCTAATACGGCTGTCGTCGTATTAATTCCCAAGTCCGCCATAATCATCAGCTCTTCCAGTTCCTCATAAAAATCGTCGTCGATGCTGGAAAAACCGCTGAATAATGCATCGATACCGTTTGCAATGCTATTTCTGGTCTTCGTCAGTCCCTGAACCAGCTTTCCGAAAAACCCTGTCTTCTCACCCATGCTTACACCTGTGCCTTTCAAAATCTTATATCGATCCGATTACATAAAAAAATACTATTTTTACTTTCTATATGTCAATAAGAACTTTAACTAATTTTACTGAAAACCGGTCAAACCTCAAGCTCGTTCTCGATCAGGCTTACGGATACCAGCGTGGACACACCCTTTTCCTGCATCGTAATACCATAGAGGATATCAGCGGCAGCCATAGTGCCCCTGCGGTGTGTGATAATGATAAACTGTGTTTCTTTTGATAATTTATTCAGATATTTCGCAAATCTCTTAACATTGGAGTCGTCCAGTGCCGCTTCAATCTCATCCAACAGGCAGAAGGGGGAGGGCTTTAGGTTCTGGATGGCAAACAATAGGGAAATGGCTGTCAGAGCCTTCTCGCCGCCGGAAAGCTGCATCATGTTCTGGAGCTTCTTGCCCGGAGGCTGCGCATTGATCCGGATACCTGCTTCCAGGATATCTTCTCCTTCGATTAATTCCAGGTCCGCCTTACCGCCGCCGAATAATTCCTTGAATACAATATCAAACTGCAGATTAATTGCAGCAAATTTCTCTTCAAACTGCCTTCTCATCTCAGAATCCAGTTCTTCGATGATCTTAAGCAGGGCAGCCTCGGAACGGATCAGATCCTCGCTCTGGGCGGAAAGGAACAGGAACCGCTCGGAAAGATTCTTATAATCCTCGATGGAATTGACATTCACATCCCCCAGTTCCTTGATTTTAGTCTTAATTTCCTGGATGGATTTTTTGGCCTGGGTCAGACTGAGCTCCGGATCAGGCAGATAAGCACAGGCAGTCGAATAGGTCAGCTCATACTCCTCCCACATATAACTTATCTGCTGGTCGGACTGCTCTAAAAGCTTCTCCTTCTGGCTGCTTAACCGGAAGCACTCCTTATCAAGGTCATTCATCAATTTGGACAGCTCATCCCGCTTCTGGAAGAAGCCCTTATGAACGGCTGTAATCTGTTCTCTATCCTTCATCCGGGCTTTGATTTTCTCATCCAGAGTGCTTAAGGAATTTTTATATTCTGTAATCTGCGCTTCTAAGCTGCTGATAACCTGCAGCTTGTCCGAGGCAATTCGGGTAGCCTTATCGATATCCGCCTTTAATGCGGCCTCCTCTTCATAGAGCTTTTCAATATCCCTCCTGACACGTTTGACATTCTCCATGAGGAACTGACTGCTCTGCTCTAAAGAGGACAGCTCCAGCTTTAAACCGGAAGCCTTGTCGTTTGCGGCCAGTTCGGCCTCCCGCTCTGCTTCCAGCATCCTGGTTATCCGTTCGATATGCTCTTCTTTTTCCTTGTTCTTGCTCAGATTCTCGGTAAGATTCTCCTTCAGCCGGTCCAGATTGCCGTTTAATTCCCTGGCTTGGGCATCAATCTCCAGCAGCTCCTTGGTATACTCCTGGCAGATTGCCTGTGCTTCTGCCTTCCTGGTCAGCTCCCGGTCAAGATTCATTTTAGCGGTATTCTGTATCAGAAATTTTTCCTGCAGAAGGGCTTTGAGATTCTCCAGCTGCCTGCGCAGGCCGGCCTTTGTTTCCTTTTCTTCCTCTTTCCTTTGAATCAGTTCCTTTGTCCGAAACTCCAGAGCTTCCACCCGCTTTTCCAGCTCCTCGATCTCACGGCGCCGCCCTAAGAGGTTGCTCACATTTTTATAGGCTCCGCCGGAGATGGAACCGCCGGGGGTTAAAAGTTCTCCCTCCAGGGTTACAATTCTTAAGGAATGCCGGTATTTCTTCGCAATGGCAGCTGCATGATCCATATGATCCACAACGATTATTTTGCCTAACAGATAATCAATTAATGCATGGAATTTATGATCCGCCTCCACCAGTCCGGCTGCAATGCCAAGGACTCCCGGCTCTTTTAATACTTTGTCATTCATAAAGCCGCTGCCCGCAGACATATTCGTCAGCGGGAGAAAGGTTGCCCTTCCGAATTTATTCTGTTTTAGATATGTAATTAATTCCTTAGCTGCTGCTTCATCCTCCGTTACAATGTTCTGGATACTGCCGCCTAAGGCTGTTTCAATTGCAGTTTCGAATTCTTTGCCCGTTTTGATAATGTCGGCAACAACTCCGACGATCCCGGGAATCCGGCCCTTCTGCTCCATGACCTTTTTAATACTGATACCATAGCCTTCATATCGTTCCGTCAGATTCACCAGGGATTCCAAACGGGATTTTTCGCTTAAGAATTTACCCTGGACATCGGTATGCTCCACGGTAAGCTGGTCAATCACCGTCTGCGTATCCAGGATGGACTTCTCAATGGAATCACTTTCTTCCGTAAGCGTAAGGATTTCTTCGGAGATACCTTTAAGCTTACCGCGGCAAAGCTCAATCGCTTCGGTGTATGAGCTTTCTTCACTCTTATTTTTTAATATTCTCTGGTTTAATTCAGCCTTACGGAGGGTATTTTGTTCCAGCATCGTCTCGTATCGCTGCATATTGCTTTTTATGCCGGAGTTTAGATTTAGATACTCAAAAATCCCGTTATTGCATTCTTCAATTTCACGGGTATATTGACGGATATTTTCTTTGATCTGTTCCAGTGCAAGCAAGGCGCCTGAGAGCAGATCATCCTTATCGGAAATCTTAAGATCAATAGCCTCCTTCTCCGATAAATAACCCTGCTCCTCTGTCTTTTTCTGTACGATATCCTGTTCACTGGCAGTAATCCGGCCCTGATAATATTTATCATTCTGCCGCAGGGAGCTGACCTGTTCCTTTAAAACCTTGATTTCACCCTCGGCCTTCTCCTTATTCAGCATTAATTCATTATAGGAATTGCGGTCTGCTTCAATATTCCGGTCACATTCCTCAAGCTCAAGCTCCAACCGGTGATATTCTTCCTTCGTATTCTCGTACGCCTCCTTCGCCTGTTCGTAATCCGTGGCGGCAATCGATAATTTTTCTTCTACCTGCTCCCTGGAGTTACGGAGCTTATCGTATTCCTTTAGGAACTGCGCAACCTCAAGTCCTTTTAATTCTTCCTTCAGCTTTAAATAAACCTTGGCAACCGCAGATTGCTTCTCCAAAGGAGTCAGCTGTTTTTCAATCTCAGCCAGGATATCCGAGATCCGCGCCAGGTTAAGCTTTTCCTCTTCCAGATTCTTCTCAGCCGCATATTTTCTGCGCTTGAATTTGACGATACCGGCAGCCTCGTCAAAGAGTTCCCTTCGGTCCTCCGGCTTACCGCTTAAGATCTTATCGATCTGGCCCTGTCCGATGATGGAATAGCCCTCCTTGCCAACACCGGTATCCATGAACAGCTCCTGAACATCCCTGAGTCTGCAGGAAGCCCCATTGATCAGATATTCGCTTTCGCCGGAGCGGTAAACCCTCCGGGCAATTGTTACTTCATCATATTCAATCGCCAGCTTATGGTCGGAATTATCCAGGGTTATGGCAACATAAGCATAGCCCAGGGGCTTTCTTGTCTGTGTCCCGGAGAAAATGACATCCTCCATCCTCGCACCGCGAAGCTGCTTGGCACTCTGTTCACCCAGCACCCAGCGGACCGCATCCGCCACGTTGCTTTTACCGCTGCCGTTCGGTCCGACGATACCGGTGATTCCATCATGGAATTCCAGAACAATTTTATTCGCAAAGGATTTAAACCCGTGTACTTCAATACTTTTAAGATGCATGTAAATCTCCCATCGAATATTATTATTTTCTATTCTTTTGCAGCTTTCCAATCGCCCGGGAGGCTGCTTCCTGTTCCGCAGCCTTCTTTGTACGGCCTACGCCGCAGCCGATCTGTTCATTGCCGATATAGACCGCAATTGTGAAGGTCTTATTATGGTCCGGCCCTTCCTCAGAGATCAGCTTATATCGTATCTTCTGCTTATTATTCTCGTTCTGGATGATTTCCTGTAAGATAGTCTTGCTATCGAAAAAGAGCTCCTTATTCTTAATACTGGACAGGATAAAATTCTGGATAAACTCTTTTGCATTAGTAAAACCACCGTCTAAATAGATTGCGCCGATGACTGCTTCCAGTGCATCGGAGAGAATGGACTCCCTCTCCCGGCCTCCGGAAGAATCCTCCCCCTTGCCGAGTAACAGATAATCGCCGATATTCAAGTCCCTGGCACAGGATGATAAGGTCTGTTCACATACGATGCTGGCTCTCAGCTTTGTTAAATCTCCCTCGGATAAATTCTTGTATTCCCGATATACGTATTCACTGGTTACAAGCTCCAGTACCGCATCTCCCAGATACTCCAGGCGTTCATTATTACTTTCCTTATTCATTCTCATCTCATTTGCATAGGATGAGTGAGTTAAAGCATGCTGTAATAATGAAGAATCAGAAAAATGATACCTTATTTTATTCTCCAGGGCCATTTGTATTGATTCGGTCTTCTTACGTACCATCATGTTATTTCGCTCTCCTCCTTTCAACAGGTAAACTATAAATCATGTATTGAAAAAGCCCAATTAAATAAGGCGAACCTTATTCACAGGGCTTTTACATACCACTGATAGAAAAACTGAAATACAACATGAAACTTAAAGCTGTTTCATTTGTCATGAATAAAATTAATTCAGTGCGTTCTTAATCTGCTCGACTGCATCAGCAACGGTTACAATGTTCTCTGCTTCCTCGTTCGCAATCTCAATATCGAACTCTTCCTCAATTCCCATAATAATCTGGAATAAATCCAAGGAGTCCGCACCCAGATCATCTACGAAGGTAGTCTCCATTGTAATTTCGTCTGATTCTACATTTAATACTTCACTGATAATTTTCTGCAGCTTTTCAAATTCCATAATCATTCACCCTTCTTTTTATTATTTGGTAATTCCTTCGCTTATTGCAGGAATTCAAGTTATCTTATATACCCGGTTAGAGATGTCTTTCGGTTTATTCTTCTGCACTGCCCAGTCTGGCAGTTATTTTATCGTTTATGTTCTGCTCGGTAAAGGTAACACATTGGAAAATAGAGTTCCGGATCTCATTGCTTTTGGAACTGCCATGGGTTTTCACCACCAGACCGTTTAATCCAAGCAACGGCGCTCCTCCGTATCTTGAAAAATCAAAATCCTTCAGAGTTTCTTTTAATGCGGACTTGCTTAATAATGCTCCGATTTTACTCTTTGTGGTACTCATCAGCCCCTGTTTGATCTTCTTCATCAGCGCCGAACCCAATCCTTCATATAACTTAAGGATGACATTGCCGACAAAGGCCTCACATACAATGACATCAGCACCGCCATAAGGGATATCCCTGGCTTCAATACTTCCGATAAAATTAATATCGCCGCATTCCTTCAGCAGCGGGAAGGTTTCCTTCACCAGCTGGTTTCCTTTTTCCTCTTCCGCTCCGATATTAACAATTGCTACTCTCGGATTTTTGATGCCGATGATATTCTCCATATAGATGGAACCCATCCTTGCAAATTGAACTAAGTGGGTGGGTCTTGCATCCACATTAGCACCGCAATCAACCAGCAGAGACACGCCATTGATGGTAGGAATGACAGGAGTCAGCGGAGGTCTCTCCACGCCTTTGATTCTGCCTATAATCAGCTGTCCGCCTGCCAGAACGGCACCGGTGCTTCCGGCCGACACAAAGGCATCCGCATCGCCCTTCTTAACCAGATTCAGCGCAACAACAATGGAAGAATTTTTCTTACGGCGGATTGCCATAACCGGGGCTTCATTGTTCGTTATGATCTCTTCAGCCGGTACAACCTCTATCTGCCTGCTATCATAATTATACTCTCTAAGGCCTTGTGTAATGACATCTTCCTTGCCAACTAAAAGAACTTTAATATCTTTCTTTTCCTGGACTGCAAGCACGGCACCTTTTATGATCTCGCCCGGAGCATTGTCGCCACCCATTGCATCAACCGCAACCGTAATAACTCTCTGCATTGTAACCTCCATGCTGCCGAAGGCAGCTTAAATACCAAGCGAAAAGCACATTATCGTGCTTTTTGCCGGTTGAAAATGTTTTTTCAACCTATTCTCCATAAACTACGCATATGTGATCCCGCGCTTCTCTTACATAGCTTACTAAGATAGTATGCAGGATGATTCTGCTAACCTATTAATCAATATACTCGATATCATATCAAAAATCAACTATAAATTATCACTTTTTCACAACTTGAAACAGCTGTACAAAGTAGCTCACTTCGCACAGCTGCGGGTTAATTACATTTTTTTATAGAAGAAGGATCTATGGTTCAGATAACCGATCTGGGCCGCCTGAATCATCTGTTCCGTACTGCCTACGAATAAGAGTGCATTCTTTTTTAATGCGCTGTGGAAATCCGCGTAAATCTTATTCTTGGCTTCGTCCGTAAAATAAATCAAAACATTACGGCAGATAATCAGATCACAATCCTTCGGATAGGGATCCTTTAACAAATCATGCTGTTTAAATTCCACACATGCTTTAATGGAATCGGAAATCTGATATGTTCTGTCATTTACCTGGACAAAATATTTCGAAAGAAATTCCTGAGGTAATGACTTCAGGCTCTTAACATGGTACAGCCCGATTCTGGCTTTCTCCATGACCAGCCTGTCTATATCGGTTGCATAAATCTTAATCTTACTTAAGGGCATGAATTTGGATAAGAGCATGGCCAGGGAATAAGGTTCGTCCCCGGTGGAGCAAGCCGCGCTCCAGATTTTTAAATTCGTGCCGAAATGCTCGAACAGATAAGGCAACACTTCTTTTTCCAACAACACCCATTGCTCCGGATTACGGTAAAACTCGGATACATTAATCGTAATGTAATTGATGAATTCGTCGTATGCCGCTTTATCCGTTTTGAGTTTAATTACATAATCGGCATAAGTGGCAATTCCGTGCTTAGCAATCAGGGCGTCAATACGACGTTTCATCTGACGTTCCTTGTAGTAATTCAAATCGATACTGGTAAGTCCGTAAATCGATTGTTTAAATGCTTCATAACTGTCCAGCACGCCTTTATCTCCTTAAGGTCCATACGTACGACTTGCGCACGTATAAAATTCATTCGTAATTAAGCGCTATGATAATTATTCCTGTACCTCTGCTTCCACTTCCGCTTCCTTCTCAGGAGCCTCCAAAGCCTTGATGCTTAAGGATATCTTCTTATCTTCCTTATTGAACTCCACAACCTTGGCAGTAATCTCCTGTCCGATCTTTAATGCATTGGCAGGCTTTTCAACATGCTCTCTGGAAATCTGGGATACATGAAGCAGTGCATCAATACCGGCCTCCAGCTCGATGAACGCGCCGAAATCCGTCATTCTGGCCACCGTACCGGTTACCACATTGCCAACTCCGTATTTCGTCTCCGCATTCAGCCAGGGATTTTGATCCTCAAACTTTAAGCTGAGTGCAATCTTCTCACCTTGGATATCCTTTACGAATGCCGTTACCGTATCGCCGACCTTGAAAGCCTTCTTCGGATTCTCAACTCTGCCCCAGGACATTTCGGAAATATGCAGAAGACCGTCAGCTCCGCCTAAATCAATGAATGCACCGAAATCAGTAATATTCTTAACTGTTCCGGTAACAGTCATTCCAACCTGCAGCTTCTCAAACAAATCCTTTTTCAGGGATTCTCTCTTGGCAACAATCAACTGCTTGCGGTCGCCGATAATTCTTCTCTTCTTGGGATTAAACTCAGTGATTACAAATTCAATTGTCTCGCCGGCATATTTGGTTAAATCCTTCTCATAACTGTCGGAAATAAGGCTGGCGGGGATGAATACTCTTGCCTCGTCAACAATAACGCTTAAGCCTCCGTTTAATACGGCTGCAACCTTGGCAGTGAGAACCTCATGGTTATTGAAGGCCTCCTCCAGTCTCTTGTTGCCCTTCTCGGCAGCAAGTCTCTTATAGGTTAGGGCAACCTGTCCCTCACCGTCATTTACCTTTAAAATCTTCGCCTGCATCTTATCACCGACATTTACAACAGTGGTAAGATCTAAATTAGGTGTGTTTGTGTATTCATTCCTGGTAATGATACCTTCCGACTTGTAGCCTATATTTAAGATGATCTCATCTTCCTTGACACCCAAGACAATTCCTTCTACAACATCACCGTTGTTTATTTCTACTACTTTCTCTTCCTCCAATAATTGTTCAAAACTCTTTTCTGACATAGCGGTAAGAACCTCCTTGATAATTTTGTTTGGGGTCGAAGCCCCTGCTGTAATACCTACGTTCCGATAAGATTTAAACGAATTTAAATCCAGGTCATCAAGCTTCTGTATATAGTAAGTATTTTCACATTCATTTTTACAGATTTCATAGAGCTTTTTCGTATTCGAGCTCTCTTTTCCGCCAATCACAATCATAGCATCCGACTCTTTTGCCAGCTGGTAAGCAGCGGCCTGCCGGGTCTGCGTGGCGTTGCAAATCGTATTTAAAACAAGTATATCATAACCCTTTTTTGATATAATTTCAACTAATTCTTGAAATTTATTGTAATTAAATGTCGTCTGTGCCACGATGCACAGCTTCCTGTCGAGAGGCAGATTAAAATTCTCTGCTTCTGATAAATCTTCTATTACAGTGCAGCCCGGACCGGTAATTTCATCCTCTGCTTCCTGCTTTTGGTCTGGCGCTTTACACCAGCCGATGATACCCTGGATTTCCGGATGGGAACTCTTACCAAAAATCAGGATATGCCTGCCCTGTTTGGAATGTTCCCTGACGATTTTATGGATTTTAAGTACATAGGGACAGGTTGCATTCATTATTTTATGGCCGTAGGAGCTCATTTCGTTATAAACGGCTTCGGAAACTCCATGGGAACGTATGATTATTGTTCCCTTTGGCAGCTCTTTTAATTCTTCCAGGTTTTCTATGGTCCGGACACCCTGTTTCTCCAGATCCGAAATAACTTCCTCATTATGGATCAAAGGCCCGTAAGTATAGACAGGTCCGTGCTCTGCGGCTTCTTCATATACCATATCAATCGCCCGTTTTACCCCAAAACAGAAACCGGCACTGTCCGCAATCTTTATGTTCAAGTAATCCAACTCCTTACCAGTTATTTAAGATAAGCCTGCATCATCTTTTATGAAATTACTTTTTGAAAATAATGCAATATTGTGGCGACCACTTCCTCCACCGGCATATTGGAGGTATCCAGGCAGATGGCATCCTCCGCCTTTTTCAGCGGGGCAAATTCCCTGGTCATATCTCTGTGATCCCGTTCAATGATATCCTTCTCTATCAGCTCTAAATCGGCAGAATTGCCCTTCAGTGCAAGCTCCTCATACCTTCTTTTGGCGCGTTCCTTTGTACTGGCCGTAAGATAAATCTTTAAGTCGGCTTCCGGGAGCACATAGGTACCGATGTCACGGCCATCCATGACAACGTTTTCTTTTTTTGCCAGGCTCTGCTGAAGTTCTACCAGCTTTAGGCGGACCACCTTATTCACTGAGCTAGCGCTGGCCATGTTGCCAACCTCTTCTGTCCGGATCAAATCATTGACATTCTCTCCGTTCAGGACGACCAGCTGCTCTCCGTTCTTATATTCTATCGTAACATTTACATCGGGGCAGGCTTTTTCGATCCGTTCCCTGTCTGTCGCTTTAATATCATTTCGTATAAAATATAAAGCCATAGCCCGGTACATGGCACCCGTATCCACATAGATAAAATCCAAAGCTTTTGCGATCTGTTTAGCAATCGTACTTTTTCCCGCACCGGCAGGTCCGTCGATCGCAATACTGTAATATTTCATATGATTAACCTCAATTCTTGCTCATTTCATACTAACCTAATATACCTGTCCTTTGAGTTGGTTTGTGCCTGCCCTTTACATTCGTTTGTGCCAAGCGTGCTTAGACGCTTTGATTATGCAGGCCTCACAGGCCGGTACCGGCAAGATATGCCGTAGACCAGGCAATCTGCAGATTAAAACCGCCGGTCAGGGCATCCAGATCGAGAACCTCTCCGGCAAAAAAAACATTGGCTGCCAGCTTGGACTCCATTGTGGATGGATTGATTTCTTTGACATCAACGCCGCCCCTGGTTATTACCGCCTGATTGTAATCGCTGAGCCTGCCGATATGGAAGGTCAGTCTCTTTAAGAGCCTGATCAGCCTCAGCCGTTCCTCCTTCGTAATGGAATTAACCTGTTTCTCCGGATCAATAAGGCTTAGACGAATAATAACATCAATTAGTTTATTTGGCAAGAGCTGGTCAAGGGAATTCTTAAATTGTTTGTTTTTAAATTGTTCAAAATCCCTCAAAATTCTGGCATCCAGCTGTTCCTCCGACAGGGCCGGTTTTAAGTCAATGCTTAAGGTGAGCGGCTCTCTGTTTTTTAGGTTTTTGATGATATGGCTGCTGGCGCTTAAGATGACCGGACCGCTGACTCCGAAGTGGGTAAACAGCAGTTCTCCGAACTCCCGGTACAGCTGTTTCTCTCCGGAATTGACCAGAACCTCAACATTTTTTAAGGATAAGCCCATCAGCTCCTTAACATAAGGCTCAGTCACATGGATTGGCACCAGAGAAGGGGAAAGCTCGGTAACTGAGTGCCCCAATTCCTTTGCAAACCGATATCCGTCTCCGGTGGAACCGGTCAGGGGATAGGACAGACCTCCCGTTGCTATAATTACTTTATCCGCATATAAGAGCTCCTGACTTTTTTTAAGCTTCAGGCCATAGAAGGCACCGTCTTTAAGCAGGATCTCGGCTACCTCACTATGAAAGCGAATGCTTACACCCAGCCGGTTCAACTCCTGTTTTAAGACCGAGATGACATCGGAGGATTTGTCCGATGCCGGAAATGCCCGGTTACCCCGCTCGATTTTAACCGGTAATCCCAGCTTCTCAAAAAAGTCTATCGTATCATAGTTATTGAAGCGGCTGAAGGACCGGTACATAAATTTCGGATTTGAGACAACATGCTCAAAGAAGGTATCCCTGTCACAGGCATTGGTCAGGTTGCATCTGCCTTTCCCGGTAATATACAGCTTTTTGCCCAGTTTTTCATTTTTTTCAAACAGCTCCACCTGATTGCCGCTTTCCGCCGCAGCGATTGCTGCCATCATTCCTGCGGCTCCTCCGCCGACAACAAATACTTTACTCATAATGCCCCATTCCTCCGCAAAATCCTAAAATAATTCATGTGTTAAAAGCCAATTCAAACATATGGTCCGTCAATTTCTACAATTTAGCTGGTAATAGTGATACAAAACATAGTTCATTCACAACACGCTTTTGCTTGGATGAAGTACGTAGTGGTACGTAAGGCCCTAAAACACAGGCCCTAAGTACCAACGACTTCATAACAGTTGCTCATCGAACTATGTCCTGTATCACTTTAATATAGTTAGTGAATGTACAAATTGACGAAGCCATGACTCTCGAAGGGCTTTTGACACCTGAATCGTAAGATAAGTCTGCGGATTTTATCATATTCTTTATCATGGTTTGTTTTCATAGTATTATCCCGGAGCAAAGGTTTTATTTTAACGCTTCAATACGCATAAAATCAGGTAATTGCTGAATACTGACCGTATCGCAACTACCTGAAAGAGTCCGATGAAAGCTATGGAATAATTCCGGGTGCCGGAACTGCTCCGGGAAATCCCCGCATAGGAAGCATTAATCTACCAGATAAACCTCATCAATTCCAAGTTCAACATGACCGCTGACATATGCCTCTCCTTCTACGCGGTAAATTACTTTATTATAGTCCTCCAGGTTTTCCACCAGGCTTTGTGCTATTGCGTCAAGTATTGCGGTTTCATATCCGGCTCCTACATTGACAAAGGGCGGCTGGTCGGAATAAAAGTTGACAATTATTGTATTGTTCTCGGTTGTTACACTTTTGATGCCAATCATCAGTGAATTCTCAGCCATAGCCTCTTTTACCGTATCCACAATGAGCTGAGGTGTGATTTCGCTATCCTTGGGAACCAGTGCAATCGCAACTTCCACATTCGCACTGTTATTCACCGTATACACCCTTAATTCCGCATTGGCCGCCGGTTGTATTACGGCAGGACCTGCTGTTACCTCCGTATTTTTGTTCATGTTCACGCTGTCGCCTGTGCCGGTATTATCTTTCTCTTCGCCGGTTCCATTCTCATCGATCAGGGTTTTGTCGGCAGTCAGTGACTCGGGCGTCGGAGTTAAGGAATTATCTGCGTCATTATAAGTGTTCAAACGTATATTTTTACATCCGAATAACACGAAGCTGCATACAAATATTAAGATCAATATAAATTTCTTATTGTATCGTTTCATAATTGCCTCCTTTACTGAAACCTCAACAAAAAACTTTCATTGATACAACAATATAATACAACTGTGTCATTTCTATGGTATTATTCTAAACTTATCCAATAAAATCGAAAATTACCTGTGATTTTTTTGAAGACATCTCCGGATCAGATCCAATGCGTAAATAACGCTCTGTTCACGGATCTTATCCCGATTGCCCCGGAGCCGGTATTCTTTTACCGTTGTGGTGCCTTTTATATGGCAGGCTATATAGACCAAGCCGACCGGTTTTTCTTTTGTACCGCCCTCCGGACCGGCGATACCGGTTATTGCCGCGGACACATCACAGCCTGAGGTACGGGCAGCTCCCGCGGCCATCTCCCCGGCAGTCTGTTCACTGACTGCGCCGAACTGCTCCAGGGTGGAACCGGACACACCCAGATATTTTATTTTTGCCTGGTTGGAATAGGTAATGAAGCCTTCCGTAAAGACCTCGGATGCACCGGGTACGTTGACTATTTTTCCGGATAACAGGCCTCCCGTACAGGACTCGGCAGTGGTCAGCGTCATCCCCTGCTCTCTTAGGAGACGGACGACGACCGCCTCTAAGGTTACCTCTTCCTCGATAGTATAGATGCTGTCCCCAAATCGGCGGTAGAGCTCTTCGATCATAGGCTGAAGCAGTTCCTGAGCCTTTTCCCTTACCGGAGCGGACGCTGTTACCCTGAAATGCACCTCTCCGCTTTTGGCATAGGGTGCCAGGGTCGGATTGTCCTGACCCTTAATCAGGTCCAGAAGCATGGTTTCCGCCTTGCTTTCCCCAATCCCGCATACCTTTACCATCCTGGATTCAAATACTTTATTATGGAGCTTCTTAAGATACGGGAGCATTCCCTGTTCAAACATCGGGATCATCTCCGAGGGAGGCCCCGGAAGCAGCAGAATTCTCTTCTCCCCTTCCTCCACGATATAGCCGGGTGCCGTACCGTTATTATTATCCACTACAATGCAGTTATCAATCTTGAGTGCCTGTTTCCAGTTGTTCTCCGTGATCTTCTGCAATCCGGAGGCTGCCGGATTACTTTTATCATCACCGTATTGTACTCTGTTAAAATAATTTAATATCCGCTGCCTGGAATGTTCATCCGGGATAAGTTCTCTTCCAAGTACCCCGGCAACGGTTTCCTTGGTAAGATCATCCTGTGTCGGGCCCAGCCCGCCGGTTAAAATCAGGATGTCAGCCCTGCCAAGTGCGCTCCGGATGACCTCTCCCAGCCGGCCGGCATTATCGCCGACGGACACCTGGTAGTATAAAGAAAAACCTAATTCGGCACATTTTACGGATAAATAATTGGCGTTGGTATTTACGATATTACCCAACAGGATTTCTGTGCCGACACTGATTAATTCAACCGTCATGGAGCTGACTTCCTTTCTGTCAAGGTTTCTTATGCCTAAGCTTTGGCCTGAAGCATTTGTATTTCATCAATATGTTCCTTCATAATCTTGAAATTTATTATTTGACGGTTTATTTCTCATTATGTTCGCCGAGTACCTTACGGTTTTTAACCATATAATCAACCAGTGATATAACGGTCAGCCCCAGGGCAAGATAGATTGCGGTCTGCTCCAGGATATTAATAACCGGGTTGTCCAGATTGATGATCAGCATGACACTCATGACAATCTGTACATTGGTTTTCAGCTTCCCCCACCAACTGGCTGCGATAACAACACCATTATCCGAGGCAATCAGCCGGAAGCCGCTGATGATGAATTCTCTCGCAATAATGATGATTACAATCCATGAGGACAGCAGCTTTTGCTCCACCAGACAGATCAAGGCACTGGATACCAGCAGCTTATCCGCCAGCGGGTCCATAAACTTACCGAAATTTGTAATCAGATTATGCTTTCTTGCGATATGTCCGTCCAGGGCATCCGTCAGGGCCGCCAGAATAAAGATTCCCGCAGCGATATACTGTCCGTAGGCAATGGAAGGCATCAGCATAAAAGCGACGAAAACAGGAATCATACATATTCTAATGATTGTAATCTTATTGGGCAGATTCATATTAATTCACTTCCTTTCACAATATCTCCGATTAAATCATAATCCTTTGCCTGATTTACTTTGACCGTAACCATATCACCGCTCATCAGCTCTTCCTCAGAACCAAAGAACAGGAAACCGTCTACCTGGGGAGCATCCATATAGGTTCTTCCGATATATACATTCTCTTCGCCGGTGATTTTACCTTCGGTCAGAACCTGATAAGTTCTTCCGATCCGATTCTCTGCTGCTTCAAATACGAGGGACTGCTGCAGCTGCATCAGTTCCTTCTGTCTCTGCTTTTTTATTTTGGCCGGGATCTGCGGTTTCAGCTTGGCGGCAGGCGTATTATCTTCTCTGGAATAGGTAAATACCCCCAGCCGGTCGAAACGCTGATTTTTAACAAATTCCATCAGCTCACCGTGCTCTTCGTCCGTTTCGGTCGGAAATCCGGTAATCAACGTAGTACGCAGAATGATGTCGGGAATTGCTGTTCTTAATTCCGATAAGATCCGTTCCAGATCCGCGCGGTTCGTCCTACGTCCCATCAGCTTCAGGATACGGTCAGAGGCATGCTGAATCGGGATATCAAGATAATGGCAGATCTTTGATTCGTTCTTGATTACTTCGATCAATTCCTCCGTGATCTCTTCGGGATAGCAGTATAGAAGGCGGATCCAGGCGACTCCTTCAATCCGGCAAAGCTGCCTTAAAAGCTCCGGCAAAGCCTTCCTGCCATAAAGATCAAAGCCATAGAGCGTGGTTTCCTGAGCAACTAAAATCAACTCCTTCACACCCTGGGCTGCCAGATACTGCGCTTCCCTGACCAGCTCTTCCAGGGGAATACTGCGGTAATTGCCTCTGACCTGCGGGATCACGCAATAAGTACAGTGCTTATCACATCCTTCCGCAATTTTAAGATATGCCGAATGGGTTCCTGAAGTTAATATCCTTCCAACGGCTGCGGAGGGAGGGAGATCCAGCCGGTCAAAACGGGAATGCCTCTGTCCGTCGGTTAACCCGCCTACAACCTCTAAGATTCCTGTGAAGCTGGAGGTGCCCAGTAATGCATCCACCTCCGGGATCTCAGTCAGAATTTCTTCTTTATAGCGCTCTGCCAGACAGCCGGTTACGATCAGTGCTTTGCACCGACCGGATTTTTTATATTCCGCCATTTCCAGAATGGTATTGATGCTTTCCTGTTTTGCGTCATGGATAAAGCAGCAGGTATTAATGATAATAATATCCGCATTGGTTTCTTCCTGGGTTATCTGATATCCGTTCTCATGCAAAATCCCCAGCATGTTTTCACTGTCTACCAGGTTTTTATCACAGCCGAGTGATACAAAAAATATATTCATTTGTTATTCTCCTTAAATCCTGTCAGGCCATTCTTGTTTGTCATTGATAATCTGCAGTCCGATATACGATAGTTAAAGCATTCGCTGCCTGCATCCGTATCATTGTATCAGTTCCTGTCAGAAAAGGAAACCAGAATTTCCTGTTCCCGATATCGTTTTTTTAGTTCTTCCAGATATTTTAATTGCTTTTTCAGATTTAAGGGCCGGTAATCCCCAATGAAACAATCATTCAGATATCTGCGGATGCAGCGGATATCCCGTTTGACAGCAAGGCTCCGAAGTCCCAGCTCTAAATTCCTGCGTATCCTGAGCATAGCCTTGCTCTGGTCTGCCGTAGTAACCAGCACACCCTTATTGAACACAAGCTCATAGACATATCGATAGGAATAGCAGGGCAGGCAGTGTCCGGACAGGGGATATTCCGATATTATCTCTCGGCCGATCAGGATCACGCCGCTGTAAAGGACCGGAAACTCTCCGGCAGTTATACGGCTGCTTTGCTGTTCCGGTCCGGAAACCGAAACCGTCATACAGTCTGCCATTAACTGGTTATTCTTTATACTGTAGTCACAGCAAAAGCTGAGCTTCGTAAGCTCACTGCTTATTTTCTTCTCCGCCAGAACAGCAGGATGAAGGATAAAGTCCTGTTCGGCGGATATTACAATATAGCATTTATCACGAAAGATAATCTGTTGTTCGGATTCCATCGCTATGTCTGCCTTTCGTTTACTTTCTTATCCCTTTGAATTCTTTCTGTTATGCACATACATATATGCAGCCATCAACAGAATAATCAATACCAGTATTACTATACAGATGATATATATTGCCGTATCACCGTCAGATTTTGCAGCTTCCTTTGTTGTCGTCCCGACTGCCGGAACGGCTTTCACCGGAGCCGTATCCTCCTCTGCGGTATTCGCTGCCGGAGCATTCTTCGTTTCAGCAGTTTTCCGGAATACCGGAGTAAGGACCACATTGGAATTTTGCGCGGCAAGAGATGCCCCATCGACGGTCACCTCCGTACTGTTTGTCGCGCCGCTCCAAGAGACAAACTCATATCCTGGGGCAGGGATTGCAGTGATCATAGTAGGAAGGCCATCATAATAGGATTTTTTCCATATGCCCTCCTTCACACCCTTCGCGGAAGAATCTATGGTTACGGTATTCACCTGAACTGCTCCGCCGACCGGATTGCCGCCATCAGACGTGTGAATGCTTAGGAAATAAAGCTTCCCCAGCTTGAATTTTCCGGCCAGCTGTGATTTACAGATAGCCTCTCTCTTGCTGATGAAGTCCTTCACAGTCTGAACATTTTGTTCCCAGTCATGGAGAAGTCCATAACGCTCCCTAAATTCGCCGATTGCACTTCTATATTCCGATGCAAACTGGTCGATTAAAGTATTTGCATAATCCTTATCAAAATTCGTATTCAATAAATCCAGATATCTTTGACAGAAATAGGTTTTAAATTCATCATTTTCAAGGAGCTTACGAAGAAACAGGGTCGCCCCGTCCTGGGTAGGCCATTCCCTGCCGCCGATTTTCGTTGCATCGGAAAGAGAATCCATATTTACTGCCCACGGATTATATAAGCCGAAATTAAAATCCGTATCATATACAAGCCAGCGGATTCTTCCGTCCAGGCCGTAGGGCGCATCGGGATTATAATCGGTGCGGACACGCCAGGCCTTGCAGTTGTTGCCAGGCCAGTCCCTGTTGGCACCGAAGATATTAATAATCTGGTAATCGACGAAATTTTCGATATCCAGCCACTCCTGAACCTTATCATAATTTTCCTTAACGGATAAATCATTATTCCTGATAAAGTTCAAAAGATTATTATAAAACTCAAGATCAGCTTCTTCCCCGAAGGAAATCACAGGTACCTGCGCTCCCTGGTCATCATAGCTGAATTCGTAGATGATTACGTTGCTTTCATCCACATCATAATGGTCTTCTATGTATTTCTCATCCTGACGCTCCCTGATATTCTGAATACCGTAGAATTCTCCGTTCAAAAAGGTTACGGCAGGGGAATAGCCCTGCAGGTCGAGGGAGGTATTCGTCATGAGAGCCTGGGAAAGGGCATCCCGGAACAGAGTGCCGTCCCCGGCAGTTCCTTCGTTACCGGCATTTCGTAAAATAAGCCGTTTAAACTTGTCTATGGTTTTTCCCTGCTTTTCACCGCTTTCCACAATCGCAGGAATAAGACCGTTCCCGAAGAAATCATAAGCAAACTGGGTTTGTGTATCGTAATCGGATCTGGCGTAGATACGGAAGGATTTAAAGGCCCAATCCCTGGAGGCTGCTCCGTGGAGTCTTATTCCGGCATCCATGGAAAGCTGAAGCTGTCCGTCCCGGTCAAAATATTCGAAATGGATCGGCCTCTCCCATTCCCTTCCCCGGTTCTGCGTCAAACCCGGGGTCATAATCCCGGTTGTATTGCCATACAGATTGTCATGCTCCGTTGCAATTGAAATAATCGGCAGCCGGTATCTGGTCAGGATGTTACTGTCGACGAAATAGGACGCAGTCGCCGCATCACTCTGATCACCGGCGGCATTGACCGCTATCGCCCGGATCACCGTACCGCAGAAGTAATCCGAAGGCTTTTCCCTGATTGCCTCGAAACCAATCCGGATCGGCGAGGTATAGGGATAGGTCGTCGTACTGCCAGGGACCGGTATGCTGCCGTCCAGGGTATAATAAATCTCATATTCCGGTGCTGCCGCAGTAATGCTGAGTTCAAATTCCTCCGTATAAAGGCCTGCCGGAACAGAAAACCGGGGTTCCTGCACCAGGCTTGCTGCCCGGGCATTCCCGGCCAGCAGGGAAAAACATGCCATAAACATTATGATAAAACCCTTTGCAAAATTAAAAGTTCTCATTTCGTCTCCTTTGTTCCTTATGATTTTAATGCACAGAATAATCCGGTTCGATATTATGAAAGCTTCGCTGTGGCTGCCTTGACGCAGTTGTACATCAGCATGGCGATTGTCATGACACCGACACCGCCGGGCACCGGAGTGATGGCACTTGCTGCGGGAAATACATCCTCATAATCCACATCGCCGCAGAGCTTATTATTCTCATCACGGTTCATGCCGACATCGATAATAACAGCGTCCTTTTTTACATAATCCTTCGTTATGAAACGGGGTTTACCAATGGCTGCGATCAGGATATCCGCCCGTTTCGTTACCTCTGACAGATTCTTGGTCCGGGAGTGGCATACCGTTACGGTAGCATGCTCCCGCAGCATCAGCATTGCCATCGGTTTCCCTACGATATTGCTTCTGCCTACAATTACGCATTCCTTCCCTGCAATCGGGATATCATAACGCTTCAACAGTTCGATAACACCTGCCGGGGTACAGGATACGAAGCCCTTCTGACCAATGCTTAATTTACCGACGCTCTGGGGATGGAACCCATCCACATCCTTCTCCACGGCGATTGTCTGGATTACGGCATTTTCATCGATATGGGACGGCAAAGGAAGCTGAACCAGGATTCCGTCCACGGACGAGTCCTCATTCATCTGTCTCACCAAAGCGAGAAGCTCTTCCTGGGTGGTTTCCTCCGGCAGCTCATAAGCAACGGACCGGATGCCGATATATTCACAGGCTTTCTTCTTATTGCCCACATAAACTGTGGACGCGGGATCATTCCCTACCTGGATTACGCACAGTGTGACCTCTATGTTACTCCTTTTAAGCTCGCTTACCTGTTTCTTAAGCTCATCCTTAATTTCAGCAGATACCCTCCTGCCGTCAATAATAATTGCCATATGTCTCTCTCCCATCTTATACTTGATTTAAGTGTCAAAGCCCCTCGAGCATCATAGCTTCGTCAATTTGCACATTCACTAACGATATTAAAGTAATGCAGAACATAGTTTGATGAGCAGCTGTTATTGACGAACCATATTTTTAAATCGGCTTTGACACCGGAATCATACTTTAAAATAATTCGTTTCGCTGCTTTAAAATCATCATTTCTATTCTAATATATTCCATCCGATATCACAAGAAATATTTATAAATCGGAATTTAAAATAAATGTTGAAAAATAGCACAAAAGATATATAATATAAACCATTGTGAACCTCGGGGATAAGCGTATAAGATGAAGCAGGTAACCATACTAAAATGTTTTCGAAGTCAGGAGTATCCTATGTCAATGATAAGCAGCTTGGGTAAGAGAAGGAATAAGACAGAATTGAAACCAAAGAAAGAGGAAGCCCTGATCAAATTGGTCTGGCCCATATTTATCGAGATGACCTTAACCATGATGGTAGGTAATGTGGACCAGTATATGGTCAAAAGCTATTCTGAAAATGCAGTCGGAGCTATCGGCAATGCGAACCAGATCATCAATCTTCTGCTGATTATGTTTACGATAATCAGTATGTCCACAACCATTCTGGTTTCACAATATATCGGTTCGAACAACAAACAGAAGCTATCCGTGATTTATACGCTGTCCATTTTTGTCAATCTGATTTTCAGTGTTGTGATATCCGTGATTATCCTGTTCTTTTCCGAGGCCATCTTCCGCTTTATGAAGGTTCCGGAGGAGATCCTGTCGGATGCCACGGTTTTTATTAAATGGGTCGGCGGTTTTATCTTCCTGCAGGGCTTGATTGCCACCTTTTCCGCAATCTTCCGCTCTAACCGGATGATGAAGGACACGATGATGATCTCCGTTATCATTAATCTGATCAATCTTGCCGGTAATGTCCTGCTGGTTAACGGATTCGGTCCCATTCCGGCCTTCGGAGTCGCCGGTTCGGCGATTGCAACAAATTTAAGCCGTCTGGCCGGAGTTATTATCTTTATTATATTATTCCTGAAGAGATTTGATGCAAAGCTGTCCTTCAAGGCTCTGAAGCCCTTTCCCAGGGTAGAACTGAATAAGCTGTTGGGAATCGGTCTTCCCTCCGGCGGAGAATCCATAAGCTATTCCATGGCCATGACCTTTATCATGAAGATCGTTAATACCTTCGGCACCTTTGTCATTAATACCAAAGTGCTCTCCAGCACCTTCTCCTGGTTTGCCAACAGCTATTCGGTCGCTGTCGGCGCAGCCTCCCAGGTGGTCATCGGTAACTATATGGGTGCCGGTGAAATTGATAAGGTAAATCACCGGGTCATGAAGAATCTGAGGAACTCTGTTCTGGTGGCGGTCATTATGTCCTCTGCCATGTTCGTATTCAGCGATTTTCTCTTCGGACTGTTCTCCAGTGATCCCAAGGTGCTGGAATTAGGAAGAAAAATCATGCTGATTGAAATCTTTCTGGAAGTCGGAAAATGTTCTAATGTTACCTTGGTCCGCTCCCTGCAGGCAACCGGAGACATCAAATTTCCTACGATGATCGGGATTGTCTCCATGTGGGCAGTTGCCTTCGGGTTGGCCTTCTTCCTTGGCGTGGTATGTAAGCTGGGACTGGTTGGCGTATGGATCGGCATGGCTCTTGATGAGGATATCCGTGCCATAATTTTCTTCATCCGCTGGAAAAGGGGTAAATGGAGAAACATCCGTCTGGCCGGCGATTAAACAAGAGGCACCATAGACCATCCCCAAACACAGCATGTATTGGCGGGAAGTCTACGGTGCCTCTTTCTCTGTTGTCATTCTACAACAGTCATACAGACAGCTATAAACCTAGTTCCTGAACTTGTTACTTATTGCTTCCGTGATTATGGCACCCGGCACACCTTAGCTTCGGTAATAATTAATCAGACAGCCCTTCAGGATGATTTCTCTCTCGTCATCGGTCAGCTCACCAAGCTTTAAGGTGAATTCCTGCATTCCCTTGTTTACGACATAGGCTTTGATCTCGGAAATCTTCTCGGCAACAGCCTTTTTAATATCCTTGACCAGAATGTAATCACCGCCCGCAAAGGGAAGCTCCTTTTCGAGGATAAACGGCAGCATACCCCAGTTGATCAGATTGGAACGGTAACGCTTTGTTGCATAGCCCTTCGCGATATTGGCATATCCGCCCAGCACCTTCTGGCAGCTGGCAGCCTGCTCCCTGGCAGAGCCGTCACCGGGCTTCACGGCATAAATTGTGCTGCCAATCTGGGTAGCTTGCTTATCTATCGTAAATCTTGATGCAATATTCTCATATACCTCTTTCATTTCATGGCAGGCCAGGATAATATCCTCACCGGCAATCCTTGCTTTTTCCGCCTTCTGCACCTCTTTCGCACGGCCGACATAAGCGGGATCCTTACGGGAAAGTGTGAATTCCGCCAGACCAAGGGGATTGGAACGGTAGGAGGAGGTTTCCCCGGAGGGGATCAATTCGTCCGTAGTGGTTACAGGATCATGAATCACAGAAACCACCTTCAGTATCATATCCTCGGACAGGGGCGTCATGGCAGGCCAATCCACTATGCCGGGACCGAACTTAATCTCTGCCAAGCTGTCCGGTCTGCCGATACCATTATACACACGGTTATCATAAATGGTACCGTCAAAATAATACCTGGGCTTATTGAAGTTAACATCAATATCCTCCGCAGAGGTCAGGTAGCCCTTGTTAGCGGCGGTAGCTGCAATAGAACGGGCATCCATCAGGGCGACAGAGGCAATCTGGCCTGCCGTAATCTTAGAGCCTTCACGGTTCGGGAAGTTTCTCGTAGTGTGACGGATACTGAAGCCATTGTTTGCGGGAACATCCCCCGCACCAAAGCAGGGCCCGCAGAAGGCAGTCCGGAGGGTTGCACCCGTAGACATAAGCTTTGCGACCGCTCCGTTCTTCACCAGCTCCATATAGACAGGCTGGCTGGCCGGATATACACTTAAGGAAAATTCATCTGCTCCTATGTATTTCCCTGACAGGATATCCGCCGCATCACAGATATTCTCGAAACCGCCGCCGGCACAGCCTGCGATGGTTCCCTGTTCCACATAGAGCCTGCCGTCTCGGACCTTATCCTTTAAGGAATACCTAATCTTATTATTATCCAGGCTTACAGCCGCCTTCTTCTCTACGATATCCAGGATATCATACAGATTGGCATTCAGCTCGTCAATCGTATAGACATTGCTGGGATGGAACGGCATCGCAATCATTGGCTTAATCCGGGAGAGATCCACATGGATCATTCCATCATAATATGCCACGGCCTGAGGTCTTAGCTCCTTATAGTCCTCCGGTCTTCGATGGATTTCATAATATTCCTTAACCGGTTCATCCGTCACCCAGATGGAGGAAAGACAAGTGGTTTCGGTGGTCATAACATCAATACCGATACGAAAATCCACGGACAAATTGCTGATTCCGTCTCCGACGAATTCCATTACCTTATTATTTACATATCCGTTTTCAAATACAGCGCCGATAATCGCCAGGGCTACGTCCTGAGGGCCTACCCCTTTCCTCGGTTTACCGGTCAGGTAAACCGCGACAACGCCGGGCAGGTTGATATCATAGGTACGGCAAAGCAGCTGTTTCACGATTTCCGGTCCGCCCTCTCCCATAGCCATGGTTCCCAAGGCTCCGTATCTTGTATGGCTGTCAGAGCCCAGAAGCATTCCGCCCCCGGCAGCTAACATTTCCCTGGCATACTGATGGATAACCGCCTGATGGGGGGGAACATAGACTCCTCCATACTTCTTTGCACAGGAAAGACCGAACATATGGTCATCCTCATTAATGGTGCCCCCTACCGCACAGAGACTGTTATGACAGTTGGTCAGTACATAAGGAACAGGAAATTTCTCAAGGCCGCTGGCTCTTGCTGTTTGCAGGATTCCTACAAAGGTGATATCATGGGAGGTCAATTTATCGAATTTAATCTTCAATTGATCCATATTGCCGGAGGTATTATGACTCTCCAATATGCGGTAAGCCATCGTACCTTTTTTGACGGCTTCCTTATGGATCCCCTCAAGGCCGGTAAGGGCCTTAATCTCTGCCGTAAAATCCGGATGCTCCTCCACAATATTTGTTCCGTTTACAAGGTATACTCCTTTGTCAAATAATTTAATCATCCTTAAATTCTCCTTTATGTAATTGAAACCGTGGCCCCAAAAGCTGGACCACGGTCAGTTTGAAATTTTGATTTATTTAGTCGGGAATGGTTCCTTCTTTATAATAAACATTGTACTCTTCATCACAGATTGTCATGTTGGAAGGTAATACCCCGTTGGAGGCTTTGACCCTCATCGTAACCCTTCCGTCTTCGTCGGTCTCATCAAAAGTAATATTAATTTTTCCTTTAAATTTCTCGTTGAAATAACCGGCATCGACAAAAAGCTCATCATAATTCTCGAATTTGAAGCGGATCTCAAAATTGGCTTGCGCACCCAGGAGGTTAATGATCTCAAGGGGTTTCGTTTCCTTTGTATCAGCCTCGATATTTTCATACTCATAGGGTGAACCCACCATGCCTTCCGCATCAACAAAATAAGCACGTACGTACTCCAGCTTCAGATCCGTATTATTCACAATCCGTACTCTGCCGGCCTGGTTCTCAATGACAATGATGATAAGCATTGCCAATGCAACAACACCGATTGCTGAGAAAAGTATAATTTTCTTTTTCAGATCCATAGCTTCGGTCTTATGATTATTCGGTGCTTTTATTTTCTTCATATTGTAACCTCCATAAGTTCTTATGTCATATTCAGACATTACTTATATTAATGGTTCAATATAAAATAATCAAGTCCTAATTTATGTTTATTCAAATCATAAGCCGTCCGGATTAAAGAATAGGCTTACTCTGTCTTGAATAAAAGAATCGTGTCGTCAAGGTCTGTAGCATCCTTATCCAGAGCTTTTGCAAATTCATTCAGCCTCATAACGGATCCCAGCTGCTGTTCGGCAGAGGCAACTACTTCCTCTGAAGTAGCGGATACTTCCTCTGCCACACCTGAGATACTTTCGATTGCTTCCAGGGTATCTGCTTTGGAACGGTTTAACTCATCAATTCCGGCGGCAATTTTGCCGAGCTTTGCGGTCAGATCTTCCACATGGAGGTTAATATCATGAAACAGCTTTACCACGTTATTTAATCTGGTCTCAGTGGATTTTGCTGTTTTCTCAGCCTGTTTTACAGTTTTAACGGTATTGGAGGTCTTCGCACTGATGTTTTTAATGATCTGTTCTATCTCAGCGGCAGCACTAACCGATTTCGTAGAGAGATTACGGATTTCCTCCGCTACCACAGAAAAGCCCCTTCCTGCGTCCCCTGCCCTGGCTGCCTCGATCGATGCATTCAGGGACAGCAGATTGGTCTGATCTGCGATATCGTTGATCACCGCAATAATCTCCGTTATCATTTTTGATTCCTTTTCCAATTCTTCAATATCCCGGATGGTATCGTTCGTAATCCGGATGTTGGCATTGGTTACCATAGTAAGCTGATCTATTTCATGAATACCATCCATAACTACATTCTTTGTACTGGAGGCGATTGTTTCTATTGCTTTGGAATTATCGTGGACCAGGTTGATCTGATCGGCAAGATCATCCGTAAGTTTAAGGCAATGCTCCGTATCTTCCGCCTGCTGGACATTTCCCTGCTGGATTTCTGAGATGGCCGCTGAGATATTTTTGGAGGAGGCTAATAGCAGCTCGGAATTATCTGTCATATTTTTCGTTGACTCAACTACGGTCCTGCCCACCTGGGATGCCTTAAGTATCAGCTGCTTCATGTTATTTATCATATCATTGATACTGTCCGACAGGATACTGAATTCGTCCTTACGGTTGGTCTGTACCGTAACTGTCAGGTCTCCCTTGGAAGCCGCCGCTAAAGCAATATTCATCCTCTTAATGGCTTTTCCAATCCCATAGGCAACATAAATACCAATTCCGACTGCGGATGCGCAGGCGATCAGAACAAGGATAAGGGTCAGAGTTTTAATGGAATCGGCTTGTCCCGCAAGATATGCCTGTGGTATCAAAGCACATACCATAGCTCCGGTATCTCCGATTCTTGACCATATAAACAGCATGTCCTCCCCTCTGTAGCTGATATCGGAATGGCCTGCGTTTTCTGCTAAAGTTGATATCTCTGAATAAATACTTTCATTCACAAAGATCGGTTCTGCAGCGGGCCCGTCTACGGTAATTTCTCTTCCGTCCGGTGAAACAAACGCAAACTTACTGTTTTCAGGAAGGTCAAGGGTACTCATGGCATCCGTAATCGCACTCATGGAGATATCGGTGATTACATAACCGATCGGTTCTGAGAACTTGCCTAAGAACTGCCTGGAAAGCGAAATCGCGTATTTATCCTGCGCTATTTTAAGCTGCCCGTCCAGGAAGGAGTGATAACCGGTCCAAAGATTAATCTTTTTCTTGGAATCTACAAGGGCGGCTTCCTCCGTAGCGGAGTATTCATCGTAGGGATTAATGGTGACATCAAAAACGCCGAAGGTGTTAATCGGCTGTCCATAATTTGTAAGAATGGTAATATTCTCAATAAAACGGTCGGAATTTGCCATGGTCGTTACATTACTGCGAATTCCTTTATAGATTTTACTTTCCTCCAGCTTATCATTTTTATAGTCGCCGTTATAATAATCCCTGGTTGCCGAGTCATTGGCAATCTGAAGGGCCTTATCCTCGACATTATGTAATGCTAACGCATAATATTCGCTTGTTTTTTGTATGGAAGAAATTGTAGAAACAGTAAATGTTTCTCTGATCGCATCCGAAGATTTTACATATGCTCCGATGCCCAGTACTATAATAAAAATAACCGGTACCATAAAGAAAAGGGTAAGCTTTACCCTTATGCTTCGAAATAATTTTGAATGTAATGTCTTGATTCCTTTTAACTTTAAGCGCCCACGCAGTCTGTCCATAGTATACCTCGCCTTCTGATTATCGATTGGTAAAATAAGTAATAAATGTTAATATTTCTTCATAATCATACCAAAATTTTGAATAAACTTCAATACATCCGCCTGAACTTTATGCTATTTGACATAAAAATTGACATAAAAAAGAATAAAACACAAAAAAGGTGAAGGAAATTGAGAAATCCTGCAATTCACTTTTATGTTTTATTCTTTTCATTTATATATTTACTTAATAGCTGCCGTTCGGATACTATCTTTGAACTCTTCCGGAAGCATCTCCGCCAACCAGAGTATCTACATCCGATCTGGTTACGAGGTTGAAATCTCCGGGAATTGTATGCTTTAAGGCGGAAGCCGCAACTCCGAATTCCAAAGCATCCTTCATATTCTTGCCATCCAGCAGTCCGCAGATCAATCCGCCGGCAAAGGCATCTCCGCCGCCGACACGGTCAACAATACGGATATTATACTTCCTGGAATGATAGAACTCCTTACCGTCATAGATACAGGCCGACCAGCCGTTATCCGAGGCGGAATAGCTCTCCCGTAAGGAGCTGACAACATATTTGAAATTAAACCTCTTGACCATCTGCTCAAAAATATCCTGATAACCTGCCAGTTCCAGCTCACCGCTGGTAACATCCGTCTTACCGGGCTTAAAGCCCAGCACCTTCTCGGCGTCCTCTTCATTACCGATACAAACATCCACATACTGCATAAGATTTGTCATTATTCTCTGTGCCTTCTCGGAAGACCAGAGCTTCTTACGGAAGTTTAAGTCTACGGATACGGTAATATTCTTACGCTTGGCTGCTTTCAGGGCTTCCTCCGTAAGTATGGCCGCTTTATCACTGACTGCCGGTGTGATGCCGGTAAAATGGAACCAGTCCGCCCCCTCAAAGATTGCGTCAAAATCAAAATCAGCGGGGTCTGCTTCTGCAATTGCCGCATGAGCTCTATCATAGATTACGGCAGAAGCTCTCATGGAAGCACCGGTTTCCAGGAAATAGATACCAAGACGTTCTCCGCCTCTGGCAACATAATCACAATTTACGTTATATTTTCTTAATGCCGCAACTGCACTGTCTCCGATCGGGTTCTTCGGAACCTTGGTTACAAAATAAGCCTGATGTCCATAATTGGCCAAGGAAACTGCAACATTCGCTTCGCCGCCGCCGTAACAAACATCGAAGCTTTCGGACTGGACAATTTTCTGGTAGCCGGGAGTGGAAAGACGGAGCATAATCTCTCCCATCGTAATAATTTTAGCCATTTCGTTTTCTCCTTTATTATAACGTGATAAATTCATTTCCATAAATCAGTATAGGACGGAGACTGCCGTTCGTCAAGTCTGTTTCTTACTGCCTTGACGAATTAAGCCAGGCTGGAATATAATATACAAAGTGAATTAGGAATAAGAATGAATTCGTTTGAGATTGCCGGAAAGCGGCAGATGGGAGTTAGGTTGAAAAGAAGTACATTTTTCAACCGACAAAAAGCACTTACGTACTTTTCGCAAAGTATTTGTATGCCGCATTTAGGCGGCAGATGGAGGTTAATATGAAAGAATTTATGGATCAGAATTTTTTATTGACTACGGAGACAGCAAAACAGCTGTACCATGATTATGCGAAGGACCTGCCGATTGTGGATTATCACTGCCATATCATACCCAGTGAGATTGCCGGGGACATCCGCTTTGAGAATATCACTAAGGTATGGCTGGGTGCCGATCATTACAAATGGCGGTTAATGCGCGCCAATGGAATTGAAGAACACTATATTACCGGGGAGGCTGCCGACAGGGAAAAATTCCAGAAATGGGCCGAGACCCTGGAGCGTGCTATCGGAAACCCTCTCTATCATTGGAGTCATCTGGAGCTTAAACGGTATTTCGGATATGAAGGAATATTGAATGCCGATACAGCCGAAGAGGTATGGGAGCTATGCAATGCCAGGTTAAGTAGCCCTGATATGAGTGCGAAGGGATTGATCAGAAGCTCCAGGGTAAAGGTACTTTGTACCACGGATGATCCTGTGGATACGCTGGAATATCACAGAGAGATAGCAAAGGACCAAAGCTTTCAAACCAGGGTATTGCCTGCATTCCGGCCGGACGAGGCGATGAATATTGAGAAACCCGGCTTTTTAACATATCTGGATCGGCTGTCAAAGGTCAGTAAAATACAGATTACTGATTTTAAGTCCCTCTGTGCTGCCATCACGGACCGGATGGAGTATTTTAATGATAACGGCTGCAGTATTTCAGACCATGGACTGGAATTTGTCATGTATTATCCCGCAACGGCGGAGACAATTGAAACAATTATGAAGAAACGGCTTGCCGGAGAGCTTCCTACCAGACTGGAAGCACTGCAGTTCAAGACAGCCTTCCTGCTCCATGCAGGCAGGCAGTATCATAGGCTGAACTGGGTAATGCAGCTCCATTACGGGGTAAAGAGGGACAATAACACCCGTTATTTCAATAAAATCGGAATCAATACCGGCTTCGACTGTATTGATGACAGCGGCACCTCTTCTGCCCAGCTGGCGGATTTCATGAATGCCCTGGATATAACGGACCAGTTGCCAAAGACCATCCTGTACTCCTTGAATCCTGCGGATAATGCTGCCATTGACACCGTAATGGGCTGTTTTTGCGATTCCTCCGCAGTCGGTAAGATACAGCATGGTTCCGCCTGGTGGTTCAATGATCATAAGCCCGGAATGAGGGATCACATGACTACCTTAGCCAGCGGGAGTCTGTTAAGTAATTTTGTCGGAATGCTGACGGACTCCAGAAGCTTCCTTTCTTATACCAGACATGAGTATTTCCGGCGGATTCTCTGTGACTTTTTAGGTACCCTGGTGGAGCAGGGTGAGTATCCGAAGGATATGAAGCTGCTGGGCAGGATTGTACAGGACATCTCCTACTATAACAGCATGCGGTATTTCAGCTTTGACCGGTAAGAAAGGGTAAGAAATATAATATGCGAAAAGGATATTGTAACCGCGTTGTTTTCCAAAGGAAGCATCCGCTTACAATATCCTTTTCTTCTATAAACAATATATCAAAAAGGAGATAAACTTATGTCATTCTATGCTTTTCCTTTTGTAACTTCCTTTTGACGAAACATCGTCACGAAGCCGAGAACCAGACTAATAATCGCCACCATAAAGGGGAGCAGGACCTCAGCCTTGGAGTACGGATATTTATAGATTCCACTAAAGCATAACAGTAGTGCGGCACAGGCTATCAAAGCAAACATTAATCCGTTCGTAAAATACCTATATTTGCTGAACCGATATCGTTTCACTATTTTTCTCATATTCTCCCCATCCTTCGCTATGTAAAATTTACCTTTCATGTATTAAACGATTCAAAGAGAGAAATAGTTTCACTTATTTAAAAAAATTTTAAATATTTTTTGAATAAAAGCAACGAAAAAGCCGGTACTTATCCCAAATTGACCGAAGGATAAGATACCGGCCTGATATCCTCTGTTATTACAGCTGTCGGCCTAAGGTCCTGCCATATTCCGTCAGCCGGTCCAGTTCCGTTCCATCCGGAACCCAAAGGGAACGATAGCCGTCACTGATCAGCTCGAAGCCTGCTCTGTTAAGCTCCTCCGTTAAAAGCTTCACGGACTCACCGCTCCAGCCATAGCTTCCGAAGGCTGCCGCTTTCTTCTTCTTAAACTTCAAGCCCCGGATCATCTCCAGCAGTCCCGCGATGGAATGCATAAATCCATTGTTGATGGTAGGAGAACCGACCAGGATTGCCTTGGATTTGAAGATCTCGGTAATGACATCATTTTTATCTTCCTTTGAGGTATTGATTAATTTCACCGTAACTGTCGGGTCAGAAGCCTCAATCCCCGATGCAATTGCTTCCGCCATATTTCTGGTCGCATTCCACATGGTATCATAGATTATGGTAATCTGATTCTCCTGATAATCCTCCGCCCATTTCATATATTGCTCCACAATCTGCAAGGGATTGTTCTTCCAGATTACACCATGGCTCGGACAGATTAAAGTAACCGGCAGCTTAAGCTTCAGCACCTCCTCAATCTTTTTGGATACCAGTCTGCTGAAGGGAGTCAGGATATTGGCATAATATTTTGTCGCTTCTGCGAACAGCTCGGAGGAGTCCACCATATCATTAAATAAGGATTCCGTTGCGTAATGCTGTCCAAAGGCATCATTACTGAATAAAATATTCTCTTCATCCATGTAAGTAAACATAGTATCCGGCCAATGAAGCATCGGAGCTTCAACAAAGGTAAGGGTATGCGTTCCGATTTTTAATGTATCTCCTGTTTTCACCATTATAAAATTCCAGTCCTGATGATAATGTCCCTTTAAAATCTTGGCTCCGTTTGCCGTACAGTAAATCGGAGTGCCGGGAATTTCCCGCATCAGCTCAGGTAACGCTCCGCTATGGTCAATCTCATTATGGTTGGCGATAATGTAATCAATGGTGTTAAGATCAATCTCATCCTTTAGTCTGGATACGAATTCCTTGTCATAGGGCTGCCATACGGTGTCAATCAATACAGTTTTCTCATCTCTGATTAAATAGGAATTATAGGAGGAGCCCTTCCAAGTAGAATATTCATTGCCATGGAAGCTCCTTAACTCCCAATCCACTTTTCCTACCCATGTCACATGTTCCGTAATTTTCTTTCCCATTTGTGATTCCTCCATTTTTATATAGCCGTAACTCCCGGCTTCTAATATCTTTATATTTCCATTTACAAGGAATAGTATACCATAGAGCAGGCAGCTTACGTTGATTCAAGTCACAATTTTGAAAGGAGCTTCAGAAATTTTCAATAAGAAATGCTCCAGAGATTGATTGCCTTTTTCAGGCAGAAGGGATAATCAATCCTGGCAATACTCTCCGTTGTATAAATGGGAAGCTCTTGGTAAAATACTCCGTCAATATAGTATTTCGCATATCCGGCAACCGCTCCTGCGGGAACCGGTGCTTGTAAGACCTTGGGAACATCATGTTCAATCTGTACCGTCTCATCCTTTCTCATCAACAGGGACAGATTGCCGGATAGCGTTAAAACCTCCAGCTTCCTCTGTCCATCCTTAACAGGTATCGGAGCGAGCTTAACCTCCTCATAGATCTGCCTTTTCTCATAGTTTTCAAGTCCATAGCTCATGAGCTTCTTGGTATCGGCCCATTTTAAGCTTTTATCCGGCGGCCAGCCACAGCCCAGTACGACGGAAACCAGGGTTCTGTCCTGCCGTTTGACGGCTCCTACGAAGCAATAGCCGGCCTTTCCGGTAAAACCGGTTTTTACTCCGATTGCCCCATCCATCATATATAGAAATTTATTTTTATTGGAGAGCGAAAAGCTTCTGCCATTAATCAGCTCCTTAAACTGATGGGAAGCTGTATTTGTTATTTTGATAAACCGGTCATTTTTTATTGCATAGCTTGCGATTACCGCCAAATCTCTGGCCGTTGTGTAATGTCCCTCTGCATCCAGCCCATTCGGTGTGACAAAATTCGTATCGCTACATCCAAGGGATCTCACCTTATCGTTCATCATTGTGGCAAAGCCTTCCACAGAACCGCCGACATGCTCCGCAATAGCTACTGCCACATCATTATGACTCTCCAGCATAAGGGAATACAGCAGATCCCTAAGATAATACTGTTCCCCGGTCCGGGCATTCAACTGAACATCCGGCTGCCTTGCGGCATAGGAGGAAATGGTAACGATATCATCCAAATCTGCATTCTCAAGCGTAACAATACAAGTCATAATCTTCGTCGTACTGGCCATCGGCTTCCTGTCATAGCCGTTTTCTTCATACAATACACGGTTATTGTCTGCATCCAAAAGCAATGCAGACAATGAGCGAAGCTTAATATCCTCCGGAACAGCCTCTGTATTCCCGGGGTTCTCCCCAAGCTCTTTCGGCTCTACCAGCTCTCTGTAATCCGGATTAGTATCCATCGCCCTGTCATTCTCCTGCTTCAGCTTAGTATCAAAATCCTCCTGTACCAGGCCGGAATAATCCAGGATCTCATCATAATAAGTCTTAAGGATACTATAATTATAACCGGTAAAAAGGGCCAGTATTACCAGACAGGGAAGTATCGTCCTTAACCTCTTCTTCAACATTATCATCCTATCCGTTTCTTTATTAATATCTATTGTAAAAATACCAGATTATTCATATTTTACTGTAGATTATAAGGATAAACATCTTTACTCCCCTGCTGTATTCGTTGTATAATAAAGCCTGTGAAATCTTTTATAAGAGAGGGCTTTTAAGATGGCAAAAGATAAAAAAGCAATGAAGAGCAAAATCGAAGAAAATAATGAGATTATTCAAGCAGAAGCTGTTCAGGATATATCAGAGGATGTCAGTAATACGGAGGAGACGCCGGTCGAAGCAACAAAGGCGGCAGGCATCAATCCGGCGGAAACCGATCCGCCTGAAAACAGTCAGCCGGAAGACAATCCGCCTGAAATCGGCCAGGCAGAAACCGGCCTGTCAGAAAACGCTCCGGAAGCCCATATCCCGGCAGAGGAAGCTGAGGATACGCATGAGCAAAAGAAAAAACATAAGAAATATATGATAAAAGTCTTACGCCTACTTTTTACGGCGGGATTTATCATTTTTGCCGCTCTATTTCTGAACGAAGTATTCTTACAGCCCTATCTGGCCAATAAGGCCAGCTCAAAGGCAAAGGATTTATATGCAATGCCTACTCCGACTCCGATAGCCGGGACAGCCGGTCCCACACCGCTTCCTTCGGAAGCTTCCTCAGATGAGGAAGGGAAAACGAATTATGACGCTGTGCCAACACCTGACCCGAACAGAGATTCCATGGGGCGGCTCCTTCAATTTAAGGATCTTCTAAATGAGAACCAGGATGTCAAGGGCTGGATTAAAATCGATAACTTAAACGGGGAGAATGATACAAAGATAAATTATGTGGTCGTACAGTCCGGTAACGGAGATCCGGAATACTATCTGACCAGGGATTGGGAAGGAAATAAGGTGAAAGCCGGCAGTCTCTTCCTGGATCATAAATCCTCCGTAGAGACAAATACTCCGAACCTGGTCATCCATGGTCATAACATGACCTCCACGGATGATATGTTCCATTACTTGTTAAGATATAATAAGAAGGAATATTATGATTCCCATCCGATCATAGATTTCAATACAATTTACCGGACCGGACAGTGGAAAATATTCTCCGTCTTCATCACTAATGGCTCCTCGGAGAAAGAACCCTTCTTTGACTATACGCAATCCAGCTTCCGGGATTCCTCCGATTTTCTGAACTTTGTTTATAATCTGCGGATTAGGTCCATCTTCAACGCAGATGATGTCGATATCAATGAGAATGACCAGCTGCTGACCCTTTCCACCTGTTCCTATGAGGTTAAGGATTACCGCACGGTTATCGTAGCCCGCAGGGTAAGGGAGGGGGAAGACCCGACCGTCAATACGGATAATGTATTCATTAACCCGGAGCCTTTATATCCCGGCAGTTATTATTACCGATACGGCGGCAAAGCACCCAAGCTTCCCGGTACCTTTGAAGAAGCGTTGGAGGCCGGAGCAATTAACTGGTATACTGAGCCGGAAGAATAAGCATAAGCTTTGCTTATATTTATAGCTTAAGAATATAAGAATTATAAAGGGCAGATTATCATGATAATCTGCCCTTAAAATCCTCATATCCGAATTTTTTGATCAAGTACAGGGTTCCGTCCTCTTTTCTTAGATAAATGGACGGAAGGTTTATCCCGTTAAAGGTATTATTCTTCACCATGGAATAGATCGCCATATCGCAGAAGACCAGTTTATCGCCGACTTCAAGCGGTTCCGGGAAGGAATAATCACCGATTACATCACCGGACAGGCAGGTGGGACCTCCGAGACGATAGGTAAAAGGATAGTTTCCCGGTAAGGAGGAGCCGATAATATCCGGCCGGTAAGGCATCTCCAGGACATCGGGCATATGACAGGCTGCAGAAGTGTCCATGATCGCAAGCTGCATTCCATTTTCCATCCGCTCCAGTACAGAGCTTACCAGCCATCCGGCATTCAGGGCAATTGCTTCCCCCGGCTCTAAGTATACCTGGAGCCGGTAGGCTTCCTTCATATGGTTAATGCACCGGACCAGGGTCTGGGTATCGTAATTTTCCCTGGTAATATGATGTCCGCCGCCGAAATTAATCCACTTTATGCCGGGAAGATAATCCTTAAACTTCTCTTCCACCACCCGTAAGGTCCGCTCCAGGACATCGGAGTTCTGCTCGCACATGGTATGGAAATGAAGTCCGTCCAGTCCGATCAGATCCGCCCCCTTAAGCTTTGCCGGGGTAACACCGAATCTGGAGTTTTGAGAGCAGGGATTATAGATATCGGTTTCAATTTCCGAATACTCCGGGTTAATCCGAAGTCCGCAGGATACCCTTCTTTTCTTTCCGGCATCCGAAGCTTCCTGTGCCCGGTTATATTCAAATACCCGCTCTTTATATTTGTTCCACTGTCCGATGGAATTGAATACAATATGGTCACAAAGGGACTGTATCTCATCAAATTCCTCCTCCCTGTAAGCGGGAGCAAAGATATGGACTTCCTTCCCCATCTCTTCATAGCCGAGTCTTGCCTCAAACAGGGAGCTGGCGGTGGTTCCGCTCAAGGTATTTCCGATCAGAGGATATACCGAATACATGGAGAAGGCCTTTTGTGCCAGCAATATCTTACAGCCGGTCTGGTCCATAACGGATTTTAATATATTTAAATTATTCTTTAACAAATGCTCGTCAACCACATAGGAAGGGGTCGGAACACCGGTAAAATCAAGCTTCATAGTCTTATTCCACCATATCCGGGTGAAAGCTCTCCTGCCAGGGCAGACCATATTGATTTAAAGCCTCCATGAAAGGATCCGGGTCAAACTCCTCCACATTGTGTACTCCGGGATTCTTCCATTTTCCGGTCAGAACCATCATGGCTCCGATCATCGCGGGAACACCGGTGGTATAAGAAATTGCCTGAGAGCCTACTTCACGGTAGCATTCCTCATGGTCGCAAACATTATATACATAATATTTCTTCTCTTTCCCGTCCTTTTTCCCGGTATAGATGCAGCCGATATTGGTTTTACCCTTGGTTCTTGGTCCTAAGGAGGCCGGGTCCGGCAACACTGCCTTTAGAAATTGCAGAGGAACAATTCTCATACCGTTAAAATCAATTGGTTCAATCGAGGTCATTCCGACGTTCTCCAGAACCTTCAGATGGGTCAGGTAACGCTCGGAGAAGGTCATAAAGAAACGAATTCTCTTAACCCCCGGAATGTTGACCGCCAGGGATTCCATCTCCTCATGATGGAGGAGGTACATATCCTTCGGACCGATTTCCGGGAAATTATATACCCTTTTAATAGACATCGGCTCCGTCTCGATAAATCTCCCGTTCTCAAAGTAGCTTCCGGAAGCAGTAACCTCACGGATATTGATTTCGGGGTTAAAATTTGTTGCAAAGGGATAGCCATGGTCACCGGCATTGGCATCCAGGATATCAATCGTATCGATCTCATCAAAATGATGCTTCAGCGCATGGGCAGAAAAGACTCCGGTTACACCGGGGTCAAAGCCGCAGCCGAGTACTGCCGTGATACCGGCTTTTTCAAACAGCTCCTTATATGCCCACTGCCATTTATATTCAAATTTGGCCGTATCAATCGGTTCATAATTGGCTGTATCCAGATAATCCACCTTTGTTGCCAGGCAGGCTTCCATAATAGTAAGATCCTGATAGGGCAATGCCACATTAATTACGATATCCGGCTTTACCTTCTCTATCAATTCAATAACCTCTTCGGTTCTGTCCGCATCTACTCTGGCTACCGTAACCGCAGTCCTTGCATTGCCGGATTTCTCTCCGGTCATCGCTGCTGTGAATTTATCCAATTTTTCCTTCAGATCCTCACATTTTGATACTGTCCGGCTGGCGATACAGAGTTCTGAGAAAACCTCCGGTACCTGGCAGCATTTATGTGCCACAACGCCGGCAACGCCGCCTGCTCCAATGATTAATGCCTTTGCCATATCGAATTCCTCCTTCGCTTATGCTGGGTCAGCCTATCTGATCTATAGTTTCTCCCAAATCATCTTAAAAATATTATAATCCACTATGGATTCCCATGTATAACGAATTACATGACCACACCGGTCCATAAAATCCATTGTTATTCAAAAAAACTGTCGTCTACAACTGTAGAAGAATTTCCCGCAGCAGCTTGCAGGCCAGTGCCGTGGAGGCACCGCTCTGATCGTAAACCGGGGACAGCTCGTTCATATCGGCAGCTACAATATCTAAAGTAAATACTTTTTCTAACGCAGTGATCAGCTCCATATAGGTGATCCCCCCTGCTTCCGGTGTTCCGGTCCCCGGAAAAACGGACGGATCCAGAACATCCAGGTCAATGGTCAGGTAGACCGGCTTTCCCTTCAGGGCCTTGATCGCCCCCTCCAGTCCCTCCAGATTGAACTTCTGCAAGAAGGTATGCTCCTTCGCCCATTGGAATTCCTCCCGTTCGCCGCTCCGGATGCCGAACTGATGGATTTTACCGTCTCCGACCAGCTCCCAACATCGCTTGATAACGCTGGCGTGGGACAGAGTCTCTCCCAGATACTCCTCCCGCAGGTCCGTATGGGCATCAAAATGAAGGATATGCAGCTCCGGATACTTCTTTACTGCGGCACGGACACTGCCCAGGGACACCAGATGCTCTCCGCCGACCATCATCGGCTTCTTGCCATCTGCAAGAACCTGTTCCGTCATCTGCTCGATTGTTTTTAATACCCGTTCCGTATTCCCGAAGCCAAACTCCAGATCTCCTGCATCAAATACCCTGATATCCGTTAAATCCCTGTCCAGATACGGGCTATAGGTTTCTATTCCATAGCTTTCGTTGCGGATGGCGGCACTGGCAAACCTGGTTCCCGGACGGTACGAAGTAGTTCCGTCAAAGGGCGCTCCGAACAGGACGATGTCGCTGTCATCATATTCATGGTCACAGCCGATAAAGGTGTGAATATTCCTATTCATAATCGTTTAACTGCTCCTTTACATAGTTCGGGAGTGCAAAGGCTCCCAGGTGAAGCCTGGTGTTATAGTATTTTGTCTTCAGACCGAGGGCATTCCACTCCTCTTCCTTTAAATCCTTTAAGGGATCAAAATGCTTGGAGGCAAAACCAAACAGCCAATGTCCGGAAGGGTAGGTCGGAATATGGGCCTGATATACCTTTGCCACCGGGAAGGTTTCCTTAATTCTGGCATGGGCCCTCTTCATTGCTCCTACATATTCATCATAGTAAGTGCTTTCATGCTGATTCACTAAAATTCCGGTATCCGTCAGGGCCTTATAGCAATTGCCGTAGAATTCCTTCGTAAATAAGCCTTCTCCGGGGCCAAAGGGATCGGTGGAATCCACAATAATCAAATCGTATTCCTTTACCTTCCTGCGGATAAATTTGAGACCGTCCTCGTAGTAGATGTGCACTCTGGGATCATCCAGCCTGCAGGCAGTCTGCGGAATGAATTCTCTGCAGACCTCCACTACCATTTGATCAATTTCCACCATATCAATATGTTCAATTCCGGGATATCGGGTCAGTTCACGGATGGAGCCTCCATCCCCGGCTCCGATAACAAGAACCTTCTTAATATCAGGATTAGTTGCCATCGGTACATGGACGATCATGTCATGATAGATGAACTCATCCTTCTCCGTTATCATCAGATAGCCGTCCAGCGTAAGAACACGGCCGAATTCCACCGTATCCAGGACGGTGATATGCTGATAATCACTCTGTTTATTTACCAGCTGTTCTTTCACCTTCATTGAGAATTTTACATGCTCTGTGTGATGCTCCGTATACCATAATTCCATAGAGTACACCTGCCTTTCTTTACCCTCAGTCACCCGCCGGTACTTGGCGGGGCTTGTGAGTTATACTGCTGTCCCGGCCGGCTTAAAAGTCCACGATATGGATATTCTCCACCTTCATATCCTTCGGACCGGTCAGAACACTGCCCTTTTCTTTGGCATATATGATATAATCAATAATATCCTTCGAGATACGTTCTCCCGGTGCAAGAATCGGAATTCCGGGAGGATAACACATTACGAATTCACCGGAGATATGATCAATCGCTTCCCTGAGGGGCAGAGGCTTCTTATCACTATAGAAGGCCTTCTGGGGAGTCAGAACCACATGGGGATCAATATATTCATGGTTCAGCATTCCCACCTTAGCCTTCCCATAAATCCTTTTGATTTCGGCAAGGGATGAAATCAGCCGCTCGATTTCGAATGCACGGTCTCCGGCTGTCATTACCGCCAGGAAATTACCGATATCCCCGAACTCGATCTGGATATCATATTCTGACTGAAGCAAATCAAAGATTTCAATTCCTGCCAATCCGATTTCTACAGAATTTACGGACAGCTTGGTACGGTCAAAATCATATATGGTATCCGAGTTCACCAGCTCCTTGGAAAAGGCATAATATCCGCCGATCTTATTCACTTCTTGTCTGGCATATTCCGACAGTTCTAAAGTCTTAGCTACGATTTCCCTGCCATGGAGATACATATGCTTTCTGGCAATATCCAGGGAGGACATCAGAAGGTAGGAGCCGCTGGTCGTCTGGGTCAGGTTGATGATTTGTCTGACATAACCATGATCCATTTCGTTGCCGCATAACAGGAAAGAACTCTGGGTTAAGGAGCCGCCCGTTTTATGCATGCTGACCGCCGCCAGGTCCGCACCGGCCGCCATAGCGCTGACCGGAAGCTCGTCCCCGAAGTAAAAATGGGCTCCGTGGGCTTCATCCACCAGTACTCGCATTCCGTGGCTGTGGGCAAGCTTTACGATTTCTGTTAAATTGGAGCATATCCCGTAGTAGGTCGGGTTATTTACTAAAATAGCCTTCGCATCCGGATTCTGCTTAATTGCCGCTTCAATATCAGTGACACTCATTCCCAAAGGAATTCCCAGCTCGTGGTTTACTCCCGGATTGATATATACGGGAATAGCGCCGTTAACAACTAATGCATTGATGGAGCTGCGATGTACATTTCTGGGTAGAATAATCTTTTCCCCTGCTTTGCAGGTGGACATAATCATGGCCTGGACTGCCGCAGTCGTACCGTTGACCATAAAAAAAGCTGCTTCTGCCCCAAACGCCTCGGCGGCCAGTTCCTCTGCAGCTTTTATAACGGAGGTCGGATGAATCAGGTTATCCAGGGTCTTCATGGAATTAACATCTACCCTCAGACAATCGATCCCCAGAAACTTTGTCAGCTCCGGGTTACCCCTGCCGCCCTTATGGCCGGGAACATCAAAATGCACGATCCGATCCTGTTTGTGTTTTAATAACGCCTCATGCAAAGGCGAATTCTGCTGTGTATAGTTCATTTATGCCTCCATGTGCCTGATTGCAGGCACTGATATCAGTATGCGAAAAGCGGCTTAATAGATATTCATTCCGCTGAAAATCTCGATCATTTCTTTTCTTAAGCTATTGGCAATTTCCAGCCTTTGCTTCGGAGGAAGCTCATATACATCCGTATTAAAAAGATAATGCTGGAGCTCAATCTCTTTGATCAGCATTTTCGTATGGAAGATATTCGATTGATATACATTAACATCAATCGCATCGTATCTTGTGAGGGTCTTATCATCGATGTAGTCCTGAATGGAGGTTATATCATGGTCAATAAAATACTTCATACCATGGAGATCCCTTGTAAAGCCTCTGACACGGTAATCGATGGTGATAATATCGGAATCAAAGCTTCCGATTAAGTAATCCAAGGCATTCAGCGGTGATATCTCACCGCAGGTGGATACATCGATATCCACACGGAAGGTCGAAATCGAGTTATCCGGGTGATGTTCAGGGAATGTATGCACGGTAACATGGCTCTTATCCAGATGGGCATGAACAGTTTCCCTCTGGCTCATCAGATTTTTACCCTGATTGCAGGATTCATCAATATGTTCAGAAGATAAGGAACCTTCCGCAATAAGGATATTAACGGAAGCTCCCTGGGGTTCATAATCCTGTTTTGATATATTGAGAATATGTGCGCCGATCATCTCGGTAACATTCACAAGAATATTTGTTAATCGTTCTGAATTATACTGCTCGTCAATATAAGCGATATAATCCTTTTGTTCCCTCTCACTTTTCGCATAGCACACATCATATATGTTGAAGCTAAGTGTCTTTGTGAGGTTGTTAAAGCCATATAACGTGAGCTTTTTTTCCAACCCTAACATCACAACCTTTCCAGTATAGTAAAAGCTGTTCATGTATTTATAACAGCATGGACTATTATACAAAAATGTATTCAAACTTGCAAGCATTATTTTTAATATCACTAAACTCTTTGTTTAGTATTACTGTCACTTTCGCACAATAAGCAGCTTAATTTATAATAGCCCGGAAATTGCGGCGCTTAAGCTGCTTAAAACATGTAATTTAAATATATATAAAAGGTGCTTGAAATCTAGATATCCAGCTTCAACTGCTCTGCCTCTTCCTCTGCCTCGAGTTTGAAGTCTTCTATCTTTTCGGGATTCATAACCGGAAGGGCATCCAGGGATTGCAGTCCGAAGCTTCGGAGGAATTCTTCCGTTGTACCGAACAAAATCGGCCGTCCCGGGGCATCCAGTCTGCCCAGTTCACAGATCAGGTTATATTCCACCAGCTTATTTACCGCATGGTCGGATTTTACTCCCCGGATTGCTTCGATCTGCAGCTTTGTAATCGGCTGCTTGTAAGCAATGATCGATAATGTCTCCAGTAATACATCTGTTAATATATGCTTCTTCGGCACATGTGTGATTTTTATGATAGATTCATATAAGGAGGGCTTCGTACAAAGCTGGTAGGCCCCGTCAAGCTCAATAATGTGGATTCCCCGTTCTTCTCCTTCATAATGGTCCATCATGCTATGTAAAATCTTTCGGGTTGTTTCTTCATCATGATCCAGGGCAGCAGCCAGGCGTTCTAATTCAACCGCCTCTCCCATGGTAAATAAAATTGCTTCAATCTGAGCCTCGACTAACTTGATTTCCATTAGAATCCGACCTCCTCCATCTGTATGATATCCGTAGCCAGGTAAGTGATTCTGATATCATCAAAAACCTTTTCCTGTTCAATATGTATTCTGCCCAGCTTTATCAGCTCTAAAATTCCAAGAAACGTAACAATAATCTCCATCCGGCTGTGCTGGGCTTCAAGAAGATTACGAAACAGGAAATTCTTCCGTTCAAGACCATATTCCTGTATTTGAATCAGCTTTTTTGACAGATTGATTTCTTCTCTCTCGATCTTGCCGAATTTGCTTCGGATCGGGTCGATCTTGTCCGCCTGCTTCTTCACGATGGACTTGAATATCTCGTGAAGTTTTGTCAGGGTAAGATCACCAAGCAGTTCCTCCACATTAATCTCTTCCCGGTAATCCGCAATTTCCTGAGGAATTGTAGGTGGCTTGAACATGACTCTGGAGGCATCCAGCTCCTTATCCCTTAACTCCTCCGAGATATACTTATACATTTTATATTCAAGAAGCCTGTCCACCAGCTCCTGCCTGGGATCTGTTACTTCTTCCTCACCGCTTGCCGGTGCGGGGAGCAGCATTCTGGATTTAATATTGATCAGAGTGGCCGCCATCAGCAGGAATTCACTCATAATTTCCAGATTCTTTGTCTCCATCTGCCGGATATACTCCAGATACTGTTCGGTGATTTCCACAATGGGAATATCGTAAATATTAATTTTGCTTTTATCAATCAAATGAAGCAGAAGATCCAGGGGACCTTCAAATACCTCCAGTTTAACCGGAATGCTCATGACGCTTCTCCTTTACACTTGTCCTTTGATACGGATGAACACCAGCTCCGGCCGGTTAAACAGGCGAAGCATGACAGAATGGGATCCAAGGCCCCTCGATACTACCATGTGGCGGTTATTTTCCGTAAAAACTCCCGAATCATATTTCGGGAATAATTTATACTGGGGTGAGATGATGCCGCCAAAATGCGGCAGCCGTACCAGCCCTCCGTGCAGATGCCCTGCCAAAATCAAATCGGCTCCCCATTTAATATAGTTCTGAAAATAGAGTGGATTATGGGCGATCAGAATCTGATATTCTTCCGGATGCCCCTGTCCGATATGCTTTTTAAGATAATTATTGTCCATGGGAAATAATTCTTTCCCGCTGTAGGCCTCCCTGCCGACATTGAGACCGACAAAACGGATAGAGGCTTTTCCATGCTTAAGCCCAGCACTCTGATCCGGAAGAAAATGAACGCCTTTGGACTTTAATACCTGTACAAATTTCAGCCAGGATTCATATTTTGCTTTCCGCCCATGGTCACTTTTGCCCTGCTCCCCCTGTTCCTCAGGCAGCTCTGACAAGTGCAGTTCATGATTGCCGTATCCGTAATAAACCGGATAATCCTTCGCCAATTCATCCAATAAAGCATAGGCATTTCCGGGAATACAAAGCTGCTGCTTCGTAATCAGGTCCCCGGCTACTACCACCGCATCCGGTTTAAGCTCCCGGATCTTCTTAATCAATCCCGCATTTCTCCTGCCAAAGGTGTTATTATGCAGATCAGCCAACAGTACGAGTTTGAAATCCTCCGGAGCACTTTCGTGATGACCTGCAGGAATCGAATACTCAGTTACCCTGAGTAATTTTTTCTCCAGGAAGGACCATAGGATCAATCCCGGCAATATTGCTAAAATCCAGGTCAAAACCATAGATGCTCCTTTCGTCTGGGACAGATATTCAGCCTGTTTCATATACCTATTATACTATACTAATTAAGGTTGAAAGTGTCAATAAGGGACTTTAAAACGAGGGATACGCTTACGGAAAGCAGCCTGCATATTAGCAGGACGGCCGTGTGGAAGCATATCCCTCGATGATATATAGAATGTGCATTTGCTTTTGTTCCTACGAGTATCGGTTTTATTTTGCCAGGAAATATCTTCTGAGAGCCTTGATGAAGCAGTCCTTATAGCCAGCCTTATTGATGTCCTGCGCTGCCAGAATATCAACCGTACCGATTTTCTCTTCCCCGTAGGTATAAACAATTTCACCTATCTTATCATTTTGCGTAACCGGTGCCGTAACCTCTTCATACAGAATTACTTCCTTTTTGATATCTGCCGGATTCTTTCCTTTGGCACACAGATAAGAAAACTCTCCGCCCGGTTTTCCGGATATCTTTTCTGTCACACCCTTCACAACTCTGACCGGCTCCAGTACAAGCTCCAGGTTATTATCCACATAGATGCTATAGTTGGCAAAGCCGTGATTTAATAGCTTGGAAGCTTCCATAAACCGGGTCTTCGTATCCGGTGCAGCCAGTATGACAGCAATCAGGTCCATATTATTTCTTCTGGCAGTTGCAGAGAGACAATATTTTGCCAGGCTGGTGGAACCGGTTTTCAGGCCGGTAATTCCATTATAGGACTTAATCAGCTTGTTTGTGTTTGTCAGGCCGAATTCCGTCCGTCCTTTCTTCGTCGTATGGACAAAGGTATCCATCCAGACCGTAGTATAATTACTGATTTCCGGGAATTTTGTAATCAGCTCCCTGGACATCAGGGCAATATCGTAAGCTGTTGTGTAATGGTTATCTACATCCAGGCCACAGCAGTTCACGAAATTGGTGTTATTCATGCCCAGCTCCTTGGCGCGCTCGTTCATCCTTGCCACGAATTCCTCTTCCGATCCAGCAATAAATTCAGCCATTGCAACAGAAGCATCGTTGGCACTGGCGATGGAGATGCATTTGATCATCGTGTCAACATTCTGCGTCTCATAGGGCTCTAAAAATACCTGGGAACCTCCCATGGAGGCAGCATGCTCGCTGACACTGACTTCATCCATCAGCTTGATCTGTCCGCTGTCAAGGGCTTCAAAAATCAACAGAAGTGTCATGACCTTGGTTACGCTGGCCGGCTTCAATCTTTCATCCTTGTTTTTTTCATAAATTATGGTACCTGTGGAGCCTTCAATCAGAACTGCCGAAGGAGATGTGAGGTTTAGCTGTGTGTCTGCCATAGCGGTAACCGGTATGGGATTATCCTTTGTGCCCGGTGTATTATATTTAATCTTTGCTTCAGACGTCACACCGGAAAACATCATGAGAATAAGGGAACATACGATTAGAAGAACACCTGCTTTTTTCATAGCCTGCTCCGAAAAAACTATTATTAATATTGTAATCCAGGCTGTCTGTTTTTAGACCAATCCCTACGTAAATTTGTCTTAAAATTAAGACAAAGTACAACAATACGGTATAAGCTTTATTTCTGTTTTATAAGTATCTATTTTACAACAACCGTACACCGGAAGGTTTTCCCTTTGGCTTTTACCGTAATGACGGCACTTCCCTTCGACTTGGCCTTTACCTTTCCCAGCCAGCTGACACCGGCGACCGTAGGATTACTGCTTTTATAGTTGGGGAAGCCGCCTCCGCCCCTGATGCTCAGCCGGTAGCTTCCTCCTACCCTTAAGGTCAGTTTCTCCTTATTGATATCCAGAACCGTGACCCTGCATTTTAATTCCTTGCTCCCGGTTTTTGCAATGATAAAACAGTCCCCGGTCTGGTAGGCAAAGACTCTTCCGTTAAAATTCACCCCCGCAACACGAAAGTCTGTGGAGGAATATTTGACCCGTTGATTTATCCCAATGACACGCAGCTTGAATTCCTCTCCCTTTTTAAGTACAACGTCCTGCTTATTCAGATGGATCGAAAAAAGGGGATAATATATCTTTCTGAAATACGGTGAAGAATTTTCGATAATCAGACTTACGATCAGAATAACGGCAATTGCTACTATAATAAATTTATACAACTTTTTTATAGAATATTGTAAAGTGTTCCTCTCACATGGCTGATGCGACATATTACCGCTCCTAAACTCCGACTCCTTTCCCGATACCGGAACATATCCGCAGGAAAAGAGAGATCCTCTAATACATTCTATGTCGTGTGAGAATAAATTATCTTCTTAAAAATGTGTTTTGATTATTCGAAAGCATCAATTCAAACAATATAATAAAACATATGAATAAAGACCGTATGTGCGCCTGACGCACTATCATAAGGCGTTCTACACATGTAGAACGCCATCCTTTGTTACTATGGAATATATATATTTATTCCGGGCCGGTTTATTGCTGCCGATTTCATAGGACTTAAAGAACCTTTGCTTTGCCTCGGATAATTTCGCAGGATCATTGGCATACAAAGTTGCCAGTACCTCTCCCTTCGTTACCCTATCCCCCAGCTTCTTCTTAAGCTCGATGCCGACAGCAAGATCAATGGTGCTCTCCTTTGTCAGTCTGCCTCCTCCGAGAAGCAATGCGGTCATCCCGACTTCATCCGTATGGATGCAGGTGATATAACCCTCCTCCGGTGCTAAGATATTCTCTTCCAATGCTGCCTTTTCAAAAAGCTCCGGATGGAATACTGCTTCGCTGCTGCCGCCCTGGGCTTCTACAAATTCAGCAAACTTCTTCAAAGCACTGCGGTTATCGATGGTATCCCGCAATGCCTTTCCGGCCTCTTCTACGGACCCCGCCACTCCTGCTCCTAAAAGCATATAAGAAGCAAGGGTAATACTCACCTCCAGCAGGTCCACCGGGCCGTTGCCGCTTAGGGTTTGGATGGCTTCCTTTACCTCCAGAGTATTGCCAACCATATTGCCCAGGGGTTGGTTCATATCGGTAATTACTGCGTAGGTGGTTCGTCCTGCAATGGTTCCGATCTGTACCATTTCCTTTGCCAGGGCCAAAGAATCTTCATAGCTCTTCATAAAAGCTCCGCTGCCCGTTTTTACATCAAGTACGATGACATCCGCTCCGGAGGCAATCTTCTTACTCATAATACTGCTGGCAATTAAGGACATATTATCGACCGTAGCTGTTACATCCCGCAGGGCATAAAGCTTCTTGTCCGCCGGTGCCAAGTTAGCCGTCTGTCCCACAATGGACATCTTGATCCGGTTTACATTATCAATAAACTGCTCGGAAGAAATCGTTGTGGAGAAGCCCGGAAAGCTCTCCAGCTTATCTATGGTCCCGCCGGTATGACCCAGACCCCGGCCGGACATCTTGGCAACCGGAATCCCCAAGGCAGCTACCATTGGGCTTAGAACCAGGGAGGTCTTATCCCCGACTCCGCCGGTGCTATGCTTATCTACCTTAATGCCATGGATTGCCGACAAATCCAGACAGTCACCGCTGTTGGCCATAGCAATGGTCAGCGCTGCTGTTTCCTCATGGTTCATTCCGTTTAGGCATACCGCCATAAGAAAGGCTGACATCTGATAATCCGGAATATCTCCTTTTGTATATCCTTTTATAATAAATTCGATTTCCTTCCTCTCCAATATTTCCTTGTTCTTTTTCTTTTGGATCAAATCATACATCTGCATCGTTATATCACTCCATTAATTATAATATTCGTGTATTCTATGATTAAATTATGAACAAAAATCGTGTTCATGATCTTGTTGCTCCGCTCGTATATTGCAAGCAAGCTTGTATATTCTCACTACGCTTTCATTATACCATGAACATAAAGCACGTTCATGATCTTGTTGCTCCAATCGGAATACATAAGCTTGCTTATGATTCCTCATTCCGCTTTCATTATATCATAAATTATTCTGATTAGGAACTCGTTAATATGCGATTTGAGGTTTTCCAAAATTTATACAGGTTCCGGTTGACGAACCAATAAAAACATTATAAAATTAATCAACTATTAGAAAGGGTGATTGAGTTATGAGCTTCAAATTCATAAAGGAAGTAATCTCTCCGGAGGACTTAGTGAGGGCGTATCCCATGCCGGCAAAGGATGTTCTCCGTAAGAAGGAACGTGATAAACAGATTAAAGATATCATTACGGGAGCCTCGGATAAGTTTCTGGTTATCATCGGTCCCTGCTCTGCCGATAATGAGGATGCGGTTTGCGATTACATTTCCCGTCTTGCCAAGGTCCAGGAAGAGGTTGAGGATAGACTGATCCTGATCCCGAGAATCTATACCAATAAGCCCCGTACCACCGGTGAGGGCTATAAAGGCATGGTCCACCAGCCGGATCCCGAGAAGGAGCCGGACCTTCAGGAAGGACTGATTGCCATGAGAAAGATGCATCTTAGGGCAATTGCAGAAAGCGGACTTACCGCTGCGGATGAGATGCTCTATCCGGAAAATTGGCCTTATGTTGAGGACATCCTCTCCTATGTGGCCGTCGGAGCCCGTTCTGTGGAGGATCAGCAGCACCGCCTTACCATCAGCGGTATGGATGTTCCTGCCGGTATGAAGAATCCGACCAGCGGTGATTATTCCGTTATGCTGAATTCCGTCGTTGCGGCCCAGGCCAGTCACACCTTTCTCTACCGTACCTGGGAAGTGAACACATCGGGTAATCCTCTGGCCCATACGATACTCCGAGGTGCTGTTAATAAGCACGGACAATCCATACCCAATTATCATTATGAGGATCTGATCCGTCTTGTGGATATGTATAATGAACGTGATTTATTGAACCCCTCCTGTATCATTGACGCAAATCATGCGAATTCTAATAAGCTGTATGCGGAACAGCCCAGGATTGTCAAAGAAGTACTCCATAGCCGCAGGGTATCACCGGAGATCTCCAATCTTGTAAAGGGTGTTATGGTTGAAAGCTATATTGAGGGAGGCAGTCAGAAGGTGAACGGTCATACCTATGGGAAATCCATTACCGATCCCTGTCTTGGCTGGGCAGACTCTGAGAAGCTGATCCATACGATCGCGGAAGGACTATAAACTTAAAAGTGCCAGATACAATGTGAAGAATGCTAGTTATTCACGTTGTCTGGCACTTTTCTTACTTCTTACGAAAGCATAGATCAAGAGTATTATGCGGATTTTGATATTTTTCTGATAAACAGAATATTATTGATCTGATAATATCTTTCAGTTTATAAAAAACAGAAAAATACCGCAGAAAAAAGACGAACCACAACATTTATGTCACGGTACGTCCTATTATGATATGTTCGCATTTTACCTCAAAGCTATGCCCTGGGATGGGAATTCATATATACTTCCCTGCTATTCTTGTGGCCCCTGGAGAGATAAAGCTGGGTCGTGCTGATGTCCGCATGCCCCAAGAATTCCTGGACACTGAGAAGATCTGCACCATTATCAATCAGATGGGCCGCAAAGGAATGGCGGATGATATTTGGGTTAATCTCCTCTATGCCGACCTCCTTCGCATAGGCCTTTAATATCTTCCAAAAGCCCTGCCTGGTCAGCTGTTCTCCGGAAGAATTCAGGAACAGCACCTCGGTTTCGTTCTTAAGGAAGGCGGTTTCCCTGATATTTATATAATCCTGCAGGGCTGTCCTTGCTGTTTTCCCAAAGGGGATGATCCTCTCCCGCTTCTCACCGCAGGACAGATATCTTCCGCTCAGATTGATGTCTGCCAGCCGCATGGAGATCAGCTCGGAAACCTTCATCCCGGTCGCATATATAAGCTCCAGCATGGCTTTATCCCGGATCCCCTTATTGGTCTTTGTATCGGGCTGCTTTAACAAACGGTCGATCCGCTCCGGAGGTATGATTGGCGGAGATTTCTTGACAACCTTAGGGGGACGGATCCGCTCTGAGGGATCTTTGCTGATGCTTCCGCTCTTAAGCAGGAAAAGCAGGAACGACTTGATGGAGGCGATATTCCTTGACACCGAGGCCGGAGTGAAGCCCTCCTTCTCCAAAGATAAGATATAAGAATTTAAGCTTGTTTCACTGATTTTTTGTACTGTACCAATTCCCTGCTTATCCAGATAAGCGGCCAGCTTCCGAAGATCATTCCGGTAGGCTCCCACCGTATTCGCGGAAGCATGTTTTACTTCCCGAAGATATGTAACAAAATCGCTGATGTACTGATTCATTTCCTACCTCCTCATTTGCCAATGGATGAATTCATCTGTAACAATTATCGAGTAAGCATTAAGTGAATAAATTCAGTGTTTTCTTTAAAAAAAATGATCCGACGTATGCTTCCAAAAAAGAGGCCAGCAGCAACAGGACGGATAAGGCCAGCAGCAACAGGAAATTCTGCCTCAACTGATGTGAGATGGTTGAGAGGAAATTCCTCTTATCATAATTTATCGTCCTGCAGAGGTAAAACCCTTTATACAGGCATAGCAATGCGATGGGCAGATATAATATCCCATGGGGAAACGGATAAACCAATATCAGCAGTAATCCCTTGAAGCCATACTGCATCGCAACCGCTGAGATAAAAAATCCTGACGAAAAACCAAAGGCTACGATCTTAAAGGCCATATAGGGAATACCAAGAATGGTAATGGATAGCAGCCAAAAGAAAGCAAATTCCTTGAAGTTTTGTCCCACAACATATAGGAAAAGGCCGCTATAATCGATATCGCTTCTGGCTATTTCCGCAAATATAACACTCTGGTATTCTGTCATCTGGGTATTATAGCTGTCATGGAATATATTAGCAGCCAATACCCCCGCAAATAATCCCATAATTAATATGATAACTGCGATCTGTATCACACTGAGCCGACGGAGCTGTGATTGAAATTGTTTCATGTCCTTTCATCCTGTCCTTTTATCTTCTATAGAAGATATGACAGAATCAGAGAAATAGAACAAGCTTCCGGTATGATAATTACAATCCCAGCTTTGTTTTATATGCCAATAAGCCTGCAATGGTCTTCGCATCCTTAATTCGGCCATCCATAATCATGGCAGTCAGCTCCTTTAAGGTATATCGTTCGACCGAGACAAATTCATCCTCATCCAGGTTCTGACTGGTGGGAATAATTCCGGTAGTGTAATAAATACAGATTTTCTCGTTACTGAAAGCTACTGTTGTGTATACATCAATCAGGTGGTGTACCTCTCCGGCCAGATATCCGGTTTCCTCCTCGCATTCTCTAATGGCACAGGCCAAGTTATCCTCTCCCGCATTCAATCCTCCGGCAGGTATTTCCAAAGTATCGCTGTCTATGGCATTGCGATACTGTCTTACCATGAGAATCCTGCCCTCCTGATCCACCGGTATCATGGCGGAAGCTCCCCGGTGATTGATAAAGTCGAAGGTTGTTAACTTCTCCCCATTGATCTCAATCGTATCGCTGTAATAATCTATTATCCTTCCCTTATGGGTTAATTCCCTCTTTAAACGTCTGTATTGATCCATAGTAATCTCCATTCTGCCGCAAATCTGCAAATTTGGATGGCAGTACAATATTTGCAAACATATCTGTCCTTTGTGTTCGTTTGTATCGGATGCTTACACGCTTTGATTATGCAAGCACAAGCTTTGAGGGAGTTATTTCTTCCTGCTTAATTCCACAGCCTTTTCATAACAGGCGTCGGTTGCCTTTATGACGGCATTCCGGAACCCGTATTCCTCCAGGGCACTGATGGCTGCTATCGTGGTTCCTCCGGGAGAACATACATTGTCCTTCAGCTTGCCTGGATGTTCCCCTGTCTCAAGGACCATGGCCGCCGCACCCAGAACGGTCTGTGCTGCCAGGGTATAGGCCTTGTCTCTGGGGATACCGTATTTAACCACGCTGTCCGCCAAAGCTTCAATAAACAAATAGACATAGGCCGGAGAGCTTCCGTTGGCACATACCACCGCATTCATCAGCGCTTCATCGAATACCTCATATCTGCCGTAGGAACTAAAAAATCGCTGTACCGTCTCCTTCTCCTCCTCGGAGAAATCCGCCTCCCCGAAGCAAATCCCGGTCATGCCCTGATTTACCATAGCCGGGGTATTGGGCATAGCCCGGATAATTCGAATCTCTCCGGATAAACCGGTCCGGATGGTATCTATTGTAATACCGGCCGCAATTGAGATCACAATCTGATCCTTTGTCACATGCTCACGGATTTCATTCATTACTTCAGGGAAAAATTGCGGTTTCACTGCCAGCAAAAGATATCTGCAGCTCTTAACCACAGATATATTATCCCGGTTTGCCGTAATGCCGGTCTCATTAAGAACCTCCTGCCTTCTGCCAGCGGATGGGTCCGAATAGATTACTTCGTTCCTGCCGAAGGTTTTTATTGCGGCCTTTAACAGCGGATAGCCCATGTTACCGGTTCCAATTACTCCAAATAAAGCCATATTCATCCTTCTTTCTCTCTGTACGTTAACATAATAGTATTACATTTTATTGCAATTAGCAAGTACTCCAAAGTATTTGAATCTAAGAAATAATATTTTTTATATATTGTTATATACAAAAAAGCCTTCGCCCGTCGTAAAACGATTGGCAAAGGCTGATTACAGATTATTTTATAGTTTTACTACCTCATAGACAGTCAGCAGCTTCTCCTTAACGGTGAAGCGGACATCAAAGCCTGCAAATTCAACTCCGTAAATCCGGTCCGGATCCTTTTGGTATGACGGCCGCGGATCACATGCCAGCACTCCCGCAATCGCTTCTCTTCGATCCTCAGGAATCATACAAAGCCATCGTTCAGGAAAGTCCACCTTCAAAGTATAATCTGTCAGCGGATCGGCAAAGCCGCCAAGCGCATCCGGATGGCTGTCGGTATAGGGCAGGTAGGGCTTGATATCGTAGATCGGGGTATTATCCATCAGATCAGCCCCGGATACATATAGAAGCGGTCCCCGGCCGGTAAATAATTCAATCCCCTCCAATTTCACAGAAGAAAGGCCGATTGGATTTGGACGAAAGGGGGAGCGGGTCGCAAAAACACCCTTCCGTTTGTTTCCGCCTAACCGCGGAGGCTTCACCATTGGTGCCCATTTATTACGTATATTTTCTGAGAACCCCCAGATAAGCCAAATGTGCGAAAAGCCCTCCAAGCCCCGCAAGGCGTACGGATTACTGTATTCCGGCTCAAATACAATCACTGCTTTCAGTGCATTGATCAGACCGCTTTGACGGGGAATTCCGAACTTCGTCGGAAAATCCGTATGAATTCGGGCAATGACTTTCAAAGAGGTATTCATGCCAGCTTTTCCAGAAACTCTTCAATCCGGTCCAGACCCTTCTTGATCTGTTCCATGGAGATTGCATAGGAAAGCCGGATATGACCGGGAGCGCCGAAATCATCACAGGGAATAACGGCAGCGTTATAGTCCTCTATCAGGATCTTTGCCAGGTTTGCCAAATCACCGATCCTGGCACCCTGATATATCTTGTCCAAAGTCTGGCTGACATCGACGAACAGATAAAATGCACCCTGGGGCTTTAATGCAGAAACCAGCTTCATACCGGACACCCGTTCATGCATGTAATCCCTTCTGCGATTGAATTCTTCACTCATCGCATAAACGGAATCCTGCGGTCCGATCAAGGCTTCATAAGCGGCCTTCTGTGCGATGGAGTTCGGATTGGAGGTCTGGTGGCTCTGAACACTGCCCATCAGCTTTGCAATCTCCTTCGAGGAACCGGTATAACCGATTCTCCAGCCGGTCATGGAATAACTCTTTGCAACACCGCTGCAGGTGATGGTACGTCTATAGATCTCCTCATTGAAGGATGCGATACTGACCGGACGATCCTCACCATAGATCAGGTTTTCATACATCTCATCGGATACTACATAGAAATCCTTCCTGACTGCAACCTCTGCAATGGCCTCCAGCTCTTCTCCCGTATAAATCATTCCGGTCGGATTGCTCGGTGAATTTATAATCAATGCCTTGGTTTTCTCTGTGCAAGCCGCTTCTATCTGCGCGGCAGTCGCCTTATAATTATTTTCCTTCTCTCCCTTAACAAATACCGGAACACCGTCGGCCAGCTTAACAATCTCCGGATAGCTTAGCCAGAACGGAGCAAGTATGATAACCTCATCTCCCGGATTTAAGATTGCCTCAAAGATGTTGGTAAGGGAATGCTTTCCTCCATTGCTTACGACGATCTGGCTGGGCTCGTACTTTAATCCGTTGAACTGTAAGAATTTATCGCAGATCGCCTTTCTTAATTCCAAGGTTCCCTCTGCAGGGGTGTATTTTGTGAAGCCGGCATGGATTGCCTTAATCGCTGCTTCACAAATATTATCGGGAGTGTTGAAATCCGGTTCTCCCGCGCCAAAACCTACTACATCAATACCATTTGCCATCAATTCCTTGGCTTTTGCAGTAATGGATAACGTAGATGATGGTTTTACTGCCTGTGCTTTCTTTGATAATGTTAATGCCATAATGCACCGTCCTTAATAATTTCATTATTTTCTGTTCAGAATTATAATACATTGTAATATATTAATTTTTTTTTTGCAACAAAAAAATCGTAAAAATTCAAAAAAGTATTTTGTGTGGCTGTCATGTGTCCGTACTATGCGGATTTTTTGTGCATTTTGTGCATTAATGATCAATTAACTACAAAATATCATATATTTATTCACGGGAGCAAAGAAAAAAGCCGGCCGCAGCCAGCTTTTTTCTTACTTTGCATAATCAGTAACTCTTGATTCCCTGATTACATTTACTTTGATTTGTCCTGGATATTCTAATTCACTTTCAATTTTCTTGGATAAATCACGAGCAAGTAATACCATATCAGCATCGCTGATCTGTTCCGGTACAACCATAACCCGGACTTCCCTGCCTGCCTGGATAGCAAATGACTTATCGACTCCTTTAAAGCCGTTGGTAATATCTTCTAATTGCTTTAACCTGTTGGTGTATGTTTCTAAGGTTTCACGTCTTGCGCCGGGTCTGGCCGCCGATATGGTATCCGCTGCCTGAACGATGCATGCAATCAAGGATTGGAACTCCACGTCTCCGTGGTGTGCTTCCACTGCATTAATTACAACCGCTGACTCCTTGTATTTCCTACAAAGATCAACACCGATCTGTACATGAGTACCTTCCACTTCATGATCGATTGATTTACCGATGTCATGAAGTAAGCCGGCACGCTTAGCAAGTCTAACATCAACTCCGATTTCTCCGGCAAGAAGGCCGGATAAAATAGCCACTTCTACGGAATGCTTTAATGCATTCTGTCCATAACTTGTCCTAAATTTCATCTTACCCAAAAGCTTAATCAGTTCCGGATGAATGCCATGGACACCGACCTCCAGCGTAGCTGCCTCACCGGATTCCCGGATCATGACTTCTACTTCTTTCTGGGCTTTCTCTACCATCTCTTCAATTCTGGCAGGATGAATTCTTCCATCAACAATCAGTTTTTCAAGGGCGATTCTCGCAACCTCTCTCCTGATTGGATCAAAGGCTGATAAAATGACAGCCTCAGGTGTGTCATCAATAATAAGATCTACACCGGTCATTGTCTCTAATGTTCTGATATTACGACCTTCTCTACCAATGATCCTACCCTTCATTTCATCGTTAGGAAGCTGGACTACTGAGATAGTTGTCTCTGCAACATGATCCGCAGCACATCTTTGGATAGCTGTAACTACAAGATCCTTTGCCTTTTTATCCGCTTCTTCTTTTGCTCTGCTTTCCATTTCCTTAACCAGCAAAGCGGTTTCATGTTTCACTTCTTCTTCAACAGTCTTTAACAGATATTCCTTAGCTTGTTCGGAGGTCAAACCGGAGATTTTCTCCAGCTCCTGCAATTGTCTTTCATGGAACTCTTCAACTTCTTGTTTGATCTTGTCGAGTTCCGCTTCCTTAGCAGAAAGTCTTGCTTCTTTCTTTTCCAGTGCTTCGGTCTTCCGGTCCAAGGTTTCTTCCTTGGTCAGAACCCGTTTCTCATAGCGTTGTAGTTCTGCTCTTCGTTCTTTTGATTCACGCTCGAATTCGTTTTTCGCTTTCAAATTCTCTTCTTTCGCTTCGAGCAGTGCCTCTCTCTTCTTAGTTTCAGCTGTTTTTAAAGCTTCATCTATGATTTCTCTTGACTTTTCCTCTGCACTGCCTACCTTCGCTTCATAAACCTTGATGCGGTATGCAATTGCAAATTTCCAAGTAAGAGGAGCTGTGATTACGAAGGTAACAACAATACCTATTACCACTTCTAGCACAGGAGCACCTCCTTATTCAGTTTTCATTGTACAATATGATGCATACCCTCCAGGAAAAAAATACCTTACCATAGGTTGGGGTTCACTTCATGCAATATACAACATATAAATTTTATACTGTATTTATGAATATGTCAAGTGTAGTGATGAATAATTTATCTATTTTGACATATTAGCATGCATAAAATAATAAATGTCATACTATAATCATGCAATTCACTATATTTATGCATATTAATCCTCCATGCCGCCGATACCCGCGAATCCCGGCGTCAGCACAATATTTGCAAAGTGAATTGTTTACAATTTATTTTGTGAAAAATCGATATTTTTCACACTATAGCCCTAAGAAAGCCTGCCCATATAATAAAAGCCTTTATTCTCTTCCAGATAAACCTCAATAATTTTTCCTATCAGTTCTTTGTTTCCCGGAAAATGTACCAGCAGATTATTGCTTAATCTTCCGGTCAGAAGGGTGGAATCCTGAGAATTAACCTCCTCCACCAGAACCGTCTGGTACGTATGCTCTTCCCTGCCGGCGCACTTTTCCGAAGACGCCTGTATTTCAGCTAAGAGACGGTCAAAGCGGTGCTTTGCGGTGGCTTCGTCCACCTGATTTTCCATCGTTGCCGCCGGAGTACCGGTTCTCTTGGAATAGAGGAAGGTAAAAGCGCTGTCAAAGCCAACTCTTTTTACCACATCCATCGTCTCTAAAAAATCCTCTTCCGTTTCTTGCGGAAATCCAACGATGATATCCGTGGTCAGGGAGATATCCGGTACCGCCGTACGGATCCGGTCCACCAAGTCCAGATAGCTTTCCTTTGTATAATGACGATTCATGATGCTCAGCAGTCTGGAGCTTCCGGACTGCAGGGGTAGATGCAGATGCTTGCAGATCTTCCTGCTCTTCCCCATAACCTCGATCAGCTCCTGGGACAGATCCTTCGGATGGGAGGTCATGAAACGGATTCGCTCGATCCCATCGATCTTCTCAATCTCCGACAATAATCCTGCAAAGGTCATCGGAGTCTCCAGATTCTTGCCATAGGAATTGACATTCTGACCAAGCAGCATGATTTCTACGACTCCGTCCGCTGCCAGGGCTTTAATCTCCTCCAGAACATCCTGAGGATTCCGGCTGCGCTCCCTCCCTCTGACATAAGGAACGATACAATAGCTGCAGAAATTATTGCAGCCGAACATGATATTGACACCGGCCTTGAAGCTGTACTTCCGATCCGCCGGAAGGTTTTCCACGATCATCTCCGTGTCCTTCCAGAGATCAATGACCATTTTATGATGCTTTTTCGGAGCTTTTATTACTTTATTATCCTGGTCTGTGACCTGGTATTCCTCATTATCCAGGCGGAGTTTTAAAAGCTCCGCCAGCTTGAAGATATTATGGGTACCGAAAATGATATCTACAAAACGGTAGCTTGTCTTAATCTTCTCCACTACCTTGGCTTCCTGCATCATACAGCCGCAGAGGGCGATCAGCATTCCGGGGCGGCTTTTTTTTAATTTTCCCAGATAACCTAATCTTCCGTAAACCCTGTTATTTGCATTTTCCCGCACGGTACAGGTATTATACAGGACAAAATCCGCTTCCTCCGTATCCGTCTCCACATACCCGATCTGCCGGAGAATTCCGGAAATCTTCTCCGAATCCTTGGCATTCATCTGACAGCCGAAGGTTTCAATATGATAGGTTTTGTGTATTCCGGTTTTCTGATACTCCCGGTCAAACCGAACCTTCAGTTCCTGCATAATAATCAATTGCTTCGCTGCTTCCAGCTCATTAACATTGGTATTTTGTCTTTCCATCCTGACTCCTATCTAGTTAATCATCAGACTTCCCAGCTCAAAGAACATCAGCTTCAGTTCCTCGAAGGTGGAAGCCCGGTATCTGTTCTCAAGCGGAAAATCCGCCTCATCCTCCACAGTTTCTATTGTTAAGGCAAGCTTATAGAAATGCTCGGAGAAGTAATGTACCGTATTTCCTCCTGTGTCACCGGGTTCCACTTCCTCCGCCGGGGGCATCAGTTCATATTTTGTTATCTCCTGCAGCCGTTTCGCCGCCTGCAGCTGTCTTTCATTATAAAGCTCCGGCATTCTCTTCCGGTAATAATAGATGGCCCTTCCCCTGGAATGAAGATCGATATATCCCCGGATCCGGTATTGGTGGAATACCGCAATCAATGCCTTGGTTTCATTTTCACTGGCCGCATAATCGCCCGGACCTTTCGGTCTCCAGAGCCTGCTGGGGAAATTGCGGTTGATATCCGCTCCTCTTGCATTGTATTTCCATATGGAATGAGGAATATTTCTTGCGATTGCCTTCTGTCTTAAGCCGGAATCCCGGAGGATATCATATCCTGATAATGATATCATATATCCATCCGGATTTAATAGAGGAATTAACAGGATGGTGAAGGTCTGCAGCAGCTCATGGATACATCTGCCAAAGAGCTGCTCCCCGTATTCTTCCGTAAGATAGCTCGGAGGTTCGATCAGCTGCCGCTGCTTATGTTCATTTTGTCCGGCATATTTTGTATAATATTCGGCATAAAATTCAGCCAGCTTCATGGTTACGATGGGGTTGATGGTTTCTCTTCCATGAACCCCGGAACTGAACAGCAGAATTTTTTTCCCATAGCCCAATTTAAGCATAACGATGTCACGATTGTCATGGGATCTGCCAATCGTGACATACTGGATTACTTTATGGTATTCTTCCGCCAAAGCTTTGGCATCGGATATTAATTTATCGCAGGAATATAAGGGTTCTTCCATGTTGACTATCATAGGACGCACTCCTACTATATACTTATCACAGCATATGAAGGCAGATTTTGTCCTATGCGGAAAGATTACTCCCTTTGAAAACTAGTCAAGTTTGTAGAATATCTGTGCAATCGGGGAATCCTCTGAGAGGATTAAGGTTTTATCCGTTCCGCTTAGAGAAGCCCTGGCCGCCTCAAGGGAGCGGATGAAGGTATAGAATTCACTCCTGGCCTGATCGGAATAAGCATCCGACAGGATCTTCATATATCCCGCTTCACCCTCTGCAATGATCTTCGCCGCCGAGGTTTCGGCATTGGAGATGCTGATGGCAACTTCCTTATCCGTTGTATTACGGATCATCTGAGCCTCGGATTCACCCTCCGCCGTATAAGTAGCGGCGATTTGGGAGCGTTCTGAAATCATTCGGTCGAATACGGCCGCCTTATTGTCACTGGGCAGATCCAGATGCTTTGTCTCAACCGATATCAGTTCTATTCCGTATTGGCCCATTGTGTTTCCGATATTCTCCATAAAGGCAAGACTTAATTCTCCGTCCCTTCCACTGATCACCTCTGCCTGGGACATGGAGCTGATGACATTCTTTATTGCATTATATACGGTGGAGTCAATTCTGCCTTCCGCTGATGCCACGGAGGAATTCAACGCTTGGGCAAAGGTAGTGGGATCGGTGATCTTCCACAATACATAGCTGTCCACTACCATAGTTTTCTTATCCATCGTAATGACATCGGATTCTGTCATGTCATAGAACTGAAGCTGTTTTGGCAGCTTATCGACGGTCTCGACAAAAGGAACCTTAAAGGAAAGGCCCGCACTGCTGATGACACGGTCAATCTTATTAAACTGTTTTACTACGGTATATTCATTTTCCTTAGTTATTACCAGGGAGGATACCAGCACGATGATGCCTGCAATCAGGAATACAAATAATATAGCTCCTGAAATCTTCTTTATATTCTTAGCCATCAGTAGCTACCTCCTTCCATTAACGGTTCCAGGGGCAGAAGCTTTTGCACCCCTGAGCTTCCACTGTCAATGATGACCTTCATGGAAGGAAGTACAGCCTCCATTGCCTCATAGAACATTCTCTGCTTTGTAATCAGAGGATATTTGCTATATTCCTCATACATCTCATTAAATCTGGCCACCTCAGCCTCAGCCTCATTCATTCTCCGGGTCTTGGTGGACTCCGCCTCCTGAAGTATCTTATCCACTTCTGCCTTCGCCTGCGGCAGCTTCTCATTACGGTATTTGTTGGCATTGTTCAGGGCTGTTTCCTTTCCCTGCTTTGCAGTCTCAACCGATTTGAAGGCCTCCATAACCTGTTCTGTCGGGGGCTCGGAATCCTGGATTGTGATGTTCACCAGTTGGATACCGATATCCTGTGCCTCCATCTTATCCAGAATGGACATCTTAATGGCGGACTGGATTTCGTATTTCCCGGTCGTTATGACACTATCCACATTATAGCTTCCCACAATCGTACGAATACTGCTCTGTGCAATGCTCTTTAAGATAATCACCGGATCGGTTGAGGCATATAAAGCCTTCACGGGATCGGTCACCGTATATTCCACAAAGAAATCTACATTAACAAAATTAAAATCGGAGGTAATCATCATGGATTCTGACTCGATCTTAGCATTCGTCGTCATATCATAGCCGATGGAGAAGCCTTTGATAGTAGTATCTACCTTCTCAACCTTCTGGATCACCGGTATCTTAAAATGAAGCCCTGCTTCGCTGACGGTTTTCGCTTTACCAAAGGTGATTACGACCGCTTTTTCCTGTTCCTTGATTGTATAAAAGGCCCCGAAAAACAGGATTACTGCCGCGGCCAATGCCAATACCAGGAAGAATATACCTCTAAACTTCCGCATAAATACCTTGAAGTCATCTCCCGACGGAAAACCATAAATATTTCCAGCCATTATTTTTCCTCACTTTCTTTTACTGCCTGATTTGACCGTTTCCGAATATGATATATTTCGTTGTGGTCAGTTCCTTAAGCCCCATCGGTCCTCTGGCATGGAGCTTCTGCGTGCTGATGCCGATCTCAGCCCCCATACCGAACTCGCTTCCGTCTGTAAATCGGGTGGAGGCATTCACATACACAGCCGCTGCATCGATCTCATTCAGAAATTTCATCGCATGGTCATAATCCCTGGTTATGATCGCCTCCGAGTGCTTTGTATTGTATTTGTTGATATGGGCAATTGCTTCCTCAATACTGTCAACAACCTTGAGGGATATGATTTTATCCAGATATTCTCTGCCATAATCCTCTTCTGTAGCCGGTACACATCCCTTTGCAATGGAACAGCCTGTTTCATCCGCCCGGATCTCGATCTCTTTCGCATGGAGACGTTCATAAAGCAGGGGTATCAGTTCTTTGCTGATTTTTTCATGGATAACCAGAGATTCACAGGTATTACATACCCCCAGTCTCTGGGTCTTGGCGTTGTCAATGATGTCCAGTGCCATAGTAAAATCTGCGTATTCATCTACGTAAACATGACAATTGCCGGTTCCGGTCTCTATCACAGGGATTGTACTGTTCTCGATTACGGACTGGATCAGTCCTGCGCCGCCTCTGGGGATTAAGACATCTATGTACCGGTTCAGCTTCATCATCCGGCTGGCAGTTTCTCTGGAGGTATCCTCTAAAAGCTGGACCGCATCCTCCGGACAGCCTGCTTCCTTAAGCCCCTGCCGCAGCGCTTTCGTGATGGCTATATTGGAATGAATCGCATCACTTCCGCCGCGCAGAATCACAGCATTACCTGCTTTAAAGCACAGGCTGAAGGCATCGCTGGTTACATTGGGACGGGATTCATAGATGATTCCGATGACTCCTAAGGGCACCCGCTTTTGTCCGATGGAAAGACCATTCGGTCTTACCTGCATGGATAATACTTCTCCGACCGGATCCTGCAGGGAGCATATCTCCAGGATGCCGGCTGCCATTGCCTGTAATCTGGAGGGATTTAAGCGCAGACGGTCAATCAGTGAGCTTTTGACTCCGTTTTGTTCGGAATTTGCTACATCCTTCTCATTAGCAGACAGTATCTCGGCTTCATTCTCCAATAATGCCTGTGCACAGGACCGGAGCGCGTTATTCTTCTCCTCCTGCTGCAGCAGGTTCAGAAACGTAGCCGCAGTTCTGGCTCTTCCTCCGATTTCCTCAAGGTTAATCATGGTATTCCTCCTCTCAATACTAAGACGGCATAACCGGTGCTTTGCCGCAGGTCAAAAGCCGCGTGGGTGTTATAATATAATCCATCCTGACATCATGATCCTCTGAAAAAATATTGTCCATAATCTGAAAATCATAGGCCAGGGCAGCTTTGATAAATCCGTAGTTCGAATGCCCGGTCAAATAACGATCATAATAGCCTGCGCCATAACCGATGCGGCTGCCTGCCGGATCAAAGGCCAGGCCCGGCATAAGCATCAGTCTTAGCGGCTGGTCAGCTTTCATAACGGTTCCCGGCTTTTCGATGGTTCCTTTACCGGCTTGATGGTGCGGGGATATATAAAGTGTCCGAAGGTCTTTCTCCGGTTCCATCACTCCGAAGCGGCTCGGCTTAAGGGAACTTGTTTTGTTAATTTCATAAAACTCCAGGCGTTTTTCTTCCACCCGGGGAACATATACCTTCTTGCGCTGATTAACAGGACCGGACAGAGCCTCATGAACAATTCCCCAGGTATCCGCCTCTGACCGGAAGGACAGGTAGGTAAAAAGCAGCCTGCTCTTTAACCAGATTTCAAGACAAAACAGCCTCTCGCAAATTGCATTGCACTGCCGGAGCTGTTCTTCCCTGGTCAGGGAGTTTCTCTTTGCTTTCATTTTATTCCTTATTTCCGCCTTTGTCATCCATATTACCTCTTATATCTTCCGCCGGCAGTTCCATGTTCATGTCACGAAGATCCTTTGCCCTTGTCAGTGTTCCGTCCGGATTAACAAAGGACACCTGTTCCAGAGTACCCCGAAGATTCCGGCGGATGGCCGCAACATATTCGGTTCTCAAACGCAACTGTTCCGCCTTTTCCTCTTCCGTCAGTCCGACACTCTGTGATTTGTGATAAAGCTCATTAATTCTGTCGATCCGTAAATTATCCATAGCTGATACCTTTCTGTTTAATTCGGGTACTGTTTTGTCTTGATATAATCCAATAAATTGAAATTCTCCGCTTTATGGGCAAGAAACAGCGTTCCTACGTTCCTGCCCTCCAGGGCATAATTAATATTCCTGACATTTTCACCGTTGGCAATGACCATATCCGCTCCGGAATAGGTTGCGATCCTGGCTGCGGAAACCTTGGTAGCCATACCTCCGGTCCCCAGGGAGCCCCCGGTTGAAGCCTTTGCCATATTGCATAAATCCTCCCCGATCTCGTTGACGACGGGAATTAATGTAGCTTCTTCATTCGTATGGGGATCATCCGTATATAATCCGTCAATATCGGATAAGAGTATCAGAAGGTCTCCTCCGACCAGAGCGGTTACAATGGCGGACAGTGTATCATTATCCCCAAAATCCAGCTCATCCGTAGATACCGTATCATTTTCGTTTACAATCGGAATTACCCCCATTTTAAATAATTCATCAAAGGTATTCCGGGCATTCTGTCTGCTGATATCATTAATCATCGTATACTTCGTCATCAGAATCTGTGCGGCCATCTGGTTATATTCCGCAAAAAGCTTCTGGTATACCATCATCAGCCTTGCCTGACCAACTGCGGCACAGGCCTGCTTGATGGAGCGTTCCGCGGGCTTTTCTGCCAAACTGAGGGCTTTTCTGCCAACCGCAATCGCACCGGACGTTACTAAAATAACATCTTTGCCTTGATTTTTCAGATCCGTCAGAATTCGGATCAGACGCTCCATTTTGTCCAGGTTCAGACTTCCGGTCTCCGGATGGGTTAGGGAGGATGATCCGATCTTAACCACGATTCTTTTCTTATCCTTCAGGCACTCTCTCTCCTGCATACTAATAACCATACCTTTCTCATATGTTATTAAAACGTGTTTTACTCTTTATATCCTTTGTAAGGGGAAGTCTTCTTACTTTCAGGAGGGACGGTATTTTGATACGATTGCTTCAAATACCTTCATTCCATCCATGGCAGCCGAGGTAATTCCACCGGCATAGCCGGCACCTTCCCCGCAGGGATAGATTCCTTTTATATTACTTTCATACGCTTCGTTTCTATGAATTCTCACCGGGGAGGAGGTTCTTGTCTCTATTCCGGAAAGTACCGCCTCTTCCTCCGCAAAGCCCTTGATTTTATGGTCAAAAGCGAGAATGCCTTCCATCAGGGCTTCCCTAACCTTCGCAGGAAGACATTCCTGCAGGTTCGCCAGCCGGTATCCTCCGCGGATATTGGGTTTAATACCACCTATTGTAACACTCTCCCTGTTTCTTAACAAGTCACCAAATAATTGTACCGGTATTTTCCCTTTCCCTGCCTTATGGCTTAAGGCTTCCCATTTCCTCTGGAAAGCGATGCCGCTTAACGGCTCAGGACTGCCAAAATCCTCCGGTCCAACGGTTACTACAATGGCACTGTTGGCGTTCTCCTCATCCCTGGCATAATTACTCATACCGTTTACCGCGATATGTCCCTCCTCCGAAGATGAGTTGACAACAAAACCGCCGGGACACATGCAGAAGGAATAAACTCCGCGGCCGGAGCCGGTCTGGTGGGTCAGCTTATAATCGGCAGGGGGCAGGTGAACAAAAGAATCTCCGTATTGGCTCCTGCTGATTTTACTTTGCCGGTGCTCGATCCTGAGTCCGATGGCAAAGGCTTTCGGAGATAATTTCAGACCCTTTTGTAAAAGCATTGCGAAGGTATCCCTGGCACTATGGCCGATCGCTGTAATCAGGACCTCACAGGGAATGACCTCTTTATGATTAAGCTCTATCCGGGTCAGGCTGCCGCATTCTGCCGTGATATCCGTCAATTTCGTACCGAACCGTACCTGACCGCCCAGGCGGATGATTTCCTTTCGCATGCTTTCAACAACTAGCCGCAGCCGATCCGTGCCGATATGAGGTTTGTTTATGAAAAGAATATCCGGGGGCGCCCCGTGCTCCACAAAGGTTTCCATAACGAAGGGATACCGGTTTGTCGCATCCTTCACCAGGGTATTCAGCTTTCCGTCGGAGAAGGTTCCGGCTCCGCCCTCCCCGAACTGTACATTGCATTCCGGGTCCAGGGGCTCTCCTGACCAGTATCTCTCTACGGTCTGAACTCTCCGGCTTACCTCGTAACCCCGTTCGATTACGATGGGCTGATAGCCGTGCTTCGCCAGCAGATAGGCACAATAGAGCCCGGCCGGTCCTGTGCCCACGATTACCGGGGGATGCTTCAGTCCCTCCATACCGGTAGGCCTGAATTCATATCGGGAAGTCTCGGACAGGGTAATATTCACATTCCTGCACCGGCTTACTATCTCCGGGTCTTTTTCCTTATACTCTTTTTGTACCGTGACCTCCACTGTGTAGATGAATTTGATATCATCTTTTTTCCTGGCATCAATGGATTTTTTTATTACCGTTATTTTCGAAAGCTTTTCCACCGGCACCCTTATCGCTTTTGCGACGGCTACCGGCAGTTCTTCCTCCCTGTGGCCGATTGGGAGCTTAATCTGAGATACCCGGATCATTCTGGTCAATCCCTCCTGCTGTGCTGCAATTTATTGTACCTGAGGCTGAGGCTCCCGCCAGATACCCTGAACTCCAGGCCCATTGAAGATTATACCCGCCGCAGGTACCGTCCACATCCACCAGTTCACCGCACAGATACAGGTTTTTACATAACCTGGACTCCAGGGTATCCGCATCCAGCTCCTTTGTCGGGACTCCGCCGGCACATACCTGTGCATTCTCGAAGGAGTTCGTATCGGCAATCCGCAGCTTAAAATTCTTAATCTGTGCAGCCAATTGCTCCAGTTCCCTGTTCTTAAGGCTGCTTAAAGCCTGATACGGATCAAGGCCCGCCTCCTTGATCATGATATAGGACAATTTATGATGAAAGAGACCCACCATCATCTCCTCCAGGTCTTTTCCTTCGGAGAGATGAATTCTATCATGTAGCAGTTTTTTTATCTCATTATACTCATACCGGGGCATATAATCGACCTCCAGATGAACCTTTTCCTTCCGGTCCAGGGCTTTTGCCGCAAAACGGCTGAGCTGGAGGATCGGAATGCCCGAGATACCATAATCCGTAAATATTAACTCGCCTTCTTCCACCGACAGTATTCCGGCTTCCCCATAGACAGCGACCCTTCCTGTGGTTCTGACACCGGATAAGGTCTTACAGAACTTCTCCGGGGATTTTAACTGCACCAATGCCGGTAATGGTTTAATGAGCCTATGCCCCAGGCTGACGGCAAGGGTATAACCGCTGCCGTCCGAACCAAGCTTCGGAGAGGCACAGCCTCCGGCGGCCAGTATTAACCGGCTGGCCTGATAAGAACCCTGTTTTCCCGGTTCTGCAAGCTTCCCGGTTCTCACCCGGAAGCTTTCGGTAATTTCTATTACCTTTTCCCCGTAAACAAAGCCGACTCCAAGTCTTTCACATTCCATTAATAATACCTGTACGATGCTGGCAGCCTGTTCGGAGTTCGGATAAAGATAACCGTTCCGCTCCCTGGGCAGAATTCCAAGCTCCTGGAAGAAATCTATAGTCCTGCGGACATCAAAAGCCGACAGCACCTTCATGGCAAATACACTATCCTCTGAACGATAGCATTCCGGTGTCTGGACCATGTTCGTATAATTACATTTCCCATTTCCGGTGGCTAATATTTTTTTGCCCGCTTTATCCTTCTGCTCAATCACCAATACCCTGCATCCGTTCCGGGCCGCGGTAATAGCGGCTACCAGACCGGAAGCACCGGCACCGACGATGATGATATCCTGTACCACGCTTTGTTCCTCCCGGATCAAACCATTTTCATTTGTTCCATTATATTTGACCTATGATTATAATTCAAGTATTTAATATTTTTTTAAGATTACAAAGGGCTGTTGTGATGCCATCCACGAAGCAGGTTCTTACCCCTTCCTAAATATGGCGACCCAACAGCCCTTATCTTCAGCAGGCTATTTCTTTTATTTGACACAACTTTATTTCCATGCTTACTCCCAACCAAAGCGGCCAGCCCTCCGGCAGTTTAACTGGAATAGCTCTCCAATAATGAATACAGCTCTTCCTTGCTGTTCACGTAAATCCCCAGGCTTAGGGCTATCCGGTCTTCCTCCGGCAGATGTTTCGCTTCGATATGGGTATACTCGAATACGGACTTCAAATCGCTGTTATAGACGACCACAAAGCCGTTCTTGACTGCCACATAGAACCGGTATGCTACCGTATCCTCATCGTAGGTCTTTCGCAGATGGATTTCATCCTCCGCAAAGCTTGTCAGCTCATATGCCACAAGACCTTTATTATATTCCGATAAGGTAAGATCCTTCATATAATCCGCCAGGTAGTCCTCTACCTCGGCCTTGGTCAAGCCAACAAGATGCCCCGGCATATTTAAGTTTTCTTTCTCCAGGGTACCGGTTTTCTTGTTGAAGATTTCCAGAATGTATTTTGTTGAGGGCATGATGGTATCGGAGGCCTGGGTACCGGCCTCTACGGCATTTTCCTCTCCGGGAGTAATCACCGGTGTCGGCTGGGCTGCCAGTAGCAGGGATTCATATTCCCCTTTCCGTTCCACTGCCCTTTTATTAAAATCTCTTAATGCATGCTGATAACTGAAATAATAGCACGCGCTGAACAAAAACGACAAACTCATAAAGCTTAAGAGATAAACATATGCCTTCTTCAGTTTCATGCGAAACCACTCCTTTGGCATATATTATTCTCAGTATTTAACTATTTTATTCAATTATCCCAATTCTGTTTCTATAACAGATGGAGCTTTTGTAATATCCTTACGATCGCTTCTCCCCCCGGCAGATTATACAGCTCCTCTTCCTCCACGCCCTTCATGAAGATCAGGAGGGCAAAATAAGTCACCACAGCCAGAACCAGCGAAACCAGAGTGGATAAGGTATTGCTGCCCGTCAGCAGAAAAAGACCTTCATAGGCAAAATATGTAATAACGCCCATTAATCCGGCACTGATGGCGGGAATGATAAAGCTCTTAAGGATTTCCTGTTTGTAGTTTAAGTACTTTTCGATCGAGAGCCAATTCAGGATACTGACTACAAGGGCAAAGGCCACGTTTCCGATGACCAGGGAATACGTACTTAAGGATGTGTATTTTAAAAGCAGGAATACCAGGACTACATGGATCCCCAGGGAGACCGCTGCGTTTATAACCGGCAGCTTAAGTTTGTTAATGCCCTGTAAAATTGCGGTTGTTACCGTAGACAGGGAATAAAAAACAATAGCGATGGAGCCTAGTCTTAAGAAATTAGCTTCCAGCTGGTGGGATCCCGGAAAGAGCAGATTCAATATCGGATAGGCCAGCACCGCCATACCAACTGCGGAAGGCATGGCAATGATCATATTGAACTTGATTGCCGCATGGGTCTTGCTTCGTATGGCCTGATCCTGTCCCCTGACCTTCGCTGCGGTAATGCTGGTAACGATGGCTGCCCCGATGGCAGAGGCAATTGCCACCGGCAGATTTGTCAGCAGTCTATATTTATTGCCGTACTTTCCGATCAGAATACGGATGTTTTCATCGGTATAGAACTTTCCCAAAGTCTCTGAGGCGAACACGGACCGGTCAAACTGGGTCACTTCCTTGGAGGTCATAATCTTACTGAAGATGGAATTATCAATAAAGCCATTGATATGGTACACTGTCTGACTGAGTATAATCGGTGAAATAGTGATCACAAGAAGCTTAAATATCTCTTTGTAGGACTCCCGATACTCCGTGTGATCATTCTTCATCTGCTTCTGCAGATACGGACGATAAAGAATAAAGATAAAGATCAAAAACAAAAGTCCCACGGCAGCGCCGACCAGGGTACCCAGGGTACCGCCGGCAGCGCCGTAAGCAGTAACATTAACAGAGGCATTGTAATTCTTCATCAGAAAATATGCGGCAGCAACACTGACCACTGCATTGATGATCTGTTCCAGGACCTGGGAGAACGCAGTCGGTATCATTGTATTCTTTCCCTGATAGAAACCCCGGAACACTCCCATGACAGAGAATATAAAGATGGTCGGAGCTAAAACCCGGATCGGAAGCACCGCATAGGGATCCTCATTCACCACCGTTGCGAAGAACTCCGCTCCGAAGTACAGAATGAAAGCGGCAATCAGGCCGATGATAACCGAGAAAACCAGGGCAAACCGGAAGATCCGGTAGGAATTCGTATGTTCCTTATTAATTGCCCTGGCCGCCACCAGCTTGGATACCGCCAGGGGTAAACCATAGGACGAGAGTATCAATGCAATATTGTACACCTCGAAAGCGATATTATAGGTACCCATACCTTCGTCCCCGATAATTCTGGTCATCGGAATTCGGTATAGTAACCCAATGACCCGGACCAGAAGGGAGGCTGCCGCCAATATACTTCCCTGTATCAGAAAATGATTCGATTTTTTGTTTGAGCTCATGTCCTTCTCCTTATTTCTCACAAAAAGAGTACTTTTGTTGTGACTAAACCGCCACCTTTTGTTTTTTATCGTCGGATAACCCGCCGGATTCTTCCTTTTGTCATATTCTATCCTCGCCGGCAATAATACCGGCTGCTTAATTATTTAATCTCTACATCCTTTGTCCGGTTATTCGGAAACAGGGCAATATAGGTTTTTCCCGGATTGATGGTAAGCTCATTGCCCGCACTGTCATAATAACGCATCCACCCATCGGCTTCCTTCTTCTTCCAGGTGATGCCGACCATGCTTCCGTTCGTAATATAATATCCCGTTCCGCTGGCATTTTCAAGATCCATCGTCTGATAATCATTTTTATCGATATCCCATTCCTTCACAAACTGAATCAGGATATTCTTAAAGGTCAGCTGCTTCCCGGTGTTGGAATCAATATGCTGCCCGCCGAACTGATACCGGTAATAAAGCTTGTCCGACGCGTTATATTCCAGGTACGGAGAATTATAACCGGAGAAATCGATATCTACTCTCTGAGCCGGTTTTCCCCCGGTCAGCTCCGTATCTTTCGGATAAAAGGTAAAATGCGGTTCATACCCCTCCGGATGCTCTGTCTTATACCCCTTCTTCTCAATACCCTTTTGAATTCCATTCAGGCTGGCAAAGGCATTATGGGGTGCTTTCATCGATTTATCCCGGTAAAAAACTGTGGTGCCGATTCCGGTTTCCCCATCCAGGTTGTCCATTCCCAGCTCCGCAAGCTTTGCCTTTGCATATTTTGTTTTCCCGTAATGGATATAAATCGCATCATATTCATCGGCTATACTGGCAAAATAGTGTCTGGAGCTTCTGACCGAGCCGATCCGGTCACCGGTAAAGTTTTCACCGATCCCCAACAGTCTGGTGATTCCGCCTTCCACCAATGCTTCATATACGATATCCGCCTGGCTTATTCCCCATTGATTTTTTACGGTTTTAAAATTACTGAACTGAAATGCATAGGGCCGTTTATTATCCAATTCCTCCGGAATCCACAGACCGGTCAAATCACTTCTTACCTCTCCCTCATGTCCTGCCTCCGCGGTATCCTCCGGTACTGCCGTAGGTGCGGCGGTGGGGGAAGGGGACCTGGTAATTTCTTTACCCTGTGGATCACCGTCCGTATAATCCTTGATTATACCATCACCCTTATCTGAATTCTTTTTACAACCGACCAGGCATAAAAAGATTAGAATCATAAATATAAAATATAATGTTTTTTTCATGTTATGACCGTGCCTTTCTGATTAGTCTACCTGCTTATCATAAGCTTTTGCAGGATTTCCTCCTGCTTTACCTCCATGACCTTTCGCTCAGCCTCTTCCATATGGTCATAGCCCATCAGATGCAGCATACTGTGGGCGGTCAAAAATGCCAGTTCTCTGACAATGGAATGACCGAATTCATCCGCTTGTTTTATCGCCTTTTCAATTGATATTACAATATCCCCCAACAGTAATTCTCCGGTTTCCGGATGAAAATAGTCATCCGCCGCTTCCTCCAAACCGGTGAAATCTCCCGGAGAAGTAAACTCTATCACCGGGAAGGACAAAACATCCGTAGCCAAATCAATATTTCTGAATTCCCGGTTTATTTCTCTGATCTGTTCGTTATCGGTCAGAAGAATACTGATTTCCGACTCATAGGGACAGCCTTCGTAGTCCAGGCTTGCCTCAATAACCTTCTTTATCAGCTCTTCGTATTCAAAATCCAGGGTTTCCCTGGCTTCATAATCCATTTGATAGGTCAAAAAGCCACCTCTTTCTTTCATTGCCGGCCAATCCCGCCGCCGTAAGCTTCTTCCCATACCGGAAGCAGCCCGTTCGGGTTTACCGGAATTCCTTCAGATAGAATTCCCTGAGCATTTTATAGTCCTTTATGGATAAGCCGGAATCATCAAAGGTTCCTTTATCCATTCTCATCTGGAAGATATTATCGATTATTTTATCTACCGTGTATTTCTTATCCTCTGTTTTTCTTATGTAATCAAGAGTGGATACCACGATATCCGTCAGCATAACGATTGCCGCTTCCACAGAGGCAGGCCTTTCATTTTTGATATTATGCTGCCGGAGAATTGTCATCAGTTCTTTCGGAAAGGAATATTCCTCCGCTATCTTCTGGCCTTCTTCGATATATTCCTTCCCATTGATCTTACCTATCTCATGATACAGGCCTCCCGCCTTGGCAAGCTTCCAGTCGGCACCGATTGTCTGCGCTGCCCGCCCGGAAATATCACCAATCATCAGGGAATGCCGGTATATCGCTTCGGAATGCTCCTTCAGCTTCTGAAGCAGTCCGTTATCTTCTGAAATCAATAATTCGCAGCTTGTCCTTGTCCCCCTGTTATAGTTTGCGGAAAGCTTCTCCTCTTCCTCCGTTATCGCTTCCGCGAGCGGCAGCTCCAAAGAGGCGGCTGATATCCTGTCGGACGAAGGGGTTATCCGTTCCGGCTCTTCTTTCTCAAAAGTTACTGCCGTCATCTCCTGAGGACTTACCCCATGATGCATTCCGGAAACAGTATTGTAAAGACAAGACAGCATAAATGCGGCAGCAAGTACTGTAAAAATACTGAAAAAGGAACTCATATAATTATAATTTACATTTGCATCGAAAATAAAATTATTGATAACAAAGGCCAGTGTAATATTGGTAGACAGCAATATCACAGCAGCATAGACGACGGTTGCCTTGTTCCTCAGGGCTCCGGCAAGTAAGCCCATCAGCATGCCCATGATCAGAAAATGGGTGGTCGTCTCCGGTCTTAAGGACAGTATGACGCTTAAGATAAAGGTCAGATTGATATGGATCAAAAGACCAAGTCTGGTATCCACAAGCATTGCGATCAATATGCCGCCGATCATCCAAAAGCTGTATATATCAGGCCTTATCGGCAGCATGATAAACAGAAGCGATATAAGATACCCGATAATGATGACACTTTTTGCATATTTCTTCTTTAGGATATCCTCTTCCTGCATTCGAATAAAAAATACGGAGGCCGCCGTGAGAATTAAGGTCAGTGTACCAATCTTGGCAATCTCTGTGATGGATGCATTTTTAAAATATCCCAGCAGTATAATTGCAAACAGGGACAATAAGGGCAACAGTGTAAATAATACTGCGCCCCGGGCTTTCTTCTCCAGGATATCCTCCTCCCGGTCCGCTTTCACTGACCCGGCTGCTTCTTCTAAAATCTGTTTTGTTTCCGTTACCAACTTATTGTAAGAAGCTTTATCGGTTTTCATAACGGTTACCCCTGATCTTTTCAGATTTATACATACCTTTTGTTATTCTTTTTGATTTTCCCTGATCGCTTTTCACATTCTCATATCTCTTCTGTCTCTCCTCAAAGGAATCATAGGCCTTTACAATCTTTTGCACCAGCGGATGACGTACCACGTCCTGACTGGTCAGGTAGGAGAAACCGATATCATCGATCTTACTGAGAACCTTGATTGCAACATCCAGGCCGGACTTTGCTCCCGCAGGAAGATCCCTCTGGGTCATGTCACCGGTAATCACTACCTTTGAACCGAAGCCGATACGGGTCAAAAACATCTTCATTTGCGCCGGAGTCGTATTCTGTGCTTCATCCAGGATAATAAAGGCATTATCCAGAGTTCTTCCCCTCATATAGGCAAGGGGTGCGACTTCAATCAGTCCTTTCTCGGTATTCTTAAGGTACCCCTCCGGTCCCATGATCTGATACAGGGCATCATACAAGGGTCTTAGATAAGGGTCCACCTTGCTTTGCAAATCTCCCGGCAAAAAGCCGAGCTTTTCGCCCGCTTCTATCGCAGGCCGGGTCAATATGATTTTATTTACCTCGTCATTTTTAAACGCAGTAATCCCCATTGCCATGGCAAGATAGGTTTTGCCCGTTCCGGCAGGACCGACACCGAATACGATCATCTTATTCCGGATCTGATCCACATAAGCTTTTTGTCCGATGGTTTTCGGTTTAATCGGTTTTCCGTTTATTGTATGGCAGATCAGGTCCTTGTCAATCTCCACGATGGCGCTTTCCTTTGCTTCAAAACATAAGGATAAGGCATAATTAACATTTTGCTCCGTAATCGTATTGCCCCGTCTGGAAAGCTCCAGAAGCTGCATAAATACGCTTTTCGCTTTGGCAATACCTTCCGCACTGCCAATCACCTTTATCTCACCGTTTCTTGCAATCACTGTAACATTTAAGGTCTTCTCAATAATCTTCACATAGGCATCAAACCCGCCAAATACATTCTTCTCATGCTCTGCCGGTATGTCAATGATTGTCTCCGTTATGCTCATCTGTCTGTTCTATCCTCCACTCACTCTCATCGATCGATCTGTATTCCCATGCAGGCTCTTCAACTATAATTCTGCCCTTTGCAGTACAGATATTATTCTCTATCGATATTGTAACATTATTTTCTAGAATTAAAACTCCATTTTCCGATAGCCGGTCCAGATATCTTTTCAGCCTGGCTTTCGCTATGGAAACAGCTTCCTCCTCCGTATAGGTCTGCTTCCTCTCATTGTATTCCCTGATTGTAACCTTACCGTATCTTAAGGGAAGATAGAACGAGTCCGTTGCATGGAGCGTATTTTCATCAACAATTATATCATACATGGCAAACGGATTACTAGGATTATGTAAAAATATTTTTTTACCCGCTACCGTGATATAATAACCTTTTTTTACTTTGTTCGTATAATCTTTTATTATATGGTTCACGGAGAAGGTATTATAGTAATCATAATAAGATTTGCAGGCTACGGTCGAGCTGGCGATCACCGGCTTACGGTCAAGGACAAGGCCGAAGTCATCCTTGACCTCCACAATACCGGAAACCAGGATGTCTCCTTTCTTCACCACATCCCCCGGCTTCACCAGCGGTGTCCCGGTACGGGTAATAATACTTTTCACAATGGCATTTTTCGTTGCAACGATATGGCTCGGGGCAATGGCCTCCTCGATGGGCGCAGGCATATTGGTTTCCGTTATTTTAATAATGAGCCGGGTTCCTTTGATTTCTGCCGAGACCCATCCGATGTCATTATACGCAAGCCGGATGGTCTCCTCAATTTCCTGGCAGTCCACCTTTTTCTTCTTGATTCCGGTGTATATGCCATTGTCATTCAGGAACTTTAACATAGCCTCCGGAGTGTATTTGGAGCCGCCCAGAATATTGATGTCCCAGATGAACAAAGACAGGATATAAACCGCCAGGATACAGATCAGGACACCGGCAAAGAAGCCCTTTCTTTTGCGATAACGGTGAAGGTAAAAGGGAAGGCCGTATCTCTTATGGATTCTCGGTATCAGACCTGTTTTTCGAACAACGGGCTTCAGCTTCTTATAATTTTTGACCGTAATCAGAAATTGATAATCCTCCCCGTCCCTGATCAGATTCCACAGATAGATTCTCCTGTTGCAGCAAAGATTTATAAAACGCTCCGGTGACGCACCGTGAATTCTGACACTCAGATATCCCCGGAGCCAGTTCATCAGTCTTCTAAGCATGCGATTGCCTCCATACCTTCTAAAGTCCCTGTGACCATCATTGGTAATATATCGCCTGTATGAAGCCTGTGATCTTCATTTCATCCTCTGTAAAATACAAAATATTCAGTTTCGTGCCCTCGATGCATATCTTACATATCTTTGTCTGTACCTTAATGAGATTTCCGTTATATTCAATAATTCCCTTATAATTTTCCAAACATATTTCATTGCGGCCGGTCGCTGTGATAATCGGAGCTCCGGCCAGCATATCGGCCGGAAGATTCAAGAAATTGGACACTTCCTCCAGACAGGATAATTTCGGTTCAAGTTTTTTCTTTTTCTTCGTGTCCATTCCCTGATACAGGGTGTTTCTCGAAGTTTTCTTGAACTTTTCATGGGATGATTTCAGGTTCTTACGCATAGCTGCCCCCTTAAATCCTTTGCAGATACTGTAATAATATATGAATTTACATTAATATGTAGACTATAAAAAACTTCCAATGAATTCTCATTGGAAGTTCTTATCATGGATTAATATTTACGTTTTCTAGCCGCTTCAGACTTTTTCTTACGTCTGACGCTGGGCTTCTCATAATGCTCCCTCTTGCGGATCTCCTGCTGGATACCGGCTTTCGCGCAGTTTCTTTTGAATCTGCGGAGAGCACTGTCTAAAGTCTCATTGTCTTTAACAATTACATTTGACATAGTCTCACACCTAACCTCCCTCCAGTTGTGTATTGTGCGTATACAACTGTTTGGGTATTTTTTGAATAGCACTAAAAAGATTATAACATATTTTGCAATTTCGTCAACTGATTTTTATAATTGTTTCACCAATACTTCTTTCGCCTTTGCGACTGCCGTATCGATTCCAACCGCGGATTTGCCCCCGGCCTGTGCCATGTTCGGCCTTCCGCCGCCGCCACCGCCAACCAGAGAAGCAAGCTCCTTGATCAGATTACCGGCATGGGCACCCTTTGCCATGGCACCGTCACTGGCCATCGCAAGCAAGCTGACTTTATCCGGTGCTGTGGAGGAAGCCAGGACGATAACGCCTTCTCCCAGCTTTTCCTTTAACTGGTCACCCAGGTTCCGAAGACCGTTCATATCCAGCTCCGGTACCTTGGCGGCAAGTAACTTAACCCCCTGAACCTCAATCACCTGATTCATGACATCCCCGAGGGAGTTATTCGCCAGCCTGCTCTTTAATTTCTCATTCTCAGAGCGGAGGGCTTTGATTTCCTCAAGATAGCCTTCTATTTTACTCGTAAGCTGAGCCGGATCTGCCTTCGCAGCCCTGGCTGCCCCATGGAGTTCATTTTCCAGCTCCTTATAGAAATTTAGGACTCCGTTACCGGTCAGGGCTTCAATTCTTCTGACTCCGGCAGCGATTCCCGCTTCGGATAAAATCTTGAATACGGTAATTGCACCGGTATTGCTGACATGGGTACCGCCGCAAAGCTCCTTGCTGTAATCCCCCATGGTGACAACCCGGACATTCTCCGCATATTTCTCGCCAAATAACGCCATGGCGCCTTCTTTTTTTGCATCCTCCAGGTTCATGACCTTGGTATTTACAGCCAGTCCATTAGATATCTGTTCATTTACCAGGGCCTCCACACGGCTGATCTCCTCTGAGGTCAGGGCGGAGAAATGGGTAAAATCAAAACGTAAACGATCCTCCGATACATAGGAGCCCGCCTGTTCCACATGAGAACCAAGTACGGTTCTTAATGCCTTCTGTAACAGATGGGTCGCACTGTGATTCTTCGCTGTTGCAGCTCTCCGGGCAGTATTTACCTGCAGTGTAACCTGGTCCTTTACCTTGAAAATTCCCTTGGTTACCACACCCACATGACCGATCTTTCCGCCCTGGAGCCTGATGGTATCTTCCACCTCGAATTCGGCAGAGGCCGTCCGGATAACACCGGAATCGGCGGCCTGCCCGCCGCTGGTAGCATAGAACGGAGTCTCCTCCACCAGGATGGTACCCTTCTGTCCTGCAATCAATTCCTCCGTAAGCGCTGCCTCCGTAGTCAATACGGTAATCATAGAGGTATGGATCAGGGTCTCATAGCCTACAAAGGCCGAGGTAATTGCCGGGTCAATCTGTTGGTAAACCGTCTCTTCCGCACCCATATAATTCGTGGTGCCTCTGGCATTTCTGGCGGTTACCCTCTGCACCTCCATGGCTTCCTTAAAGCCCTTCTCATCGATCTGGTAACCCTTCTCCTCTAAGATTTCCCTGGTCAGATCCAGAGGAAAGCCGTAGGTGTCGTAAAGCTTGAATACATCCTCGCCGGCCAGTGTCTTTAAATTGTTCCGATCCAGTTCCTTCTCCATCTCATTTAAGATACTAAGGCCCTGATCTATCGTCTTTGTAAATTTCTCTTCTTCAATGGTAAGCAGCTTTAAGATATATTCCTTCTTCTCCTCCAGCTCCGGATAACCATCCTTACAGCCTGCGATAACTGTTTTGCTCAGCTCTGCCAGAAAGCTTCCTTCAATACCCAGGAGTCTTCCATGTCTTGCGGCACGGCGAAGAAGACGGCGGAATACATAGCCTCTTCCTTCATTGGAAGGAATGATACCGTCCGAAGCCATAAAGGTTACGGAACGGATATGATCCGTAATCAGGCGGATGGATACATCCTTCTTCGCATCCTTTTGGTAGGCTGTCTTCGCAATCTGGCAAACCTTATCTCTCGTTGCCTTAAAGGTATCGATATCAAAAATAGAGCCGACATCCTGAACCACGGTTGCAAGTCGCTCAAGGCCCATACCGGTATCAATATTTTTATTCTCCAGCTCCGTATAATTTCCGTTGCCATCTCCGTTAAACTGGGTAAATACATTATTCCATACTTCGATGAAGCGGTCACAGTCACAGCCCACGGCACAATCAGGCTTACCGCAGCCATATTTTACACCGCGGTCATAATAGATTTCAGAACAGGGACCGCAGGGACCTGCGCCGTGCTCCCAGAAATTATCCGCCTTACCCAGGCGGGTAATCCGCTCCGCAGAAATACCGATCTCTTTATTCCATATCTCAAACGCCTCATCATCCTCCTGATATACGGAGGGATAGAGACGGTTTTTATCAAGGCCTACTGTTTCGGTTAAAAATTCCCAGGACCAGGCAATTGCCTCATGCTTAAAATAATCACCGAAGGAGAAATTACCCAACATCTCAAAGAAAGTTGCATGTCTGGCCGTCTTGCCCACATTCTCGATATCACCGGTACGGATACATTTCTGGCAGGTTGCCACCCTCTTTCTCGGAGGGATCTCCTGCCCGGTGAAATATGGCTTTAAAGGAGCCATACCGGAATTAATCAGCAATAAGCTGTTATCATTATGGGGAATCAGAGGAAAACTGTTTAATACCAGATGGCCCTTGCTTTCAAAGAATTCCAGGAACATCTTTCTGAGTTCATTTACACCGTACGTTTGCACTTATTCTTGCCTCCTAAAATATATGAAATCTAAATATTTTATTTCCTGTTCGCCAACTCTGCCGTAATATCCTGCCACTCCAATCCGCATTCTGCCATCAATACCATGAGATGATACAGATAATCCGCGATTTCGTACCGAAGCTCCTCCGAACCGGGATTTTTTGCCGCGATGATAATCTCCGCCGCTTCTTCCCCACATTTCTTCAGGATCTTATCAATTCCCTTATCAAAAAGGTAATTGGTATAGGAGCCTTCCTTCGGATTCTTCCTGCGGTCTGAAATCACATCCAGTACCTCTTCAAATACATGAAAAGGATCCGTATTCTTGTATTCCTTCTCAACCAGTTTCGTATGGAAGCAGCTCCGGCTTCCGGTATGGCAGGCCGGCCCGATCTGTCTGACCTTCGCCAGCAGGGTGTCCTGATCGCAGTCAATCGATAATTCCTTGACATATTGGTAATGGCCGGAGGTTTCCCCCTTTAACCACAGGGTACCACGGCTCCGGGAGTAGTAAGTCATCCTGCCGCCGACAATAGTCTTATTATAAGCCTCCTCATTCATATACGCAAGCATTAAAACCTCGCCTGTTTTATAGTCCTGCGTAATAACCGGAATCAGCCCGGCAGCGTCCGGTCTGAACCGGGAGAAAGGCAGTTTGCTTTCAAATGCATTGACCTTAATCCCATTCTGCTTCAGGGCATGCTTGGCCTTCATGATATCTTTATTTTCATAAAAATTGGTAGCAACGCCGATAACATTGGAAATGGAAATCAAGCTGCCGATATCATTCCTCACAAGGCTGTCCCTTATGATCACAGGTACCGGAGATTTATTAATCATCGCGGTGGTATTCTCTGATAATGCAACATGCTTTAGCAGAAGCTTTCCGGCCCCATAGGCCCTTATATGCTCAAAAAGGTTCTTTCCGCCGGAGTCCATGCATTCCATCATATCCAGCTCTACCAGAATCTTGTCGGAGCCAAAGCGCTCGGCTGCCTCCGATAAGAGCTGCTTATCCTCCAACAGTGAATATTTGACCAGCACGGCGGCCGCTCCGGTATAGAGGGCCTTTTTCACATCCTCCAGCCGTTTGACATAGGCTCCGATCAACAGCGGGACATCCAGGACTTTATTCAATTCCCTGGCCAGGCTTAAGAATTCCTCCCGGGATTTTTCATCCTTGGAATAATTATAAACCAGGATTTCATCCGCTCCCCCGTCGGAGTAAGCTTTCGCCAACTGTACCGCATGGGACAGCACCTCGTTTTCCGCATTGATATAGGGTATGATTTTCTTATAAGACATCTGCTACCTCCTTATACCGCATAGGAACTGTACCTAATGTACCGGTCGTTCAAACATGGCTACGGCTTTCTTGAATTCTATTTTATTCTCATATAAAGCTTTACCTATGATTGCGCCATAGACATTGATTTCCTGCAGCAGCTCCAGATCCTTTAAGGAGGATACACCGCCGGAGGCGATAATATTAAGTCCCGTCTCATGGACCATTTCCTTTGTATGCGTGATGTTCGGTCCCTGCAGCATGCCATCCTTTGAAATATCCGTATAAACAATCGTCTTAACTCCGGCCTTCTTCATCTCCAGGGCAAGAGTAACCGCCTGGTAATTACTGAGGGTTTCCCAACCTTCGATCGCTACCATGCCATCCTTCGCATCAATGCCGATCAGAATCCGGTCCGCACCGAAGTTCTGGATTGCTTCCTTAATAAACCCCGGATCTTTTACTGCTTTTGTTCCGATGATTACCCGGCCTACTCCCAGGGAAAGCTTATTTTCGATATCCTTGATCGTACGGATTCCTCCGCCGACCTGTACCGGAATCTTCACATTCTCTACAATTTCATGTATGACCTCTTCATTGACGGAATGACCAACCAGGGCACCGTCCAGGTCCACGATATGGATAAAGGAAGCCCCGTAAGCTTCCCATTGTTTTGCCACTTTTAAAGGTACGTCGGAGTATACTAACACATCACGAAAGCTGCCCTGTCTCAGTCTTACGCATTGGCCGTTTTTTATATCGATTGCCGGAAATAATTTCATATCTGTCCTTGCCTTTCTATTGCATTCTATTTTGGTAAGACCCTTCCATTTAAAATAAACTCAAATTGATCCTTTGGTAGAGAGAACACCCTGAATTCTCGGATCGAGGCTGCAGGCTTCATCCAACGCCTTGGCAAACGCTTTGAAGGCTGCCTCAATAACGTGATGGTTGTTACCGCCGCTTAACATCTTAATATGTAGATTCATCCCTGCCGAATAGGATACCGCATAGAAGAATTCCTTGACCAGCTCCGTATCCAGATAACCCACCTTATCAGCCGAATAATTCATATCATAGGACAGATAAGGACGGCCGGACAAATCTATGGCACACATAACCAGCGCCTCATCCATAGGAAGAAGGAAAGAACCGTAACGTTTGATGCCCTCTTTTTCACCCAAAGCACTTTTTATGGCCTGTCCGAGAACAATCCCGGTATCCTCAACCGTATGATGTGCGTCCACATAAAGATCGCCCTTCACGGTCAGTTTTAAATCAAAAAAGCCGTGTCTGGCAAAGCTGTCCAGCATATGATTGAAAAATCCGATTCCGGTCTCAATCTGCGATTTACCGCTTCCATCCAGGGCAAGCTCCAGGGCAATCTCGGTTTCCTTCGTTATACGGCTGATCGAAGCAGTTCTGTTCTCCATCTTCTTCCCTCCCGTTTCATCTTCATAAGTATTATATACAATAAGTGAAATAAATGTCAAACACAGATTATTCGAATCTGACCGCAATTGAATTGGCATGGGCAGTCAGACCTTCGGATTTCGCAAAGGTCTCTATATCCTTGTGAATCGGTTCCAGAGCCTCTCTTGAGTAAGCGATGATACTGGACTTCTTAACAAAGTCATCCACAGAAAGCGGCGAGAAGAACTTCGCTGTCCCATTGGTCGGAAGAATGTGATTCGGTCCGGCCATGTAATCTCCAAGAGGTTCACTGGAATATTCTCCGATAAAGATGGCACCGGCATTCTTAATCCTTGTCATAACCATGAAGGGATCCCTCGTCATGATCTCAAGGTGCTCGGATGCGATTTCATTCGTCACCTCCACGGCTTCCGCAAGGTCCCTGGCTATCAGCAGATAACCGTAGTTATCCAGGGATTTCTGTAAAATCTCCTTTCTGGACAGCTCTTCCGTGAAAAGCCTTACTTCCTTCGAAACCTGTTCCGCCAATTCACGGCTGGTCGTTACCAAAATAGAGGAGGCCAATTCATCATGCTCTGCCTGGGAAAGTAAATCCGCCGCGATAAATCTGGGATTCGCTGTCTCATCCGCCAATACAAGAATCTCACTGGGCCCTGCAATCGAATCAATACTGACATAACCGTAAACCGCTTTTTTTGCCAATGCAACATAGATATTGCCCGGTCCGACAATCTTATCCACCTTTGCGATACTCTCCGTACCGAAAGCCAGGGCTGCGATAGCCTGGGCTCCGCCGACCTTATAGATTTCCGTTACTCCGGCTTCCTTCGCGGCTACCAAAGTCTTGGCAAAAACCTTACCGTTCTTATCAGGGGGCGTTGTCATGGCTATTCTTTTGACTCCCGCCACCTTTGCCGGAATTACATTCATTAAGACAGAAGAAGGATACGCCGCTTTACCTCCGGGCACGTAGACCCCTGCCGCTTCAATGGGAGTAACCTTCTGCCCTAAGATCGTTCCGTTCTCAGATGTATCAAACCAGCTGTACTGCTTTTGCTTGCTGTGGAAGGCTTCAATATTCTTCATCGCTTTCCGGATAACCTCCAGTACCTCCGGTTCGATCTCTTGATAGGCCTCCTCAATCTCTTCTTCCGTAACACGGATATTCTCCCGGTTGATTGCCGCAAGATCAAACTTTGCCGTATATTCCGATAAGGCCTCGTCTCCTCTGGTCCTGACATTCTCCAGAATCTTAGACACGGCGCTTTCGTAGGCTTCATATTGGTTCGGACTTCTCTTTAGCAGGTCCTGTAATATATTCTTCTTCGTAGCCTCATTCAATTCAACTATTCTCATATGAATCCTCCATGCTGCCGATACCCGCGAATCCCGGCACCAGCACAATATTTACACCAATCTCCATCTGCCGCTTCACAGCCTGCAAACGCTGGGCTGCAGGCAATTCTTTAAATCCCTTATGATCTTAGTGATACGTTCATGTTCCATCTTCATGCTGACCTCGTTCACTACCATCCGTGCGGAGATATTGCAGATCTCCTCCAGTACCACCAGCCCGTTCTCCCTTAAGGTGGAACCCGTCTCAACAATATCCACGATCACTTCGGATAAACCCACAATCGGAGCCAGCTCAATCGAACCGTTCAGCTTAATGATTTCTACGGTCTGATGCTTTTTATTATAGAAATAATCCTTGGCAATGTTCGGATACTTCGTGGCAACGCGAATCAATTCCCCATGCTGCAGCCTCTCCCTGGCAGTCTCCGGTCCCGCAACACACATCCGGCATTTACCGAGACCCAAATCCACCACCTCAAACATTTTTCGGCCTTCCTCCAGAATGGTATCCTTGCCCACAACCCCGATATCGGCGGCTCCGTATTCCACGTA